>CALDMO010000038.1 GCA_937915375.1 uncultured Marvinbryantia sp.
CCTGGACACCCTGATTAAGAGTCAGGTGCTCTACCAACTGAGCTAAAGGCGCATTTTTCAATTCGTTTGAAGATTCCCCTCCGAACGAAAAATATTATATTATATTTTCTCTACAATTGCAAGTCTTTTTTCACAAATTTTTTAGAATTCCTCATTCTGAAATGCTTGCCACCTGCTGAAAAAAGTTTTATACTAATATTTATACATTCAAAATTTCTTATGGAGGCCCATTCGTGAGTCAGAAAAAAACAAACTTCAAAAATAGACCGGCAGCGACAAAGCCGGCAGTTCCCGTAAAATCTGCTATTCCGAAAAATCCTGAACCCGCTGAACAGCAGCCGAAAGAATCGCAGAGAAAATTCATGGCAAACGATCTGTATTTTACCATTAGTATCTACGTACTGGTCGTGGTTGCCATCAGTACGCTAATCATCCGTGTGATCATGACGCCGCATGCCGTGTCAAACTCTCTGGCCAATCTTTTTAGTATCCTAATGCCGTTTCTGATTGGTCTTTTGATCGCTTTGGTGCTCAACCCAATCGTCAAACGGCTCATCCGTTTTCTTAACCAAAAATGCAATATAAAAAATATGCGCATTTGCAAAGCTGCCGCGCTTATCATTACCTATTTGTTCGTTTTCGGAATACTTGCTATCTGTGTACTGTACATTATTCCACAAATCGTCATCAGTGTCACAGAACTGGTAAATAAACTGCCGGAGTTATATAACGTTACATACGATTTCTTTGACAATCTTCAGGAACGTTTCCCGACGCTCGATGTAACTGAATTGCAGAAAATGGTCGATGGAATTCTGCCGGAAGTGGTCAATACCCTGAGAAATGTTGCGACAGATCTTGTTCCTGCTGTTTACAATATTTCTGTTGGTATTGTGTCCGGCGTACTGAATTTTATTATTGCCGTGATTGTATCCGTATATATGCTGGTAGATAAAACATCCCTGCAGCATTCCATGCGCAAGATTATTTACGGTTTTATTCCGGTGTCCTTTATTGACGTAACAATGGACATCGTAAATGAGTGCAACCATGTTTTTACCAACTTCATTACCGGCAAAGCGGTCGATTCCGCAATCATCGGCATCCTCTGCTTTATCTGTATGAATATTTTTAATATGCAGTATTCTCTGTTGATCAGCGTAATTGTCGGCATTACCAATATGATTCCGTATTTCGGTCCATTTATCGGCGCGATTCCGGGTATCCTGATCCTTCTGCTGATCAGCCCGTTAAAAGCCTTTGGCTTCGCCGTTCTGATTCTGGTTCTGCAGCAATTTGACGGCTTATACCTTGGTCCTAAGATTCTCGGTGAATCCATCGGTTTAAAACCGTTGTGGATTATCTTCTCTATTACAATTGGAGGCAGTATCGCCGGTGTCCTCGGTATGTTCCTTAGCGTACCGCTGGTAGCGATTTTATATTACGTGCTGAACCTGATCCTGGAATATCGATTAAAAAAACGCAACATCTCCCTCAAGGATTAATGCCCATTTTTCAGAAAATTGCATACTTCAGAACAAGATCTTTTAAAAGCGGCAAAATATTTGCCGCTTTTTTGTCTGTCGTATAAAAATACGCCGATATTCCATTTCCATCTGCGAAATCCCATACTTCCTCCGGACAGCTTTTACCTTATCATATGCAAAGTACCTGTCTACCGCCTCATAATCAGCTTACAGATTGGATTCCCTTTCTCAGAAAACTTTTCTTCGTATTCCGTCATAATATTATCCTTCATCAGCTCCGCATCCGCATGTAAATCAAACGTATGCATACAAAGCTTCCACCCAGCCGGTTCAATTTCTTCCAGAGCAAACTCAAACAGCCCTCGGTTATCCGTTTTAAACTCCACATCCCCATCCGCTGCAAGAATCTTGTCATAACGCTCCAGAAACTGTCTGGATGGCAGACGCCGCTGCGCATGACGATCTTTGGGCCACGGATCTGAAAAATTCAGATAAATTTTATTAACCTCACCTCTGTCAAAAATATCCGGCAGTTCTCTGGCATCAATACATAAAAAATACAAATTTTCCGGCTTTGTTTCCTCGTACTGTATTTTTTCTACTGCACGCAAAAGAACACTTGTATAGCGCTCAATTCCAATATAATTATTCTCCGGATGGCGTTTTGCCAACTCCGTCAGGAAACGCCCTTTCCCCATTCCCACCTCAATGTGAATCGGCTGGTCATTTCCAAATACTTCCTTCCAGTGCCCCTTGTGTTTTACAGGCTCCTGAATCACCATCGGACTAGCCGCAATTACTTCATTTGCCCTCGGTATGTTTCTAAGACGCATAATTTTATTCCGCTCTTTCTAATATAAATTTACCAATATATAATGCCACAGAATACGAAGGATTTCCACAGAAAATTATATTTCATATTTATTACAAATTGCCTTTTCTTTGTAGTATTTATTAACCGCATATCTGTCACGGAGCGTCCAATCTGGTTTACCGTTTTCTTATATGTCATTTTCAAAATAGGAACTATTTAGTATACTTTCCCAAAACGTTTGTTCTGAAAAATTACTATGTAAACCACATTATCCACCCCATTTCGTGTGGATAATGTGTATAACTTCGTGTATAACTTCTTTTTTAAGCCTTTTCCACATTTCTTTTCTGTGGATAACTATATTTTATATGTATTTAAAAAAATACATAAGCCGCTATTTTTCGATAAATTTTGTGAATATTGTCAGGTGACATAATTTGGATCAGGACTCTTTTTCCTTCCATATATTAAATAAACAGGAGTTTTTCATCCAAAAACTCCTGTTCTTCTGTAATTTATAAAAGATCTGTTACAAAGCATTTATATCAGCAGCTTCAGCGCCTGCTTCTCATTTCGTATTTCTACATTTCTGTGCTCACCGCCATACTCACCATCGAGCGTCCACGGAATCATTTCCTCAGACTCAATCTCTATCCGGCTCACCTTACGCTGAAGCATATACTTTTCGTCCGGCGTCATTGTCACCAGAGCTGCAAGAATTGCATTTAATTCCAGTACATTTTTAGGTTTACGGATTAATGTTACCTCAAACAAACCGTCATCAAGCTGTACATGCTTGCCTGTGATATTTTTAAAGCCACCGACGGAAATAGAATTTGTCACCATACCGAACAAAAACTCTCCCTCAACTTCCACATCATCCATCTTTACCTTCATATAATAAGACTTAATGTTGGCAAGCTTTCGCATTCCCTCCAACAGATAAGCCATATGACCGAGCACATTTTTTGCATCCTGATTCGTCTCGTAGGACACATCCGTAAACAGACCGAATGCCGCAATGTAGACAAAATAGTCATCATTAAAAAAACCTGCGTCGCACGGAAAAACATTTTCCTCCACAATCCGCTCCGCTGCCCTGATCATATCCTTCGGCAGATGCAGGCTGTTAGCAAAGTCATTTGTACTTCCGGATGGAATATAGCCAATCTCACACATTTCTCCGCTTTCGATCATACCGCTGATCACTTCATCCAGCGTCCCATCACCTCCGCTGCAGATGATCAAATCAAAATTTCCGGCCTCACGCTGTACTTTTTGTCTGGCATCTCCCGGATGCTGAGAAATATAAATCGTCAAATCATATTCTGCTTTAATAAAAATATCTGTGATATCAAGCAGACGATTACGGATCGTCCCCTTGCCCGATTTCGGATTAATAATCAGCATCACATTTTTCATTCCGGTAACTACCTCTCCCACTTATCACATAATGCATTCACCTGGTCGGCAAATTTTGCCAGGTCTTTATTTGCTCCGCCCTCATTGTGACGGATCACAGCCATCAAACGCTTTCCTGCCGCCACCAGACGGTCAAATACAGTATTCTGTCTGCTTTCTCCCGATACTGTTTTCTTTTCAATCAATACACCTTCTGTCTCGTGAATATATTCACCGGTAAGCAAATCAAACGTAGTCCCGCTATACGGCGCCGCTGCATCCAAATGGAGCTCGCTGCGGATACGCTCTGACAAGGTCATGCAGGATTCATCCTCACCGTGAATCACAAATACCTTCTTCGGACGATCTCCAAACGCGCTGATCCATTCCATCAGACCACTGTTATCTGCGTGACCGCTGATACCTGACAAAGTATATATTTTTGCCCGCACTTCAATCTCTTCACCAAACAGCTTTACCTCTGTGGCTCCTTCTACAAGCGCGCGCCCCAACGTTCCCACCGACTGATAGCCGACAAAGAGAACGGTACACTCCGGACGCCAGAGATTATGCTTCAAATGATGCTTAATACGGCCTGCATCACACATACCGCTGGCAGAAATGATCACTTTCGGACGTTCATCAAAATTAATTGCCTTTGACGCATCACTCGTCACCGCAATCTTTAATCCCGGAAAACTGATCGGGTTGATCCCTTTTTCAATCAGAGCGCGTGCATCATCATCAAAATCTTCGTACATTCGCTCCATAAAAATCTTTGTCGCCTCTACCGCCAGAGGACTGTCCACGTAAACTTCAAAATTTTCATGGTTTTTAATCCGTTTTTCTTCCTTGATCTGACGGATAAAATAAAGCATTTCCTGCGTCCTGCCAACGGCAAATGCAGGAATCACCACATTGCCGCCCCGATCAAACGTTTCCTGCAGAATCTTTGTCAAATCCGCAATGTAATCTGGACGCGGTCCATGACTACGATCACCGTAAGTAGACTCCATAATCACATAATCCGCATCCTTTAAATACTGAGGATTGCAGATAATCGGCTGGTTTTTGTTTCCGATATCTCCGGAAAATACCAGCTTCTTCTCAACACCATTTTCCTTGATCCAGACCTCAATCGAAGAAGAACCGAGCAAATGTCCGGCATCCACAAAACGAATAGCGATCCCTTCTGCAACAATGCTCAATTCATCATAATCACGTCCAACAAAACATTTGATTGCGCCTTCTGCGTCCTCTACAGTATATAAAGGAACATATTCTTCTCTGCCGGCACGTTTTCCTTTACGATTGCGCCATTCAGCTTCAAACATCTGAATGTGCGCACTATCACGAAGCATAATCCGGCAGAGCATCTCCGTAGCATACGTTGAAAAAATCTGCCCTCGGAAACCATTTTTAAATAAAAGCGGCAGACGTCCGGAATGGTCGATATGCACATGGGTCAGAAATACCATGTCAATATCAGCTGCCGAAACCGGTAAAGGTACATTTTCAAAATGATTAACCCCCTGCTCCATACCGCAGTCAATCAAAATCTTTTTTCCGCAAGCCTCCAGATATGTACAACTTCCGGTAACCTCATGTGTCGCACCAATAAACATTAGTTTCATTGCCATTCCCCCTATCCGTTTTCCCCACAAAAACAGGGTACACCTTATATAGTATAAAGTATACCCCATCTTTTTCAGATATCCCAGTAAATTTTTATAATTTATAAAACTTTTACCATTTGATTATTTTCTTTCCATAAAACAGCCGGAAATACACAAACCGCAGGTCTCGCTGACACAAAAAAAGGTCTGCCGCGCGTCTTTCACCATAATTTCTTTCAAAATTTGCGCATCTACCTCCGAAGTACCGATCAGATAGCGCTGATGATTTTTTGTTCCAATTTCCAGAAGCCCTTCATCCCAGGCTTCTTTGCTGCCGCCTGCGGGAATCGCCGCAAAACGAATCTTTTTCCAGTCATCCGCCAAATATTCTTTTATCTTTAACAGGTATTTGGACAAATCTGCCGTTCCTGTTAAAAGATGTCCATCTACAAAATAAACTCCGTCTTTCTGATTTTGCCGTTTACAGAGCGTAATCGTAATATCCTGCCGAAGCATACAGCGCATCTCACAGCACAAGTTTTCTGTATTAACGGTCATACCGCACGCCAGATCAGCATCTGCAGCCTTAACCTGCATCATACACTCCTCATCTGCCGGACAGTACATACTGCCAATGTAAAAAAGAAGCGTTCTCTCGCTTGCTTCTCCGACACAGAAAAGTCGCAGACGAAAGTTCTTTTCCATAAACTCCTTCCTTTCTGCGATCTCACAAATTTCTTTCACTCCTGCCGAAGTAAACGCTGTATGTACCGACCTACTGTTTGTATCCTCCGGAAGCATCACCGTTGCCGCCTTTTGTTTCTCTAAAATATGGCAGGCACACTCTACTGTTTCCGGCTGCAGGTCAGCCAGTATCAAAAGCTGCAGTCCATCGTCAAAAATTCCGGCGCATTTCTTAAGCTTCTCCCATTTAACGCCGCCTCCAAGATACAGCAGCTGATAGCCGTCCTTTCCATGCTCCGCGCCCACACTTGCGCTGAAAGCAATGCCCCTTGGTACCGGATGATAAAGAAAACGATAATATTTTGCGCTCATCTCAAGCTCCCCCTTATCTCTGTATTCACTTATTATTCTATTATCTTTCTATAAAAATCTTTCCTGAAAAACAGAAATTCCACAGTCATTTTTGATTCCCCGTTCTATCCACAGACATCCGACATCCTTACTGTACTGGTCTCCCCGATCTCGTACCTGTGCCTGTCTGCTTCGGAATGAAAGGTAATGTAGATACAGTCATCCGCGGTTCGTCAAAAAACGCCTCCGGAATTTCGGCTTATCCTTTCCGCAGTTCAAAACAATGGTCTCTGGTCAAAAAAGAACTGAGAAAAGGATTGCAATATTTAGTTGTAAGGTTATTAAATTTTAGTATACTCTAAGCGAACCAGTCTCACTGGTCGTACTCTCTTCGGTAGAACCATTTCTTACATAATGTGAACTCCGTACACGATATGTTCCAGCCGGCACGGTTACATTGGTACTATACGAAACAAAATGAGCATCATATGCCGTTTTCGTTGACCAGTAGGTATACGTATACCAACTACTGCCATTATAACGTTCTAGATAGACGGTAACATCCACCACATCTGCCGTACGATAACAGTCTGTCGCACCATATACACTGATGGTCCTTCCTGACACTTCCGCAATTGAACTATATCCGCTTGCGAGATAAGTGCCTTTCGGCACAATCTGATTATTTTCCGCCAGCTGTGTAATAAACATCGACTTCCCGGTTGCCTTCCGAAGTTCTTTCTCCTCTGCCGATGCAATACTTCCCATTAGGCCTAAACACAACAGCAATAAAAACAGTACAGAACTGACTTTTCTTTTGTAGTTCATCGTTTTCTCCTTTCTCTCATATTTACATTACAATTATATAAACGAATGAAAAGAAAAAACGTTATGCTAAAATTTAAAAAAATATATTCTCTATCATATTTTTAAATTCCTCTCTGGTAGATACACCAATTATTGAGTAACTACAGCTGTCTCTTTCAAAAGAAACCATGTAATTATTCCCTATATCTGTTTTTGTTTCTACAATTACATACTCTCCATATCTAGTCGCAACCGGAATCTCTTTCACTGTAGTTCCATCATAATGTAATTCACTTTTTAAAGATTGAGTAATATTTTTTCCTGCCGTCATTAAGATCTTTACAAAAGTATCTCTATACATATAAACTAAACGTGCAGTTCGATGAACTTCATTTATCTCATAACTATCAAATTTCATCCCATCTGGAAGATACATAAACTTCACCGGAACTATCCCCGTCTTTTTCTCTATCTCACTCCATGCCTCTTTTTCCGCAAAATCCACCTCAACTGCATCTCTCGGATCATCATTTTCTACTCTGATAACCGTTTCTTGCCCAACTAAAAAGTTCCAAAAATTCGCAATCCGAAATCTCCCTGCCTCGGTACTGACACTTACGCCGACTACCACTGCCAGCAGAGCCGCTGCAACTCCGAACCCGCGCCAAACCTTGCGATACTTCCTGCGCGCCAATACTTTTTTTCCAAGTTCCATCGCTTCACGATCTTCCTGCGAAACATATACATATTCCCCGACAGCCGCCTTTTGCGCCACCGCTTCATCTTTTTCCGCATCTACCGCCGCAACACGCCGCATAATGTCCTCAAACATCTCCGGCGTTGCTTCTATATCTTTTAAAGATTCATCCGCATTCAGTTTTTGCTCATATGCGTCTGCTCTCTTACATTCTTCTTCATCAAGGAACTGCCGAATAGCTTTTTCCGGCGAATTCCATTTTCGTTTTTCCTTCTTTGGCATACAAAAGTCCCTTCTTGACTTTTCTCCCCAGACGTATAATATAAATAGTAACAACATCACATTTCCTGTGATGGGTCTGGAGGATTTTAAAATGAAACGAATTGTTCTGACCGGCGGAGGAACCGCCGGACACGTTACGCCCAATATTGCACTGATGCCGCGTCTGCAGGAACTCGGTTATGAAATTCATTACATCGGTTCCCACAACGGCATCGAAAAAAATTTGATTGAAGAAATGAATATCCCTTACTATGGCATTTCTTCCGGTAAACTCAGACGATATTTTGATCTGAAAAATTTTAGCGATCCTTTCCGGGTCATCAAAGGCTATACCGAGGCGCGCAAACTTTTAAAACAGCTGAAACCGGATATTGTCTTTTCCAAGGGCGGTTTCGTTGCCGTTCCGGTTGTACTGGCTGCAAAACACTGCCATATTCCGGTCATTATTCACGAATCTGACCTCACGCCTGGTCTGGCAAACAAACTGGCCATCCCGTCAGCGACAAAGGTCTGCTGCAACTTTCCGGAAACTCTGCAGTATCTGCCTGCTGACAAAGCCGTACTCTCCGGTTCACCGATCCGTGCGGAACTGCGCAGCGGCAGCCGTGCCGCCGCACTGAAAATCTGCGGCTTTACAGACGATAAGCCGGTTATGATGGTCATCGGCGGCAGTCTCGGCTCCGCAAACGTAAATAACGCTGTCCGCGGCATCCTGCCGGAACTGCTGCAGACCTTTCAGGTTATCCACCTCTGCGGTGCGGATAAACTCGATCCGTCTCTTGAGCATACAAAAGGTTACGTACAGTTCGAATATATCAAAAAAGAACTGGCCGACCTGTTCGCTCTGGCAGACGTTGTGGTTTCCCGTGCCGGAGCCAACGCTATCTGCGAGCTGTTAGAGCTGCGCAAGCCAACGCTCCTGATCCCGCTCGGTTCTAATGCCAGCCGCGGTGATCAGATTTTAAACGCGCAGTCATTCCAGAAACAGGGCTTCTGCGAAGTTCTTTTAGAAGAAAATCTCACCCCGGAGCTTTTGTTGGAAACGATCCGCAAAGTGTATGATTCCCGTGCCGAATATATACAGGCAATGGAAAAAAGCAATCTGAACAATGCAATTCAGACCATTACCGATCTGATTGAACAGACTGCCGTTTCCAAAAAACATTAGCTTTCTGCAAATTCCCGACCGTATTTTCTTTTCAGATACTGTTTGGCTCTGTACAATCTTGCGCGAAGCATTCCCGGACTGATTCCGAGATGCTTCGCCGCCTCTTCGCGGTCCATCTGCTCAACAAACAGCAAATCAATTACTTCATACCAAAGCTTGTTCTTTTCTTCCAAATCCTCAAGAATCTCATAGATAAACATTTTATCTACGCATTCCTTTTCCATATTCTGAGATTTTCTCTCCGGGAAATTCCCATCCTTGCTGTTTATCAATATTTCGTTTTTTGTGCTTGCCCTTCTCCAGTAATCTATCACTAAGTGTCTTGCTGTTTTCAGCAGCCACGGCTTTTCTGCCCCTGGTTTCACATTATGCATATTGTTATAGTAAGCCAAAAATGTCTGCTGACAGATTTCCTTTGCTGTCTCTTCATCTTTCGTCTGAGCCACCACAGCTTTTAAAATCAAGGTTGCATAGCGCTTATATATTTCTGTGAATGTCTCATGGTTCATCATTTGTAGTATCCTTATTACCTTTGCCGATCTGCATCAGCATTCGTTGTCCTATTCGGAAAATTTCTGTAAAAGTTCCTCTCTGTCTCTCTCCGTCAATTTTCCGGTATTCCAGCCCAGTCCAACCTGATCCTTTTTATTACGCGGAATCAGATGAATATGAAAATGGAAAACGGTCTGTCCCGCCGCCTCGTGATTATTCTGGACAATATTAATGCCTTCACATCCCAGCACTTTTTCCATCTTTTCCGCCATCCTTTTGGCAACGATAAACGCTTTTCCAGTCAATTCCTCCGGCATATCACAAATATCCGCATAATGCGCCTTCGGCAGCACCAGCATATGCCCTTTCGCAGCCGGACCTACATCCAGAATCACTCGAAATTCCTCATCCTCATATACCGTAGCTGAAGGAATTTCTCCAGCAGCAATTTTACAAAAAATACACTTCTCCGTCATATTTTTGCTCCTTCCACGTATTATATAATTAGAGAACCATTGTTTCTTACATCTTAAAATTTATTATTCAGACTGTCAATAGCCAATGCGTATGCAAATGCTTTATTGACTTGCTATTAAGGAGATTATCATGAAATTTTCAGAAGACTATCAAATGCTGCTTTCAACCATTTCACACGAAATTCGCAACCCGCTCACACTGATCAACAGCTACCTGCAGCTCCTTGCCGACAGCTATCCGGAAATCACTTCCTGTACATACTGGGATACCATCCACACAGAAATGGAACATTTAATATTACTGCTGCAAGATATTTCCTCTTACCAGAACAGCATTCTCCTGTGCCCACAGCCGATCGATTTTGCCGTCTGGCTCGCAGAATACAAAAACACGATCTTGCCGCTGCTGAAGCATTCAAAGATTACCTTTGACTGTGAGACTGAAAAAGACCTGCCCTTAATAGAGGTAGATGTCCGCCGTTTCCGTCAAGTATTTGATAATCTGGTACGCAATTCGATCGAAGCGCTGAACATCTGCCAAAAACCGAATCCATACCTTATGATAAAAGCGTTCATGGATGGGGACATGCTTTGCATCACCGTTACAGATAATGGATATAAGATCCCGGCCGAACAAATTTCCACACTGTTTGATCCGTTTGTAACCCACAAATCCTGCGGTACCGGTCTGGGACTTCCCATCGCAAAGCGAATTATCGAAGCGCATCAGGGAACCATCACACTTGCCTGCAATTCCGCAGATAAGACCACATTTGAAATACGGCTGCCAATAAAAAACCTCCAATGAAGCCGCCAAGATGTGCATAATTATCCACGCCGGAATCTGTAAAACCCTGTATCAGAGACAGCACTGCCATTGCGCAGATTCCGCGCCCATTAAGATCTTTGATTCTCCCTTTATAAATAAGCACCAGAAAGACCAGCGCTCCGATCACAGCGAAAATCGCTCCGGAAGCGCCGGCAGAAACAACGTAGCTTTCTGCCTTCAAATTCACTGCAAACGACAACAGATTTCCTGCCAATCCTCCGCCCAAATAGATACACAGATAACGTACCGTACCCACCTGAACGGTCAGCATATCACCGGCAAAAATCAAAAGCAGCATATTAAAAGCCAGATGCTCTATCCCGAAATGTAGAAACATACTGGTCAGCAGACGATAATATTCCCCTTTTTCCACCACATCCGGCACAAACATAGCGCCGTGTGCCTCCATCAGTACGGCATCGGTCGTACTCCCGACAAAAATACTGAGATATAGAAAAACGACAATATTCAGACAAACAATCAGTAAATTCGCCTTCTTTCTTGTTTTGACAAAATTCATCAGCTCTTTTCCCACAGATTTTGACTCCTTTCCCTGTTTTTTCACTTGTATAATTGTATTTTTTGTATTAAAATGTAAGCATCCAAGACTGTTCATTATTACAGTTACGGGACAATTTAAAATATAAGGAGGATAATTATCATGGCATATGTAATTACAGATGCATGCGTAAACTGCGGAACATGCGCAGGCGTATGTCCGGCTGACGCTATCAGCGAAGGTGATGGCAAATACGTAATCGATGCTGATGCATGTCTTGATTGCGGTACATGCGAAGGCGAATGCCCGACAGGCGCTATCGAAGCAGAATAATCAAAATCGTCGATTTTTAAAAAGCTGCCGGTTTCCAATAGGATCCGACAGCTTTTTATTGCATTTATTTCCCAAACAATCTGAAAAAACGGCTTTTTTCTTTTGCTGCCGCCACATAACGGCTGTTTTTCTGATGTGTACGGATTACCTCGTCCAGCTTTCGGAAACGTTCTTCCTCCCGTCGCTCCTGCATATGTAAAAGATAATCTGTTTCTTTAGCGATCGATTCCTCTATGCGCTTCTGCAGTTCATCATTATTATCCTTTACCACCTTTTCCACAACATCCTCTACCAGCTCCTTAAAAAGCTGAAGCCGTTCCGCGTTTGTCCGCATAGCAATGAGCGCGGCAGTTTCTGACTCCTGCGTAACCGTCTGCCCCGGATTATTCCCCGGCTGTTCCTTCTCTTGTACAGCTTCCGCCGCAGGCTCTGCTTCCTCTACGCTATCGTCCTGCGCTTCTCTGACAGTCTCATCCTCATCTTTTCTGATCTGTATGTGGTCATAATCATACTGCAGTTTCCACTGCGGCTTATCTCCTTCCAGTTTCGCTGTTTCCTGCAGCAGCACTCTGATTGCCTTGAGCTGCAATCCTTCTTCCTTCAGTCTCTTAACATTTTTAAAAATTTCAATGTTTTCGCGGGTGTAGTATCGATGCCCCAGCTCTGTCCTGGCAATCGGCAAATCCAGTTCCTCTTCCCAGTATCTCAGCACGTGGGCCTCCACAGCGACCATTTTCGCTGCATCGGAAATCAAATAATGACGTTCCTCCACAATACTTCCCTCCATATTCCATTTTATACAGCGCACTTGTAGGCTGCCTTGCTCTCTTTTAAGTATACCATAATCGGCAAATATCCGGCACTAAAATATTTCGCAAGTTTCGACCTTCCATGTCAAAAAACTTCTGCAAAAGAAGCAGCCTCTTCCGAAGCTGCTTCCTTCATTTCTATTCTCTTTCCAGTATCCCAACTGCTCTTAAAGAGTCACTTCATCAAACAGCCCTTTCACAGTCGGATAAATCTTTACAAATTTTGCGTAGCGGTCATTATATTTCTCAACCAGTTCCGGATCCGGTTCAATCGTATCGATCACCTTCACCAGCTTATCTGCCGCTTCCTTCACATCCGCGAATTCGCCGCAGGCAACTGCTGCCAGCATTGCACCGCCGTATCCCGGTCCTTCCTCGCTCTCAATCACATCCACTTTGATACCAAGCACGTTTGCAATGATCTTCTTCCACAACGGACTCTTCGCTCCTCCGCCACAGATCTTTGTGCGCTCGATCTTGATACCAAGCGATTTCGCAACTTCAAAAGAATCACGAATTGCAAATGCTACGCCTTCCAGAACAGCCTGCGTCATATCCGCACGGGTCGTATCCATTGTCATACCAATAAACGTACCTCTCGCGTTCGGATTGTTGTGCGGAGAACGCTCTCCCATCAGATACGGCAGGAAAAATACATGATTTTCACCAAGCTTTTCTATTTTAGCCTGTTCTGCCGCGTACTCTTTTGTACCGATGATCTCATCCATCCACCATTTATTACAGGATGCCGCGGAAAGCATGCAGCCCATCAGATGATAATTGCCGTCCGCATGCGCAAAAGAATGCAGCGCATTGTTTTCATCCACTCCAAAACTCTTGCTTGATACGAAAATCGTACCGCTCGTTCCAAGTGAAATATTGCACATACCATCGCCTACCGTACCGGTACCGACTGCTGCCGCCGCATTATCACCTGCTCCGGCTACAATCTTGACAGTTTCCGGGAAGCCCAGTTCTTTTGCTACTTCCGGCAGGATCGTGCCGACAGTTTCATAGCTTTCAAAGATTTTCGGAACCTGCGCTTCTGTAATACCGCAGATTTCCAGCATTTCTTTCGACCAGCATTTATTTTTTACATCAAAAATCAGCATACCGGATGCATCAGAAACGTCCGTGCAGTATACGCCGGAAAGCTTGAACGCAATATAATCCTTCGGCAGAAGCACCATGTTCAGCTTCGCAAAATTGTCCGGTTCCTCTTCCTTCATCCAAAGGATCTTCGGAGCCGTAAAACCTGCAAACGCGATATTTGCGGTATACTCGGACAACTTATCTTTTCCGATTACGTTGTTCAGGTAATCCGTCTGTTTCTGTGTACGTCCATCATTCCAGAGAATTGCCGGACGGATCACATTGTCATCTTTGTCCAGCGCAACCAGACCGTGCATCTGTCCGCCGAAACTGATGCCCGCAATCTGGTTCTTGTCGCAGTCTGCTGTCAGTTCCTTTAAACCTTCCATAACACCGTTCCACCAGTCCTCCGGCTTCTGTTCAGACCAGCCCGGATGCGGAAAATACAGCGGATACTCCTTGGAAACCACATTTTCAATTTTACCCTCAGAATTCATCAGAAGCAGCTTTACCGCTGATGTACCAAGGTCTACGCCTATATAAAGCATTGTAAAATCCTCCTGTTTATATCAATCCTTCAAACAAATAGACCGATAGCAGTCATAATAGCTGCTATTTGACTACTATCGGTCGTACCTGTTCCTATTTTTTAATCAAATTTTATGCAAACGGATTCTCTGTCGGATAACGAACGCCTGCCGGCTGATTGTATCCGATTTCCTTTACATCAACGCCAAGCATCTTAAATACTTCATAGAGCGCTTTGCCATGATGTCCGAATGCTACTGCTCCATGATGCGGATATCCGCCTTCGATCAGTACATGACGGTAGAATCTGCCCATTTCCGGAATTGCGAAAATACCGATTCCTCCAAAGGATTTTGTTGCAACCGGAAGTACTTCTCCGTGTGCGATATATGCGCGCAGTTTATTGTCAGCAGTGCTCTGCAGACGATAGAATGTGATATCACCCGGCTGAATATCTCCTTCCAGTGTACCCTGTGTCACTTCTTCCGGAAGCGCTCTTGCCATGATCATCTGATATTTCATTGCGCAGGAAGACAGTTTACCGGAGTTTGTATTTCCACAGTGGAATCCCATAAAGGTATCCTTATGTGTATAATTAAATTTGCCTTCGATAGATTCTTTGTACATATCCTTCGGAACAGAGTTGTTGATATCAAGCAGTGTAACCGTATCGTTACTTACTGCAGTACCGATAAACTCAGAAAGTGTTCCGTAAATATCTACTTCACAGGATACCGGAATACCGCGTCCTGTCAGACGGCTGTTTACATAGCACGGAACAAATCCGAACTGTGTCTGGAATGCCGGCCAGCATTTGCTTGTCAGAGCTACATATTTTCTGTATCCTCTGTGAGCTTCTACCCAGTCAAGCAGTGTCAGTTCATACTGAGCCAGTTTCGGCAGGATTTCCGGTTTCATATTGCCTTCGCCCAGTTCTTTTTCCATATCTGCAACAACTTCCGGGATACGCGGATCGCCAGCATGTTTGTTGAAGGATTCAAACAGGTCAAGTTCGGAGTTTTCTTCAATCTCGATACCCATGTTAAACAGCTGTTTGATCGGTGCGTTACAAGCCATAAAGTTCAGCGGACGCGGACCAAAGCTGATGATCTTTAAATCTTTTACGCCGATGTAAGCGCGTGCGATCGGAAGGAATTCTTCGATCATATCTGCGCAGTCTTCTGCATCGCCTACCGGATATTCCGGAATGTAGTATCCTTCTACATTTCTCAGCTGCAGGTTATAGCTTGCATTCAGCATACCGCAGTATGCGTCGCCGCGTCCCTGAATCAGATCGTTCTGGGTTTCTTCTGCCGCTGCGATAAACATTTTCGGTCCATCAAAATGTTTTGCAAGCAGTGTCTCGGAAATTTCCGGACCAAAGTTGCCAAGATATACAACAAGTGCGTTACAGCCTGCTGCCTTTACATCTTCCAGAGCCTGAACCATATGGATCTCGCTCTCAACGATACAGATCGGGCATTCATAAATATTTTTTGCGTCATATTTTTTTGCGTAAGCGTCTACAAGCGCTTTTCTTCTGTTTACGGACAGAGATTCCGGGAAGCAGTCACGGCTAACCGCAACAATTCCGATTTTTACTTCTGGCATGTTAAACATTTTTATCATCCTCCTAATATTCTTTTTTATATAAATCTCTCTTATACAGTGAGATTCTCACCCTTCAGACCAACAAATGCGCCGTCTGCGCCAAGCCCTGACTCTTCATGCGCGATCAGCCATTTATTTTTTGCTGTCATCAGCTTATCTTCCGCGAACTTACCGGAAACCTTCGGTGCATCTGTATTCGTTCCCTTCGGTAAAATAATCACCACACGGAAACCGTCTTTCCCCTCTGCGTTACACGGTGCATAATGAAGCGTAGTACCGTAAAGCTCAATTACTGCGCCTGCCGGAGCGGCAAAAGCTTCCATTTTGCCTGTATCATAGGTAAAATCATCTTCTACATCCTGCTCAGAACCAAGCAGCAGAATTGCGCCGTCCAGTGCAATATCAATCTCAGAATCACGATGATATTCTACTGCATTTAAGGTGTGATTGCAGCCGTTGCAGTAACCGATCTGAATCGGCATACCGCCGTAAATACTGTCACGGATCGTCTCATACTCCGCGCACGCTTCCAGTTCCGGTGCGGAAGCCACATAAACAACCTCATTCGGCTGCGGCGTCTCTGCCAGACGTTTTAAAAGATCCGGAACTTCCACCGGCAATACACGTCCGTATTTACGGAAAGCGCTGTCCGTAATACTCTTAATCTGCATGTTCTTACCCTCCCTGTTTTCTTTCATTATTCAATTTTCTTGCGGCTGCTATTTCTTCAGCCGGAGAAATTTTGCAAATTAGTTTACTAACTAAACTAATTGTGTTATAGTAATAATAACTCTTACAGAGCGTTTTTGCAAGTGCTTTTTTAAAAACTTTTACTAGGAGGATTCGTCAGATGTTAGCCGGAAGTCATGAATTAATCAGAGATATTAATACACAGTCTGTCATCCGTACCATCCTTGCAAACGGTGCTGTTTCACGTGCCTCCATCGCTTCCCAGCTGGGACTGACCAAAGCCACCGTTTCCGCAATCGTACAGGAACTTTTGGACCGTGGCATCGTACTGGAAACCGGAAGCGACAACACCAAAAAAGGCCGCAAACCAATTCTGCTGCAGATTAACAAAGCCTGCGGCTATGTGATCTCCATCGATCTTTCCATAGAAACAATTACCCTGATGACCTCAAATCTGGTAGGTGAGGACTGCCGTTTGCGCCAGTTTCCGATGCCTGCACAGGCTGAGCAGATTCTGCATGTACTGACAAAACAAATAGATCTTGCACTTGCCTCTCTTCCGCAGAGCCGTTACGGACTTCTCGGTATTTCCCTGGGAATACACGGTGTTGTTCATCATAATAAAATCATCTTCCTGCCTTACTCTTCTTTCGAGGACATTGATTTCATTTCTGAACTCGGCAAACGCTACGGTGTCCCTGTCATTCTGGAAAATGAGGCAAATCTGTCTGTCCTCGGAGAATGGGCACACTGCCATAATACCAATGAAATGCTTTACATCAGCGTACACTCCGGTATCGGTGTGGGAATTATCATGCGTAATCAGCTCGTCAAAGGGAAAAACGGCTTTGCCGGAGAGTTCGGTCACACGATCATTGAGGTAGACGGCCGTCCATGTCCATGCGGAAACCGCGGCTGTCTGGAACAGTATGCCTCCGAACGTGCGCTCTTCACAGAGCTTTCTGAGTTGAAAAAAATGCCGATCAACCTTCACACTTTTGAACAGCTCTATCACCAACGCGATCCGCAAACTATAGATTCGGTACGCCGTTTCATCAAATATATGGCAATCGGCATAAATAATTTGCTCAATACTTTTAATCCTGATATTATGGTCTTGAACAGTTCTTTAAGCATTTGTCATCCGGGATTATGTGATGACATTATGGCAGAACTGCGCAGCAGCCGCAAAGCATACTGCCGGCTGGTTCCTTCCAGTCTCCAAGATACCGCAGTTTTACTCGGCGGCGTCTATCTGATCCGTGAACGTTTCCTGTACCCGAATCAGATTTAAACGTCTCACCTTAAGGAGTATACCTTATGATTAAAATTTTACTTGCAGACAACGAGGGAGTCGTTTTAAACGCTCTTCGAAATATGATCAATGCACAGTACGGTGAAACCTGCGATGTGCGCACAGCAAAAACAGCGCGCTATCTGCGAAAACTCACGCACAAATTTATCCCAGATATTGCCGTTATCAATGTTGAGATGCCGGAACTGCGCGGCTTTGATATCATTCAAGAAATCCGCTCTTTCCATAGAAAATGTATTTTCATTACGGTATCTACCTATGACCGTCAAATCTACCGTACAGAAGCAAAAAATCTGCATCTGTTAGCGCATGTTTCTAAACCGCTGTTTCGGGAGAAAATCCTTCCCCAAATTAGCCTGGCAGTGGCATCTGTGGAACGTTCACAGAAACGCCTCCAGAAAAATGTCCAGATTCAGGAACGCTTCGACATCGTTGTTCCAGTGGTGGAACACGGTCTGATCCATGAGCTTTTCTTTTCCGAAAGAGACACCACCACCGCTGAAAGATATCTTTCCTTGATGAGTATTTCTCAGCGCTTTGCCAAACCGGTGCAACTTACCTTCGGAGAATATTCCGAATCCGATGATTCCCGCACATTAGCCAATCCAGTCGGTTCCGCAATTCGGGTAAAGCGTTATTATGATAATTTCCGCGACACTGTCCATGATTATTTTCCACTTGCCATCTGCGGTCCGGTAATGTCTAACCACATCTTTTTTCTGCTGCCATGTTGGAAACTAATAGAAACCCCGGCAGAAAAACAAGAATTTGAAACAGTATTGTCCGATTTACTGGAAAAGCTTGAAGAAGAATTTGAACAGATGACGTTTTATGTAAAAACCGGGGAAATTACGGAATTTACAGATATGAATCTGAAAGAACTATTATAAAAATATCCGGAAAGTTCGCTCACAGGCAAACTCCCGGATATTTTCTTTTATTTATTTAGTCAGGAAATACAACAGCCACTTTACCGCACTGTCCGCCGGCCATCAGCGCATATGCTTCCCCTGCCTGCTCAAGCGGAAACTCGTCTGTAATCAGATCTTCCGGATGAATTCCCCAGCGTACCAGTCGTTCCACCAATTCTTCCATTCTCCAAAGAGATGTTACCCAAGAACCGTAAATTGTTTTCTGTCCGTGAATAATATCCGGACTAGGCTCAAAATGACAGGTTCCTCCCTCGCCTACAAAGGCAATCTTGCCCCATTCTCTTGTCGCGCGAATGGCAAGCTGTCTTCCCGGATCGCTCGCACTCGCATCAATCGCACGTTCCACACCGCGGCCGTTTGTCACCTTCATGATACCTTCCATCGCTTCATCCGGTTTAAACACATAATCCACCAGACCAAGTTTTTTCGCCAGTTCTATACGATGTTCATTCATTTCTACGCCAATCAGCATATTTGCTCCCATCGCTTTTGCCAGCATCAGAGCCGCCAGCCCTACCGGCCCCAGACCGGTTACCAGAACCGCGTCATTTCCGCAGACGCCGATTTTTTCAATTGCTTCATAAACCGTACCAAAGCCACAGGCTACCTGAGCGCCGTCCTTATACGTCAGCTCATCCGGCAGATAAATCAAATCTTTTTCCTCTGCCAGAATGTACGGCGCCATACCGCCGTCTCTCTGCCAGCCGTATGCCTTACGATGTTCACTCTTGCAGGAAATATAGTATCCTCTTCTGCAGTCATTGCATACGCCGCAGCCGGAAATGTGATATACAATTACGCGATCACCCTTCTTAAAACGTTTGAGTCCCTCTCCTTCTTCCACGATCACGCCGCACGGCTCATGTCCGGCAATCGTTCCCGGAATATAACCTTCCGGTCCTTTACCTACATGTTCACGATAAATACAGCGGATATCACTTCCGCAGATTGTTGTCGCTTTCGTCTGAATCAATACCTGTCCATGTCCCGGCTTCGGAATCTCAAAATCCCGAATTTCCACCGTACTGTTGCCCGGCAGAATGGCGCCTTTCATCATCTTTTCCATATTTGTAAATCCCCTTTCTGCTTTTACTCTGCTTCCTGCAGTTCTCATAATTCTATTATAAATTTTTCTGCATACTCTGTTAGTATTTTTGCCGACATTTTTGTATGGTTTATGTCGCATTTGCGCAAATTAATTGACCTATGTTTTCATATCTATTAAAATAATAATAAAAACAAAATTTTTCTTTTCAAACGAGGGCCTTATGTTTATAAAATACGATCATACAAATCTCATATTTTCAGCCGGAAGCCGCGTTTTTAAAGTATTGAATTTAGTCAGCGAACATTCCTGCCGCACTATTCCAAATCATACGCACGGGGAAAGTTCCTATGAGATTCACTATATATGCGATGGCGGCGGACGTGCTCGAATTGCCGGACAGGATTATGAACTCTCTCCCGGCATCCTCTATGTGGTTGGTCCATCCATCGAACACGCACAGTCACCCTATCCGGAAGATCATATGCGTGAATACTGTATCCACCTGCATATGCAAAAAAAGAAACTGCCGGAAAAGCAGCCGTTTGACAAGGATCTGGAATACCTTCTTTCTGTTTTTGAACATACGCACCTCTGGTTCGGTGTTGATTCTCAAAATATTTTTTCACCTATCTATGAACTGTTTCAGGCTGTAGAACAAGAAACAACCGGATTCCGTTTTGAGGCGGAAGCGCTGCTGCGGCAGATTCTCGTACGCGTCATCCGCAACTATTTACCTGACGCCAAAAAGAAAAACGAAGGTACCATACTTCCTGCCTTCGATAAAAATGCAGTCACCATCGAAGAATACTTTCTATATGAATATCAAAATCTGTCACTGGAAGAACTGTCTGCCCGTCTGGGGCTCAGTCCGCGCCAGACCGAACGTCTATTAAAATTTCAGTATGGAAAGAACTTTCAGCAAAAAAAGACGCAGGCAAGAATGTCCGCCGCCTCCATGATGCTGATTAACAGTTCTGACAGTATCAGTAAAATCGCTGAAGATGTCGGCTATTCTTCCATTGAACATTTTTCCGCCGCATTTAAAAAATATTACGGAACCGCCCCGACGCAATACCGCAAAAGCTTTCAAAAATAACCCGCAGGCAGCCCAAAAAGCATCCTGCGGGTTATTGTCCTGTTTATTTTATTTATCTATGTCTGTTATTACAGCTAATTAATGTCTGTAATAATTTATCAGGCATCCATCCAGAATGATCGTTCTCTCGTCATCTGTCAGTTCACCCAGCTTTAAGGTAAACTCTTTCATCTCTGTCTCGTTTACCACAAACGCTTTGATCTCAGTCAGTTTGTCCTCAACCGCTTTGCGAATTTCCGGAATAAAAACATAATCTCCGTTCGTAAACGGCAGCTCGCCCTCATCAATCAGGAACGGCAGCATACCCCAATTGATCAGATTGGAGCGATAACGTTTTGTCGCATAGCTGTTAGCAATATTCGCCCAGCCTCCAAGCACCTTCTGACAGGAAGCCGCCTGCTCACGCGCGGAACCATCACCCGGTTTCACAGCAAAAATCGTGCTGCCGATACCAGTCGTCTCTTTTCCGGCATCTGGATAAGACTCTTTTACCTTATCCAAAATCGGACGCAATTCCGGAAGCGCGTCTCCCATGCATTCGCCTGCTTCACGAGCCTTTTCTGCTTTCTGTACCTCTTTGGCACGTCCAACGTAAGCCGGATCTTTTCTGGACAATGTAAACTCTGCCAGTCCCAACGGATTGGAACGATAAGAAGATGTTTCGCCAGACGGAATCAGTTCATCCGTTGTTGTTACCGGATCATGAATCTCGGAGACCACCTTCAGCATCAAATGCTTTGTCAGCTCCGGCATCGCCGGCCAATCCTTAATATTCGGACCAAATTTAATCTCCTGACTCGGATCTGCCACGCCCTTGCTGTCAAAGACACGGTTTGCATAAATACTGCTGTCAAAGAAATATTTCGGATTCGTAAAGTTTACGTCCACATCTGTTGCCGCTGTCAGATAACCCTTGTTTGCAGCTGTCGCCGCGATAGAACGCGCATCCATCAACGCTACAGAAGCAATCTGTCCGCTCTGCAGCTTGCTTCCTTCACGGTTCGGGAAGTTTCTGGTAGAGTGACGAATCGAGAAAGCATTGTTCGCCGGCGTATCGCCTGCACCAAAGCACGGACCGCAGAATGCGGTTTTTACAATCGCACCTGTCTTAATCAGATCGGCTAAACGACCATTTTTCGCCAGTTCCATATAAATCGGCGTACTTGCCGGATAAATACTTAATGTAAATTCATCCGCACCAATATACGCATCCTTTAAGATATCCGCCGCCGCACAGATATTTTCAAATCCGCCGCCTGCACAGCCGGCAATAATACCCTGATCAACATACAGTCTGCCGTTTCTTACCTTATTTCTCAACGTGAAATCAACCGCGCCGTCCAGACTCACCAGAGCGCGTTTTTCCACATCTGCCAGAATATCATCCAGATTTGCGTTCAATTCTTCAATCGTATACGTGTTGCTCGGATGGAACGGCATAGCAATCATCGGTTTGATCTCGGAAAGATCCAGATAAATCATACCGTCATAATAAGCAACTGCGCCCGGATTCAGCTCCTTGTAATCTGCAGAACGTCCGTGAATCTCGTAAAACTCCTTGATTTCACTGTCTGTTTTCCAAATAGAAGACAGGCAGGTCGTTTCTGTTGTCATAACGTCAATACCGATACGGAAATCAGCGCTCAAGTTTTCCACGCCCGGTCCGACAAATTCCATCACTTTATTATTTACATAACCATTGCCAAACACCGCACCGATAATCGCCAGTGCCACATCCTGCGGACCGACGCCCTTTTCCGGCTTTCCAGTCAGATAAACGCCTACTACCTTTGGCATATTGATATCATACGTTTTGGAAAGAAGCTGTTTTACCAGTTCCGGTCCGCCCTCTCCCATCGCCATTGTACCCAGAGCACCATAGCGTGTATGAGAATCCGAACCAAGGATCATCCTTCCGCCTCCTGCCAGCATTTCTCTGGCAAACTGGTGGATAACCGCCTGATGCGGCGGAACATATACGCCGCCGTATTTTTTAGCGCAGGTCAGACCAAACATATGATCATCCTCATTGATCGTACCGCCCACTGCACAGAGACTGTTATGACAATTGGTCAGAACATACGGCACCGGAAACTTTTCCAGTCCCGACGCCCTTGCCGTCTGAATAATACCGACAAATGTGATATCATGCGAAGTCAGCTTATCAAATTTAATCTGCAGCTTTTCCATATTTCCGGAAGTATTATGGCTTTCCAAAATGCCATAAGCAATCGTATTTTTTGCCCCTTCCTCTTTCGACGGTATCTGATCTCCCAGTTTGCTGCGCAGAATTTCCTGTACCTGCGCACCGTCTTCCACCAGATCAACGCCGTTTAACAAATAAACACCATTATCGTATAATTTCATTATAATGCACCTCCTATTGTTCTCTTAACTTCGAACAGCCGGACAGACTTGTGCCGTCCGGCTCTATGTTTCCTGTCAAACCAGTTCAATCATTCATCTCGTGCATGGCTGAACTGGTTCTAGTACTCCTCGCGTTCCATATATTTCATATAGTTGGAAACCATCAGTGCAATACGGAAGGTCAGCGCATCTTCAAAAACACGTACATCCAGTCCAGTGCTCTTCTGCAGCTTTTCCAGACGATATACCAGTGTATTGCGGTGGATATACAACTGTCTCGATGTCTCGGAAACATTCAGACTGTTCTCAAAGAACTTGTTAATCGTTGCCAGTGTTTCCTCATCCAGAGAATCCGGCAATTCCTTTCCACCGAAAATTTCATCAATAAACATTTCGCACAACGGCAGCGGCAGCTGATAAATCAAACGGCCGATGCCAAGCATATTGTACGGAATGATATTTTTTTCCTCATAGAAAATCTTGCCGACATCCAGAGCCATTTTCGCTTCTTTGTAAGATTTGGAAATAGCGCGGATTTCATGAATAATCGTACCATAAGCCACACGCACCTGAGACATCGCCTCACTATTGAGCATATCCAGAAGCATCTTACCGATTGCCTCAATCTCCGGATAATCTTCATTTTCAGCCAACTCTTTTACCAGAATAATGCTGCGCTCATCCACTGCCGTGATAAAATCCTTTGTACTGGAAGCAAACAGTGTTTTAATCAATTCAAGTGCATTGGTGTCCTTCTCTTGCTTTGTCTCAATCAGGAAAACCACACGCTTTGCTTCTATATTAATATGCAGCTTCTTTGCGCGATTATAGATATCCACAATCAAGAGATTATCCAAAAGCAGATTCTGTATAAAATTATTTTTATCAAAACGTTCTTTATACGCAATGATCAGATTCTGAATTTGGCTTACAGCAATTTTCCCGATCATATAGGCGTCTTCTCCATTGCCTCTTGCAATCAGAATATATGCCGGGGTTCCCTCGTCCAGAATTTTAAAGAAATGATAACCCTGCACCACCTGACTGTCTGCCGCAGAATTCGCAAAAAAATGAATGACATCTCTCTGTACTTCTTCCTCCGGCATAGTAGATGCCACAGTAGTTCCCTCTAAATCTGATACACACAAATCAATCCGGGTAATCGCACGAAGCTCCTCTATTGACGTCTGTATTACCTGTGCTGAAATCATATGTTACCTCCGTTTCCATACTGTGTTCTCAACTTTTAAACATTTACTGCTACTATCTTAAAACATTTTTTTCTGTTTCGCAATCTTTTCTTTCTCTTTCAAAGACACTACCGATTATCAACAACAAACCATGCAAAATCTGCGTAGTTGTTTTCTGTTTTTCCATTTGACGACGCATACATTCCCACTGTACATCCAACAAATCCGCCTGCTTCTTCTGTCGTGTAAGGCAAAAGACTGACTTCTGCTGCTTTCTTCCGCGCGCCGCATTCTCCTGCATAAATAACCGCAGACTGATTTTCTGCTCTCAGACAGATTTCTACCAATCCATCTTTTTTAAGTTCCATTCTTGCCACCGTCTCATCCTGACCATGAATATGCGTTGTCACACAAAATTCTCTTCCTTCGGATGATTTTACAATTTCCATACGCAAATGATTCTGATGGTTCTGGAACAGCACCATACCAGCTGCTTCCTCTTCTATTTTAGGCATATAATCTACTGCACAGCTTGCGGTGAACTGATAGCTTTTCTGTCGGACGCCCAGATAACACGGCTTTCCTTCTTCTGTAATTTTTTCCGTTGACAGTTTCAGACGAAGAAATCCTTCTCTATCCTGTAAAGAATATTTTTCGGAAGATCTATCGCCAATTCCAAGAAAACGATCATCTAGTTTTTTATCCCAAAAATGGAACAGATCACATTTTGTTACTTCTCTGTCAAATCGTACTTCTTCGAGCGGCAATTCTACGACATCTTCCAGTTTTCCAATTCCTTCATTAAAAACCGGCCAGCCATCTTCCCAGGTTACTTTCGCCAGGAAGGTCTCTCTGCCCATACTGCTATGCTGTTCACACGGTCTGGAAGCCAGCATCACTGCGTACCAGTTTCCATTTCCATCATCAACCAGGTCACAGTGTCCCACATAGACAACTGGATAATTTTTTCCAAGATGACGATGTGTAAATACCGGATTTCGTTTGCAGCCTTCATACGGACCAAAAATCTGCTTGCTTCTTGCAACGGTAATACTATGTTCCGGTCCGGTACCACCCTCTGCATGTACCAGATAATAATATTCTCCGATTTTATAAATATGTGGTCCTTCCGGCCAGATTGCATGACGCATAGCGCCTTTCCAGATTGCATGACTTTCACCGATCAGTTTCATACTCTCCAGATCCAGTTCCTGCGCCCAGATTTCCCAGTCGCCATTATAAGTCACCCCACTTGGATTTGGTCTGGTTCCCACATAATAGCAGCGTCCATCTTCATCAAAAAACAGACTTGGGTCGATCCCCGGCGCTTCTTCTCCCAGATAATACGGCTTGGACCACGGTCCCTCCGGACGCTCTGCCGTTACAATAAAATTTCCTCCATAACTCACATTTGTTGTAATCATATAAAATGTTCCATTGTAGTACCGAATAACCGGTGCAAAAATACCTCTGGAAATTTCTCTTTCTCCCGGATCCATTGGAAGCTGTTCTTCTCTATCCAAAATATTACCAATCTGTTCCCAGTGCGCTAAATCTCGGCTGTGGAATAAGGGAACACCCGGAAAATACCCAAAACTGGAATTCACCAGGTAAAAATCTTTTTCCACTCTGCAAATGGATGGATCCGGATAAAATCCGCTTAAAATAGGATTTTTTACTGTTATCATATTCTTTTTCTCCTCTTTATTATATCGTTATTATCATTCTTTTCTATCAAATCGAAAAAGGGGGCTGCTTAAGCAACACCCCCTAAAATACTCTTACTAGTTTGTAATTGTAAGTTCTGTTTCTTTGTCGAATACGTGAATCTTGTTTGCATCCAGAGCAAATTTAACAGTATCACCTGTTCTTGCTGTAGTTGTCGGATTAACACGTGCTGTCATCGGGAACTGTTCCAGATCGAAGTACAGGAATACTTCTGCACCAAGCAGCTCGTATACTCTGATTGTAGACTCGATCACTGTTTCCGGTGAAGATGCGATAAATGCTGCATCATCATGTACGTCTTCCGGACGAATACCCATAACAACTGTCTTTCCTGCATAACCGCCATCGATAAGAGTTTTTGCTTTTGCTGCCGGAAGTTTAATATCAAAGGAACCAACTTTAAGAGTAACGTCATTTCCTTTTACATTTACTTTTGCATCCAGGAAGTTCATCTGCGGAGATCCGATAAATCCTGCAACGAACAGATTACCCGGGTTATTGTACAGATTCTGCGGAGAATCTACCTGCTGAACAATACCATCTTTCATAACAACGATTCTGGTACCAAGTGTCATAGCCTCAGTCTGGTCATGTGTTACGTAG
>CALDMO010000039.1 GCA_937915375.1 uncultured Marvinbryantia sp.
GCATATTTTTCTTCCTGCTTTGTCAGACGCTTCAAATTTTCCTCCATAGCCGCAATACTCTTTCGGATTGTAATGTTTTCTCCGTTCCAGAACGCATCATAAAGTATTCGCTGACTGCTGTGGTATCCTCCATACAGATTCCTTGAACAGACCAGCCAAATTCCGGAGAAATAATATCGCAGTTTCGAATCGTCACATCACCACACTCCCGAAACGCTTTGATCCCGTGAAGTTTACTGTCTGTAACTGTCACATGATCAGAATACCATAGCGCCGCCCGGCAGTTTACCGTCATTTCCGAATGACGAATGTCAACTCCATGATCATGCCAGAATGTTTTGGAATCGTGTTTGGAAATGTAAATCACGCAAAGTATCATTCCATTGAGCTGCCTTTTAAAGATACTTGGGGCGTTTTGATGAAGCAGGATTCACCTCTGGCTGTCAATAAAGTAATCCAGCCAAAAGACTTGTGGGATAAACCTTTAATCATATCCAATCAGGATGACAGCAAAGCTGCCTTAACCGCATGGATAAAAAAAGAACTATCTGAACTGGAAATTACGGCAACCTATAATTTGCTGTTTAATGCCTCTTTGCTGGTCGAGGAAGGACTTGGATATGCCATAGGATTCGATAAAATTATCAATACCTGCGGAAACAGTAAACTATGTTTTCGTCCCCTTTTTCCTCAAAAAGAAGCAAGCATGCACATCATTTGGAAAAAATATCAGGTATTTTCGAAAGCGTCCGAAAAATTTATTGAGAAACTGAAATTAATCTCTCCTGTTTTACCTTGAGAAACCCCAAATAATCCGCTATAATCGTAACTGTCGGAGCAGCTATCGTCCCGGCAATCACTAAAACACTGTATGCCCTGTAATATTTACGAAAATATTGCCCGCGCATCAGTTTTCACTATCTTGAGGGAGAACACAAATGAAAATTACATTGCAAGATCTCACCAAAAAATTTCCCAACCGCAATCGGAAAATTAAAACCGAGGTTGTGGCTGTGGATCATTTTTCTTTTGAAATTCCGGACGGGCAGCTGATCGGTCTGCTCGGTCCTTCCGGATGCGGTAAAAGTACGACCCTGAATCTAATCTGCGGTCTGGAAAAGGCAACTGCCGGAAAAATCTTTTTTGGCGAAGATGACGTCACAAATCTGCCGCCGGAAAGCAGAGGAGTCGGCATGGTATTTCAGAACTATGCGCTCTATCCGCATCTGACGGTCAGACAGAACATTCTTTTCCCGCTGGAAAACTTAAAGGGAAAAGACAAGCTTTCCAAAGAGGAAATGCAGCGCCGTGCTGACGAGGCTGCCAGGTTAGTGCAGATTAACGAACTGATGGACCGAAAACCAAGCGAATTATCCGGCGGTCAGCAGCAGCGCGTAGCCATCGCCAGAGCGCTTGTAAAAATGCCGCGCGTACTTTTACTGGATGAACCGCTCTCCAATCTTGACGCGCGCCTGCGTCTGCAGACCCGCGAAGAAATCCGTAAAATCCAGTACGCCACTAAGATTACTACAATCTTTGTCACTCATGATCAGGAGGAAGCCATGAGCATTTCCGATATGATCGTTGTGATGAAAGACGGAAAGCTGCAGCAGATCGGCAAACCGCAGGATGTCTATGATGATCCGCTCAACCTGTTCGTTGCCAAATTCCTCGGCACACCGCCGATTAATGTATTTGAGGGAAGCGTAAAAAATGGCTGTCTATATATTGGAAAGGATGCCATCCTTCCGGCAGTAAACGTACCGGATCAAGATGTCTGGATCGGCATCCGCCCAGAAGGCTTTATACCGGACGAAAACGGTCCGATGTGCTGCCGTCTCAACCGCATAGAGGTAATGGGCCGTGACATGAGCATTATCTCCGAACATCCCGGTTCAGAAAATCCGACGATTCGCTCTATTATCAATGCAGACTGCATCATAAATACAGCTGCGGAAACGATCCGTTTTTCCCTGAAACCGCATAAAGTATTCGTATTTAACAAGCAGACAGAAACGAGGATTTCACTATGAAAAAAAATAACCGCAAAGCCTGGCTCTATCTGCTTCCGGCGGTTCTGTTTCTGGGCTTTTTCATGATTTATCCGCTGATCGACGTTTTCATCTATTCCTTTGAAGAGGGATACAATTTTGCGTCCCAAACCTACTTCGGCATTGGTCCTTACAACTATTCTTATGTACTGCATGATCCTTATTTTCTGCAGGCAGTAAAAAACACTTTTATTTTGGTTGTGATCACAGTGCCGGTTTCCACTGGGATCGCTCTGCTGATTTCAGTCGGTTTAAGTTCCATCAAGCCTTTGCGCAACCTGTACCAGACAATCTACTTTCTGCCCTATGTGACAAATACACTGGCAGTTGGTCTGGTTTTCATGATTTTATTTAAGAAAACTGCGTACACGGATGGTCTGGTAAACCTGATTCTCAACTGGTTCGGCGTTCACTCCATTGATTTTATTGACGGTCCGTACTGGGCGAAGATGTTTGTCTTATGTTTTTATACCATCTGGGTAGTGCTGCCATTTAAGATTCTGATTCTGACAAGCGCACTCGCCTCTGTCAATCAGGATTACTACAAAGCCGCGAGGGTGGACGGCACTTCAAAACTGCGCATTTTTACCAAAATCACCCTGCCGATGATCTCCCCGATGATCTTTTATCTGATCATCACCGGATTTATCGGTGCATTTAAGGCTTACAGCGATGCAGTCGCTCTGTTCGGAACGGATCTGAACACTGCGGAAATGAACACCATCGTCGGCTATATTTACGATATGCTGTACGGCGACAGCGGCGGCTATCCGTCCTACGCCTCCGCGGCGGCGATCATTCTGTTCGCAATCGTCCTGACCATCACCTGCATCAATCTGCTGGTAAGTAAAAAACACGTTTACTATTCATAGAGGATACCAAAATGACAAATCAACTTGATTTTGAAAAAATAGAAAAAAACGCGAAACGGCGCAAAACGGTCTCCGATATCATTGTCTATACGCTGTTGACTTTCTGGGCGATCATTGTCCTGTTTCCTTTTTATTGGATGATTCTGACCTCTGTAAAAAGCTATGGTTCCTACAACGCAGAACATATCCCGGCGTTTTTCACCGCCTCTCCGACTCTGCAGAACTATCTGGACGCCTTTACAGCAGTGCCGCTGGCAAAATATCTGGCAAATACCCTAATCTTTACCGTTGCAACAACTGCTATTATGCTCGTTGTAATCACTCTTGCGGCGTTTGCTTTCGCACGTTTGGAATTCAGAGGAAAAACTATCACATTTACCCTGTTCCTGGCGCTGATGATGATCCCCAATGAGCTGGTCGTTATCACAAACTTTGCAACGATTACCAATTTAAACATGCGCAATACCTTTTTAGGGCTGATCCTTCCGTCTGTCACCTCCGTTTTTTATATTTATCTCTTAAAAGAAAATTTCGAGCAGGTGCCGGATGAACTATACAAAGCGGCAAAAGTAGACGGTACGTCCGATCTGAAATATTTGTGGAAAGTTTTAATGCCGATCTGCAAGCCAACTCTGATTACTGTCGTCATTTTAAAAGTAATCGAATGTTGGAATTCCTACGTATGGCCGCGCCTGATCACCGACGATCCGACTTATTATCTGGTATCAAACGGCATTCAGGAAATCCGTGAAAACGGCTTCGGCCGCGAGAATATCCCGGCGATGATGGCCGCTGTCGTCGTCATTTCCCTGCCGCTTGTCATACTTTTCCTAATTTTCCGTGAAAAAGTAATGTCCGGCATCTCAAGAGGAGGTACCAAAGGATGAAAACTTTCAGAAAACGATTTTCTTTCCTTCTGCTTGCCCTGACCTGTGTACTGGTTCTCACCGGATGTCACGGCGCCAAAAGCCGTCAAGATTTTACGGTACCGGAAGCATTCGATACTTCAAAAAAATATGAGATTACCTTTTGGGCAAAAAATGATACGAATAAAACCCAGACAAATATCTACAAAAAAGCAATTTCCGACTTTCAGGCGCTCTATCCGAACATTACTGTGAATCTGCGTCTTTATACCGATTACGGCAAGATTTACAACGATGTGATCACAAATATTTCCACAAATACCACGCCAAACGTCTGTATTACCTACCCGGATCATATCGCAACGTATCTGACCGGAAATAATACGGTCGTTCCGCTGGACAATCTGTTTGCCGATGAAAAATACGGTCTCGGCGGCAGTGAACTTCCCTTTGATTCGCCCGAAAAAAGCGAAATTGTTCCGCAGTTTCTGGAAGAATGTATGCTGAACGGACAATATTATGCCGTTCCTTATATGCGCTCCACCGAGGTTTGCTACATTAACAAAACCTATGTGGAAAAACTTGGCTACACCCTGCCGGAAACACTCACCTGGGATTTTATCTGGGAAGTCTCCGAAGCGGCAACCGCTAAGGATGAAAATGGAAATTATCTCGTCAATGGGCAAAACGTGCTGATTCCATTTATCTACAAATCTACAGACAACATGATGATCCAGATGACACAGCAAAAAGGCAGCGGCTACGCGACGGAAGCCGGAGAAATTAATCTTTTCAACGATACTACAAAGGATCTTCTTTTTAGTATCGCGGATCATGTAAAAAGCGGCGCTTTTTCCACTTTTAAAATCTCCAGTTATCCGGCAAACTTCTTAAATGCCGGTCAGTGTATTTTTGCGATCGACTCCACCGCCGGTGCCACCTGGATGGGCACGCACGCTCCTCTCGTTGATATCAGCGAAGAAGCTCTGGTAGATTTTGAGACTGAAGTCCGTATGATCCCGCAGTTTGATCCGGAACATCCGCAGATGATCTCTCAGGGGCCGTCTGTCTGCATCTTTAATAAAGAAAATCCGCAAGAAGTGCTTGCCTCCTGGCTGTTCGCCCAGTATCTGCTGACGAACGAGGTACAGATTGCTTATTCGCAGACGGAAGGGTATGTACCGGTCACTTTCAAAGCGCAGGAAGCCGCCGAATATCAGGATTATCTATCCAGAATTGGTGAAGACAACGAATTATACTATGATGTAAAAATCAAGGCCGCGAAGCTTCTTCTCGATAATGTAGAACATACCTTTACTACACCGGTATTCAACGGCTCCGCCTCTCTGCGCGATGCCGCCGGACAGCTGATCGAAGACACCGCCAAATCAGTCCGCCGAAAAAAAGAGATCAACGATGCCTTTATCGAAACTCTTTATAGTGATATTGCCTCGCTTCATCACCTAAATGAAATCGGCGCGGAACAGTCCGGCAAAACTGATCTTGGACCTCTCCCACAGACGGCCGTCATTTTATTGACTGTGCTCGCTGCGACATGGATTCTGATTTTACTCTATGTCATTCGATCGGCCATGCATCGAAAATCTTAAGAAAGACATTGATTCTTTTTATAACGAGGTATATAATGGCTTTGTTGAAAATACATCTCAAAGAAAAAAGGAGAATGATCATGAAAAAGAATGTTGCTTTATTTTTAGCACTTTCCCTTACATTTGCTGTTTCCGGCACGGTAATGGCTGAGGAAAGCACAGAAACAGAAGCTGTCACAGAGGCAGTAAGCGAAACAGAAACAGAGGCTGCCAGCGAGGCGGAAACTGAAGCTGCCAGCGAAAGCGAATCTCAGGAAACCAAATCTGAGGGTGTTATGACTTACGCTGAATACATGGATGCCGAAATCGACTCCGAAGTTGTCATCGAAACCTACGTTCAGGCAAAACAGTCCTGGTGGGAAGATAAAGCTACTGTTTACACACAGGACAGAGACGGTGCATACTTCCTGTACGATATGGCCTGCTCCGAAGAAGATTACGAAAAACTGGTTCCGGGTACAAAGATCAAAGTTACCGGTTACAAAGCTGAATGGTCCGGTGAAGTAGAAATTATGGACGCTACTTTTGAATTTGTAGAAGGCGGAGACGAATACGTTGCTCCGATCACAGATGCAACCGCTCTGCTGGGAACAGATGAACTGATCAAACATCAGAATAAATTTGTTGAATTCAAAGGTATGACAGTAGAAGCTGCCGGTCAGGATGACGAAGGCAACGACGTTGCTTACCTGTACAACTGGGATGGTTCCGGTTCTGAAGGCGATGACCTGTACTTCAATGTTTCTCTGGATGGTGAAACCTACTCCTTCCTGATCGAATCTTATCTGTGTGACAGTTCTTCTGACGTTTACAAAGCTGCACAGGCACTGGAAATCGGCGATGTTATCGACATGGAAGGTTTCCTGTACTGGTATGAAGGTGTAAATCCGCATATCACTTCCATTACTGTAGTAGAATAATTAAAATAATAGAACAAACAAAAAAGAATGTGCCGAAACACATTCTTTTTTGTTCTGTTCTTTCTTTTTTATCTGTCTAATTTCTTTTCCAGCCATTCTGAAATATCTTTCATTACTACATCCGCATCTATCTCATTGAGAATTTCATGTCGGTCTTCTGGGTATAGTTTGCAGGAAGCATCCTGTATGCCAAGTTTTAAAAAGGTTTTATATACCTTTTTCACACCCTTTCCAAACTGCCCAACCGGATCCTGCTCGCCGGATACAAATAAAATCGGAAGGTCTTTTGGCATTTTTTCCAGATAACTGCGGTACGACAGACAGTTAATACTATAAAACAGATTATAATATCCGTTCAGTGTAAACTGAAAACCGCAGCGCTCATCTCTGGTATAGCGCATCACATTTTCTTGATTCCGGCTCAGCCATTCGTTTCCTGTCTCGCCTTTAAAATAACGCGCATAGGCGCCGCAAGCCATAGAATCGATCAGATTACTCCGGTATCTCCATCCGCGCTGCCATGCTCTGACTTTACAAAGTCCCATACCAAACTTCGTCAAAATCCACGGCTGATATCCGGTTCCCATAATTACCGCTCCCGCCAGTCCTTCTGCGTAGATACAAAGATACTGACGTACCAAAAACGATCCCATGCTGTGTCCCAGTATAAAATAAGGAATACCCGGATATTTTTTCTGTGTCTGTTTTCGCAGTTTGTGAATATCTTTCAGCAAAGTCTGATTGCCGTTCTTCTCTGCAAAATATCCATAATCTTCGGCAGAACAAACCGAAGCGCCGTGCCCCAGATGATCATGTCCGACAACCAGAAATCCCTGTTCTGTCAAAAACTTTGCAAACGGTTCGTAACGCTCCGCATATTCTGCCATTCCGTGCACAATCTGCAAAATCGCTCTCGGCTTTTGCTCCGGAAGCCACTGCACTGCATGAATTGCTGTTCTTTCATCATTTGACCGAAAAGCAATCTTCTCTTTTCTCATACTTACCCCTGCCTTCCCATTTCTTCTGCGTCTAAAATCTGCTCTGAATCCTGTATCCCCAGCATAACTGTTTTTCAAACACTTCTTAGACCTCTGACGCAAGAATATCCGCCAGCGCCGCGAACTGTTCTAAAGTCAGGGCTTCTCCGCGAATGCTTGCCGACACGCCCAGCTTCTCGATTGCCTGCGCAATCTGTTCTTTTGAAAAAGAAAGTTCCGATGAGTTATTCAGGCCATTCGCCAGCGTTTTTCTTCTCTGATTAAACGACGCGCGTATCAGCCGAAACATCAGCTGTTCATCCTTTGTCGTCACCGGAGGCTGTGTATGTGTTTTCAAACGGATCACCGCGCTGCCCACTTTCGGACGCGGCATAAAGCAATTCGGCGGCACATTCGCCACAATATACGGATCACAGTAATACTGCACTGCCAGCGACAACGCGCCGTAATCCTTGCTGCCCGGTCCTGCCTGCATACGCATCGCTACTTCTTTCTGCACCATCACCGTAATACTCTCCACTGGCACATGGTTTTCCAGAAGCCCCATGATAATCGGCGTTGTAATATAATATGGCAGATTTGCTACCACCTTGATCGGTTTGCCGCCATTTTTTTCTTCTACCAAAGCGGCAATATCCACTTTTAATACATCCTCATTCAGGATTTCCACATTTTCATATTCGGCAAGCGTCTCCTGCAGGATCGGGATCAGCATACGGTCGATTTCTACTGCCATCACCTTTCCTGCCGCTTCCGCCAGATACTGCGTCATCGTCCCTATACCCGGACCAATCTCCAGCACAAAATCATCCTTCGTGATTTCCGCTGCCGCAATAATCTTGTTCAGTACATGACCATCTATCAAAAAATTTTGTCCGAATTTTTTCTGAAAAGCAAATTCATATTTCTGTATAATTTCTATTGTCTTTTGCGGATTTGATAATTTTTCCATACTCACTCCTACTACTGTATATTATAAACTCTGCAGGCATTGCGATACGTTGCCATTTCTACTTCCTGCGGCGGCACTTCCTTAATGCGGGCAATTTCTTCTATAATGTAGGGAATAAACAGTGAAGAATTCCGCTTGCCGCGATACGGCGTCGGCGCCAAATACGGACAATCTGTCTCCACCACGATCGCTTCCAGCGGAATCTGTGCCGCGACCTCTTTCAGCACGCGCGCATTTTTAAAAGTAACTACACCGCCGATACCAATATGATACCCGCGTTTGACATATTCCCTTGCCATTTCCGGAGAACCGGAATAACAATGAATAATCCCGCCGCGAAAGCCCGGGTGCTTTGCATGTTCAGCACAGATCAGATCAAAAGAATCCTGTGATGCCTCCCGGCTGTGCACATTAATCGGCAGCTCCAATTCACTCGCCAGATGCAGCTGCTCGGCAAACCATTTTTTCTGCACCTCATGAGATGCCTTATCCCAATAATAATCCAAACCGATTTCTCCGACTGCCACCGCCTTTTCCTTTTGCAGCAGCGCATGCAGCTGTTCCATCTCTTTTTCTGTCAAATCACCGGCATGATCCGGATGAATACCGAGCGCACCGTAAACCAGATCATATTTTTCCATCAGACTGACCGTGTCCAAAACCCCCTGCATGGAAGCGCCGACATTCACAATATACTGCACATTGTTTTCGCGCATACTGCCAAGCAGTTCCTCCCTGTCTGTATCAAACGCCTCATCATCATAATGAGCATGCGTATCAAAAATCATATATTCCTCCATATTTTTGTAATTTCTCATTTTCTTTTCTCATCATAGCACATTTTTTTTAAATAGTATATAATAACCCTTGACTTTCCCCCTTCTGGAAGGTATAGGATGCCTTTATCAGACGACAGGCATCTGTATAAACCAGCCATTTTATGGCAGACAGACACGGAGGTGACAAATTTATGAAGATTCAGGAAGTGGAAACGCTGGTTGGGATTACCAAAAAGAATATCCGCTTTTATGAACAGGAAGGGCTTTTGCATCCCAGCCGCAAAGAAAACGGTTATCGGGATTATTCTCTGTCGGATGTCGAGGAATTGAAAAAGATCAAATTCCTGCGCAGCCTTTCCTTCCCATTAGAAGAAATCCGTCAAATGCAGGCAGGCACACTGACAGTCGCAGACGGCGCCAGACGCCATCTGATCGTTCTTGAGCGTGAACAGCATTCCCTTGAGAAAGCAAAACTGCTCTGTTCAGAACTGATACAGCAGCCTCAGCTGCTGGAACATCTGGATACCGATGCCCTTCTGGAAAAAATGCAGGAAATGGAGAAAGAAGGTGCTGTTTTTATGAATGTAAAAAAACAAGATCATCGCAGACAATATGTCGCTCCGGTCATTGCCTCGGCCACGATTATTTTTTTAATGGCTCTGATTCTATTCATATTATTTTCAGAAGCGCTGACCGCACAGCTCAGTATCGGAATCATCGTGACGATTTTCATCTGCACGGCTCTGCTGCTGATTGTCATTTTCGGCGTCATCCTGGCGCTGCTGCAGCGAATCAAACAAATCAAAGGAGGGGAAGAAGATGCAGCTTCTAAATATTGATTATATTCCCGGAAAACAGATTGAAGCGCTCGGGCTGGTGAAAGGAAGCACCGTCATGAGCAAGCACTTGGGAAAAGATTTTATGGCCGGCATGAAAACCATTGTCGGAGGCGAAATTGAAAGCTATACAGAAATGCTGGACAGCGCCAGAAAAATCGCCACAAAACGTATGGTAGACGAGGCCGAAGCGCTGGAAGCAGACGCGATTATCAATATCCGCTACTCCTCTTCCTCCGTCATGCAGGGCGCTGCGGAAGTAACTGCCTACGGAACTGCAGTCCGCATTCTGATCTGACAACGTTTCGGATGCTTTCTGAAAGATCGAACTGCACCTATACAGCATCTATTATCATAGGAGAAATACATTATGATCACACTTACAAATGTATCCAAAACCTACGGCGGAAGCAGTAAAAAAGCCGTAGATTCCATCAACTGGAATGTTGCCGACGGCAAAATTACCGGTTTTATCGGTCCAAACGGCGCCGGTAAATCAACCACCTTAAAAATGATCACCGGAATTGTAACGCCGGACGAAGGAACCATTTCCCTCAATGGACACAACATTGTAACAGACGCGTTAGAGGCCAAAAAGCACTTCGGCTTTGTGTCCGATTCTCCAGACAAATTCCTGCGTCTGAAGGGAATCGAATACCTGAATTTCTGCGCCAACATTTACGGTGTTCCAAAGGATCTGCGCCAGAACCGTATTGAAAATTATTCGAAACGCTTCGGCATCGATGACGCCCTCGGCAGCCACATTATGAGTTATTCTCACGGAATGCGGCAAAAGCTGATGGTCATCGGCGCTCTGCTGCACAAACCGTCTGTCTGGATCCTAGACGAACCGCTGACCGGACTGGACCCGACCTCGGCTTTCGCCTTAAAAGAAATGATGCGCGAACATGCCGCAGCCGGAAATTCTGTGCTCTTTTCTACGCATGTACTGGAAACTGCAGAAAAGCTCTGCGACAACATTGCCGTCATTAATCACGGAACTATTATCTACGTCGGCACACTGGAGAAACTGCGCTCCTGCTACCCGCAGGAATCTTCTCTGGAAGAAATATTTATGGAGATGACACAAAATGCGTAATTGTTTACTACTTACCTATATACTGCTCAAAAACGGCAGTAACAGTCTGACCGGCGGCAATTCCAAAAAGTCCAACGGCAAAGCGCAGACTGCGCTTATCATTCTGGTCGGAATCTGTATGTTCCCCCTTTTGGGGCTACTCTTTCAGAGCTCTGCTTTTCTTTACAGACTCCTTATGCCCCTTCATATGGAGGAGCTCCTGTACGAGCTTCTTTTTGCCGCTCTCTCCCTGACGCTGCTGGTATTTTCTCTGCCGTTTGTACTTTCGGTGATGTTCTTTTCCAGAGATCTGGAATACCTGCAGCCAATGCCGCTGTCATCCTGGCAGATTGTCGGCGCAAAATTTCTTACTATCATGGTTTATGAATACATCAGCGCTCTCTTCATCGGACTGCCGCTGCTGGCCGGGATTGCCTCTGCATCCCATGCCGGAATCCTCTTCTGGCTGATCGCCGTTCCGATATTGCTGGCCGTTCCCATTCTGCCGGTCATTTACGCCGCATTTCTGGGGACACTGGTCCTTTATCTGACCCGCAGCTGGAAACACAAGGAAGCGCTGATGACCTTCTTTTCACTGATACTGATCTTTTTTTCGGCCAGTCTCGGAATGCTCGTCTCCCGCTTTGGTCAGGCTCCGGATGCAGACGCGATCCTTGCCGTCATGACAAACAGTCAGCCGATCGTAAGCGGATTATCCTGGATCTTTCCAAACCTGCCGCTGGCGAAAAATGCCCTGCTGCATACGGATTTTCTGATGCTGGCTCTTTATCTGCTCAGCACTGCCGTGCTTGTCGCAGTATTCTTGGCGTTTGGAAACCGCGTTTATCTGAAAGCCGTTACCGGTATGACCGAAACTACATCCAAAAAAGAGCGCCTTTCCGACCGTGAGACCAAAAAAGCGCTGCGCTCCTCCGGCGCCGCTGCAGCCTTTGCCTCCCGTGAATGGAAGCTGCTGGTGCGTACACCGATTTACTTTTTAAACTGTGTCGTTACGGCATTTATCGTTCCGCTCATCCTGATGATGACCCTGTTTCTCAGCGTACCGCAAATGAAAGATATCGTTCCCGCGCTGAAGCAGCTCCTGCCGTTGATTCATCAAACAGATGACCATATTTTAAACGGACTTCTTTTACTTATTGTCTTTGCGGTCAGCGGTCTGATGAGCTCCATGAATCTGTCATCAGCCACCTGCATTTCCCGTGAAGGTCAAAACATAGGAGATCTCAAGTTTATTCCGGTTTCCGCGAGAGATATTATAAAAGGAAAAATGATCTGTTCGCTGGCCATCAGCGCAGCAGCCGTTTATCCTTACGCAGTCGCGCTGCCGATAATCAGTGCCATTCTGCTGCATACCCCGCTCTGGCTGTTGGTTCCGTCCCTGCTCATCGCTACCTTCACTCTGATAATGCTCGGCTACCTGATGCTGCTCGGCGATCTGCTCTATCCAAAACTTAACTGGACGAGTGAGCAGGCAGCTGTCAAACAGAATATGACTGCACTTGTGACCGATCTTCTCTGCATCGCGCTCTGCTTTGCGCTCGGTTTCGTCTTTGTAATGCTTTACCGTATGCGCCTCCCAATGCAGATATTAATTATTGGCGGACTTTTGCTTTTGGCAGCGCTTGCCGCCGTTCTGCAGCAGATTGCCTGCCGCTATGCAGAAAAAGCTTTTCAAAAAATAGAGATATAATTGTTTTATTCGTTCCGTTTTAGTCCCTCATCCGTATCGCTTAACTCCGCGCGGTAAAATTCAAATTTCTCTGCTTCCTCCTTTGATACCTCCGGGTATTGCGGATCAATCTTCTTTAACACATCCAGAATCGCTTCCGACACCAGATATCTGGTATACCATTTCTGGTCTGCCGGAAGCACATACCAAGGATTTTCCTTCGTTGCCGTCTCATTTACCGCATCCTCGTAAGCTTTGTCATACTTATCCCAAAGTTCACGCTCCGTCAGATCACTTCTGGAAAATTTCCAGTTCTTCTCCGGCGTATTCAAACGCTCCATAAAACGTTCCTTTTGTTTGTCCGAAGAAACATTAAGAAAAATCTTTACAATCCGATAACTTTCATCGTGCAGATATTCTTCAAAATTAAGAATGTGTTTATATCGTTTCTTGATAAAATCCGTTTCTTTCAAACATCTGGATGCCATCCTGTAATTCCTATACAGTTTGTGTACTTTCACCACCAGAACGTCCTCATAATAAGAGCGGTTAAAAATAGCGATCATACCGCGGCGCGGAAGATTATTGACACAGCGCCACAGATAATCATGCTGCAGTTCCTCCTTGGACGGCTGCTTATAGCTATACACCTGCACTCCCTGCGGATTAACGCCTCCCATAACATGACGAATAGTACTGTCCTTTCCGGCCGCGTCTCTGGCCTGCAGAACGATCAGCAGCCCTTCTTTTTCTTCCGCGTAAAGTTTATCCTGCAAAGCGAAAATCTTCTCCTGGTTCTCTGCTGTCTTTTTCAGGATCTTTTCTTTTTCTACATCATCCTGTTTACTGTCTGTCGGCAGTTTTTTCAGCTTCAATTTTTTGCTTCCGTCAAAATAATATCTTTCTAAAAGCGACATACGATTACCCCCTGATTCTATAGGCTCCCTATACGTTTTTCTTATTTTACATTGCCGAAATCCAAAACGCAAGGCCAAACTTTGAGTTTTTTTCTCAACCATAATAATACGTTTCTGATCTTTTTACAAAAGTATCTGCTCGAAATACATATCATGGAGTTCTATGTAACCGGACATATTCTGCGTAAAAATTTTGGATGTCCGCATACATTCCGTACGGATGAAATGTATAGCTGTCCAGACTTTGAACAGGCATGATACCCATAAGGGAGTTGGTAACAAAACATTCGTCCATAGATGTTAAATCGGATGGCCGCAGCACACATTCCGTTACCGGAAAATGTTCCAATATAAAACGGCGCATGATACCGGGCAAAATTCCGCAAGAAAGCTGTGGAGTCAAAAGCTCTCTGTTTCGCACAAAAAAGAGATTTGTTGCTGCGCCTTCACACAATTCGCCGCGACTGTTGCAAAAAATAACTTCATCAAAGCCATCGCGCAGCACACGTCGCTTCTCCAACAAATTATCAGCATAATTCATCGTTTTATGGAAAACAAGAGGTGATGTTTCATTTCGCCGCACGCTGCTTATACTAAGGCGGAACATCTGTGTGGATTCAGGCACAGTCACTGTTCCGTTATAAGCCGGATAAGGATTTGGCCGTACAGTAAACAGTGTATTTTCAGCAGAAACCATAAGTTTCAATGCATGATGCTCCAAATTATGACCGCTGAGAAAATCAAATACTTCATCCGCTTTTATTGTCTTATTGATATGAAGTGCGCAAAGAGAATGGTGCAGCCGTTCCAGATGCTCTTCCAGCAAAAGCGGTCTATTTTGTTCTACAGCAATCGTCTCAAAAACGCCAAGTCCAAATTGATATCCTTCATCCAGTGTAATCTTCATGCATTCCCCTCTTTTCTGTCGCTGAAACCTCAGGATGAAACGCTGCATGCATCAAGCAGCGCCTTTGCTTTGAGCAATGTTTCTTCATATTCAAATTCCAGCTCCGATTCACACGTAATACCGCCGCCTACGCCAAGATAATAGACTCCATTCTGATACAGTGCGGTACGAATGACAATGTTAAAATCACAACCTCCGTCCAGAGAAATATATCCTATGGATCCGGTGTAAAGATTGCGCTGTCCATGCTCCAGTTCATCAATAATCTCCATCGCGCGCAGTTTGGGCGCCCCTGTGATCGAACCGCCTGGAAAAGCGGCTTTCAAAAGTTCCATAACCGTAAGTTCCGGCCGAAGCTGTCCGATAATATTAGAAATCAAATGAAACACTGTGGCATACATTTCTACTTTAAACAATTCAGTCACTTTGACAGAGCCAGGGATGCAAACACGATTCAAGTCATTGCGCTCCAGATCTACAATCATTAAAAGTTCACTTTTATCCTTTTCTGATTGCTCCAATTCCAACCGAAGTGCCTCATCCTCCTGAGGTGTTTTGCCGCGTTTCCTCGTTCCTTTAATTGGTCGTGTCTGGATGGTTCCGTTTTTCATCTGCAGAAAACGTTCGGGAGAAGCACACACAATCTGAAAATCATCATAATTAAAATATCCCCCAAACGGCGCCGGATTACTTTCACGCAAACGACAAAACATTTCATATGGCTGCATCGGACTATGCAGAGTAAGCTGCTGTGTCATATTCGCAATATAAATATCTCCTTCAATGATATAATCAATCATTCTCTGGACAGCATTTTTGTAATCCTCTTTCGTAAAATTAGCAGTAAAACTGCCGGGTACTCGAACAGAAGCTTCGCAAAGCGCAGGGCACTGCCCCAAAGCATCTGAAGCTGTACAAATATGGCTGTCCTCCGTATCTTCAGCTCTCTGTTCCGCAGACTTCAGAATCCTCAGCATCTCTTCCATACCACATTCGCAATCCCAGTCATGACTGTTTGCAATAACGTACAGCGTATGTGTCTCATGATCCTCCACAAAGAATCCGTCATAAAACACAAGCATACTGTCCGGAATACAAACTGTTTCCGGATGACGCGTGGAAACGCCTTCTTTTTTCCTGCCATAATCATAAGAGAAATACCCAACCGCACCAGAACTGATCGGCAGACCTGTTCTATTCTCTTCACGGTGTTCCTTCAAATATCGGCTGACATAAGATTCAAAGGATTCATCCGATGTAATACCATTTATGGTAAAACGTTCTGTTTTTCCATAATATTCTTTTTTCAGAGTCAGATAGGGGTGCACTCCAATGATAGAATAGCGTCCAAGTTCTCCTGTCAATGAGGAGTCCAGAAACGCGGCATTTTTCTGTGTGTGCAGCTGTTCAAAAATCCTCGTAGCCGCTGGATATCGTTTAAACTGCTTTATAAGCTGCATGCGTCTGCCACCACCTTTTACAGATTTTCTGGAAATTGCCAAGAAGCTCATGTCCATATTCGGTCAAAACTGCTTCCGGATGGAACTGTACGCCGTAAATCGGAAATATACGGTGCTCTAATCCCATAATCACGCCGTCCTCCGTTCGCGCATTAATGCGCAATTGTGGGGGAAAACCGTTTTCACGTACGGCAAGAGAATGATAACGTGTTACGCGATATCTCTCCGGCAGTCCCTCAAACAAACCTGTACCGTCATGCGAAAGGACAGAAATTTTTCCGTGCATAGGACGTACCCCTTTCGATACAACCGCCCCAAAAGCTTCCGCAATCACCTGATGCCCCAGGCATACACCTAAAATGGGAATCTCATTTTGAAATTCACGAAGAACACTGCGGCATTCGACGGCATCCTGCGGACGTTTCGGTCCGGGCGACAGGATGATTCCTTCCGGCTGCAGCGCATGGATTTCCGGCAGCGACAGATCGTCAGCACGCCGTACAAGAACTTCCTGTCCGTTTTCACAAAGATATGCGGACAGGTTATAGACAAAAGAATCGTAATTATCAAGCATATAAAACAAAAAGACCCACCTCACCTTCTGTGTATTCACAGTCGTTATCCCAAAGTGAGTCCGGGTCCGTAACCTGCATATCGGTATTATAAAAGGGTTTTAGCCAAACGTCAATATCTAACCGCTTACGCTCATACGTTCATCCGGCATACGTATTTTTCTCAATTTTCAAAAAATACACTAAATATTTATATTGTTCTAACTGTTTTAATTTTCTGATTATTATATTATATTTTACTCAATTTCTAACTTCTAAAAAATTTTTTTATTTTTTTCAATTTTATTGTTGACAAAATAGTTTTTATCTGTTATATTGATTACAACAAATAAAGAAAAGGAGGACAGACCACCGAAAACATAACGAGTTACCTCAAAAAATCTTTCAATAATAATTCTTAATAAGAATTTAGAAAGTAACCTGAAAAAAGATCTTCTTAAAAAAATTTTCTAAGAAATAAAATAAATTACCAAAGGAAATATTTAGAAATTTTTTCTAAGAACAAAACTTAAATATCATTTTTAAATGTAATAGATTTAAGATTCGTTTTTAAAAAAGAAACTTAGAAAATTACATAGGTGATAGCATTCGGGAAGATGATTTTCGAACTAAGAAACTTATCAAAGTTCTGAGAAACAAACACTTAAGGACAATTTTAAAAACAGAAGATTTAGAAATTTTATTTAAGAAATGAAATTAGAAAATGATAAATAATCATTTTGATAATATATTTTAAAAGATTAGAAAACCGATTAAGAAATGTGATTTCAGGAAAGTACAAAAGAACACGAAACTTACAGAAAGAAAAGGTATAGTCCAATGGCATCATAAAGATATACCCATAATCTACAAAAGAGAAAGGTAAAAAGTCCAATGGAAATGGCAAATCATTAGAGAGCCGATTGATTTTAAAAAGAATCGATCGGCTCTCTAATATTATTGTTTCAGGAGCAGCCTTTCAACTGCTCCCATACTCCCATGTAATTAATTTAAATTTTCCCTTGTTACACTGCTATCAGCAGATTTCTGCCCCGGCCGGCATCTCTTTCTCCGGCACCATCAAAGACAGCTCTCCTTTTTCATTTTCCGCACAGAGAATCATTCCCTCCGACAGTACGCCAGCCAGTTTTGCAGGCTTTAAATTCACCAGCACCATTACTTTTTTTCCAACCATTTCCTGCGCGCTGTAATGTGCCTTAATTCCGGAAACAATCTGTTTTACCTGACTGCCAATCTTCACCTGACTGCAAAGCAGCTTTTTAGATTTTTTCACTTCCTCACAGGCAATGATCTCTCCTACCTGAAACTGCAGCTTTTCAAAATCATCAAAACTAATTTCCGCTTTCGGCTCGATATCAATTACCGTTTCCTCCTCTTCCGGAGTTTCCTCTGTCGCACCTGCCGCCGCTTTCTGCGCTGCCTGCAGAACTTCCACTTTTTCCAGCACTTCTTTTAAATCAAGACGTGCAAAGAGAATTTCCGGTTTTTCGGTTACTTTATTGCCTGATACATACAGACCAAATTTTTCACAGTCTTCCAGGCTTCTCTTCTGTGCGTTTAACTGTGCCAGCACTTTTGCGGAAGTTTCCGGCATGAAAGATTCCAAAAGAGATGCGCCGATGGAAATACTCTCTACCAAATTGTAAAGAACGGTTGCCAGACGATCCTGTTTTGCCTCGTCCTTTGCCAATGCCCACGGCATGGTCTCATCGATATATTTGTTACAGCGTTTAAAGAGCGTAAAGATCTCGCTGATTGCATCCGCCACACGCAGCTTCTCCATTTTTTCTGCTACTTTTCCGGCCGTTCCGTTTACGACTGCTTTCAGATCCGCATCCACTTCTTCTGCGACTCCCTTATCTGATACCACACCGCCAAAATATTTATTTGACATGGAAATTGTACGGTTTACCAGATTGCCCAGTGTATTTGCCAGATCAGAATTCAAACGTTCTACCATCAAATCCCATGTGATCACACCGTCATTTTCAAACGGCATTTCATGCAGAACGAAATAACGTACCGCGTCCACGCCAAAGAAATCTGCCAGATCATCCGCATAGATTACATTTCCTTTGGATTTGCTCATTTTACCGTCGCCCTGCAGCAGCCACGGATGTCCGAAAATCTGCTTCGGCAGCGGCAGATCCAACGCCATCAAAAAGATCGGCCAATAAATCGTATGGAAACGGATGATATCCTTTCCGATAAGATGCAGATCAGCAGGCCAATTTTTCTTGAACTGCTCGGTATGATTTCCGTCACAGTCATAACCGATTCCGGTAATGTAGTTTGTCAATGCATCTAACCACACATATACCACATGCTTCGGATCAAAATCTACCGGAATCCCCCAGGTAAAGGAAGTTCTGGAAACACAGAGATCCTGCAGTCCCGGAAGCAGGAAGTTGTTCATCATCTCATTTTTTCTGGATACCGGCTGAATAAATTCCGGATGTGTATTGATATGCTCGATCAGACGGTCTGCATATTTGCTCATTCTGAAGAAATATGCCTCTTCCTTCGCCGGTTTTACCTCACGTCCGCAGTCCGGACATTTTCCATCCACCAACTGTGACTCCGTCCAGAAGGATTCGCAAGGCGTACAGTACAAGCCTTCATAAGATCCCTTATAAATGTCACCCTGATCATACAGTTTTTTGAAAATCTTCTGTACCTGTTTCTCATGTTCCGCATCCGTGGTACGGATAAATTTATCATAAGAGGTATTGGACAGATCCCAGAGACGTTTGATTTCTCCTGCCACTCCGTCCACAAATTCTTTTGGTGTCACTCCCGCCTCTGCGGCTTTCAGTTCGATTTTCTGTCCATGCTCGTCTGTTCCTGTCTGGAAAAATACGTCATAGCCCTGCTCTCTTTTAAAACGTGCAATCGCATCGGCAAGAATAATTTCATAGGTATTGCCGATGTGCGGCTTGCCTGATGTATAGGCAATCGCGGTAGTGATATAATATTTCTTTTTGTCCATGTTGATTCTCCTTTTCCTTTATTTTGTCAGCCGCATATCCATCGAAAATATCAGAGCATTTTCGAAGTCGTGGGCCTCTCCGAAGTGTAATCATTGCACAGCTTTTATCATACCGGAGAACAATGTTTCCTATACGATAAAACGCCTGCCTTCCCATTCTGAGAAGACAGGCGTATAAAAACCCGTGATACCACTTCACTTCATCCGTACCTCACGATACGAATCTCATCGAGTGCATTCTACACTCTGCCGCTGTAACAGGCGGTTCCTGTTGCAGCCTTACAAGCCTGAAAGCGCAATTTAATTTTCATCGCTCACATCCTGTTCGGTGCACCGCTCCAAAGCCATCTTCCACATACCCCGGCACATCCCTCTCAGCATCTGGGATTTCTCTGTAATACCCGGCGCCGGATCCTCCCGCCGCTGCCTTTGCAGATACATGTACTCTCTTTTTCTCTGCGTTTTGTTTCTTTAAAGTTCTGTAATTAAAGCTATCACAGGATTGGGGTTCTGTCAAGGCGGAAGCGTACACACATAAAAAATTTCATTTTTCACACTACTTGTTTTTTCTATTAATCGTGCTATAATGACACCAAAACAGCAGGGGAGCTTGTGTCGGCAGGCTGAGAGGAAGTAATCAACTTCGACCCTTTTACCTGATGCGGATAATGCCGCCGTAGGAAGTCGTCACACAAGGATTTTTTACAGGAGGTGCCCTATTGGGTAGTCTCCTGTTTTTCTTTTCTAAAAAGGAGGCTGCGGCTGTTTTGCGGCGTTCAAACGAACTGCTGCTAAAAAATAAAACAATACTTGCAGGAGGTTTCACTATGTTTGGAACAATTCTTGAAAAGGTAAGAACAACTTGCCCTCTAATTCACAACATCACCAATTATGTAACTGTTAATGACTGCGCAAATATCGTACTTGCCTGCGGCGCCTCACCGATCATGGCAGACGATCAGGCGGAAGCTTCAGAAATTACCTCCATTTGTGCCGGGCTGAATATCAATATCGGCACATTAAATCAACGCACGATTGCGTCTATGCTGATTGCAGGAAAACGCGCAAATGAGCTGAGCCATCCTGTTATCCTGGATCCTGTCGGAGCAGGCGCTTCCACCTTAAGAACCGAAACTGCCCAAAAACTTTTGAAAGAAATACAGTTCTCTGTGATACGGGGAAATATCTCCGAAATCAAAACTCTGGCATCCGGCAGCGGTACTACCAAGGGTGTAGACGCAGACCTTGCTGATAAAGTGACCGAAGAAAATTTAAACGAAGCGGTTGCCTTTGCGAAAAGCTTCTCTGAAAAAACAAAGACTGTCATTGCCATTACCGGCGCGATCGACATTGTAGCCGACAGACAAAAAGCCTACTGTATCCGCAACGGCCATCCAATGATGTCAATGATCACCGGAACCGGATGCCAGCTTTCCGCTATGACTGCGGCTTTCGTGACTGCAAATCCTGACCAGCCATTGGAAGCTGCTGCCGCAGCCGTATGCGCAATGGGACTTGCAGGAGAAATTGCACACCAGAGACTTACAGAATTTGATGGAAATTCTACATATCGAAACTATATCATTGATGCCGTTTATCATTTGACCGCAGCGAAATTAGAGGAGGGTGCAAAGTATGAACTGCGATAAAAAAAACATGCTGCTCTATGCTGTTACAGATCGGGCATGGATTGGTAAGCAAAGTCTGTATGAACAGGTAGAAGCTGCTTTAAAAGGCGGCGCAACCTGTGTGCAGCTCCGCGAAAAAGATTTAAATGAAAACGATTTTCTGGCTGAAGCTCTGGAGATTTCCGCTCTATGCAGACAGTACAGTGTTCCGTTTTTCATCAACGATAACGTAGAAATTGCTCTAAAATGCAAGGCAGACGGAATTCATGTCGGACAGGAAGATATGTCTGCCGCTCAGGTTCGTCAAAAAGTAGGCAGCGATATGATGATCGGTGTATCTGTCCATTCTTTGGAAGAAGCCCTTGAGGCTGTAAAAAACGGCGCGGACTGCCTCGGCGTAGGCGCCATGTTTTCCACTTCTACCAAAACAGACGCAAGCGTACTTTCAAAAGAAATCCTGCAAAAGATCTGTACAGCCGTGGATGTTCCTGTGGTTGCCATCGGAGGTATCTGTAAATCAAATATTTCTGAGCTTTCCGGTACCGGTGTCGATGGCGTTGCTTTAGTCAGCGCAATCTTTTCTGCAGAAGATATTGAAAACGAATGTCGTCTGCTGCGCCGTTTGTCTGAGGAAATGGTATGCGCATGAAAATAAGATATGCTATTTTTGATTTCGACGGAACACTGTTTGATACTATGTTTATCTGGGATACCATCGCAGAGGTTTATCTTCGCTCTCTCGGTAAAAAGCCAAAAGCTTCCCTGCCAAATGATGTTCGAACATTAAGCACGCTGCAAGCTGCACACTATCTAAAAAAAGAGTACGCGCTTTCGCTCTCCGTAGAGCAGATCATTACTGGTATCAACCGCGCACTGGAACATTTTTATCTATATGATGCGCAGCCAAAACCGGGTGTGATCGACTTCCTACAGGAATTAAAACAATCCGGCATCTCCATGTGCATTGCGACAGCGACAGACCGAAGCCTAATTGAAGCAGCTTTAAATCGCTGTCGAATGAATACATTCTTTGAAGCAATTTTTACCTGCAGTGAAATAGGGCACGGCAAAAATGAACCGGATATTTACCGCAAAGCGCTGGAATATTTTCATGCCGACCGCAACAGTACGATTATCTTTGAAGATGCTCTGCACGCCGTCCAGACAGCAAAATCCGATGGATTTACGATTGCGGCTGTATATGATAAAAGCGAACCGCGGCAGAAAGAATTACAAAAACTGTGCGACTACTATCTCAAAGATTTTTTACATATCAACCAAAAAGGAGAAACACCATGAAAACAGTATTATCCATCGCAGGTTCTGATTGCAGCGGAGGCGCCGGTATTCAGGCAGATATAAAAACAATGACAATGAACGGCGTATACGCCATGAGCGCGATCACCGCTCTGACTGCGCAGAATACAACCGGCGTAAGAGCTATTCTGGAATCCACTCCGGCCTTTTTACAGGCACAGCTTGACGCGGTATTTGAAGATATTTTTCCAGATGCCGTTAAAATCGGCATGGTATCTTCCTCTGCACTGATTCAGGTAATTGCGAATCGTCTCCGCTGTTATAAAGCTGCAAATATTGTAGTAGATCCCGTTATGGTTGCAACCAGCGGCTCTTCGCTTATGAAAACCGATGCCATTCAAACCCTGATTAACGAACTGCTGCCGATTTCCACTCTTGTCACACCGAACATTCCCGAAGCCCAAATTCTTTCCGGCCTGACAATCCAAACTGAAAAAGATATGCAAACGGCTGCCGCCCAGATTGGCAAAACCTACGGCTGTGCTGTCCTTCTAAAAGGCGGCCACAGTGTGAATGACGCGAATGATTTACTATACGCAGACGGCACGATTCGCTGGTTTCAAGGAAAACGTATTCAAAATCCAAACACACATGGCACGGGATGTACATTGTCCAGCGCCGTTGCCGCAAATCTGGCAAAAGGGTTTTCACTGGAAACGTCTGTGCAGCGGGCAAAAGATTACATTTCCGGAGCTCTGTCCGCCATGCTGGATTTAGGAAACGGATCCGGTCCCATGCAGCATAATTTTAACCTGCAGGGAGAATTTTCGCAGGAATATACAAAAACAATATCATTTTTATAATCTTTTATTCTCCCCATTGACTTTACAGTAGCTGTATCGTTTATCATGCCCTTTGTAAATTTGAATGACAAGGAGAATACACATGAAAATTGAAATTAGAGAATATCAAAAAACGGATTTTAAAGCACTGGAAAGTATTATTAAAGAAACCTGGAACTATGATAAATTCTGCAGTCCGAAAACCGCATTAAAATTAGCAAAAGTTTTTTTGAGCAGCTGCTTAACAAATTATACATTTTCAAGAGTTGCTGTATTTGACGGAAATGTGGTTGGTATTATATTAGCAAATGACATTAAAAATCATAACTGTTCCTTTTCAGACCGATGGTTACAGGTAAAATCCATACTATCACTGTATTGTTCAAAGGAAGGACGAAAAGTATCCGATATTTTTAAAAATGTATCCGGTATTGATAAACAACTGCTGCAAGAAAATAAAAAAGTATATCCGGCAGAACTTGCATTATTTGCGGTCAGCTCTTCCTGCCGCGGAAAAGGAATCGGCAAAATTCTTTTTCAATCTGCCCTCGATTATATGAAACAGGCAAATTTAAAAGAGTTTTATTTATTTACAGATACAAGCTGTAATTTCGGCTTTTATGAACATCAGGGAATGACACGGCGCATAGAAAAAGAACACATCTTTCATATAGAAGGACAAAAAGCAGTGATGAAATTCTTTATTTATGATTATTGTATAGGTGTCAATGATTGGTAACACTTCACCTTAAAAGTAATGTCAAGGATAA
>CALDMO010000040.1 GCA_937915375.1 uncultured Marvinbryantia sp.
CAATGACTTTGACGTTGTTCTCATGCGCATACGCAGTCAGCGCTGTGACAAGCGTATCTCCCAAAAACAGCTCCACATCAATGGCATCGACAAGACCACTTTCCATCACTTTTTTGTAAAGCGCAATATAGCTCTCCTGCGCAATTTCCTGTTCGCCGCCCTCCGCAGCTGTACGGAACGTAAACAGCAGAGGGATCTCCCCGAGAATTTCTCGTAATTCCCCTAAAATTTCTTCCGTCTGCGCAAACTCACAGACCTGCTGCAAATAGTCTGCCCGCCACTCTGCCATATCCGGTCTGCAGCGCACAATCGCCTGTGCCGCTTTAATGATTTCTTCTTTGTTGCTGCCCACGATCGGAACACAGATTTTCGGAAGTCCTTCTCCAAGGATCAGATTTCGGATCGCTACTGTTTTCGCCATGATCATCTCTCCATTCTTGTATCATTTATCGATAAGATTTCTTTCTATATCCAGAAGTTTCTTTTTTAAGGTAAATTTAGAAAGCAGTATAGCATATCTATGTAGGAATTTCCATATTGCTTTTTGCACGAATCTTTCTCGTATCCGGTATGTTTTTATTGCGTATTTGCATTTTTCAAAAATCTGTATTGTATTAAACAGATTGAAACGATATGATAGAGAAAACACAAAAAATAAGGAGCATTTTATGAATACAGTACACATTCTCAACGGTCACACCCGCCTAACGGGACTTCTCGGCAGTCCGGTGTCGCACAGCATTTCACCTCTGATGCATAACGAGGCATTCCGCCTGCTGCATCTGGATTATGCTTATCTTTGTTTTGAAACAACAGAAGCTACTCTGGAGGAAACCATCAAAGCCTTAAAATGTCTCAATGCCCGCGGTTTTAACTGCACTATGCCGGTCAAAACACGCATGTACGAGCTGGCAGACATCCTCTCTCCTGCTGCTTCTCTGATGAAAGCTGTCAATACCGTGGTGATTGAAAATGGTAAATTCATTGGTCATAACACTGACGGCGTTGGATATATGTCTTCCGTAAAAGAAGCCGGATATAATATTATAGGAAAAAAAATGACTCTGCTCGGCGCAGGCGGCGCGGCTACGGCAATTGCTGTCCAGGCTGCGCTTGACGGTGTTTCAGAAATTGCTCTCTTCAACCGAAAAAGCCGTTCCTGGCAGCGTGCGCAGGAGTTTGCTGATCTTTTAAATAAAAATACAGCCTGCAGTGTCACTTTACATGACCTTGCAGACTGCGGTGAACTGCGCCGGCAACTCTCTGACAGCGCTATCTTGACAAATGCTACAAACGTCGGCATGGTTCCGCATACAGATGCCAGTCCTATCCCGGAGACCTCTATGCTGCATGAAAATTTGATCGTCTCGGATATTATTTACAATCCGCGTGAAACCAGGCTGATGACACAAGCAAAACAACGCGGCTGCGCCTGTTTCAACGGACTGTATATGCTTCTTTTTCAGGGCGCGGAAGCGTTTCGTCTGTGGACTGGATTCCCTATGCCGGTGGATGAGATTAAGCAAAAATACTTTCAATTATAAAAAAGCAACCCTAATCTTATTTATTATTCAAAACCATCCTGATCCAAGTATCCGCCAGATCCGGCCAGACTGCCACATCCTGCATCGGCGGCCTTTTCTCCGCCTGATCCTGCACACCATTTTCGTTGCAGTCATTCCGCACGTTTTCTTCACGCTCAGCTGCAAGCTGCAGCCGCCCGTTTTTGATCTGCTCTAATACACGCTCGCTCTGCTCTCTGGTATACGGCATTCCGTATTCACGATTTGACCAGTTTTCATCTGCCAGAGACAGACCGTGTCCCCCAAACGGAAATACATGGTGCGCAAACGGAACGCCTTTTTCCAGGCAGGCCTGCGCAAACAAATAACTGTTTTCTACCGGAACAATATCATCCTCTGCTGTCTGCCATAAAAAGCACGGCGGCGTACTTTTTTTCACCTGTGTTTCCAGGGACATATATTCCAATTCCTGAGCAGATGCCCCTTCGCCTAAAAGCGCTGTAAACGAATCACGGTGCGCCTTTTCTCCGGCAGTTATCACCGGATAAGACAAAATAGCCGCATTCGGTCGATTCGAATATGCGCCATAGACCTCGTCCCCCACATCCTCATAATGCACACAGAGACTCGCGCACAAATGTCCCGCTGCTGAAAATCCGCAAACCACCACCTTTTCCGGATCGATGCAGAATTGCTTTGCCTCACTTCTGATAAAACGTACTGCGCGTGACAAATCATTCAGCGGCTGCATTCCCAATACTGCCAGACCAGTAATGTTCGTCGTATAAGTACACACAAACGCGTTGTATCCCTTCTCGTAAAATTTCTTTGCCACAATTTCTCCCTCTGTTGGAGAAACAATACGATAGCCGCCGCCTGGAGCCACCACAATACACGGACGTATTTCGTTGTCCTCATGCAAATAACTGACGATATTAGGCACAAAACCGTATGCCTGCGAATAATGATATTCCTCTTTTTTCCATAAATTATAACGCTGTGATTTCATAAATATAATCTCCTACTAATATTTTTAAAACTGCATATCCTGTACTTCTTCTTTGGTACAGCCCTCGCGGCTGTATCTCGCTTTTTCATAGAGCATATGGAATTTTTCTTTGTCTGCCACATTCTTTAGATCCGCAGACGCTTCCAACTCTGCCGGTGACTCCCAGCCTGACGGGCGCTGTTTCCGTCCCCGAATAATCACCTTTTTATACCTGCGGCGAATCTTTCTATTCGGGGAATTCCATTTTTCATCAGAGCGGAATTTTCCGGCACCTCCACGCAGATCTTCCTGTGCTTCTTCACCCAGAAAAATAATTTCATCTTCTTCTTCCCCTCCGCTTGCAAACAACTGCAGCGCCTGCTTTCCCAGTCTGCACAAAATGTAAATTGCTCCAAACGTAATTGCTGTCAGCGCCGCATAACGAATGAGTTCCGAAAGAAACATCAGCCAGCGCGGCGGTTCTTTTACTTCACCGATCAGACCTGCCAGCATTTCTTCCATACCTCCGTCCGCCTGCTGGTGCGTTTCCTGCTCGCTCTCTGCAATCGTCTCCCGTGGTTCCAAACGTATTTTAGTCAAAGGTTCTTCGTTATATAAAACAGCCGGCAGCAGAAACACGATAAGAAGCAGAACACCGATGCCAAACACCAGATAAGAAATCCGACGCACTGCTCTGCCCGGCAGATTGGCAATATGCTGTTTCACCGCAATAAAATTCATCATCCGGTCTATGCAAGTGAAAAGAAAACAGATTACAATTTCTGCCAGCAGCAGCCAGAAAACCGTGCGCAGCAGATCTTCCCGTTTCAGGAAAATTAACAACAGATAAGCCAGTGCGAACAAACCCCAATGCCACATCTGAGGACGATCAAGCAGCGTTGGGATCTCCCACAGTTCTTTTTCCAGATTTGCTCCGGTCTCTCCCGGCATTTCCTGCATCAATTTACGGATCTGTCCTCTGCGAATCCGTACATAACATCGAATCAAAAAAATCAAGACTGTCAAAACGGTTGTCAAAATGCAGTCCGTAAACTGAAAGATTCCCCAACAGGTACCTGCCGCGATCAGCAAATACCCGAAAACCCCTTTGATCCTGCGGATGCCCCAATAGCTGATCAGCACCGGCACAAACAGCCAGAGGCACTGCAGCAGATAGCCGTGCGTTTCTGCCGTTTTCATCCGAAACACTGCCGCCAGCACAGGATAAAAAACACTGCAAAGCAGCACAGCATGAAAAAAGGAAAGCACTGCCAGCATCTTTTTTTCTGTTTTTAACATGGATCCACCTCCCAGCGCATCATACGGATTCCCCGACTGCCGGAAACTGTCAGCTCCATATCCGGGTAAACCGGCACCACCCATAATATCTGCCCGGCATTTGACAGCAATCTCAATGATTCCTGAACAGCTTTTGTCTGATTTTTGGAAATCACCACATAAATATGCCCGCCACTGTGTTTCTGCAGTTCTCTTTCAATCACTTTAGAAACATTTTCTGCTGTACGCCCCACATCTACACTAGCCAATCTGCGGTTTAATTCCTGCAGTCGTCCTCCCCCTGCTTTCATATACAAAGATAATGCTTCTTCCTGTGGCTGCTCTTTGTCATAATTCTGATAAACAGCATTACTGACAATCCGCAGTTCCATCCTGCCGCGAATCATCCGTGCTGCCAGTGACGCTGTGATACGAATGGATTCTTCTACCAGCACATCATATTTTAAAATACCGGAATCCTCCACATCTAAAACTACTGTTAGCTGAATATTCGTCGTCGAGTCATATTGATTGACCATTAAGGATTCGCTTCTGGCCGATGCCTTCCAGTTAATCTGGCGCATCGGATCGGTCGGCCTGTATTCTCGAATGCCGGCAAATTCAAACGGATCCGGATAAAGTCGATTCTGTACCAGTACCATCCCGGAAACCGCCTGACAAATCAACTCGATCCGGCGGACGTCCGTCTGTGCCGGATACACATACATCTGAGTTTTTTGCGGAACTGTCAAATAGAATTCCTTCTCAAATAAAAAATCACTGCCAACTACTTCTGCCTGCCGTATCTGATAAAAACCTCTCTTTTTACAGACAAACGGCAATGTACGAATCACTTTTTGACGCAAAAATAAAGAAAAAATGTCCCGTTTATAGCTCAAATCCGTCACATTGGTATTTTCTTTTGCCTCCCCCATAAACAAAAGATTGCGGCTCATAGACAAACGTACCTCAACCGCCGGCAGCGGCATATGCTTGTCATTTACAATCTCCTCTTTTAAACAGGAACTATCTCCCTCATAAGCGTAGGCATCCTCAAATCGGGTTACAACCTCAAGATTACGGTACCAGTATCTGCGGTAGAGCTGATGCTGCAGCCAAAGCGCCAACAGTACACATACAAGCAATAGAATTAACATAACTGAATCCTTTCCGCTAACGCTTTGCCCAGTCTTCTGTCGGCAGCGCCGTACTGCCGAGAATGTCCTCTATTACTTTTTTCGCCGCACGGCTGCCATCCGCATCTACCGAAAGGCTTAGGCGATGAGCCAGTACCGGCACCGCCACCGTTTTCACATCCTCCGGAACCACATAATCTCTGCCGTTTACCATAGCAAATCCCTGCGCCGCATGTACAAAAGCCAGCGTTCCGCGCGGGCTGACGCCGTGCGCCACTTTTCCATGTTTTCTGGTCGCGTGAATCAAAGCCACCATGTAATTCAAAAGTTCCGGATGCACATAAATTTCCCGGCATCTTTTTTGCATTTCAACCAGTGTGTCGTTCGTACAGACCGCTGAAAGTTCCGTCAGCGGTTCTTTTTTCAAAAAGCGGCTTACCATAGCGCGCTCCTGTGTTTCGTTTAAATCCCCCATAGAGATTTGCATCAGAAAACGGTCCATCTGCGCTTCCGGAAGCGGAAAGGTTCCCAGCGTTTCCAATGGGTTCTGAGTAGCAATTACCAGAAACGGTTCCGTCAGCGGACGCGTCACACCGTCTACCGTCACCTGACGTTCCGCCATACATTCCAAGAGACTGCTCTGTGTTTTCGGCGTGGCGCGATTGATCTCATCCGCCAACAAGATGTTGCAGAACACCGGACCTTTTGAGAAAACAAATTTTCCCTGCTTTGCGTCAAAATAATTCAATCCTGTCACATCCGACGGAAGCAGATCCGGAGTAAATTGTACACGCCCAAAATCTGCCTGCACCGATTTTGCCAGTGATTTTGCCAGCACGGTTTTCCCTGTACCTGGCACATCCTCCAGCAAAATATGTCCCTGTGCCAATATCGCAGTCAGTACCAGTTCGATCGTGCGCTCGTTTCCGATCATCACTTTTTCCACGTTTTCTTTTAACGTCTGTAAAATGGTCATATCCATGTTGTTTATCCCTCTCTAACCGCAGATACCCGGGAGAGCAGCTCCGGGGTATCTGCCTTTATGCCAGCTTTAAAATCATTTCCATTACACGTTTCGCAGAGGTCTGCAATTCCGCCCTTGACAGCGCATAGGGGTGCGACGCATCCTGAAGCGCTTTTAAAATATCCTCCTTGTCAGACGGCATTCCCGGCATGATCACATCGTTTCCGGCTTTTACACATCCGGCCGCGGACGCACACGAATGTACGTTTCCTGTTTTGCCCATACCTCCGGTCACCAACCAGTCTGTCATTACAAATCCTTTAAATCCCCACTCATCACGCAATACATATGTCTGAATGTCTTTGCTGCTGCAGGCATGTTCGCCATTAATCAGGTTGTATGAAGTCATTACTGTATGCGGATGCGCCTGTTTTACGCAGATTTCAAATCCTTTTAAATAAATCTCGCGCAGTGCACGTTCGCTTAAAACACTGTTAGAGAAGTAACGGTTCGTCTCCTGATTGTTGCAGGCGAGGTGCTTAATCGTTGTCCCACGGCCCGGATGCGCCTGCACACCTTCTGTGATCGCTGCCGGAATACTGCCGGATAATACCGGATCCTCCGAATAATATTCAAAATTGCGCCCGCACATCGGAGAGCGATAAATATTCATCGCCGGCGCAAGCCACAAATGCACACCAAACAATTCCATCTCTTTTCCGACAATATCGCCGCAGATTCTGCACAGCTCACTATTCCAGGACTGCGCCAGCGCCATGCCGATCGGAATTGCCGTACAATACTGATAAAATACATGTTCTCCGGCCTCCGCTTTCTGCTTCCTTGCGGCATCTTTCATTCCTTCTATAATCTGCGGATCAAGGAAATCTGCAAAGGTTTCCGGCAACGCCATAGACGTTCCCCTCGCCACGCTGTCCACATAAGTATAACAGGTATTCAAACGAAGGCCTGCCGGTCCGTCTGCCATCACAAGTGCCTCTACCCCCAAATCTGACAGTTTTCCGGTTGTCTCGCCGGCAGCGCCTGCCACTCCAAAAGACGCACTTCCGATTACTTCCATCACACTCTTTCCCGTACTCTCCTCATGCGCTCCGATGCAAAGATACGCCATCTGCTCATCACTCAGTCCGGCCACAAATTCATCCAGTGATTTCACACCGTCTTTTACTTCCCTGAAGCTGCAGCCTGCGCCAGTTAATTCCGGCATCACATCCCCATAGGTAATCGTCGTCTGTGTGATCTTCGCAGCATCCACGGTAATCATCTCCGCCGTTTCCATCTCTGCCTGCTCGCCCGGATAGGTGATTGCTTTTGCTTCCATTTTTAAATCTGCAAATCCCGGTTCACCGCAGATATTTTTCACCTTCTCTGTAATCACTTCTCTCTCCAGACGTATGCCGCCGCAGATATGTGTATTTCTGGAACAATTACCGATACGCACATAATAAGTACCTGCTTCCAGCACCCATGCGGCTCTCTCTGTGTCATAGGAAGCCATCGAAACTATCGGAAAAGTTACACTGATATCCTGTTCTTCCTGCGGCTGCAGTTCTTTTGTTTTTGCATAACCAGCCAGTTCCTGATATGGCTTATCCAGCTTTCCTGCCGGCGCAGAATAATACACCTGCATAATTTCTTTTCCTGCCGCCGCGCCAATATTTTTTACTTTCGCCGTCACCGTGACCATTTTCTCATCCGCCGTCATCTTCATCGGTGTCACAGTAAAGTCCGTATAGCCCATACCAAAACCAAACGGATAGATCGGCTGAATATCGGTACGGTCAAAATAACGGTAGCCTACATAAATACCTTCTTTATAATAGGTATCATCAGGGTGTCCGAATCCCGCTGTAGACGGATAGGTGTTGATCGGCGCCCAGGTCATCGTCAGCTTACCGGATGGATAGCTCTTTCCTAACAGAACATCCGCCAGCGCATCGCCCATCGCGCTTCCCAACTGTCCCATCAAAAGTACTGTCTTTACTTCCGCCACCGGGGAAAGATCCACCATACCGCCCACATTTAAGACAAGCACCATCTTTTCATATTTTTCGTTCACTGCCAGAATGTCACGAATCTCCGTCTCTGTCAGATTGATATCACCTGCCACCGGACGGCGATCCGATCCCTCGCCTGAAATTCTTGCCAGCACATATATAGCCGTATCACCTTCCCCGTCCAGCGCAATATCATAAGCCGGTTCCGGCATTACTCGTCCCATACCGAACATCATCGGATCCGCGCCTGCCGCCGCTGCTTCCGCTTTGATTGTCTGCACAAATTCCTTTTTCGCATCCGCTACAACCACATCATATGCATCCATCCACGCTTTCGTGGTAATCTCAAATCCGGCGTTTTCCAGACCTTCTTCCACATTTACAAAATAGCGGACGTTCACGTCTCCGGAACCGGTGCCTCCCTTAATGGTTCTTCTGGCGCCGCTGCCATACAACGCCACTTTACCAACTTTGCCCAGCGGCAGAACCCCCTCGTTTTTCAGAAGTACCATACACTCCGGTGCCAGCGCGCGCACTGCCGCGATATGTTCTTTTTCAAACTGCTGCATTTCCTGTGAATGAATTCTTTCCATATCTTCTCCTTTTCTTTTTGAGCAATTTTTTCAATACGTTCATTGCCTTGCACTTTACATTATCAAAACCAATTATTACAGATATGATATCGTTTATAACGATCTGCAACGGTACTATAGAAACATTATAGTACGTTTTCGCTTCTCTCACAAGTAAGGCATTGTTAATTTCTAATAATTAATAATCTCTTTCTATTGAATATCCGTCAAATTTGTTATATAATTGTTTTTGTAATGATAAATCTATAATATTTTTGATTTATCTAAACGAAAATAGTTTATCTTTTTTTGATAAACCACACGCAAAAAGGAATCAAATGATGATAAGAAAGGAGCTCATGCACAACCTCCTTTTTGCAGATTTTATGTGTATGTACTTACGTTTATGAAGCGAACAAAATTTATGAAACAAATGGCTGCCGCAGCCTGCAGCGCAGTTTTAACCGCTGCTGCTGGAACTTCCGCTTTCGCAAACGAGACAGCCGCAGAAACAATTTCCAAAAGCTATACCGCTTTTCAAGACCTGAAACATGTTTCTGTACATGATCCATCCATTGTAAAAGCAAATGACGCCTACTACGTACTCGGCTCTCATACCGCCTCGGCAAAATCTGCCGACCTGATGCAATGGCAGCAGATCAACAGTGATTACGGAAATGTAGCAAACACCCCATTCTACGGCACTCTAAAAGAAACACTGGCCGAACCGTTTGAATGGGCAGGATACGATGACGGGGACTGCATCGGCGGCTATGCAGTCTGGGCTCCGGACGCCATCTGGAATCCCTACTATGAATGGGTGGACGGAAGCACCGGCGCTTACATGCTCTACTGCTGTACCTCTTCTACCTGGCGCAGATCTGCCATCTGCTATCTGGTATCCAAAGCTTTCGAAGGTCCTTATGAATATGTGGATACCATCATTTACTCCGGTTTTACAAAGACTGGTGAGGTAGACGGAAACGGAAACCGCGACACGAAATGGGATAACGACTATCTGAATCTGAACGAATTAATCAAAAAAGGCAGTGAAGACGGCGGTATTGACGAAATCAGTGACAACTGGTTTACCCCGGAGGGCGGCTGGAATAATAACTATGCTCCGAACGCCATCGACCCAAATCTTTTCTTCGACGCAGAAGGTGAAAAACTGTATATGTCTTACGGTTCCTGGTCCGGAGGTCTCTTTCTTCTGGAGCTTGACCGCGCTACAGGCGCAGCTATTTACCCTGGCGTTGATTCCACAGATGAAGTTTCCGGCAACTTTGTTGACCGTTATTTCGGCGTACATTTGACAGGCGGCAATCATCAGTCCGGCGAGGCACCGTATATTCTCTATGATGATGAAACCGGCTATTATTATCTGTACGAAACCTACGGCGGGCTGACCGCAGCGGGCGGCTACAATATGCGTCTTTTCCGTTCCGAAAATCCAACCGGACCGTATCTGGACGCAAAAGGACAAAATGCAGCTGACAATGGCGAGAATAACGATCTGTACGGTATCAAACTGATCGGTAACTATGGCTTCTACAATCAGATCGGTAAACGCGCGGCCGGTCATAATTCTGCCCTGATCGACAAAGACGGTTCCCGCTATCTTTTTTATCATCAGCGTTTTGACATGGAACCGCAGCTTGAAGCGCACGAGGTACGTGTACACCAGCAGTTCTTAAATGAAGATCTCTGGCCGGTAACTGCCGTTTATGAATATCAGGGAGAAATGCCGGAACATTACGAGAATGCAGAACTTGTCGGTTCTTATGAATTTATCAATCACGGCATCAAAACGGACGGAAATATGCTTGACACCCAACTCGTCAATCTCTATGAAGATGGCACGATGGACGGCGCCATCAAAGGTACCTGGACAAAAACAGATTCCGGCAAGGGTTATGACTTTGTAACCTTTGAAACCACTGACGGTACAACTTACAAAGGCTACTTTTTCCGTCAGCATAAGGAAAATACAGAAGATGCTCCGGTAATGACCTTCTCTGCCATCGGCAATGACAATACCAGTATCTGGGGCAGCATGGTAGATATGGAAAATACAGAAATGGTAGCCGGAATGGCTGCTGTAGCTGCCGATCAACTGATTCCAAAGGCAACCACAGAGAATCTGAACCTTCCGACTGAAATCATGGGAGCGGATGTTACCTGGACTTCCGCGGATGAAAGCGTAATTGCCTCCGATGGTACCGTTACTGCTCAGACAGAGGATGTTCGCGTAGAACTGACCGCTGACATTACCTGCGGTGATGTTTCTAAGACACAGACCTATAAAGTAACGGTACGCGGTATCGCTTCTTTGATCTGCGGCTATGATTTTGAAACTGCTGATGATAACATGATTGCTGCCGTTGAAGGCTCGACGCTTTCAGAAAATGCAGTTCTTCAGGGCAAGGCAGCCGTCATCTCCGATGAAGAACGCGGAAGCGTCCTGCAAATTGTCAATGAACCGGCTGCAAAAGGTGTGAACTTCTTAAAACTTCCGGAAGACACCTTAAAAGACATCGGTCCGTCCGGCTATTCTATAGCAATGTGGACGAAAATCGGCGCCGAAACCTTCGAACACAGCGCCCTCTTTGAGGCCGACGCTGCCGGCGCTTATCCGCTGACCCGTATCGGCGCGAACCTGATCGCCCGCATCAACGCTAACGCTTACTGCGACGTACAGGGGGCTCTGCTCACCACAAACGGAGAACGCGATATATGGCAGCATGTCGCCTATACGGTTGACCCGAACGGCATCAAGGTATACTTAAACGGAGAGCTTGTCGGTGAAGAAGAAAAAGATATCGCTGACTGCTTCAAGAAAAATAAAACCGGTATCTCTCAGGCAAAAAATGTCTCTGTAGGCAGCGGCTTCATCTGGGATGACGAAGACTGCCAGAATGCCCTGTTCGACGATGTCATGGTTTATAACGGCGTACTGACTGCTGCGGAAGTTGCAGAATTATATGGTGGAAATGCAAAATAAAATTTCTCTGATATTATCACTTTAACGCAAAAAAGACCGACGCACAAACTGTTTGCGTCGATCTTTTTTATTAAAAACTGTTATTTTATTGATTTGTCTTCTGACTGTAATCCTTAAAAAATACCGTCAGTGCGTCCAGCATTTTAAAAAGCACCGGAAGTTCTTCTTCATCCAGCTTTTCCAAAACTGCTTCTGTCATCTGGCGGTGATAATCCGCATGATGCCAATAAGCTTTCTGCCCCTTTTCTGTCAGTCTGATCATCACGATACGGCGGTCTTCTTCCCCTCTGCTGCGATCTACATATCCCTTCTTTACCAGATGGTTTACAGCTGTCGTAAGTGATCCGACCGTAATATTTCTTTTTTTCGCCACAGAAGACATATTGTCGCCATCCTCTACCCCGATTGCTTCAATAATATGCATATCGTTGTTTGACAGGTCGCTGAATTCTTCTGTGATAATCGCTTTTTCTTCCAGTTCCCAGATCTCATTGATCAGATCCACCAGAATATAGTTTATCTTTTTGTACGCTCCGTTCATCCCTTGCTTACCTTCCTCTTCAGCATACCCTTACCGGTTTCCTGCATTACGTTACCTATTATACGCACATTTGTATAAAAGAATCAACACTAATTTTCTTTTTCTGATCCCATCAGACAATCTATGACTTCTTTTACCGTTTCCATCCGCTCTGCCCGATACGCATACGCACCACAAAACAAAAGTGCTTCATCCACTTCTCCTTTTGCCGCATGAACCAACGCATCCGTAATGCAGTACGGGATCTCTGCCGGATTACATTTTCGCAGACATCCATGACAGAGACTATGTGGAATCCTTTCTCCCTGCATGACACGCTGCATAAAAGTATTTTTAAGCGCGCGTCCCGGCATTCCGACCGGGCTTTTCACAATCACAATGTCCTCTTTTTTAGCGTTTAAATATGCCTGTTTATAGCGAATGTCCGCATCACATTCTTCTGTCGTCACAAATCTTGTCGCTACCTGCACCGCGTCCGCGCCGAGTGAAAATGCATGCTGCACCTGTGCGTGGCTTTCTATCCCGCCCGCCAGTGCAACCGGAATTTTTTTATTATAGAACGCCTCATATTCACGGACAACTTCAAAAATACCGGAAATCTCCTCATCATAGCTGTCATTAAGATACGCTGCCAGCTGCTTTTCCATAAATCCCAGATGTCCTCCGGCACACGGTCCTTCAATCACCAACAAATCCGGTACACGTTTATACTTGCGATGCCAGTATTTTAAAATCACTTCCGCAGATTTTCGCGTGGAAACAATCGGCGCAAGCGCGATATCCGCTTCACCCGCAATTGCCGGAAGTTCTGTCGGAAGCCCTGCTCCAGAAATAATAAGATCCGCTCCAGCACGTACTGCCGCCTGTACATATTCTTCATAATGACGCATCGCCACCATGATATTAAAGCCGATTACCCCGTCAGGCGCAATTTCTCTGGCCTTTTTCATTTCCTTTTGAATGGCACGCAGATTTGCCGTCTTTGGATCGATATCAAAATCCGGTTCACGAAAACCAATCTGCGCTGCGGAAATAATCCCCACACCACCCTCTTTTGCCACTGCCCCTGCCAGCCCGCCGAGACTGATACCGATACCCATACCACCCTGAATGATAGGCAGGCGAACAGTTTTTTTTCCTATTTTAAGGGATTCCATCTCCATTTCATTCTCCCTCCATTTCGCTAAAACTTCCGAAAACGCTGATAGCGATGCTCTGTCAATTCCTTTGCCGACATCTTTCCGTACTTTTCCAAAAATGCCTGTATCTGCACTTTCATTGGTTCTGTCACCGTCTCCAGATTCAGGATGCTGAACATTTCCGGTTCAGCAAAGACCTGTTCCACAATCTTCTGTCTGTACAGATGCTCCGCAGTCAGTTTCATTACCTCCGCTGCCTCTTTTGCCTTCGTACTGTCTTTCCACAAAATCGTCGCAAATCCTTCCGGCGAAAGAATCGAATAAACAGAATTTTCCAGCATCCACACCTCATCTGCCGCTGCCATTGCCAACGCGCCTCCGCTGCCTCCCTCTCCAATAATAATGGAAAGGACCGGCACAGTAAGTCCTGACATTTCATAAATACTTTTTGCAATTGCTTCTCCCTGGCCACGCTCCTCCGCATCCAGTCCGCAAAATGCCCCAGGAGTATCTACAAAGCAGATGACCGGACGGCCGAATTTCTCCGCCTGCTTCAGCAGCCGCTGTACTTTGCGGTATCCTTCCGGTTTTGGCATGCCAAAATTTCGTTCAATATTTTCTTTCGTATTACCGCCCTTTTCCTGTGCCAGAACAGTCACCGGACGGCCACAAAAATATGCCACACCTCCGATCACAGCTTTATCATCGCCGCACAAACGATCTCCGTGCAGCTCCGTAAAATCGGTAAATAATTCACGGATATAATCGCTGCCGACCGGGCGATTCTGCGCACGTGACAATTGCACACGCTCCCAGGCAGTAAGTTTCTGGACGCTGTTTTTCTTCCGAATCTTTTGACTATTTATTAACGCACTTGCCGTCTGATCCCAATCCGTTTTTTCTTCCTGCATCCGAGAAGATTCCACACCAGGTTCTTCCCCGTATCCATGCAGCGCAAGCAGACGCGCCAGTGTTTCTTTTAACCGTGTGCGCTCCACGATCGCATCCAAAAATCCATGCTCTAAAAGAAATTCCGCTCTCTGAAATCCTTTCGGCAGTTTCTGACGAATTGTCTGTTCAATCACACGCGGTCCGGCAAAACCGATCAATGCCCCCGGTTCCGCCAGGATGATATCCCCCAGCATTGCAAAACTTGCCGTCACGCCTCCGGTTGTCGGATCTGTCAGTACACTAATATACAAAAGTCCGGCATCACTGTGACGTTTTAACGCTGCGGAGGTCTTCGCCATCTGCATCAGTGAAACAATTCCCTCCTGCATACGCGCACCTCCCGAACAAGCGAATATAATTACCGGAAGCCGTTCCTCTGTCGCGCGCTCTACCGCACGGGCAATTTTTTCACCCACCGCTTCCCCCATGCTCGCCATCAGAAACCGTCCGTCGCAGATGCCAAGTACCGCCCTGCAACCGGAAATCCTCGCACAGCCGATCATCACTGCCTCGTCCAGTCCTGTCTTCTCTTTCAGTGCAGCAATCTTTTCCGGATAACCTTTATAGTCCATCGGATTTTTAACAACAAGGTCTGTATCCCACTCCTCAAAAGTGCCTGCATCGGCCACCATCTCCAGACGACAGCGCGCCGGCATATGAAAATATCCGCCGCATTTGGGGCAGATATAATAGCCGTTCTCCACCTCGTCTGTCATAATCGCACCGCCGCACTTCGGACATTTTTTTAAAAGCCCCTTCGGCACCTCCGGCCGTTCCGGAACACTTTTATATTCGCTGCGCGCAAATGCAGAATGTTTTGTTTTTTTGAACATATTGTCAAGCTTCATGCAATCGTCACCTTTTCATTGATAAATTCGATATCCACATTTCCGGACAAGTAATCCGGGTGATGCAAAATCTCATACTGGTAATCCACATTTGTATCGATCCCCTCAATGATCACCTCACCAAGCGCGCTTTGCATCTTCTGAATCGCTTCTTTGCGGTTCTTTGCCCAGACAATCAGTTTCGCAATCATCGAATCATAATACGGCGGGATCGTATAGCCGCTGTAGATTGCGGAATCAATACGGATTCCCTTCCCGCCCGGCAGATATATATCCGTGATCGTTCCAGGAGAAGGGCGAAAGCCTTTTGCGGGATTTTCCGCATTGATCCGGCATTCAATCGCATGTCCCGTCAGACAAACTTCCTCCTGTGTATAAGAAAGGGGGAGGCCTGCGGCAATACGAATCTGTTCCTTGACAAGATCAATTCCTGTCACCCATTCCGTCACCGGATGCTCCACCTGTATTCTCGTATTCATTTCCATAAAATAAAAATGGTTCTGCTTATCAAGCAGAAATTCAATCGTTCCGGCATTAACATAGCCTGCTGCCTTTGCCGCCTTCACAGCCGCCTCTCCCATCTGCCTGCGCAGTTCATCCGAAAGCGCCGGAGACGGCGATTCCTCTATCATTTTCTGATGGTTTCTCTGAATCGAACAGTCGCGTTCACCCAGATGCACCACATTTCCGAACGCATCCGCCAAAATCTGAAATTCAATGTGACGTGGATGCTGCACAAAATGTTCAATATACATTGTACCATCGCCAAAAGCCATCTGCGCTTCTTTCTGCGCCAACGCAAAACTTTCGGCAAACTCCTGCGGTCTGTCTGCCACACGCATTCCTTTGCCGCCGCCTCCAAGCGCCGCCTTGATAATAACCGGATAACCAATCATTCCCGCAAGATGCGCACCAGTCTCTGCATCCGTCACCGCTTCATTCGTTCCCGGAATTACCGGTACACCGGCTGCCGTCATAGTATTTCTGGCCTCCTGTTTATTACCGAGCCGGGCAATCACCTTCGATGACGGGCCGATAAAAGTAATACCACATTGTTCACACAACTCTGCAAAACGGCTGTTCTCTGACAAGAATCCAAAACCCGGATGAATGGCATCGGCTCCGGTGGTGATAGTCGCGCTGATAATATTTTCCATACACAGATAACTTTCCGCGGACGGCGCCGGACCAATGCAGACTGCCTCATCCGCCAGCTTCGTATGCAGCGCCTCCCGATCCGCCTCTGAATAAACCGCCACGGTTTCAATTCCCATCTCCCGACAGGCGCGGATAATGCGTACCGCAATTTCTCCGCGGTTTGCGATCAATATTTTCTTAATCATACTTTTTCCCCTATCCGACCATAAAAACAAGCTCGGCCTGCGCAACTATCTTTTGATCCACGCTTGCAATCGCTTCTCCCACTCCTACCGGTCCTTTTTGCCGAATGATGCGTGTTTCCAGACGGAGTTTATCCCCCGGTACTACCTTTCCGCGAAATTTGCATTTATTGATACCGCCAAAATAAGCAGTCTTTCCTTTATTTTCCTCTTTACTTAAAATCGCCACCGCGCCGGCCTGCGCCAGCGCCTCTATCGTCAGAACCCCTGGCATTACCGGTTCTTTAGGAAAATGCCCGGCAAAAAATTCTTCCCGGTAGGTAACACATTTATATGCCACCGCATATTTACCCGGCTCATAATCCTCCACATAATCCAGCAGCAAAAACGGATGACGGTGCGGAATAATCTCCTGTATCTGTCTCACATCCAAATGCTTCATATTTGCCTCCTTGCACAGCCTATACAATTCGGAAAAGCGGCTGACCGTACTCTACCGGCTGACCATTTTCCACAAAAATCTCTGCCACACTGCCATCAAATTCACACTCGATATCGTTCATCAGCTTCATCGCTTCTACAATCGCAAGAATCTGCCCTTTTTTCACGCGGTCACCGACTGTCACAAAGGGCTGCGCATTTTCAGCAGGCGCCGCGTAAAAGACGCCGACCAGCGGAGAAGTAACCACATGTCCTTCTGCTGCAGACGTTTTCAGCACCTCTTTATTTCCTGCTTCTGTGTCCGCCTGATAGGATACCCCGGCAGAAGCAGGAATTTGCTGTATGCCATTCTCTGAAATGCCGGTATCCGTCATCATACCGGAAACTACCTGTACTCTGCCCTGTTTTTTAGATAAAACCATTTTTACACTGTCTGTCTCATATTTTAGTTCCGTAAGACCGGAATCAGACACCGTCTGAATCAGCTTAATCAGATTTTCAAATTCCATGTCTGTTTCCTTTCTATTCTGTATATTTCTTCAACAGAAGCGTCGCATTATGACCGCCGAAACCAAGGGAATTCGTCAGCGCATAATTGACCTCTGTCTGAACCGGCGCGCCAATGGTGTAATCCAAATCGCATTCCTCATCCGTCTTGCTTGTCCCGATTGTCTGGTGGATAAATCCCTCCTCAATCGTTTTTACACAGACAATAAATTCTACACCGCCTGCCGCTCCAAGCAAATGACCAATCATAGATTTTGTAGAATTGATCTTTACCTTCTTTGCTGCGCCGCCGAGCGCAAGTTTGATCGCACGTGTCTCAAACAGATCATTATGATGCGTGCTTGTTCCATGCGCATTGATGTAATCAATCTGCTCCGGACAGACATTTCCCTCTTTCATTGCGTATTCTATTGCCTTTGCCGCGCCGCTGCCATCCTCGCTTGGAGAAGTAATATGATACGCATCTCCGGTCGAACCATAGCCTGCTACCTCGGCATAAATTTTAGCGCCGCGCGCTTTCGCGTGCTCAAGTTCTTCCAAAACAACCACACCGGCTCCTTCTCCAAGTACAAATCCTCCCCGGTCTTTATCAAACGGAATAGACGCACGCGCCGGATCTTCCGCTGTAGAAAGTGCTGTCAGATTAGTAAAACCTGCCACGCCGGTTGGACAAATGCAGCTCTCTGTACCGCCCGCCAGCATAATTTCCGCATCGCCGTACTGGATTGCCCGGAACGCATCGCCAATACAATTCGTGCCAGAAGCACACGCCGTCACAACGTTTGTACATTTTCCGCGCAGTCCCAGTGCGATGGAAACATTGCCTGCCGCCATGTTTGAGATCATCAGCGGCACCATCAAGGGGTTAACTCTGCCCGGTCCCTTTGTGACAATTTTTGTATACTCACGCTCAATCACATCCAGACTGCCGATACCGGAGCCGATAATAACACCTGCACGGAACGGATCTTCTTTCTTCATGTCAAGTCCGGCATCTTCAAACGCTTCCTTTGCGGCCGATACCGCATACTGAGAAAACAGTTCCATCCTTCTGGCTGCTTTAGCATCCATGCGTTCCTTTGCATCAAATCCTTTTACCTCTGCCGCAAGCTTTACTTTATAATCAGACGTATCAAACTTAGTGATCGGGCCAATGCCGCATTCTCCCTCTTTAATACTGTTCCAGAAACATTCCGCTGTATTACCGATGGGAGTCACCGCGCCAAGACCTGTTACTACTACTCTTCTTTTCATACTTCTATCTGTCTCCTATTTCCTTCTGACATCCTTTTTTATCCCATTTCCGCGCTTTGTCAGTCCACAGCTTTCTTCTACATCACCATGCCGCCGTCCACATGCAGCACCTGTCCGGTAATATATCGCGCATCCTCTGACGCCAGAAACGCAACCGCTGACGCCACATCTTCCGGCTTTCCAAAAGTTCCCATCGGAATCTGTCCGACTGCTCCCTCACGCACTTTTTCCGAAAGAACACCCGTCATATCTGTTTCAATAAACCCAGGTGCAACCGCATTTACCGTAATACCGCGGGAAGCCATTTCCTTTGCCGCCGCCTTGGTAAGACCAATCACGCCGGCTTTGGATGCCGCATAATTCGCCTGGCCCGCATTTCCGGACACGCCGACCACAGAAGCCATATTGATGATGCGGCCGCTGCGCTGCTTTAACATCTGTCTGGAAACAGCACGAATCGTGTGAAAAGCGCCCTTTAGGTTTGTATTTAAAACTGCATCAAAATCTGTTTCACTCATGCGCATTAAAAGACCGTCTCTCGTAATCCCTGCATTATTGACCAGAACATCGATCCGTCCATAGGTTTTGATCACTTCAGAAAGGAATGTCTCGCACGCTTTTTCCTCAGAAACATCACACTGATAAACAGCCGCTCTGCCGCCTGCTTTCTCAATTTCTGTTTTGACAGCCTCCGCTTTATCCACTGATCCATTATAATTAATAATCACCGTTGCGCCCTCTTTTGCAAGACGCATGGCAATCGCTTTTCCAATGCCGCGAGAAGCCCCTGTTACCACTGCAATTTTTTCTGTCAACATATTATTTCTCCTATATTTATAATAATATCTGCACTGTCTGCTCCAGCTCTTCCCATGTGCCGACACTTATAACCTTTGCCGCCGGATTAATCTTTTTTAAAAATCCTGCCAGCGTTTTGCCAGGTCCTATTTCCACAAATGTATCTACACCGTCTGCCAGCATCGTCTCCATACTCTGCATCCAGCGCACAGAACCACTGATCTGTTTTACGAGCAAGTCTTTGATTTCTCCGGCATCCTCCACTTTTTTGGCCGTCACATTCGCTACATATGGAATTTGCAGTTCTTTGATAGTCGTCTGCTCCAGTTCTTTTTTCAGCTCTTCTCCCGCCAGAAGCAGCATCGTTGAATGAAACGGTCCGCTGACATTGAGCATTACCGTTCTTCTGGCTCCTGCTTCCTTCAGTTTTTTCGCTCCTTCTTCCACCGCCGCTTTTTTTCCGGTAATCACAATCTGCCCCGGACAGTTGTAATTCGCGATCGAAGCATCCGGTATCTCTTCCAGCACCTGCTCGATTGCCGCTGTCTCCATACCCATCACCGCACACATCGCTCCTTCGCCCGCCGGAACCGTGTTCTGCATCAAAATTCCTCTTTTACGAACTAAGCGGATCGCCTCAATTTCCTCCAATGCTCCCGCAGCCGCAATTGCCGCGTATTCGCCAAGGCTTAATCCCGCCGTAATATCCGGCCGAATCCCCTTTTTTTGCATTACGCGCGTCATAGCAAGTGACGTGCATACCAGAGCCGCCTGCGTATATTCCGTCAGATCAAGTTTTTCATTTTCTTCAAAACAGAGCGCCTTTAAATCTAGCCGCAGTGTTTCGGAAGCGCGGTCAAATAGTTCTGCCGCTTCCCTGCTGTTTGTATAAAAATCCGCGCCCATACCGGCTTTCTGGACGCCCTGACCGGGATAAATAAATGCCAGTTTACTCATAATAAGTTCCCCTCATACACTGCTCCGTTTCCCGAATTAATTTTTCAATCAACGCGCTGCAAGACATCCGCTCCTTTACAAGCCCGGCAATCTGTCCCGCCATCACGCTGCCGCCCTTTACATCGCCATCGACAACAGCTTTGCGAAGTCCTCCCAAGGTCAGCTGCTCCAGTTCCTCAAAACCAGCGCCAGATTTTTCTAATTCCAGGTATCTTCTGGTCATATCGTTGCGAAGTGCGCGAACCGGATGTCCGGTACTGCGTCCAGTCACGCGGGAATCAATATCACGCGCTTTGATGATGCGCTCTTTGTAGTTTTCATGCACCTGCGATTCATCGGTTACGACAAAATGCGTGCCCATCTGCACCCCTCTTGCCCCCAGCATAAATGCGGCCGCGATTCCCCTGCCGTCCGCAATACCGCCTGCTGCAATCACCGGGATCTCCACGGCATCCACAATCTGCGGAACGAGCACCATTGTCGTATTTTCACCGATATGACCGCCCGCCTCACAGCCCTCTGCCACAACTGCGTCAGCACCCAGACGTTCCATACGCTTTGCCAATGCCACTGAAGCAACAACCGGGATTACTTTCACACCGGCTTCCTTCCACATCTGCATATACTTTTCCGGACTGCCTGCGCCAGTGGTGACTACTTTTATCTGTTCTTCTACAATAACCCGCGCCACCTCATCCGCATACGGGCTCATCAACATAATATTTACGCCAAACGGCCGATCCGTCAGCTCTCTCGCTTTTTGAATCTGCTCTCTTACCCACTCTGCCGGTGCACTTGCAGCTCCGATCAATCCCAGACCGCCTGCATTTGACACAGCTGCAGCTAAATGATATTCCGCGACCCAGGCCATGCCGCCCTGAATAATCGGATATGTAATTCCCAGTAATCTGGTGATTTCTGTCTGCATGGTGTACCTCCTGCGTATTATTCCATATGTGTTTCCACGTATTTTGCCACGTCACCCGCCGTCTTTAACTGCTCCAGTTCTTCTGTCGGGATTTCCAGATTAAATTCCTCTTCCAGCGCCATCACCATCTCAAACAGATCAAGAGAATCAATCCCGAGATCTTCTTTGAAAGATGCGTTTTCTGTAATGGTTTCTTTGTCAATTCCAAGGCTTTCTGCTGCGATTTCTTTGATTTTTTCTAACATAATAATTTCTCCTTTTTCTTTTTCATTCCTTTTTTCTGCGCTTACTTCCATTCCAGGATGCTTGCGCCCCAGGTCAGGCCTGCGCCAAATCCGACCAATACGATTTTCTGTCCGCCTTTGAGCACCCCCCTGTGATTCATTTCATCCAGCAAAATCGGAATGCTGGCAGATGAAGTATTTCCATACTCCTGCAAATTCATCGGAAATTTTTCGATTGATTCTTCCATCCGTTTCGCAACGGCTTCCACAATCCGGCGATTTGCCTGATGCAGAACAAACCAATCAATTTCTTTCTTTTGCAAATTGTTTTTTTCAAGTACCTCGCCGATTACCTCTGGTACGCTGCGTACGGCAAATTTAAACACTGCCTGACCATCCATCTGCATAAAACAGGCGGACGAATTTTTATATTTGCCGTCATGACGGCTGAAACAGGTAAGCGCGTCTCCCTTTATGCCGTCGGAATGTGAAACCGGAAGATAAAACGAGCCTTCCCCGGCTTTGACAACCACCGCTCCGGCGCCATCTCCAAATAAGATGCAGGTACTACGATCCTGCCAATTGATCAAATTTGACAGACATTCGCTGCCGATCACCAGCGCCGTGCGGCAGATACCGGATGCCAGATAGGCACAGGCTGTCTGATAGGCAAGCACGAATCCGGTGCAGGCCGCGTTCATATCAAAGCAGAACGCATTTTCAGCGCCAATTTCTTTTTGCACCTCGCAGGCTGTACATGGCAAAATCACATTTGAGGAAATTGTCGATACGAGCAGCAGGTCAATCTCTGCCGCATCCATTTTCGCATCAGCCAATGCTTTTTTCGCCGCCTCCGCAGCTAATGAAACCGTCGTCTCCGTATCAGCAATATGGCGCCTTACAATCCCGGTGCGTTCACGAATCCATTCGTCATTTGTCTCTACCAGTTTTGCCAGATCATGATTGTCCACTATTGCGACTGGTATTGCGGAACCAGTTCCGCAAATAATTCCCGTCATACTGTATCCTTTCATTTCAATTTCAAATCTTTTGTTTATCAAACTATTTGTTTAAAAAAAGCTGTATCACGGCTTCTACATATTTTTATTTTGAAATATTTTGATAAGCAAAATAAACACTTGAAAATTCGACACCGCCTCCCGCCAGGATTTGGTGTCTCTTTCCTCTTGACAGCCAAAGTATAATACCAGTTGTTTTGTTTGTCAAGTAATTTGATTGTCAAAATTATTATAAAATTCTTAAAAAAATCTGTAGAAAATATTGAAAAACGTTCCCGAAAATTTCCATCTACGCTTCTCTGCGATAAACTACCTTGCCATTGCAAATCGTACAGCATACCTGACCATAAACTTTACTGCCGATGAACGGTGAATTATTTGCCTTTGATTGAAAATGATCTTCCACCGTCCACTCTTTTTCTGGATCAAAAAGAATGATATCCGCTGGCGCTCCCTGTACTAATCTGCCGCAATTTAAATTATAAAGCCTTGCCGGATTCACCGTCATTTTCTCCAAAAGCTCCGAAAGCGTCAGATATCCCGGTCTCACCAAATTTGTGATGCCAAGTGCAAGTGAGGTTTCCAAACCAATCATACCGCTTGGAGCATCTTTGATATCCTTTGCTTTTTCTTCTCTGCTGTGCGGTGCATGATCTGTAGAAATAATATCAAGTGTACCGTCCATCAAGCCCTCAATGATTGCCTGCCGGTCGCGCTCTGTACGGATCGGCGGATTTACTCTTGCAAGACTGCCTTTTTCCAACACAATTTCTTCGGTCAGTGAAAAATGCTGCGGCGTCACCTCACCATGAATCTTCGCTCCTCTACGCCAGTATTTTCGTACGGCCTCCACGGATTCTGCCGCGCTGATATGCTGAATGACTGTTTTTGCCCGTGTCTCCAGTGCCAATGCGCAGTCCCGTTCTACCATCAAATACTCTGATTCTGACGGCGCGCCGCCATATCCAAGTTTCTCTGATACCTTTCCCTGGTTCACTCCCTGCGCCGCGATCAGATTCGGATCTTCCTCATGAAGACTAAGCGGCACATCCAGTTCTGCCGCCAGAAGCATCGCTTTTTTTACTGTATCCGCGTCTTTGATCGGGATGCCGTCATCTGTGAATCCCACAGCTCCTGCATCAAGCAGTTTCTGAAAATCCGTCAAATCTTTTCCATTAAATTCTTTCGTCACAGCAGCTGCCGTCAACACATGAATCGGCGCGCTCTTTCCTTTTTCCACAATGTAAGAAACTGTTTCCACATTATCTGCAATCGGCTTTGTATTCGCCATACAAACAACCGTTGTAAATCCTCCGGCTGCCGCCGCTGCCGCTCCGGTAAAAATATCTTCTTTATAAGTCAGTCCCGGATCACGAAAATGCACGTGCGTATCCACCAATCCCGGCGCAGCCACAAGACCTTCGGCCTCCAGCACGATATCTCTCTCCTTTTCCTTAATTTCCTCGGCAATTTCTGTAATGATCCCATTTTCCACAGAAATATCCCCGATCATATCCAGACAGCCTGCCGGATCGAGAATCCTTGCATGTTTAATAATCAACATTTTATCTCCTCCTATATCATCCGAAAAATACTATTATTATTATACCTGTCCAAACCGCAAAACACAAGAAAAGACTGCCGTCCCTCATCGAACAGCAGTCTTTTTTTTACTCTTATATGTACATCAGCGTGCGGATAAGTATTTTTCAATCTCCTGCATTGCTTTTTCTTCATCTGCACCTGTCGCTTCCACTGTAACATTTTCCCCAGATTCCAGACCTAATGTCATCATGCCCATAATGCTCTTGGCATTGACACGCTTTCCTTCCACCTCAACGTGGATCTGGCTCTCATACTGACTTGCCACCTGTACAAGAACTGCCACCGGTCTTGCCTCCAGACCACTTGGTATCTGAATCGTAATAGGTTTTTTAATCATTGTGTTTCTCCTCCTTGTTTTCTCTCAGATCACTGGCAATCTCGCTTAATTTACGCAGTCGGTGATTCACCCCGGATTTTCCGACCTGTGGTGTCAGCAGCATCCCAAGCTCCTTTAAAGCCGCCTCCGGATTAGCCAGCCTTACCTCTGCCATCTGTGCCAGAGCATCTGATAACTCTTCAAAACCTATAGTTTCTTGGATATATTTAATATCCTCAATCTGTTTTACTGCGGCATTCACGGTTTTGTGAATATTAGCCGCCTCACAGTTTACCTTACGGTTCACTGCGTTTCTCATGTCCTTTAAAATACGAATATTCTCCAGTTCCATGAGCGCCGTATGTGCTTCCATGATATTTAAAGCATCAACGATCTGATCGCCTTCTTTTAAATATACCACAAAGTATTTTTTGCGCTGGATGATCTTGCCGTCCAGTTGGAATGTTTTCAGGATCTTCTGAATTTGCTGCGCCCGATACTCGTTGGTGCAAGCAAACTCCAGATGGTAAAATTTCCGCGGATCACTGACAGATCCGGTCGCCAGAAACGCTCCCCGCAAAAAAGCCCGTTTACAGCAACTCTGCTGGATTACCAGATTATCCGCCAGGCTCTGTTCACCGGCCAGATAAGCAGTGCCGTCTCCATCAAGCAGCTTGACTGCCTGAAGAATCCGCACAGCATCGTCATGTTTTTTAACACATACCATATAGCTGCGGCTTTTTCGTCTTCCTTTGTTTTGTCTGATAGAAAGCTCAATTCCTATATTAAAGGTTTTTCTCAGTAATGTAAAGTACTTTCTTGCGACAGCGTGATTTTCTGTTAGAATATTCAGACTGTATCTGTCTTTCGCTGAAATCGAAATCCCGCCGCACATACTTAAAATAGCGGCAATTTCCGCGATTCGGCAATGTCTTGCTCCCGGTACCTGACCGGAAAGTTCTTCTTTTATATCAACGGAAAACGACATATTCGTTCCTCTTTCAAAATTTACTGACGTGCAATATCTCTGTGTTCTATTTTTACGTTGTATTCCTTCTGTGCTCTCAAACACTCATACAACCTGTTCGCAATCGTCACCGAACGATGTTTTCCTCCGGTGCAGCCGATACCGATTACCAGCTGATTTTTTCCTTCCAGAATATAATTTGGAATCAAAAACTGTACCATATCCGTCAGTTTCTGCAAAAACTGTCTTGCCTGCTCGCAGTTCATCACAAATTCCTGCACCGGCATATCATTGCCGGTCTTTGTTTTCAGTTCCTCCACATAGTATGGATTTGGCAGAAAACGTACATCGAACACCAAATCCGCATCCGTTGGGATACCGTATTTAAACCCAAAGGACAGAATGGTAATCATCATATTCTTGAACTCACGGTTCTGCACAAAAATTTCCTGCAGACTCTGCAGCAGCTCGCGAATCAGCAAATTACTCGTATCAATAATATAATTTGCCTTTTTCTTTAAAAATGCCAGCTGAACACGCTCCTGCTCAATGCCGATACCGATCCGCCGGTCGCCGGTCATCGGATGCATACGACGCGTTTCTTTATAACGCCGTATCAGAGTTTCATCTGTGGCGTCCATAAACAGGATTTCGTATTCATAGCCTTCTGTTTCCATCTTTTCCAGCTGAGCGCCGACATCCTTTAGGCCTACGCCATTGCGGATATCAATTCCGATTGCCGCACGGGTAATCTCCGTATTTTGTGTATACATCAACTCCGCGAACGTAGGAAGCAGTGGAATCGGCAAATTATCCACACAATAATATCCGAGATCCTCCAAAATTTTCAGAGCGCTGGTTTTTCCCGCTCCCGACATTCCCGTAACAATAATCAATTTCATTCAAATTCTCCCAGTCTTTTCACTTCCGGTTCCAAACGAACCCCGAATTTCTCATATACGTTCTGACTCACCTGCTCCATCAAAGAAACAACATCCGCAGCTGTTGCCTCATTTGCATTGATCACAAAACCACAGTGTTTTTCGGACACCTGTGCGCCGCCAACCGTAAATCCGCGCAGCCCGGCATCCATGATCAGCTTCCCGGCAAAATAGCCTTCCGGACGCTTAAACGTACTGCCCGCGCTCGGAAATTCCAGTGGCTGCTTTGTCACACGCCGTACCTTTAAATCCTCCATACGCGCAGAAATCTCTTTCGGATCGCCCGGCTGCAGCATCAGCTTCACTTCTGCCACCACATAATTTTTTTCCGCCACAATACTGGTACGGTATCCCAGTTTCATCGCTTCTCCCGGCAATGTTATAAACTCTCCGTCTGCTGTCAGGGCGGTCACTTCCAGAAGCACATCTTTCATCTCGCCGCCATAGGCTCCGGCATTCATCACAACTGCTCCGCCGATCGTTCCCGGAATCCCCGCGGCAAATTCAAAGCCTGTCAAGCCATGATCCAGAGCCTGCTTTGCCACCAAAGAATTCAGCGCCCCCGCCTGAGCAGTGACCACATTTTTCTCCACACGAACATCGCTGAAATTTTTAAAGAGCTGGATTACTACACCGCGCACGCCTTTGTCACCCACCAAAAGATTACTGCCGTTGCCAATAATATGCCACGGAATCGCCTCTTTTTTGCAGAGTTCTACGACCGCTGCCAGAGCTTCCTTTGTCTGAGGCATTACAAAATAATCCGCTGCTCCGCCAATGCGGAACGTGGTATGTTTTTTCATAGGCTCCTGCGCCAACACCTGTGTATCGCCCGCTGCCTCTCTTAATTTTTCCAAAAATTTCTGATTCAAATTGTTTCCTCCTGATTTCTTCTGGCATACTGCTTTTCAATAAAACAACTCAGTAAAAACAGCACCAGACATATTATGGAAAGAATACTGCCAATCCAGAGACCATCCGGAGTAAACGTCATAGAGACCTGATGCTCTCCCGGCGTCAGATGTACCCCAGTAAGTGCCTCTCCTACACGATAGGTTTCTGTTTCCGTTCCATCCACCAAGACCTTCCAGCCATTATCATACGGAATCGTCAGTAGCAGCGTACCAGCTTCTTTCACATTGATCGTACCGGAAAGCTTATTTCCGGATTCCGTCACATTTTCCAGCTGGCTTTGTGAAAGTTTTTCGTAAACCTGTCTGTATTCCTCATCCGTACAAGTATACACGCGAACCGGCACCGGCGCTTCCTTATTGTCTTTGTACGTGATCATGATATTCGCTTTGCTTTTCTCCGTCACTGATCCAAGATTAAACAGATTTGCATTATAATTGCTGACATTTTTTTCATACTGCGGTGTCTTGATCGTCACCTTCTTTACATGATCTGTAAACTCAATGTACGTCTGTTCTCCAGGATGCAAACGGATAATGTAGGACGGTCCTTCCTCCAGAGAATACGCTTCACGCAAAGTATAGAAAAACGGAATTCCGGTTGCCAGAGTTACAAAGTCGTCCTGCACGCGCATCGGTGTTTTATTGGTAATATCCCATTCACGAATATTGTCGGATACCATAAATCCAACTGACAGCGCGTTTGGATTACGATACAAAGTCAGTGGCTCTTCCTCATCTACTTTCTGCATCTGATAAAGACTGTCACTGCCGTTCTTTGCCACCAGATAACGCACACCAAACACATCTGTAAACAGCTTTGTCATACCGTTAAAACCACTTTTATTCGTACGGGCCTCCATACCAATACTGCGGCACAGATTTACAGTAGCTTCCGGCATGGTGGAAGAAAACAGTACTACACCGTTCGCCCCCATAAACATATTTTCATTTCTCATACGCTGACTGTCAATCTCGCTGCGGAAAAACTCGCCGTATCCCTCCTGCCGCGGCATCAGCTTTTGAAAAGCGATCTGTTCATCCACATAAGAGCTGCGGCTGACTGTACCATTTAGACAGACGCCATATATGCCTGTCGCAACCATTTCCAGCGACAGCGCAGTCAGCAAAATATTTTTCACAATATATAGGCGTTTTTTTCCTGCGCGCAGGACCAGCAGTAAAATCCCGTACATTGCCAATAATGCCAACGTTGTAACATATACATACCACGGACGCTCTCCGCTTTCCACATACATACAAAATGCGGTAAACGCGACCGGAACCAGCCATGCGATCAGAATCCTCCACACCTGCAGTTTTCTGATATCCCGTAATGCATCAAAACCCATAACCAGAAGCAATGCAATATACAGAAACGCAAAACGATTTGGCAGGCCGTTCTGGATATGAAAACCGTGCCAGATATAATTCAGCATATTAAAATTCATACTCACCAGGAACAACCCCAGCAGAAGTACGCGGGAAGCGCGCTCTGTAAAACGCAGCTCCTTATTTAAAATATACAAAATCCCCAGAATCATGACCGCCACTCCGCAGTAAATATTAACGCCTGACTGATCGTCATAAATGTTAATCGGCTCTACAAGCGCGAAATGGCCGGTCCACTGCGTGATCCAATCCGTATAAAATTTAATTTGTGCCGGAAAACTGTTGTCCGCCGACTCGGTAATCCCCAGCGCCATATAAGCCGGAACAAGTACGATTGCCGCCATACCTCCGGCAAGCAGTGCAAACCAGGTAAAACGAAGCCCCGATTTAATGAAATCTCCAAGCACAAATTTTTTCGCGCCGATCCACAGTACAAGAAAATACAAACAGGAAAACAGACACAGCATAAAGCCAATATAATAATTGCAGTATAATCCATAAAAAAGGGCGCCGCAGAACAGTTTGCCGCTTTTTTTCTCAACAATATTCTCAATGCCTTTCATCACCAGCGGAAGAATCATCACACTGTCCAACCACATGATATTAAAATAATAGCCGATGATAAAAGTACTTAAAGCAAACATACAGGCAAACGGAACCGGCATATAATCTGTGCCCTTATTCCGCTCAGTCAGATACCAGCCGAAAAATAGACCGGCCAGACTGATCTTCAGCAGGATCAAATACGCCATAAAATCCATCACATGTTCCATCGGAACAGCCGCCATCAGCAGATTTAAAGGACTTGCCAAATAATAGGCAAACGTTGCCCACATATTATAACCGAGCCCTCCGCCAAAAGAATACAGCAGAGATTCCGAATTTGCCAATTTTTGATGGAAATCAGTAAAAAACGGCAGATACTGATGCAGCGAATCAATGATCAGCACACCGCGGTCGCCAAACGGATAGACACCGTTTACGATATAGGCGATCAGCATTGTCACCGCCGGAATCCCGAACGACAGCTGCAGACAACGTTTTTTGCGCAGACGGCAGCGCCAGTCGCATTCCTGATTTCTGCATTCTTTTTCTTTGCCAAATACGAATATCTTACTGAATACAAAATTAAGTACCAGAACCACCACCTGCAGCACCAGTTTTGCATACATATCCGGCACGGTCCAAACGCTGCACATCAGCACCATTCCAAACACTTCAATAAACATGGTCACGAGACGCAGTCCGAAAAAACGTCCCGCTTCCCGTATCAGATCCAGAAAGCTGTTTTGTTTACTTTCAAATACAAATAACTTGTTTACCAGATACGCAAATAAAATCGCCAATACAACAGCTATAAAATTCGCTCTTGTCAAATCCATCGCCAGTACTGTACGCAAAAACCAGTAGCTGACAAGGTTGACCATCGTTGTACAGCCGCCAAAGAACACATACCGTACTCCTTGGTTTTTATAAATTCGTTTCAAAATATCAGTCATGTTCGTCTCCCGTAATTACAGAATCAAGGCAAAAGGAGTAAATCAGCTGCTCCTTCACCGGAAGGTCTGTCAGACGTTCCAGCGCCTGTTTATAATAATCTAATTGTACCCCATATTTCCGATAGAGGGAAGATGCTTCTTTGAATTTCACAAAATCGGTTTTATAATCGAGCAGAACGATTTCTCCTTCCTCCACAAAAAACGCATCAATGATCCCCTGGATGAGTACTTGTTTTTCACTGCTCCACTCCCTCTTGACATCCGAGGCCGCCACCTCCAGCACGAACTGCCGTTCCCGAAACAATTTTCCCTCCGCATGTGCCTTCTGCATCCGCACAGCCAGCGGATTTTGCAAAAATAACAATACCTTTTGCCGTTCAATCAACGCAGCCTCTTCCTTATTTAAATGGCCGCTCATCAGCAGACGGCTGATCTCACTTTCTAAAAGAGCACAGTAATCGTCCGCTCCCCAAAAACGCTTAAAATCAAGACACTCCATCAGTTTATGATAGATTGTACCGCGCGCCGCTCCGGTGATTTCCCGTTCCTTTTGCAGAAATTCCGGAATCAGCGGAACCGGAGCTGTCTCCTCGTACAGTATCTGTCCGTCCTCACTGCTCTCATACTGCGTCAGCTTTTTCAATTCAGAAACACTGACCTTGCTAGGAATATCTGCCTCATTTTCTCGTTCATAATGAAAATTCAATATCTGTTCCAGCTCATCTGCCGCAGATACACTGCTTTCTGCTTTCACCGGCAATTCCAACAGTTCTTCTTTTTTTATCTGATATGCGATCTGTCGTGATTTTTCCATTCCAATCAGCTCCTCTGGAAGAATCCGGCAGATCTTAAAACCGCAGTTCCTATGATACAACGGATTTTCTTCCTCCGGCAACACCCAGCATTCATCTAACAATTCCTTTGCGCATGCGCTTCTCAGCAGCGCCGGAAGAATCCAATCCCAGTATGTACGCGCCTGAGAACGATCCAGAAAAGAAAGCGGGATTTCCTCTCGATCGCAGACTCCTGAAAATGACTGCACTCTTTCTTTCAAATTGCAAATTGTTCCGGTCAGAATCAGTTTTTCTTTTGCTCTGGTCAGCGCCACATAAAGAACACGCAGTTCCTCTCCCATCGTTTCCAAAACAGTGCGGCGTTTCAGGCACTGCTTCAAAAGCGTCGGCCTGCGTGTACGCATCTTAAGATCTATACTGTCACAGCCGATTCCCAAATTCGGGTGCAGGATCAGCGTCCCTTTCGCATCCGATTGGTTCATTACTTTTCCCATACCGCTGACAAAAACGACTGGAAACTCCAGACCTTTGCTCTTATGGATACTTAAAATTCGTACGGCCTGTTCTTGAGATCCTGTTAATTCAGCCTCTCCAAAATCTACATCATATTTATGCAGATTTTCAATATAGCGAACAAAATTATAAAGGCCGCGATAACTTCCTGTTTCATAAGCAATTGCCTTTTCCACCAGCATATCTAGATTCGCCTTTCTCTGCGCACCGCCCGGCATCGCAGACACATATGCCCCATATCCGGTCTCATCCAAAATCTGCCAAAGCAATTCGTGAATCGGAGTGTAAACCGCCGCCTCCCGAAACTGTTGCAGCATATCAAAAAATCCCTGCAGTGTTTCTTCCTGCATACATGCCTCATAAAACGGTTTCCGCGGATAACGGCTTCGAATCTCTGCCAATTTTCTTCCATCCAGCTTGCCAATTGGTGAATGAAGCACCGCTGTCAGAGGGATATCTTGGCAAGGATTGTCAATGATCTGCAATAAAGACAGTACCGTCTGCACCTCCATCGTTGAAAAATATCCGGTCCGCGCTCCGGTATGCGCCGGGATATCCATCTGCTTTAACACCTCGGCAAACACATTTGCCCATCCGGACACCGTTCGCAGCAAAATTACAATATCGCCATACTGTACCGGCCGATAGCTTTCCGTTTCTTTATCCCAGATACGTTCCTTTCCAACAATTTCCCGAATTCGTCTGGCAACTGCATATGCCTCCATCTCTCTTGCGGAAAGAGCGACCGTTTTTTCTTCCTCCTCATCCGAATGTCTGTCGGTTTCCAGAAACAATATTTCTGTAGAACGAAATTCCGGATCATCCCCTTCCGGAAAAACCGCCCCCGGATAAAGAGCCGACGCATCATCATAATCAATATTTCCCAAATGACGTTCCATCAATTGTTCAAACAGAAAATTAACATCTCCAAGAACCTGACTGCGGCTTCTGAAATTTTTATGAAGATCGATCCGGCAGCAATGCGCTTCGCCTTTTCCATAACGGTCATATTTCTCCATAAACAGTTCCGGTCTGGCCAGACGAAAACGGTAAATACTCTGTTTTACATCTCCAACCATAAACATGTTGCAGCTTCCCTGTTTCATCCTTGAGACACTCGAAAGAATCAGTTCTTGTACCAGATTACTGTCCTGATACTCATCAATCATAATTTCCTCAAAACGCTGCGCAAAATCTTCTGCCACCACTGTCGGCTGAATCTCTCCCTCCTCTTTTTGAACCAGAATCTGCAGCGCAAAATGTTCCAGATCGTTAAAATCCATCAGATTCTTTTTTATTTTTTCTTCCGCGAACCGTTCCCCAAAAGCGATTGCAAGATCCGCAGCTGCTTTTAGCATCGGTTCTGCCTGATTCATCTGCCTGATGATTTTCTGCGGCTTTGCATAAAAAAACTCTGCCCCAAGCAGTTCCAGCTTTTTCTTACACTCATCACGCAGATTTTTTACACGCTGTTTTTTCTCTTCCTGCACCCTTTCTGATTTTTTGGTTGAAAGGCGTTTCCAGGCTTCTCTTCTCATCCAGACATCATTTCTTTCGCTGTAAGAAGACGCGTTTAACAAATCATCTACCAGAACAAGATCCTGCAGAAGCGCCGGTTCATAATAAAAAGGTCCCGACTCATTTCTGCTGATTTTCAGACATTCCTTCAGCTTTTCCCTTAGATCAATAAGGATGCCCGTGAGCAATTCCATCAAATCCTGCACCCACACAGCCTGATCCAGTTCTTCCTCCGTCCGTATCTGATACGGTTTTGTACAGTTCTCAAGCCACTCTCTGGGCCATGGAAAACTCTGCGAAAAATGATAGAGTTCCAGAATCATCTCCACCAGCGCGCTGTCGTCTCTTCCCGGAGCAAACGCTTCTGTCATCTGCAAAAATCCCGCATCGCCTTCGGCATATTTTTCTTCCAGAAGCCGTTCTAAAACATCGCGCTCCAAAAGACGCTGTTCCCCTTCATCCGCAATGCGAAGCCCCGGATCCAGATCGATCGTGTGAAAATGATTACGGATTACATACTGACAAAAACTATGGATCGTAGCAATCTGCGCATTCTGGAGCAGGGAGATCTGACGCTGCAGATACGCCTGCATCACCGGTTCTTCTTCTGTTTCCATCCGCAGTTCCAACGCGGCACGAATACGCTCACGCATCTCACCCGCAGCCGCATTTGTAAACGTAACGATCAAAAGACGGTCAATGTCCACCGGATTATGCCGGTCAGTGACTCTGGATAAAATGCGTTCTACCAGAACGGCCGTCTTTCCGGAACCGGCAGCCGCTGATACCAGCATATTAAAATCGCGCAGATCAATTACCTGTTTTTGTTCCTCGGTCCATGTTGTCGCCATCTTTTTCCTCCTGTTCCGTTTTATTTTCTGTCTCTTCATCCCCGGATATCTTTGCCCAGATTTCCTCCGCCTTATATTCTTTCAGCGTTTTGGTCTGTGTACCCGGCAGTTGTTCATCTCTTGCACATACCGCTTTGAAAATACAATAATCACAGCCACTCTTTTGTTTTCGCTTATAAGGAACCGGCGCGATCTTCCCATTCATAATCTCCCGTCCGATTTCCTGCATCTTTTTATTGACAAACAGGGACAGACGTTCAAATTGTTCACTGCTGGCCGTTTTCGACCATGCCGTCGGAACGTCATTTTTCGTCAATGCTGCCGGAATCACTGATGATTTTTTCCGTTCCTCCAGCTGCTGATCCAGACTGTTCAAAATTTCCTTTTTATCATTTATCAGGCCGTCCACTTTAAGTTCTGTCAGAATTCGTTCCGCAATCTCCTGAAATATCTCATCGCTGTCCTCTTCCACCGTTAAAATCGGATCTTTCATATGATAATAAAAAATCCCCGCCGGAACGATTTGTTTATCCGGATAAATGCGTTTCTCCATTTCCATCGCCACGTTCAGATACACGACCAACTGCAGCTGAAGCCCATAATACATCGCGGCCAGATCAAAAACATTATTTCCTGCTTTATAATCTACTACTTTCACATAAACCTCTTCGTCTGTTTCACAGATATCAATTCGGTCAATCCTCCCTTTCAGCTTCATTTTTTCCTGTTCTGAAAGTTCCATATTGGCAGATTTCAGATTCTGTATCTGCTGAAACGGCACTTCAAAATTAACCGGATAAAAGCGCCCCTTTAAAATCTGCTGCTGCACAGCCCAGGCTGTACGTCGCATAATGCGCTTCATCCGTTCCACCATATATTCATTTCGGGCACTGTCGTGGAGAATCTGCTGTCCGTAGCCTGCCGTTACTTCCTCCACGCTGCGATCGATCATTGCGTCACGCACTTCATCCGGCAAGGTAAACCAGCTGTAATCACTTTTCTGTACCTGTCTGGAAAAGTTCTCCATCACACTGTGAAAAATTCTGCCGGTATCTACCGGATGGAAAACATATTCCTCTCGTTCTTTCAATAAAAGACCATATTGCAGAAAATGAGCAAACGCGCAAGAAGCAAATTTTTCCAGACGGCTGACACTGTTTTCCAGAATCTCACCATACAGCTTTTTCGCCGCTTCCTTTCCGATTCCTTCTTCCTTTGCCGTATAAAAAGCCGCTTCCACCAGTTTTTCTGCCTGCTGTTTATATTCCGGATTTCTTCGATACCAGTTATATAATTCCAGCCATTCCTCTGAAAGTGGTTCCCGTCGTATTTTCTGAAGTCCTTCCGCCAGCGCTTCTATCCCATTTTCCGGCGTAGCTGCCTGTTCTGCCAATTTCTGCTGTTCTTTTGCTTCGCTCTGCATTTCCAGTCCCGGAAACAGCCGTTCTACGGAACGCAATACATAGGAAGGCCGCATTGCCGTACCATCCGTGGTACTCCTGCTGCAGGATAAGTAAAGTTTCTCCTGCGGCTTCGTCATATTCAAATATAAATAAAATTTTTGAATATGACTGTTCTGACGTGCTGTCGGCGCCAGTTCCACCCCAGATTTTGTAAGCGTTTCCCGATCCATATCCGAAATCAGTCCGCCGCCTGCCGAAGAAGACGGAACCCAGCCGTCATTTAGTCCAAGAAAGAACAGCACGCGAATATCTTTTAATCGCGTACGTTCCAGATCCCCCACCTGAATCTGGTCGGCTGTCGGCGGAATCATTCCTACCTTTGCCTCTTCAAATCCAGCCTCCAGGATCTGCGCGAATTCCTGCTGCGTCAGCTCCTCTTCCCCGAGAAGCTCTACCAGTTTATCAAACAGTCCCATGATCAGCTCATAAATACGGCCGTATTCTTTTTGCAGCTCCACTTGTCCTGCCCGTTCAAATGCAGCCTCTCTTTTCGCTAACTGCTCCTGAATCCTGAAAAAACAAATCAGCTGATATAATGCCTCCGTCTTTTCTCTTACTGTAGTCCTGGATGATTTTATCACTTCCGTAAACGGCAAAAGCGGCTCCATCATCTTAACGCGCAGCGCTTCACAAGCAAAAACTTCCTCTTCCTCCATATCATATGGTCTTCTGCGAAACGGCTCCTTCCACATAGAAAAACCGCGGATTCCCGCTGCCATCACGTAATTTTCCAACCGATCCGTCTCTTGAAACGTCAGTGAACACAAACCTGTACGAAGATATCGAAATACTGTCACTCTTGAAAAATTCTGCTGTACCATCTCCAGAGCCGATCGGATCAACTCGATCAGCGGATTTGAAAACACACTGCGATTACTGTCTAAAAAACATGGAATATGATAATCACGGAAAATCTTCGGCAGATAATTGCAGTAAGAAGGCATATCTCCAACAATAATTGCAATATCATGATACTGATATCCTTCCCTGATCAACCGACGGATCGTCCGCGCTGCAAAATGAATTTCCTGTACCGGATTTTCACAGACATGAAGGGATATTCCGCTTTGCTCCTTCGTCCAGACGCCTGCGCGCCCCGAACGAAACAAGCGTGCCTCCAGAAAACCAAGCGCCGGATTATTCCGAAATCTTGGCAAAATTTTTCCGGTACAAAGATACGGCTCGCAGATATCGCACCCTGTTTCCTGTGCCAGATTTGTCAAAATCCGGATCGTCTTTTTGCTTAAATAAAATAACTCATGTTCTCCATAGATCCGGTAAAAATCCGCTCCGGCATCAATCGTCACTGTTACATTGATTTCCGATGCCAGCAGCATCAATTCCCGCAGAAGCTTTTGCTGAATTGGTGTAAAGCCGGTAAAACCATCGATAGCAAGCACACAGCCTTTCAAAATCGAAGATCGTGACGCCACCTGGCAGAGCGCTTCCAAGGTCTCCTCTGCCGTAATGTATTTTCCGGCCAGCTCATCCTGAAAACCTTCATACAAAAGCTGTACATCCTTTAAGCGGTAATAAAGAGCAGGTTTTTCTTTCGCATATTCCAGCATCTGCTCCATTTTATCCGCATCAATACTATACTGCGTCAGTTCCGAAATCAACGATTTCATCTGTTGCAGATATCCCTGACGGTGCAGATTACTTTTTAGTATTTTCAGTTCTTTTTCATATTTCAGAGCCGTTCTTCTTAAAAGAAGCGTTTTTCCCGTTTCTTCCAAAACCGTCCGGCGGTCTGCTCCCACTTCCTCGAAAATACGGTGCGCCAGACGCTGAAAACTCAGAATATCAATATTCATCAATCCCTTTTTGGGATGCAGCCCTACCAGTTCCTTTTGCGTCTGCATGGTGAACTGCTCCGGTACGATCACCAGAAAGTTTTTTTCCGGCGACCGTATCGAAGCTTCTATAATCTTTTTATATAAATGTGTTGATTTTCCGCTTCCGGAACTTCCTAGAATCAGCTGCAGGGACATGTTGTTTTCCTTTCTGTAAAGTAAAATATAATATAGAATTTCGATTTCTGCATTAGGATTACACGGCTTGCTCCGTACTCTGCACTTTCATAATCCTATAAATAAAACACTATGCAGAACTGCCGGGCGAATTTCTGCCCGACGATTCTGCATGTTCACTCACACTTTATAAACTCCCAAAATTAACCCAACTGTGCCAGACGCTCTTTTACCTGCGCCATCATATCCGTGTACTTCGCCAGTTTGGCTTTTTCTTCCTCAATCTTTGCTGCCGGAGCTTTGCTGACAAATTTTTCATTACTGAGCATTCCGTTTACACGAGCCAGCTCTTTTGTCAAACGCTCCTCTTCTTTTTTCAAACGCTCAATCTCTTTCTCAATATCTACCAGTTCTGCAAACGGCATATAAATTACCGCCTCATGGATCACCGCGGAAACGGCATCTTCCGCAATACCCTCTTTCGTTTCCTGGATCAGCACCTCACTTGCATATCCAAGCGTCGCAAAGAAGACTTTTCCATCCTCAAAAATATTGCGAATGGATTCTTTCTCAGAAACCACAAACACCTTCGCCTTTTTACTTGGCGGAACGTTCATGCCGGTACGGACATTACGGATAGCACGTACTGCTTCTTTGATGGTTTCTACTGCTGTTTCTTCTGCTGAGAAATTCCAGCTTTCTGTATATTCCGGCCAATTGGAGATCATAATGGATTCCTCTGGCGGATTTAACGTACAGTAAATCTCTTCTGTAATAAACGGCATATACGGATGCAGCAGTTTCAGCGCATTTCCGAGTACTGTTTTTAATGTCCATAAAGCCGCTGCCTTGGTCGTATCCGACTCACTGTACAGACGCGGTTTTACCATCTCAATATACCAATCGCAGAACTCTTCCCAGATAAAGTCGTACACTTTCTGTACGGCAATACCGAGTTCAAATTTCTCCATATTATCAGTCACATCTTTTGCCAGTGTATTGACTTTAGAAAGGATCCACTTATCGGCCTGTGTTAAAGATTTGGCCGGCATTTCAGACGGAACTTCTGCTTTCTCCAGATTCATCATGATAAATCTGGAGGCATTCCAGATCTTATTCGCAAAATTTCTGCTGGATTCTACTCTCTCCCAGTAGAAACGCATATCATTACCCGGTGCATTACCAGTAATCAGTGTCAGACGCAGTGCGTCCGCGCCGTATTTATCGATAACTTCCAGCGGATCGATACCGTTTCCGAGAGACTTGCTCATTTTGCGTCCGAGAGAATCTCTTACCAGACCGTGGAAAATAACGGTCTTAAACGGCACTTCATTCATCTGCTCCAGTCCGGAGAAGATCATACGGATAACCCAGAAGAAAATAATATCGTATCCGGTTACAAGCACATCTGTCGGATAAAAATATTTCAGATCTTCTGTCTGCTCCGGCCAGCCCAATGTAGAGAACGGCCACAGTGCGGAGGAGAACCAGGTATCCAGAGTATCCTCATCCTGCGTAAAATGCGTACATCCGCATTTCGGACATTTCTCCGGTGCTCCGCCGCCATGGATCACAGTCTCACCGCATTCGTCACAATAATAAGCCGGAATGCGATGTCCCCACCAAAGCTGACGGGAAATACACCAATCACGGATATTATCAAGCCAGTTAAAATATGTCTTTTCCATACGTTCCGGTACCAGCTTAATTCTGCCGCTGGTTACGGCTTCTTTCGCCGCTTTAGCCATCTCGTCCATTTTTACGAACCACTGCGGTTTTACCATCGGCTCCACCGTAGTCTTACAGCGGTCATGTGTGCCGACTGCATGAGTATGTGGAACTACTTTCACCAGAAGTCCCAGTTCATCCAGATCTTTTACCATGGCTTTTCTAGCTTCATAACGATCCATACCTGCATACTTACCGCCCAGACTATTAATTGTCGCATCATCATTCATAATACAAATTTCTTCCAGATTATGACGCTTTCCAACTTCAAAGTCGTTCGGATCATGTGCCGGCGTAATCTTTACACAACCGGTACCAAACTCTTTATCTACATATGCATCTGCGATCACCGGGATCTGACGGCCTGTCAGCGGCAGTTCCAGCATTTTTCCGACGATATCTTTATAGCGTTCATCTTCCGGATTTACCGCTACCGCAGTATCACCCAGCAGAGTTTCCGGACGTGTCGTCGCAATTTCCACAAAACGTCCCGGTTCACCAACTACCGGATAATTAATATGCCAGAAATGTCCCTCCTGACCCTCATGCTCCACCTCCGCGTCAGAAATAGAGGTCTGGCAGACCGGACACCAGTTGATGATACGGGAACCTTTGTAAATATAACCTTTTTCATATAATTTCAGAAATACTTCTTCTACTGCTTTCGAACATCCCTCGTCCATTGTGAAACGTTCTCTCTCCCAGTCAGCAGAAGACCCCAGCTTATGCAGCTGATTGATGATGCGGGAGCCGTATTCTTCTTTCCATGCCCAGGCATGTTTTAAGAATTCTTCACGACCGATCTCGTCCTTGTCAATGCCCTGCTCTTTTAATTTTTCGATAACCTTGACTTCCGTCGCAATAGCCGCATGGTCTGTTCCCGGCTGCCACAGCGCTTCAAATCCCTGCATTCTCTTAAAACGAATCAGGATATCCTGCATAGTGTTGTCCAATGCATGTCCCATATGCAGCTGTCCGGTAACGTTTGGCGGCGGCATCACGATTGTAAACGGCTTTTTGTCCGGATTTACCTTCGCGTGAAAATATCCGTTATCCATCCATTTCTGATATAGTCTTTCTTCCAGCCCTTTCGGGTCATAGGTTTTAGCAAGTTCTTTGCTCATTATGTTCTCCTTTCCAAAATCGGGTAGTTCCCTTTAAATACCGTACGAATTGCAACACACTATATGAACTCGCCGATACTAAAAAACGCCCTCTGTATATTCCTATACAAAGGGCGACATGCGCGGTACCACCTTTATTTCTCACTCAATCCTATCCTTAACGCGGACGAAACGTGGAACCCTACCTACCATGCGTTCTCAGATCCCCGGTTCAAAAGCTACCTTCCATTCACACTACCTCAAACCACCTTGCAGCCGGTGAGCGGTTCTCTCTGTCAGGGTTTTGAATGTACTCCTCTTTCTCATCACCTTTCACTGTGTTTTATCATAACGAATCGAGGGAGATTTGTCAAGGTTGAGTATACAAAATAGTACTTCCATTTTTATTCATCCTGCACCATCAGTTCTTTATAGAACTCCGAGTAGTCTTTTCTCTTTTCCTTTGTAAACGCAATCGCTGTCCGCGGATGCTGGTTTAAAAGCCCTGTCATCAGATACTGGAAATCATAACCCCAGACCACGCCTTCCTCGATCAGCTTCATCATATGTTTTTCAATAAACTGCACTGCCGGATATACATTATATTTCGGATTTTTCAAAAAACCAAGCAGCAATTCCATCGCGCAGTTTCCAGCCCCTCTTCCCATATTGGAATAGGTCGCGTCAAGCCAGTCTACACCATCGCCAACCGCCTCAATCGTATTGGCAAAAGCAAGCTGCTGGTTATTATGCGCGTGAATACCAACCTTTTTGCCATATTTCTCCGCAATATTTAAAAAGGTATCTGCGACACGGGCGATCTGTTCCGGATAGTAAGCGCCGTAGCTGTCCACAAGATAGAGACAATTTACCGGTGTCTGACAAAGCATTTCCAGCGCTGCTTCCAAATCCCGCTCCTGTACACTGGAGAGCGCCATAATATTACAGCTGGTCTCATAACCTTTTTTCGTCGCGTCCTCAATCATATCGATCGCCGCCGGAATCGTATTAATATACGTTGCCACACGGACCAGATCAATCGGACTCTCACTTTTGTTAATGATATCCTGCTTGTAATCACATCTGCCCACATCTGCCATCACAGCAATTTTCAGATCCGTATCGTTATCACCGACGATTGCACGGATATCCTCATCTTTACAGAATTTCCACTTGCCGAATTTCTCTTCACTAAATAATTCTCTGGAGGCCTTGTATCCGAACTCCATATAATCCACACCGGCTTTAATATTCGTCAAATAGAGCGCTTTCGCGAATTCATCGGTAAAATAAAAGTCATTCACCAGCCCTCCGTCCCGAAGTGTGGCATCCACAACTCGGATGTCAGATCTGTAGTTCATCAGTTTTGCTACTTCTTTCATATTCAGCCTCCTCACTTTAGCACTTTAAATTGCGAATATTGCAAGTATAACGCATTCTTCTGATTTTGTCAACCTGAAAAAATAAGCTGCGGTATAGCGCAAAAAAACTCTGTTTTCCACATTATGCAGAAAACAGAGCCATTCTCTTTCTTATTTATCTCTCCATATAATACGTCCTTTGGACAGATCATACGGAGAAAGTTCGATGGTTACTTTATCACCCGGAAGAATACGGATGAAGTTCATACGCAGCTTACCGCTGATATGCGCCAGTACCACATGTTTATTTTCCAGTTCTACCTTGAACATTGCGTTCGGCAACTTCTCCAATACGGTTCCTTCTACTTCAATTACATCTGCTTTCGACATTTGCAAACCTCCTGATTACTCGTCTGATCTCTTCATTTTTTATTGTTTCTTTTGACATATGTTCCAGTTCTTCGGGTATCGTACGATATACCTGAACATGTTTTTTCTTTTTCTTTTTCGGCTTTTCGACCGGTTTTAAACGGCCATCTGTCAGAAAAACATATTCACCGTCCACATCCAGGATCACATAAAGTGTGCCATTATCGTGTCCGGCTCTGGACCATGCCAACATACCCGGTTCAAATCTTTCCATATGATTACCTCTCATAAACTGACAGAACCGTCTATATCTGACCAAGCGTCAGTATTTCCGGCTCCCCGTCCGTAATAAGAACGGTATTTTCATAGTGAGCGGAAAGCGAGCCATCCTCAGTGACAACTGTCCAGTCATCATCCAACCAGCAGACATCATATCTGCCTGCGTTAATCATCGGCTCAATCGCAAGTGTCATTCCCGGCTGAAGTCGGATACCTCTGCGTTTCTGTGCGAAATTCGGAATCTGCGGATCTTCATGCAGATTTCTGCCAATTCCATGACCGACAAGGTCACGCACCACACCGTATCCAAAGCTTTCTGCATATGCGCCGATCGCTGCGGAAATCTCATACAGATGATGGCCTGCCCTGGCAAATTCAATGCCTTTAAAAAAGCATTCCTTCGTTACATCCATCAACTGCTGTGCTTCTTTGCTAATCTCTCCGACTGCGTGCGTTCTGGCCGCGTCGGAATGAAATCCTTTATAAATCAGTCCCGCATCAAGACTGACAATATCTCCTTCGTGCAGAATGTGTTTTTTATGCGGGATTCCGTGAACCACCTCATCGTTTACAGATACACAGATGGAGGCCGGATAGCCATTGTAATTCAGGAAATTCGGAATACAATCCATTCCCCTGATCAATTCCTCTCCGTAACGGTCAATATCCTTTGTGGAAATCCCCGGCTTAATAAACTCACCAAGCTTTTGATGCACAATTTCCAGCCTTCTTCCGGCTTCTCTCATGAGATCAATTTCTTTTGAAGTTTTAATGGATACCGCCATAATTATTCTCCTAATATCTGTACAATCGCCTGAAATACTTCATCCATAGCAACTGTACCGTCCACTGTTTTCAGAATACCGGCTTTTGTATAGTACTCGATCAGCGGCTGTGTCTGCTCATGATACACATCCAGACGTTTCTGTACTGTTTCCGGCTGATCATCATCTCTTAAGATCAGCTTTTCTCCGCAAACGTCGCAGATACCCTCTGTTTTAGTCGGATTAAATTCCACATGATAAGTTGCTCCGCAGCCTACACACGCTCTTCTGCCACCCATACGACTGACAATGTTTTCATCCGGTACGTCAACATCAATAGCATAATCCATTTTTTCACCAAGTTTCGCCAGCGCCGCATCCAAACTCTCTGCCTGCGGAATGGTTCTCGGAAATCCGTCCAGTACATAACCATTTTTACAGTCTGCCTGGCCAACACGATCGACAACCAAATCTACAACCAGCTCATCCGGAACCAAAAGTCCCTGATCCATATATTCTTTTGCCTTTTTGCCAAGTTCTGTGCCTTCTTTAATGTTTGCACGGAAAATATCTCCGGTAGAAATATGCGGAATGCTATATTTTTCTGCAATACGCTTTGCCTGTGTGCCTTTTCCAGCTCCCGGAGCGCCCAACATAATAATTTTCATAATCTTAATCTCCTGAATTTACTCCTTAAACACATATAGTGCACTGCCCTGTCCGTTTTCGGACAAAGGACAGTACACCTTCTTTTTACTCGCTTAAAAAGCCTCTGTAATTACGAACAACCATCTGTGACTCAATCTGCTTAATGGTCTCCAAAACGACACCGACAATAATGATAATGGATGTGCCGCCAAAGGAAACATATGCACCAAATACGCCATTAAAGAAGATCGGGATCAGTACGACAATCATCAGACCAACTGCGCCGATAAATACAATGTAATTCAAAATCTTATTCAGATATTCGGAAGTCGGTTTTCCAGGACGAATTCCCGGAATAAAACCACCCTGCTTTTTCATATTGTCCGCAACTTCAATCGGATTGAAAGTGATGGATGTATAGAAATAAGCAAAACCGATAATCATTACAATGTACAGAATCAGACCAACAGAATATATCGGTCTGGATGGATTGAACCAGTTATTCTGATTCAGCATCCCAATAATCGTACCTGCGACACCGTCCGGCTGTACCTTCATAAAGGCTGTGATCATACTTGGTATGCTAAGCAGAGAAGAAGCAAAGATTACCGGGATAACACCGGCGGTGTTTACTTTCAGCGGAATAAATGTGGACTGACCACCCGTCATCTTTCTGCCCTGCATTTTCTTTGCATACTGAACCGGAATACGTCTTACCGCACCATTTAACAGAATTACCAGTACGATCGTTACAACAATAACTGCCAAAATGATCACTGCTGCCAGTGCTCCACGGGCAATTGATTTACCTTTTACAAATGTGTTATACAGTGTGACAAAGTCGGAAGGAACGCGAGAAACGATATTAATCATCAGGACGATGGAAATACCGTTGCCCACACCTTTTTCCGTAATACGTTCACCAACCCACATCAGGAATGCGGAACCTGCGGTCATAGCAGCTACCACAATCAGTCCTTTCATAAAGTTGATATCCGGAATCAGGCCCTGACGTCCGAACGCGATTGTCATTGCTGTAGACTCAATAAGAGCCAGCGCTACCGTTACATAACGTGTAATAGCAGTAATTTTCTTTCTGCCTTCTTCTCCATCCTTCTGCATCTCTTCCAACGCCGGAATAGCGATCGTGAGCAGCTGCATGATAATGGATGATGTGATGTAAGGAGAAATATTCAACGCAAAAATAGACATTCTCTCTAAAGAGCCGCCTGTAAAAGCACTAAAAATGGTGAACGCATCACCTGTCTGACGTGCAAAGAAATCAGCCAGGAAGCCGTGGTCTACTCCTGGTATCGGAAGCTGGGAGCCCAAACGGACTACAACCAGCATCGCGAATGTAAACAGGATTCGGTTCCTAATGTCTTTTATTTTAAATGCGTTCCGAAGTGTTTCTAACATTAGATCACCTCTGCTTTTCCACCAACTGCTTCTATTTTAGCTTTTGCGCCTTCACTGAAAGCATTCACTTTAACAGTAAGCTTCTTTGTAAGTTCTCCGTTACCAAGTACTTTTACGCCGTCTTTTGCGCTTTTGATAACGCCTGCTTCGATCAGTGTATCGATTGTTACTTCTGTATCGTTATCAAATCTTTCCAGAGTGCTTACATTAATTGCTTCAATATCCAGAGTATTTCTGTTAGTAAAGCCTCTCTTCGGAATACGTCTGTATAACGGCATCTGGCCGCCTTCAAAACCCGGTCTTGTTGCTCCGGAACGAGCTTTCTGACCTTTGTGTCCCTTACCAGCTGTTTTGCCGTTTCCTGAACCGTGTCCGCGACCTCTTCTGAAATTATCGCTCTGTCTGGAACCTTCTGCAGGTCTTAAGTTTGATAAATCCATCATGGCACCTCCTTATCAAAAATATTAGATTTCTTCAACTTTCACTAAGTGCTGTACCTGTTTCACCATACCGAGTGTTGCTGCGTTGTTCGGAAGTTCAACAGATTTGTTTACTTTTTTCAGTCCAAGTGCTGCAACCGTTGCGCGATGCTTCGGGATTGCACCAATTGTAGATTTTACTAATGTTACTCTTACCTTGTCTGCCATCTTTCAATCCTCCTATGCGCGAACTTCTTCAACAGATTTTCCGCGGAGTCTTGCTACTTCTTCCGGAGATTTCAGCTGTCTTAAGCCTTCCAGAGTGGCAAGCACTACGTTCTGTTTATTTCTGGAACCCAGAGACTTTGTACGGATATTGCGAAGTCCTGCCAGCTCCAGTACGTTACGTGCCGGACCACCAGCGATAACACCGGTACCTTCCGGAGCTCTCTTTAAGAGAACATGGGAACCGCCGAATTTACCTTCAAAGTCATGCGGGATACTTGCATTGTCATCCATTGCAACAGTGATCAGTTTCTTAGCAGCGTCTTCTTTGCCTTTGCGGATAGCTTCCGGAATTTCAGTTGCTTTTCCAAGTCCGGCACCAACGTGTCCGTTGCCGTCACCAACAACTACCAGAGCTGTAAAGCGCATGTTACGTCCACCCTTTACAACCTTGGTTACACGCTTAATTGACACTACTTTTTCGTTTAATTCAAACTGATTAGCATCAATAATTTCACGTTTCATGTGTCTACCTCCTAAAATTCCAGACCAGCTTCTCTAGCTGCATCTGCTAATGCCTGAATTTTTCCCTGATATATAAAGCCGCCTCTATCAAATACTACGGTTTTAATACCTTTTTCCAGAGCTCTCTCTGCGATCACTTTTCCTAAGTATGCTGCTGCATCAACGTTATTCGTCTTCTCAAGTTCTGCTTTTACTTCTTTCTGAAGTGTGCTTGCAGATACAAGAGTATTTCCGACTGTATCGTCAATAATTTGAGCATACATATGATTATTGCTTCTGAACACTGCTAAACGCGGTCTCTCTGCAGTACCTGCAAAACGATTACGAATTTTTCTGTGTTTATTTACACGAACTTTTGTTCTTGATTCTTTTCTAACCATTTTCACACTCTCCTTACTTATTTTTTACCAGTCTTACCAACTTTACGTCTGATAACTTCATCAGCATACTTAATACCCTTGCCCTTATACGGTTCCGGAGCTCTCTTTTCTCTGATTTCAGCTGCGTATTGGCCAACTTTTTCTTTGTCGATACCCTTAACCGTAATCTTGTTTCCATCAACTACGGCTTCCAGACCTTCCGGATCAACCATCTCTACCGGATGAGAATAACCCAGTGATAATACCAGTTTCTTACCCTGTTTTGCCGCTTTATATCCAACACCGTTGACTTCCAGAACTTTCTCATATCCTTTGTCAACACCAACTACCATGTTCTGGATCAGCGTTCTTGTTAAACCATGAAGGGATTTCATTTTCTTTAAATCATTCGGTCTTGTAACAACTACCTGATTGTCCTCAACCTTGATATCCATTTCTGTCGGAAGTACTCTTTCCAGAGTTCCTTTACTTCCTTTTACCGTCACTTTATTGCCTTCTGCAACAGTAACCGTAACACCAGCCGGAATCTCAACCGGCATTCTTCCGATACGTGACATCTATATGTCCTCCTTACTTAAATTTTCGGAAAGGGCACAGCCCTCTCTGTTTTCAGTAACTTTTGTTACAGCGGGGTTTTCTGTTTTCATTAAGTGCTTTCGGCCTACCAAACGAATGCCAGAACTTCTCCGCCTACCTGAAGCTTACGTGCTTCTCTGTCTGTGATCACACCTTTGTTTGTAGAAAGAATTGCTACACCCAGACCGCCAAGTACTCTCGGCACATCATCTTTACCTGCATATACACGCAGACCCGGTTTGGAAATTCTCTTGATACCGGTAATGATCTTTTCGTTCTTATCTGCACCGTATTTCAGAGTGATACGGATAATCGGGAATCCGCCTTCTTCAACGATGTCATATTTTGTGATATATCCCTCATCTAAAAGGATATTTGCGATAGCCACTTTCATTTTGGATGACGGCACATCTACTGTATCATGTTTTGCAGTATTTGCATTACGGATTCTTGTAAGCATATCTGCAATCGGATCGCTCATTGTCATGTAAGTTTCCTCCTTATCTTTGTTAGACTTTACATGTGCATGTTTTCTATATCGCTTTTACTGTTCCCTCAGCTAATCTCCACAATTTACTGAGGGAGGTTCTGTTCGCTAAACTCATCTTTCGCCTGTCGGCTCAGATTCGTTAATCTCACAGGACGATTTCACACTAAATTCAAGCTGCACCTGTCGGTTTGCTTTCATTAAGTATTTCCAATCACCAGCTGGCTTTCTTAACGCCCGGAATTTCTCCCTTGTAAGCCAGTTCACGGAAGCAGATTCTGCAGATTCCGTATTTTCTTAAATATGCATGCGGACGACCGCAAATTCTGCAGCGATTGTATTCTCTTGTGGAGAATTTCTGCTTACGCTGCTGTTTAATCTTCATCGCTGTCTTAGCCATGGATTTTCCTCCTAAAATATCTCAATCAAATTGACATGTTAACAATTATTTTGCAAACGGCATGTTGAACTGAGTCAGCAGCTCGCGAGCTTCCTCATCAGTTTTAGCGGTTGTTACGAAAATAACATCCATACCTCTTACTTTGTCGATCTTGTCGTATTCGATTTCCGGGAAAATCAGCTGCTCTTTGATACCCAGAGCGTAGTTTCCTCTGCCATCAAATGCATTCGGGTTTACTCCGCGGAAGTCACGTACACGCGGAAGAGCCAGGTTGATCAGACGATCTACGAATTCGTACATCTTCTCGCCGCGCAGTGTTACTTTACATCCAATTGCCATACCTTCTCTGATCTTGAAGTTTGCAACAGAGTTTTTTGCTTTTGTCAGAACCGCTTTCTGTCCTGTGATTGTTTCCATATCTTTTACAGCAGATTCCAGCAGTTTTGCATTTTCTTTTGCTTCACCGACGCCCATGTTGACTACAACCTTGTCAAGCTTCGGAACTTCCATAACATTTTTATAACCAAATTTTTTGATCATAGCATCTACGATCTCATTCTGGTAGGTTTCTTTCAGTCTACTCAACTTGTTCGGCCTCCTCTCTTCTATTAATCAATTACTTCGCCTGTAGCTTTCGCTACACGAACTTTTTTGTCGCCATCCATTTTGAAACCAACTCTAGTTGCTTTGCCATTGTGGATCAGCATTACGTTAGAGACATGAATGTAAGCTTCTTTGTTTACAATTCCGCCCTGCTGATTTGCAGCAGACGGTTTTGTATGTTTTGTTACCATGTTCACGCCTTCAACAAGGACTTTACCGTTCTTTACGTCAACTGCCAGAACTTTGCCCTCTTTGTCTTTATCTTTACCTGCGATAACTTTTACGTTGTCGCCCTTTTTGATCTTTAACGCTGACATATGGTACCTCCTTATAATACTTCCGGAGCAAGAGATACAATCTTCATAAACTGTTTATCACGAAGTTCTCTGGCAACCGGTCCAAAAATACGAGTTCCTCTCGGATTCTTGTCATCTTTGATGATAACTGCAGCGTTTTCATCGAATCTGATATAAGAACCGTCTTTACGGCGGGTTTTGTTTACTGTACGAACAACGACAGCCTTTACAACATCACCTTTTTTTACAACGCCGCCTGGTGTTGCATCTTTAACCGAAGCAACGATGATGTCACCGATACTTGCATATCTTCTTGTAGAACCGCCCATAACTCTGATGCAAAGCAGCTCTTTGGCACCAGTGTTATCAGCAACTCTCAGTCTAGTTTCCTGCTGTACCATGCTGATATACCTCCTATACTATTTCACTCTTTCAACGATTTCTACAAGTCTCCATCTCTTGTCTTTAGAGAGCGGTCTTGTTTCCATAACCTTTACGGTATCACCGATGTTGCATTCGTTGTTTTCGTCATGTGCTTTCAGCTTATATGTGTTTTTCACGACTTTTTTGTAAAGTGGATGTTTCACACGGTTTTCTACAGCAACAACAATTGTTTTGTCCATTTTGTTGCTGACAACTTTACCTGTACGGGTTTTTCTAAGATTTCTTTCCACGTCCATTAGCTCCTTTCGTGGTTATTTCTTACGCATTCGCTTTCTCAGTAATAACAGTCTGAATTCTGGCGATGTTTCTGCGAACTTCCTTAATTCTGCTTGTGTTATCTAACTGATTGGTTGCGTTCTGGAATCTTAAATTGAAAAGTTCCTTTTTAGCAGCTACTAATTCTTCATTTAATTCTGCAGCTGATTTGTTTTTTAAATCTTCTACAAACTTATTAATTTTCACTGTTATCACCGCCTTCTAAATCCGCTTTAGATACGATCTTGCATTTGCACGGTAATTTATGCATAGCAAGACGTAATGCTTCACGGGCTACTTCTTCCGGTACGCCAGCCAGTTCAAACATAACGCGCCCCGGTTTTACTACTGCTACCCAATATTCCAGTGTTCCTTTACCGGAACCCATACGTGTTTCAGCCGGTTTTGCTGTTACCGGTTTGTCCGGGAAAATTTTAATCCAAACTTTACCGCCACGCTTGATATAACGTGTCATCGCAATACGCGCTGCTTCAATCTGGTTTGATTTGATCCAGCACGGTTCCATTGCTACCAGTCCGTATTCGCCGTTGGAAATTGTATTTCCTCTGAGCGCTTTACCAGCCATGCTGCCGCGGAACTGTTTACGTCTTTTCACTCTCTTTGGCATTAACATTATTTATCGCTCCCTTCCTTAGCCGTTTTTTTGGGAAGGATTTCGCCGTTATAAATCCATACCTTTACGCCGAATTTGCCGTATGTGGTATCTGCCTCTGCGAATCCATAGTCAATATCTGCACGAAGTGTCTGCAGCGGAATTGTACCCTCGCTGTAGAACTCTGTACGAGCCATATCAGCACCGCCCAGACGTCCGGAAACTGCTGTCTTGATACCTTTTGCGCCGGTCTTCATTGTTCTGCCCATGCAGGATTTCATCGCACGACGGAAAGATACACGGTTTTCCAGCTGCAGAGCAATGTTTTCAGCAACAAGCTGCGCATCTCTGTCCGGTCTCTTTACTTCTTTAATATCAATTAATAATTTTTCTTTTGTCAGTTTCTGAACTTCTGCTTTTACTTTCTCAATTTCAGAACCGCCCTTACCAATTACTACACCCGGTTTTGCAGTGTAGATGATAACTTTTACTCTGCCAGAAGCTCTTTCGATCTCAATCTTGGAAACACCGGCACTGTATAATTTCTTTTTCAGGAATTTTCTGATTTCATTGTCTTCTACAAGATAATCAGCAAACTGTGCATCTGCATACCATTTGGAATCCCAGTCTTTAATAACCCCGACTCTAAGGCCGTGCGGATTAACTTTCTGTCCCATGCTTTCCCTCCTATCTCTCATTCAGCACAACAGTAATGTGGCTCATTCTCTTTTCGATTCTGTAAGCTCTACCCTGTGCTCTCGGTCTGATTCTCTTCATTGTCGGTCCCTTGTTTGCGTAGCATTCCTCTACGTACAGGTTCTCTCTGCTCATGCCGTTGTTGTTTTCAGCATTTGCAATAGCCGACTCTAAAAGTTTTTTGATTAATGTGGAAGCATATCTCGGATTGTAGGTAACGATACCGAGTGCTGTGTTAATATCTTTGCCTCTAATGGCATCTAATACGAAGCATGCCTTCTGGACAGAAACACGTGCATAAGATAACTTTGCGGACGGTCTTGTGTCCTTCTGGGCATTTCTCTCTCTCTTGATTTGGGATCTATGTCCTTTTGCCATGATAAAAACCTCCTTTTTTCAGATTCCCTGCGCCGTGGCATCAGTTCAGGGATACCCGCAGGGTGCAAATGATCCTAGCGGGATTTCTTCTCGTCTTTTCCATGTCCTCTGTAAGTTCTGGTTGCAACGAACTCTCCGAGTTTGTGACCAACCATATCCTCTGTTACGTATACAGGTACATGTCTTCTTCCGTCATGAACTGCGATTGTATGTCCAACCATCTGCGGGAAGATTGTAGAACGACGGGACCAGGTTTTGATAACCTGTTTGCTGCCAGCCGCATTCATAGCGTCTACTTTTTTCAGTAAACTCGCATCTGCAAATGGTCCTTTTTTAAGTGAACGAGCCATAGGTTCTAACCTCCTTATGATTTCTATTGGTAATTAGTTGATTGCTTTACCGTCGCGTCTTCTTACGATTAATTTGTTAGAAGCTTTTTTCTTCTTTCTCGTCTTCAGACCCAGTGCCGGTTTGCCCCACGGAGTGCTCGGACCCGGACGGCCGATACCGGTCTTACCTTCACCACCACCATGCGGATGGTCGTTCGGGTTCATAACGGAACCGCGTACTGTCGGGCGGATACCCATGTGACGTTTTCTACCTGCTTTACCGATATTAACCAGGTTATGCTCTGCGTTTCCTACGACACCAATCGTAGCACGGCAGATGATCGGAACCATTCTCATCTCACCAGACGGAAGACGGAGGGTTGCGTATTTTCCTTCTTTTGCCATCAGCTGTGCTGCATTACCTGCTGCACGAACCAGCTGACCGCCTTTGCCCGGATACAGCTCAATATTATGAACCATAGTACCAACCGGGATAGCAGATAACGGCAGGCAGTTTCCGATTCTTACTTCTGCGTCCGGTCCATTCATAATCTTCATACCGTCTTTTAAGCCCTGCGGTGCGAGGATGTATGCTTTCTCACCATCTGCATAAGTGATCAGCGCAATATTTGCTGTTCTGTTCGGATCGTATTCGATTCCAGTAACGAAAGCCGGGATACCGTCTTTTTTGTTTCTCTTGAAATCGATGATTCTGTATTTTCTTCTGGAGCCGCCTCCACGATGTCTTACTGTGATTTTACCCTGGTTGTTACGTCCGGAATTTTTCTTCAGAGAAACCAGCAGGCTTTTCTCCGGCTCAAACTTTGTGATTTCAGAGAAATCAGAACCGGTCATATGTCTTCTGGACGGGGTATATGGTCTATAGGTTTTAATTCCCATGATTGTTTCTCCTTTCGCTATATTTCGCATGCGCTTCGCGCATATACATTATATACGGGTATGTTCCCTCAACTGTGCTCAAACTTTGCTGTCGCTTGTTTTCGCTAAGATTTGGGAACCGCCTTGCACTAAACGCATCCTGTGTTAACACTCGGATTCGTTAAGTTGCCTTCGGCGTCGCACTTCTTAGAGTCCTTCGAAGATCTCGATATCTTTGGAATCCTCTGTCAGAGTTACGATTGCTTTTTTCGTCTTAGCAGTCTTACCAACGGTCATACCGCGGCGTCTCTTCTTGCCATCCAGGTTCATGGTATTTACGCTTTTTACTTTTGTTCCTTCGAACATTTTTTCAACAGCTTCTTTTACCTGGTTTTTTGTTGCCTCTGTGTGTACCTGGAAAGTATATTTTTTCTCGCTCATAGCGTTCATACTTTTTTCAGTTACGATCGGTTTAAGGATTACGTCATAGTACTGAATTGCTGCCATTATGCGTACACCTCCTCGATTGCCTCAACGGCTGCTTTGGTCATAACCAGTGTGTTGTGTTTCAGAATATCATATACGTTGATGGTGTTTGTCAGAGCTGTTGCAACACCTTCAATGTTTCTTGCAGAAAGAACTACATTTAAGTCGTTGTCTTTCAGAACTACCAGTGCTTTTTCAGCATTTACGTTCTTCAGAACAGCTACCATGTTCTTTGTTTTTACATCTTCCATTTTCAGTTCATCCAGAACAACTACTTTGTTCTCCTGAACTTTTGCGGTCAGAACAGATTTCAGAGCTGCTCTCTTTTCTTTCTTGTTCATCTTGAAAGAGTAATCTCTCGGAACCGGAGCGAATACAACGCCGCCGCCTGTCCACTGCGGAGCTCTTGTTGAACCCTGTCTTGCATGACCTGTTCCTTTCTGTCTCCACGGTTTTCTGCCACCGCCGGAAACCTCGGAACGTGTTTTGGCTTTCTGTGTTCCCTGACGATTGTTTGCCAGCTGCTGAAGCACTGCCATGTGTACCAGGTGTTCATTAATTTCAACACCAAATACGGCATCGTTCAGCTCCATTGCGCCAACTTCTTTTCCTTCCATATTATAAACGGATACTTTTGCCATTTGAATGTTCCTCCTTTCCTAGAAAAGCTTATTTCCCAACTTTTACTGTTTCCTTAATCGTTACTAAAGATTTTTTCGGTCCCGGTACTGCGCCCTTAACCAGAAGCAGATTGTTTTCCACATCTACTCTTACCACTTCCAGATTCTGAACAGTGATACGTTTGCTTCCCATATGACCCGGCATTCCTTTTCCTTTGAATACCTTACTCGGATCAGATGCTGCGCCGTTAGAACCCTGATGACGATGGAATTTAGAACCGTGTGTCATCGGACCTCTGTGCTGACCATATCTCTTGATCGCACCCTGGAAACCTTTACCTTTGGAAATTGCAGTTGCATCTACCTTATCGCCTGCTGCGAAGATATCTGCTTTAATTTCCTGTGCGACACTGTACTCTTCTGCGTTCTCAAATTTGAACTCGCGTACGTATCTCTTGCAGGAAACGCCTGCTTTTGCGAACTGACCTTTTTCCGGTTTGTTCACAAGCTTTTCTCTCTTTTCGCCGAAGCCTACCTGTACTGCGCTGTAACCATCGTTCTCGACTGTTTTAACCTGTGTTACTACACACGGACCAGCCTGAAGAACAGTTACCGGTGTGAGGACTCCGTCATCATTGAAGATTTGAGTCATTCCGACTTTTGTTGCTAAAATCGCTTTCTTCATTTTTTACCTCCTGTTTTTCTACAGCGGATTACACTGTGTGGTGCAATCATCCTAGTAAAACAGTTAATATAAGTGGAACTTCATTTAGTTGCTTCTATATTAACCCTTAGGATAATTTACTTAATAATGAAAGTTTTTCAAAAACCAATTATTTGGTTTTCATTTTGATATCGATATATACGCCAGCCGGCATTTCCAGTCTGGACAAAGCATCAACCGTTTTCTGAGTCGGTGTGATGATATCGATCAGTCTTTTATGAGTTCTCTGTTCGAACTGCTCTCTGGAATCTTTGTATTTGTGTACTGCACGCAGAATCGTAACTACTTCCTTTTTTGTCGGAAGGGGTACCGGTCCGCTCACCTGTGATCCGTTTTTCTTTACAGTTTCGATGATTTTCTTTGCGGATGCATCTACCAGCTGGTGATCATACGCTTTTAATGTGATTCTCATTACTTGACTTGCCATAAAAAAAGTCGCCTCCTTTTCGCACTCTTATTAGCAGTACGACAAGCGGTGACTGTACACTCTCCCGTGTGTGTCCTCAAACACTCACACGTTGTTTCCGGGCATAGCCGGACAGTTTTTATCTTGTACAGTGACTTGTCGCCAGTTTCATAACTTGACATTCGCTCCACGGAAAACCTGCGGTTTTTATCCGCAGCAACCTCACGCTTCTACGCTATCAAGGTCACAACATTTGTATTATATATGATAAACTCCAGATATGCAAGATATTTTTAAAAAAAATTGTACTTTATTCTGTACATGATAAAACTAAGCCGCAAAAGGAAACTATGCCAGACTTAACAACATCCACTTGCACATTCTCGCATTATCACCTATAATCTAACATACAGTAATAATTATTATAGCAGATTCTTTCTCATCTGAAAAGTTCATTTTAAGTTCCTTCTTATTTATAATTAGGAAGAAACTCTTCACAATGAACAGGATCTGCTTTTGCAAAATATCATATATAGGAGAGTATTTACATGTGGATTGCCGAAAATTGGAAAGACTATGAAGTCATCGATACCTCAAAAGGAGAAAAATTAGAGCGCTGGGGCGATTACCTTTTGGTACGTCCGGATCCTCAGGTGATCTGGAATACGCCAAAACAGCAGCGCGACTGGAAACGTCCGAACGCACATTACCACCGCAGCAAAAAAGGCGGCGGCGAATGGGAATTTTTCAATCTTCCCGAACAGTGGACCATCAGTTATAAAAGCCTGACCTTCAATCTGAAACCATTCAGTTTCAAACACACCGGCCTTTTTCCAGAACAGGCAGCAAACTGGGACTGGTTTTCTGAAAAAATCAGACAGGCCGGACGACCGATCAAAGTATTGAATCTATTTGCCTATACGGGCGGCGCCACACTGGCGGCCGCTGCAGCCGGAGCGTCCGTTACACATGTGGATGCTTCTAAAGGCATGGTAAATTGGGCAAAAGAAAACGCCCGTTCCTCCCATTTGGAAGACGCTCCGATCCGCTGGATCGTTGACGACTGCGTAAAATTTGTAGAACGTGAAATCCGCCGTGGCAATCATTATGACGCTATCATCATGGATCCACCTTCCTACGGTCGCGGTCCCAAAGGAGAAATCTGGAAAATTGAGGATGCGATCTATCCGCTGGTGCAGCTTTGCGTCAAACTCCTCAGTGACAAACCTCTTTTCTTCCTGATTAATTCTTATACCACAGGCTTAGCTCCCTCTGTATTGTCCTATATGTTGGCTACTGAATTAAAATCTTTCAACGGCCATGTACAGTCAGAGGAAGTCGGACTTCCGGTTTCTTCTAATGGACTGGTACTGCCTTGCGGCGCTTCGGGCAGATGGGAAGCATAGTCTCCTTAAAAAGAAAGAAAAACAGATACAGAAGCACCATGCCTCTGGATCTGTTTTTCTTTTCTGTGTAAACAAATTCCAAAAAAATCCCACAGATTCTGTGGGATTTTTTATTCAAGAAGTATTTTTTCTTTCTTATACTAACTCAAGCAGCACTTCCATTGCTGCATCACCTTTACGAAGACCAATCTTAACGATTCTTGTGTAACCACCGTTACGATCAGCATACTTCGGAGCATACTCTGTGAACAGTTTTTCCACCAGATCTACTTCCTTAGTATTTTTCTTCTTTCCAGCAGCTTCTGCCGGAACTTCTTTTACCGGGTAAAGAACTTTCAGCATCTGTCTTCTTGCATGAAGTCTGCTCGGAGCATCTTTTTTAATCTCTTTCTGAACTTCATCGTAAACAGTTACTTTCTTTCCGTCTACTACTTCTTTTACTCTCTTTCCGTCTTTGTCTTTACGAGCAACTTTCGCTGTAACAGTAACGGTTTCAAAGTTGTCTTTTTCTCTTACTGCCAGAGCGATCAGCTTTTCAGCTTCCTTGCGGATTTCTTTTGCTTTTGCCTCTGTAGTAACAATTTTTCCATGCTGCAGAAGTGCAGTTACCTGATTTCTGATCAGCGCTTTTCTCTGTGCAGTTGTTCTGCTAAGTTTTCTATAACCAGCCATTTTCGTTTCCTCCATGATGGAGCACGCGGGAATGCTCTTCGGGCTTACTTTCCGCGCATGCTATTCTATTATTATATACTTTATTATTCTTCGCTCGGATTGAGCTGAAGACCAAGCTCTTTTAATTTTGCCAGAACTTCTTCCAAAGACTTGCGTCCCAGGTTACGAACCTTCATCATATCTTCCGATGTTCTGTTGCACAATTCTTCTACTGTGTTAATGCCTGCTCTCTTAAGACAGTTATAAGAACGTACGGATAATTCCAGTTCGTCAATATTCATTTCCAGAACTTTTTCCTTTTCATTGTCCTCTTTCTCAATCATGATTTCCGCTGATTTTGCGCTTTCGGACAAATCAATAAACAGACTAAGATGCTCACTCAGTACCTTTGCCGCAAGACTGACTGCCTCATCCGGAGCCAGAGTACCGTTTGTGTAAACATCCAGTGTCAGTTTGTCAAAGTCTGTAGCCTGTGCAACACGTGTATTTTCTACTGTCATGTTAACACGTTCTACCGGTGTGTAGATGGAATCCACCGCAATTACGCCGATCGGCATATCCGGGCTTTTTCCTTCATCCGCACTGATATAACCTCTGCCTTTTGTAATTGTAATCTCCATGTACAGCTTGCTGTCAGCACCACCGCTTAATGTAGCAATCACCTGATCTTTATTCAGGATCTCAATATCCTGATCCGCCTGAATATCAGCTCCGGTTACAACGCCTTCTCCCTCGAATTCGATGTATGCCACTTTCGGTTCATTTGTCTCACTAGTGTTTTTGATTGCCAGTGATTTCAGGTTCATGATAATCTCGCTGACATCCTCTTTTACACTGGGGATGGAGCTGAATTCGTGAAGAACGCCTTCAATCTTTACCTGACTTACCGCTGCGCCCGGCAGAGAGGAGAGCATGATTCTGCGAAGGGAATTCCCCAGCGTTGTACCATAACCTCTTTCCAGCGGCTCCACAACAAATCTTCCATATTTACGATCTTCTGAAATTTCAGCAATTTCAATTCTCGGTTTGTTAAAATCGAACACTACTAAGGTCCCTCCTTCTGGGTTTTATTGTTGAGGGTTCTATAAGCTGCGCAATAGGCTTTCACCCTGCACAGCTTTCTTCACCGTGCTGCGCCCCTCGCTGACGCTCTGCGTCCGCTCGTGCGCGGGCTTTCGCCCTATATATCCTCAGAAACATCCAGACGACTATGCAAGCATATCGTCTGTACATTTCTTCGTCTATGCACAGCTCAATGCTTTCACGCCTATTTAGAATACAGCTCGACGATAAGCATCTCGTCAACCGGAACGTCGATCGCTTCTCTGGTCGGCAGTTCCTTAACGGTTGCTTTCAGGTTTTCCTGATCTGCTTCCAGCCAATCCGGAACCAGTCTTCCGCCTGTTACTTCCAGAATATCTTTATATCTCTGAGCGCCTTTGCATTTTTCTTTGATCTCGATGGTATCACCAGCTTTGATCAGGTAAGACGGAATATTTACCTGTTTTCCGTTTACCAGAACATGCTTATGGTCAACGATCTGTCTTGCTTCTTTACGTGTTCTCGCGAAACCAAGACGGAAAACAACATTGTCCAGTCTGCTCTCCAGCATGATCATCAGGTTCTGACCTGTCATGCCCGGCATTCTCTCTGCTTTTTTGTAATAATTACGGAACGGTTTTTCCAGCACGCCGTAAATAAATTTTGCTTTCTGTTTTTCTCTCAGCTGCAGACCGTACTCACTCATCTTACGGTTTGCTCTTTTTAATTCTCTGTTGGATTTTTTATCGATACCTAAATATACCGGGTCCAGACCAAGTGAACGGCATCTTTTCAGGACCGGAGTTCTATCTACTGCCATCTTAACTTACCTCCTAAATTAGACTCTTCTGCGTTTCGGCGGGCGGCAACCGTTATGCGGTACCGGAGTAACATCTGTGATGCTTGTTACATCAATTCCACATGCACTGAGTGCACGGATCGCTGCTTCTCTTCCTGAGCCCGGGCCTTTTACAAAAACGTCTACTGTTTTCAAACCGTGCGGCAGTGCTGCTTTTGCTGCAGTTTCTGCTGCCATCTGAGCTGCATAGGGAGTAGATTTCCTTGAACCTTTAAATCCCAGACCACCAGCACTTGCCCAGGATAATGCATTTCCTGCTGCATCAGTCAGTGTAACGATTGTATTGTTAAAAGATGACTGAATATGTGCCTGTCCGCGTTCAACGTTTTTCTTAACGCGCTTTTTTGTCACTTTTTTTGTAACTTTTTTAGCCATGATAAACTAACCTACTTTCTTCCTATTCTTAATTATTTCTTCTTATTAGCTACTGTTTTTCTCGGACCTTTACGTGTTCTTGCGTTGGTCTTTGTTTTCTGACCACGAACCGGAAGTCCTTTACGGTGACGGATACCTCTGTAGCATCCAATTTCCTGAAGTCTCTTGATATTCAGAGCGATTTCTCTTCTAAGATCACCCTCTACAGTGTAATTCTCATCCATTACGTCACGGATTTTGGAAACTTCTTCATCGGTAAGATCTCTGACACGAGTATCAGGATTTACACCGGCAGCTTCCAGAATTTTGCCTGCGCTTACTCTACCAATACCGTAGATGTAAGTCAGACCGATTTCAATTCTTTTCTCTCTTGGTAAGTCTACACCAGCAATACGAGCCATGTAATTTTTCCTCCATTTTCTCTAAGCTCCCGTCATCACGCAGCCCGCCCATAGCCAGACGTCTGAAATGTTGTGCGTAGCCCGGTGCTTTGCTATATTGTCTTTAATTGGGGTTCTGGAAATATTTTCCATTACCCAGCCGCGAAAAATAACTGCCACATAAAACACTGTGGCAATCCAACGACCTTTCCGCACATCTGACGGTACCAGATATACGGTATTAGAAGCAATATATGGTGAAATCCGTTCACTAAATATTGTCAATCAGCACTCGCACAGTCGTGCTGTGCTGCAGCCGCAATCGTTGAATTCACAAACCGGCAGATTAACCCTGTCTCTGTTTGTGTTTCGGGTTTTCACAGATTACTCTGATGCTTCCCTTTCTTTTAATAATCTTGCATTTTTCGCAGATAGGTTTTACTGATGATCTAACCTTCATGTTAAATCCTCCTTTCCTATTTACTCGCCCTTTATTTGGGCATAAAAACCCCTTTTTCAAAAAGGTACGCTAATGAGTATATCATCAGCGTACCTTAAAAGCAAGTATAAATTTCAATAAATTTCAATTTTTTTACTGCATTTTTTTATTGCATTTCTCTCAGAAGATCCGCATACCAGTCAATTACATCCTGCACTCTCTGCAATTCCGCCTCGCGGCTGTCTCTGCGCCACAGCTTCTTATAATAATAGAACCAGGTTTCCAGTTCATTCGCCAACGCGTTCGCCGTTTTGCGTTCCTCCCCGGAAAGTCGGCTTCCAAGATGCGCAGCCAGAAACGCCCCGATACTATTGAACATGCAGATTGCCTCAATCGCCGTACTGTAATCCGCAAGTCGTTCCCGGCAGGCGCTGTCTGTAAACGCCATTTCCCCAGCAAGAGCTTCCCGGAGTTCTTGCAGCTTTTTATTATCCCGCTCCGCCGCTTCCGGCTCAAACAGTTTTTCCCGCGCATATTTTACAAACACTTCTCTCTGATGTGCCTGGTCCGTATATTTTTCTTTAAAATATACCGCCGACCACCAGTTAAAGTCCTCATACTGGTGGATACACGCGATCAGATCCATCACTCTGCCGGAATGATTGCGGTATTCCAAAACAGAAATCTCCCGGCAGATTTTCTCAAACGACGGAATATCGGTGTTCCAGGAAAATGCCGCGCCGAAGATCATCGCTGGAATGGAAAAGTCCGGCTGATTGATATGACCGAAATCTCCCCAGTCGGTATTCAAAAAGCCCGGCGCATTATATTTTACCGCATAGCCCGCCATGCGGCGGATGTTCTCATATCCGTTAAAGAGCGGATTGATCCAGTTATTCCAGCCCTGCGCGCCGCTGCACAAATACTGAGTAGCTCCGGCTTCATCCAGCTTTCTGGTTTCCTCCTCACGCTGATCCGGCGCATATCCCCAGTTCAAACAGATGGTTTCCTTCGGCAACTTTTTGATCTCCTCCGGGAATCCGCAGATAATATCTCCCCAGAACATCGGTACTCTGCCCTTTTCGATCACAAATTCACAGAGTTCTTTCACAAAATCCATATACATACCGGTAACGCCCTCGCGTTCGGCACGCGCCAAATTTTTCCCCTTTCCGAGATCAAACGTTTCATCAGCGCAGATATTAAATTTCTTGGAAGAAAACAACTCCATATACTCAGAAAGCATATTCTTTACCAGCTGCATGCCCTGCGGATTCTCAACGTCCAGCGTATGATGAAGCATACGGTCAATAAAGGAAAATTCGGTCGCACGGGTATTTTCCATCTCACTTAAATGCGCAAACTGCTGTGTGCGCAGCAAATGATACAGATGGCCAAAACATGATACCGACGGAACCAGTTCAATGCCAAGTTTCCGGCAGTATTCATCCAGTTCCAGAATCTCTTCTGCCGTCAGCGGCGTACTGTCACGCCAAACCTCACTCATGCCCTCAAACAGAAAGCTGTGTTCTACATAAAGCTGCAGCTGATTCAGTTTATAAAATGCCATTCTCGAAGCCAGTTTTTTCAAATAATCCAGCGTCGGGATACGCCCTCTCGTCACATCATGGTAAAAGCCGCGTTCCGGAATCTTCGGATAATCTTCGATTTCCAGACACGGAAGCGCCGCACCGCTCTGACGCAGAAGCTGACGCAGCGTCTGCACGCCGTAAAGAAGACCGCGCTGATCTCCGCCGGCAACCCTGATTCCTTCTTTTGAAACCGTTAGCTGATACTGCTGCTCTTTGCCATTCTGATTTAATTCCAAAAATACGTCCTGCGCCCGGCACGTCCGCGTCTTTGTAATCTCCGCCTCAAATCCGGTACACGCCTTGATTTCTTCTTTCAGCAAACGCGCTGTTTCCATTTGCGCACCTGCGCCGAGAACAATACAGCTGTCATAGGACAGATGTGTTTTTCCTTCCTGTATTTCCATTTTCTGCGGATACGGCAGCAAAATCGGTTTCTGTTTCATTTCCATAGTCGAATCCTCCGTTTATATTGTAAATTTTCAACTTTAACTCCCATTCATACAGCTTTATCGTTATTCGTTTTTCTATCTTTCCACCACTTTTCATAGGGTATAAGATATATGCCTGTATTTATTATAAAACTGATCCATTACAGTGTAAAGCCTTATTCCATTGTCAAATTATCAAGTTATCACAATTACTATCAGTCATACAACAGTATAGCAATCCTTACTCCCTTGTGATATACTTTTCCTACAGTAACAAGCATAAATCTGAGGTAAAAATATGGCGTCAAGCAAAGATTATTTAGAGTTTATTTTAGGACAGCTGTCTGAATTAAAAGAGATTACTTATCGAACTATGATGGGGGAATTTATTATTTATTATCGCGGCAAAATAGTAGGCGGTATTTATGACGATAGATTGCTTGTCAAACCAGTGAAATCAGCAATTCGTTATATGCCGACAGCTCCGTATGAATTACCCTACGAAGGTGCAAAAGAGATGCTGTTGGTAGATGAAATTGATAATAAGGAATTTTTAACAGGTTTGTTTCAAGCTATGTATACGGAATTACCAGCACCAAAGCCGAAAAAGGAAAAAAATGTTGAAACAGTTATCTTATAATGAATTGAAAAGAAAAATACCGGAAGAAAGAAAAGGATACTTAGGATCGTTGAATGTAGTAAACGACACCGAAAAAGCAATTTGTAAGAGTGATTACTGTCGAAAAAATATAAGACACCTCCGACGATTGAACCGACCCCCAAAAGTTAGACCAAAAATCTAACGATTGGGAGGTCGGTTT
>CALDMO010000041.1 GCA_937915375.1 uncultured Marvinbryantia sp.
AGATCGTGTGGGTTCAAGTCCCATCTCCTGCATTTTTTTATGTTCAAAAACAGCAAGACCAAAAGGACATCAACCATATTATGCTCACACGCAAATGATTGATGTCCTTCTTTCTTTTCTCAGAAAGCAAGCGCCGGATTTTTCACACGGATTGCTGTTTTTACTTCTTCCACATTTCCCTTAACAAAACCATTTTTATCCACCAGAACACATCTCTTTTCCTTACTGATAATCGCATAGAGATGCTCTGTTTCCTCTATTCTCTCGATATCCTTATAAGCAATCGTTAAACTTTTTTCCGTCTGTGAGGTTACCACCATGTTGTCTTCAAAGAAAAGCACCGTGCGTAAAGGTACCTCCGAACCGGCTCTTCGGCAAATAGCGGCATACCCACTTTTTCTTCTGCTTCTCGGCAGAAAATAAAACAGCCAAGCCAGCATCACACCAGCAAAAAAGAACTGACTCACCAGATAAAACGGACTCGCGCCGTTAGCCAGAAGAAACACTGTAGCAGCGCCGAATAAAATCGCCAGGCCAATCATAATCTTTTTCATTGTTTTCCTGTAGCTGCGAGCGCTGATTCCATTAAAATATTCGTTAAAAATTTCCTTTGTAATCTGAACGCGATTCTCCGCAAGCGGTCTCATATCATTTTTACCCTCTTTCTTCTTTACTCACAATTTCATACACAAGTTCACGCAGACGCGGGTGGATTTCCGCATACACTTTTCCGAAATTAAGCACATGCTGCAGATAACCAACCGTAAGACTATTTTTCGGATCAATCAGCACGAAGCCCCCTGCCGCTCCATCCCAGCCAAATTCTCCCACCGGACTGTTTCCCATATCCGCAATACGTGTGCGTACGCCCAGCGCATAACTGAATCCTTCCAGACCATGATTCTGAAAATCCGTATGAAACTCTCGAAACAATCTTTCTTCTGTCAGCTGGTCTTGCCGCAGCAGATCAACCATTTCCGGTTTCAGTATCTGCACACCGTTTTTCGTTTTCCCCATCTGCGCCAATGCATTTGGCAGCTTCATATAATCTGCCAAGTTGCCAAACAATCCCGCGCCGCCGGATGCAAAGTTCTTTTCAATAACTAACTGATTTTCTCCAGATGCCAACTCGATTCCGGATTCCTCTTGGCGGTATTGATCTGCAATGCGTTCTTTCTGCTCTTCACCTGGATAAAATCCCATATCCACAATTCCAAGCGGGTCAAAAAGATATGTTTTTTCGTATTGATCCAGCGTAAGTCCCGTAATTTTCCAGATAATTGCCCCGACAATGTCATGACACAGACTGTATCGGAAATGCTCTCCCGGCTCATACTCAAGTGCATCTTCATAAATTGCCTGTACAATCTGCTCAATCTCTGTTTCACCGGCAGCACGCAGTGCCGACAGATGCGGACCGTTGATTTCATAATTCAACCCACCTGTCATAGAAAGAAGATTCCGTACTGTCAGATTTTCCAGCGATATTTCTTTTCCATTTTTATCTGTTTTTTTTATCTCACGCAGCCGCGGAAAAAATTCTGTCACCTTCTGCTCCAGCGAAAGTTTCCCCTGCTCCACAAGCTGCATCGCCGCTGCCGCCGTATATACTTTCGACATAGAATACAGCCAGTACAAATTCTTTTCTGTTCCCGCGCGATCTCCGAACCTATGCGCATATATCAGTTCTCCCTCCTGATACACCTGCATCTCACCGCCCGGCACGCCATAACTCTCACCCAGGCTTTCTAAATACTCTGTTACTTTATTCCAATTTTTCATATGCTCATCCTCGCTCCTCGTCTTTTACTTCTGAATCGACCGGTCGTCCACCGACATTATATAAATCATTATACAAGTACAGCAAAATAGTTTCCAGTTTTAATTTTTCTACTTTCCCTACATTTACAAAAATTTTCCGCCAAAACACTCGACAATCTAAAAACAAAAATGCTATAATTATTAAAATATATCTATTTACAAATACAAAGCATTAAGGGAGAAAAGTTTTCGTGTGGAGGAGATAGTATGCTTTGGAAAGATGAAATTTTCATAGAACTGCAAAAACAAAATCTATTTCAGGACAGTGCGCACAGAACCCGCTTTAAAGAACTGCTCGACTGTTACTATAATGCTTCTTTTTTCACAGTTGGTCTCTGCAAGTGCATGTACCTGTCTTGTTGGGATGACGAACATTTTATTATTATGTTAGATATGTTGAACCAACTCAGTTTGAAAGAAAATATGAACCTTGACGATATGCATGAGACAGGTCAATTGTTGGCCGAAGCGGCCGAGGAACATTACAGCAATTATGTCATGCAGCTCTCGTGTTCTTTTTTAATGGACCAACTTTTTGATATAAGTATCCTTCCGGCAGATCTCGACCCAGAAGGCCGCTATATTATCGAAACAGCCATAAAGGCTTCCGCCGCTATTGACAGTATCCCATTCTACGCAGGCGGTATCAAGATTCCACATTTCTAAATTTCACAGAATAAATTTGCGATCCTGCTTTCTGAAACCGCAATTTCCGCACCCTGGTCTGCCCAGGGTGTTTTTTCCTTCAGACGCAGCGCAGCCCGATAAATATAATTTCCCGGTTCATTCGGACGGCCAAACGGCAATTCCACATAACGGCTTGCGCCCGCCGCAATATCTGCCGCTGTAATGCCCGCTGAAAAAAAATTATCTGCTCCTTCTTTTCTGAGACTGTAATACAATTCATACTGATTTACATTAATATAAGTAGATTTATTTTCAATCAGAACGCCTTGATTCACCACATTCAATTCAAAATCAGGATTTCTTTCCGACGTATCATTTCTTTCCTTCTGTTTTTTATCCGCTTCCTCCGTCAGCAGATAAACGCCATATTCCAGACAGCCTTCCTGCGCCTGTGCCGTCCGCTTTTCGCGCGGAATATAAATTGTATTGCAAAAGCCAAGTTTACAAGCCGTCAAATTTTCCGCCGTAACCTCCGCACAAGGAAACACACGAAGCCGCGGTTCCTTCCCATTCAGTAAAAGTGCGCCGTCAGTTTCTTCCCAGCGACGAAACGCAATCTTTTTTACCGTACAGCCAAGCAAACGATTTTCTCCGTCTCTTAACTCTAACACCAGATCATAGAGATATGGACATTCCGCATTCCAAAGAACGGGCGCATCTGCCTGCATGCAAAACTGGATCTCATCTTCTGCCGGAACCGGAAAAATCCGATCCACTTCACCACCTTTGGGATCATTAAGCTGCGCCCAAAGATAAAGCGTTTCCTTCTCGCTGCGAATAAAGAAGGCTTTCTGCATCCCTTCTTTATCCACGTCGCCTTTCTCTTCCGCATATGCAGCTTTACTGTCCTGCGCGGATTCCATCCGTACCGTCACTTCCAGGCTGCCAACCCCAAAATCTTCTGTCACCGCTGTCTGTATTTCTATCTCTTTTACTGCTGCAGGCATGTTATCTCTCCGTTTCTAAAACAAATCCCCGGAAAACTTTCCGGGGATTTAAATACTTCTGTAAATTAAGCCAGTTTGCTCTTTGCCAGCTCTGCCAGTGTTGCAAAGCCTTCTGCATCATTGATTGCCATATCAGCCAGAACTTTTCTGTTCAGTTCCACACCTGCAAGCTTCAGACCATACATAAATTTGCTGTAGGACAGTCCGTTAATTCTTGCTGCTGCGTTAATACGAGCGATCCACAGCTGTCTGAACTGACGTTTTTTCTGTTTTCTGCCTGCGTATGCGCTTGTCAATGCACGCATTACAGACTGTTTCGCGATTTTATACTGTTTGGAACGAGCGCCTCTGTAGCCCTTTGCCAGTTTCAGTACCCTATTATGTTTCTTTCTTGCGTTCATGCCGCCTTTTACTCTTGCCATGTCTTACTTCCTCCTTCAATCCTTCTTATAAATACGGTAAAATCTTCTTCATGTTCTTGAAGTTTGTAGCGTCTGTCATTGCAGCCTTTCTGAGATTTCTCTTTCTCTTTGTAGACTTCTTTGTTAAGATATGGCTCTTGTAAGCTTTATTTCTTTTCAGTTTTCCTGTACCTGTCATTTTGAAACGTTTTGCAGCCGCTCTGCTTGTCTTCATTTTTGGCATTTTAAAGTTCCTCCTTAAAATTAATCTTTATTTAACCTGATAAACTAACGTTTTTCAGTTAAAAACATTGTCATACTGCGTCCTTCTACCTTCGGCGCCTTATCTATTGCTGCGATATCCTGCAGCTTTTCTGCAAAATCATCCAGAATATGTTTGCTGCTCTGCATATGTGCCATTTCACGTCCGCGGAATCGAAGCGTAACCTTTACCTTGTTTCCTTTTTCCAGAAACTTTCTCGCGGAACCAATCTTTGTATTTAAATCATTTACATCAATGTTCGGCGATAAACGAACTTCTTTTACTTCAATTGTCTTCTGTTTCTTTTTGGCCTCTTTCTCTTTTCTCGCCATCTCATAGCGATATTTGCCATAATCAATAATCTTGCACACCGGCGGCTTTGCTCCCGGCGCAACCTTTACCAGATCCAGTTCAGCCTCTCTTGCCAGCTTCATTGCGTCCTTTGCGGACATAATCCCCAGCTGCTCACCATGTTCCCCGATCAGACGCACCTCTCTGTCTCTGATCTGTTCGTTAATCATTAACTCGCTAATTGTCGTACACCTCCATTGACATTTTAAAAGCGTTTGCGTGCGGTCCTTCTCCAACCCCTGCGCAATAAAAAAGTGGATACAAAGTATCCACGCACAATACACCCATAGTATATCCTATGAACTATATTAACCGGAGTCACTCCATTGTGCTGCGGTGAGAGCGGACACTCTGCTTTGATTTATTCATACTCTAAAAAGATACCACGGTTCTTTCCTTCTGTCAACCATTTTTTATAAATCACTTCACTTGTATAAAACGAAGTTATTTTTTCAACAAATACAGATTCTTTCAACTACTTGTTTTCTACCGCCTGCAACAAACGACATTATTTTCTAATACGCAAGTACTTCATAGCCATCTTCAGTCACAAGTACCATGATCTTCCATTGAGCGGATGGCAATCCATCTTCCGTATAAATCGTCCATCCATCCTCACTATCCATTACTACGTTTGCTTTTCCCATATTAATCATAGGTTCAATCGTAAAAATCATCCCCGGAGTCATAATCATCCCCTTGCCCGGTTCCTCTACATAACTGACCCATGGTTCCTCATGAAATTCCAATCCAACTCCGTGTCCTCCGATTTCTCTGACAACAGAATATCCGTTCGCAATTACAAATTGATTGATCGCATCACCCATATCTCCCAAAGGTTTCCACGGAATAACTTTCTTCAAACCAACTTCAAGACTCTCTTTTGCAACCCGAACCAATTTCTGAACATCCGGCTTGACATCTCCTATCATAAACATCCTTATCAGTTCAGATACTGTTCCGTGAATAATCCAGGCTAATAATAATTTTATAATACCTCTTTTTCGTCAAAACTATTTTCATCATCAATAGCTGTTCCCGATATGTATGTCCGTCTTCTGTTTTACAGATCTCACCTGTGTGTTTTCGCTGTCACGTTAAAACAGGCCTGCTATACGCAGACCCGTTTTTCCAGCACTTTACCACGCTTTATCAAACGTACCGCATTCTGTCTGTCTACATTGACAGGCATGCGGACCGCAGATATCAATTTTCTCTGCATGACACGCTTCTTCATCATTATAGCGGCAATTGCAGGCGCTGCATCCTACAAGAACCTGCTTGCTCGGTTCGCCTACAGAATTGCTTGCACTATTCTCTCCTCTTTCACGGAAACTGGAGCAACAGGTTTCACAGGCTTTTTCTGCTTCCTCACCTGTCACCATAATGTCACCCTTGCTGCAGTAATGATCTGTATTATAGATACATTTTTCTGCGGAACATGATAATAACGGCATACTACATTCTCCTTTCTTTCTGTCCGGTTCTCCGGAACAGTCCGGGTACGGCACAGCGTCCCTTACAGAGCCAGTATCTGCGGATTACATCCAAAATATGCAAGTATCGTGAAAATCATGTTCCGCTTCTTGTAAAATATTTAATTTTCTTCTACTTCAATCTTACGGATCTCTTTTGTGCGGATTTCTTCGCAGATCGCGTCCACAAATTCTTTAATCGGCTTCTGACCTTCGTCGCCCAGGAAACGGCTTCTCACAGAAACCACCCCTTCTTCTTCCTCTTTCGCTCCGACAACCAGCATATACGGCGCGCGGGCAAGACGCGCGTCACGAATCTTCCAGCCGATTTTCTCTGCGCGTGAATCCACACTGGAACGTACTCCATTTTTACGCAGCTCCGCATTTACTTTATTTGCATAATCCAGATATTTATCGGAAATCGGCAGTACACGTACTTGTTCCGGACACAGCCAAGTCGGGAACTTACCTGCATAAACCTCGATCAGCCATGCGAGCGTTCTTTCATAACAGCCAACACTTGTTCTGTGAATGATATACGGACGTTTCTTCTCACCATTTTCATCAATGTAGTACATATCAAACTGCTCGGCCAGCAGGGCATCCCACTGGATCGTGATCATCGTATCTTCTTTGCCAAACACGTTCTTTGCGTTAATGTCAACCTTCGGTCCATAGAAAGCAGCCTCACCGACATCCTCTACAAACGGAACCTCCAGTTCTGTAAGAATCTGGCGGATATGATCTTCTGTCTCGTTCCAGACCTCTGCATCGCCAATATATTTTTCTTTATTTTCCGGATCCCATTTAGACAGATGATAGGTTACCTCTCCATCCAGTCCAAGTGTTTTCATACAGTGTTTTACCAGAGCCAGACAGCCTTTGAATTCTTCCACCATCTGATCCGGACGAACTACCAGATGACCCTCGGAGATTGTAAACTGGCGGACACGTGTCAGACCATGCATCTCACCGGAATCCTCATTACGGAACAGTGTGGAAGTTTCGCCGTAACGAATCGGAAGATCACGATATGAATGCTGCGTTGCTTTGTATACATAATACTGGAATGGACAGGTCATCGGACGGAGCGCGAACACTTCTTTATCCTTTTCCTCATCGCCCAGGACAAACATGCCTTCTTTATAGTGATCCCAGTGACCGGAAATCTTATACAGATCGCTCTTTGCCATCAGCGGAGTTTTGGTACGCACGTAGCCCCATTCATTATCCTCCAGATCTTCGATCCAGCGCTGCAGTTCTTTTACTACAATAACACCCTTCGGCATCAGCAGCGGCAGACCCTGTCCGATTACATCAACAGTGGTAAAAAGTTCCATCTCACGTCCCAGTTTATTGTGATCGCGTTTCAATGCTTCCTCACGCTGTTTCAGATAATCTGCCAGCTCATCCTTTTTCGCAAACGCGGTTCCATAGATACGCGCCAGCATTTTATTTTTCTCATTGCCTCTCCAGTATGCACCCGACGAAGAAATCAGCTTGAATGCCTTAATGCTCTTGGTACTTAACAGATGCGGACCTGCGCACAAATCTGTAAACTCACCCTGTCGGTAGAAAGAGATTTCCGCATCCTCCGGCAGATCCTGAATCAGTTCCACCTTGTACGGTTCACCCTTATCCTCCATAAATTTGATTGCTTCTGCTCTGGGAAGAGTGAATTTTTCCAGTTTTGCCCCTTCCTTAATAATCTTTTTCATTTCCTTTTCGATATTATCCAGATCTTCTCTGGAAAATGCCGCATGATCAAAGTCATAATAAAAACCATTATCGATGGACGGTCCGATCGCCAGCTTCGCTTCCGGGAACAGTCTCTTTACCGCTTCCGCCAGTACATGAGACGCAGTATGTCTGAGCGCTGCCAGACCTTTCTCATCGTTTGCGGTTAAAATGCTCAGTTCGCAGTCCTTATCCACAACAGTACGGATATCCACTACCTCACCATCAATTTCTGCTGCACAAGCTGCGCGCGCCAGTCCTTCACTAATGTCCATTGCGATTTCATACACTGATCTGCTCTGATCGTACTCTTTTTTCGAGCCATCTTTTAATGTGATAATCATACTTCATCCTCCTCAAAAATATCTTCATTTCCGGTCGAACCGGTAATTGATGTAACTTTGTTATTACTAAAAATACCATTTTTCATCGGAGATGTCAGCCAACCGATCAACACGCCCGCCAACAAAACATCTGTCAGCAGTAATATTTTCTCAGGCATACTCCAGTCTTTTTGAAAAAAAGCCTTCCACGTTTCTTTCATTTTTTGTACACTTCCTTTCTTTTAAAATGAATCCAGACATACCTGTGAGTGTAATGATTTCCAATGCGTTTCTTAATATCACAAAAAATCCCTCACAGTTCATCTGAACTGCAAGGGACGATAATCACAACAATTACCGCGGTTCCACCCTGTTTGTTTCCAAACCCGCATCCAATATCAAATACGGTAAAACCACTTCATTTACGACGATAACGGAGTCACCGGGCTGTATTAGAGCCGCTCGGAGGTGGTCTTCGGACGCTTCCTATCAGGATGCTCGCACCAGAACGCATCCCTCTCTGCGGTATTTCACGTCTTACTCTTCTCTTCAAAGCTTTTTCCTATATCTTTCTTGATGATAACGCACCCGGCAAAGTTTTGTCAAGTGCTTTCTATCTATCATCTGCTGATTCTATCTGTTATAAACCTCTTATTCTGCTTTTTGAATTTAGCAAAATTTTTTCACATACTTTCGTATCCAAAATGTCAAAATTTTCTGGTATTTCAGACTTTTCTATGCTATAATTTTAACACTTCAATAAACGAATTTTCTATATCCAAGTACCTATTAAAGGAGGATCTTATGAAGAAAAAATTACTCACATTTTTACTGGCAGGAGTTTTTGCCGTTTCTTCTTCTGCACTTTGCGCCGCAGAGGCCGAAACTGAAACTGCAACGGAAATAACATCGAAAACTGCTGCTGAAGAAACCACAAGCGAAACCGTATCCGAAGCTGCTGGCGATACTGCCGAGCTGTCTGACGATCTGTACAGTTTCCAGTTAAAATTAAACGGCGAGCTTTACCAGTTCCCGATGACATACGCGGATTTCACCGCGCTTGGCTGGGAATATCAGGATGATGAGACAACAGAAGTCGCTCCAAACGAATATTCTCCAAGCGCAGTTTTCAAAAATGGCGATTTAAAGCTGTACGCAAGTATTGTCAACCTCAGTATCAATACCCTTCCGGTTTCTGATTGTCTGATCGGCGGTATCAGTCTCGATCAGTATCAAACCAAAGACGCCCCGGACACTACCGTTGAATTTCCGGGCGGCATCCTTTACGGTACAGCAACACTTGAGGATGTAAAAGCCGCTTATGGCGAGCCTTCCAATGTATATGAAGGTGATTTGTACACAAACCTGACCTACGAATACGACTACAAGCAGTCTGTAGATTTTTATATCGACGCTGAGACAGGTGTACTGAACCATTTCGAAATAGATAATTTTGTTGCAGATGCCGAAGCAAACACCGCTGCTGCCGCTGAAGTCAGCAGTGAACCGACTGCTTCTGTCCTTGCTTATACTGCACCAACAGAATTGGGCGACGATCTGACTTCCTTTATCGTGGATTTCGCAAGCGCACTGTACCAGCTTCCGGCCCCGGTTTCTGTATTTGAGGAAAACGGTTGGAAAGTAAAAACCGAGGACTCCGATGCAATTGTTGCCGGCGGCGATTTCGGTTGGGTTACTATGATGAAAGACAATCAGGAACTTCGCGTGATTGCCCGCAACTATGACGCAAACGCAACCGTCATCAACAATTGCTTTGTTACCAGCGTAGAAGCTTCTGAATATACAACCAATCTTCCGCTGACCGTACAGAAAGGTATCACTGTCGGTATGAGCACTGCTGATCTGGAAGCGGCGCTGGAGGGCGTAGATTATGAGAAAGATGATGAGAACGATTCCTATGCCTATTACACCGTTACCGGTCCGGAAAGCTCTCTTGACAGAGTAAGCATTTCTGTCAACAAAGAAAAGGATGCCGTCAGCACACTGGAAGTCAGCTATGACCCGAAGGAGCTGGGTTATTAAAATATCTGTGTAAACAAAATAAGCCTGTCCTGTTTCTTTTCCGATTCAGGCAGGCTTATTTCTCTATATATTGCGATTTTTTATTTCTATATATTTCCCACTATCTTTTCTTTTACCAACGCGAAAAATTCCCGCACCAGATAATGAATCTGCAAACGCCAATCGGACGCGGCTGAAATACCGGAAATATTTGTATATCCCTCTTTTTCCGCCAGCAGTTTTGCACGGTAGACATGAAAGTTATTAGAAAGAATACCAACGCGCATCTCTTTCACGGTTCCTGATATCTGACCTGTATCTTTCCCTGAAATGCACAAACCAGAAACTTTATCACCTGACGAATGAGCTGCAAAATACGCTTCCATCACTGCTGCACTGCAGCTTAAATTTTCCTGCGTACTGGTAGAGCGTTCTTCTTTAATCAAACGCTCCGCCCCGATACCATGCTCTGTCAGATAATTATACATGCACTGTGCTTCCGTGATATCTTCACCGTCACCCTGTCCACCGGAAAGCACCGCAAGTGTCCTCGGATTTTCTTTTAAATATTCTTCCGTCTCTTCCAGACGCAGACGCAGCGCCTTACTCGGCGCCGTCCCCCGCACCTGCGCGCCAAGCACGATGATATAGTCCAGATCCTGCTGCGGTTTTTCCAGCATCGTCCGTAAAATCAATCCTTCCGCAGTCAAAAACAATGCCAGTCCTGCCGCAGTCAATATACCGAGTCCCATCGTTATCGGCACAGGCATACGAAATCCATCCGGATATTTTCCGCAATACAAAAGATAGCCGCCGACCGCCGCAAAAAACACGGCAGCCAACAGCCAGATCACACAAAAATCCACTCTTTTGATCCACAGAATTACAAAATATACGAAGCAAAGAATCCCCAGTGCGATCATAACGTTATGCATCGTTATCTTCCGCAGCATTTTTTGTATTTCTTGCCGCTTCCGCACGGGCACGGATCGTTTCTGCCGATCTTCGGACCTTTTACGATCGTATTTGCTTTCTTGGCCTCTTTGTACAGTTCCTTTAATTTTTCTTCTGAAAAGATCTCTTTCCATGCCGGAAGTTCATACAGCCATTCTGCTTTCGCATCCACCATGTTTTTGTAAAGCAGTTCTTTATCAAAACCAAGGTTTACTTCTGTATTTTCATCCATTTCTTCGATGTTGTTTTTCACCTTCAAGCTGTCATCGATACCATCCAGAAAGCCTGCCATTGTAAGCACCGGAATGTTATATTTTTCAGCCAGTTCTTTTACTGTTCCTCTTACAACCTCATCCGGATTTGCCAGCAGCTGTTCGTAAATACCTTTTTCCAGCATGAAGTAATCTGTCCAAAATTTCTGCAGCTGATTTTTATCTGTTTCCTGTGAGTACGCAATGTCTCTCCATTCCTGTAATAAACCCATTTTAAATCCATCCTTTGAAAAATAATTTTTTGTCTGCCATATGAATAACTTTCAAAAATACGGTTACAATAGGAACATACCAAAGATAAATTTTAATACTTATCCTCCCCTTTAGTATCCCGGCAGACACATCGTAAAAAACTGCCGGGATATCTGTTTTGAAGGATTCTCCGAAATCCGTCCGTGCATGTCCGTTTCCCATATAGCAAGACTACTTTCGCAATTTTACCGCAAATTACGCTATTTTTCAAGTCCTAAGAGGGAAATTTATGTTCATCCTCACTTTTCCAGCATCAGATTTAAAATCGTTACATCCGTATCTTTCATTCCCACTCTGCCGACATATCCCATGCTGCGAATGGTTTCTTCCACATTTTCTTTCACCAAACCTTCGCCCGGCTGAAAGCACTGATCTTCTGTCTCCAGCATAAAAGCCATAATTGCCGCATCTACTGCAGAGGCAATCTTCGCTGCGCAGGAAGATTTCGCCCCGTCACATACTACACCGCCCATATTGGCGATTGTATTGGTAATTGTCTTACTGACCGCCTCATAATCCCCGCCATGCAGCCAAGTGATTGCCGCTCCTGCACCGCAGGCTGCACTTACTGCTCCGCAATAAGCCGACAAACTGCCGATATATTTTTTCTGATGAATCGCTACCAGATTGCTGACAACCAACGCACGATACATCTTTTCTTTGGAAACTTCCCACTCTTTTGCATATTCAATGACCGGAAGAGAACATGTCATTCCCTGATTGCCGCTGCCAGAATTGATCACCACCGGAAGAGAACATCCATTCATTCTGGCATCAGAACCTGCTGCCGCTCTTGCCTTGGCGCGAATACTCACATTATTTCCATATGCTTTTAAAAGTGTCCTGCCCACCTGCGCACCATAAGGATTTTTTAAACCTTCCTCCGCAATCGTTGTGTTCATCTGCACCTGTCCGCCAATCACTTCCTCGATGTCTTCCATCCTTACTTCTTTGGAAAATTCCAGAATATCCCGCACATTCAAAAGTTCCCTTCTGTCCGGTCCCTCCTGCTTTACTTCCACGCCTTTTTCAAGCAGAATCTTATCATCCTTTTTTAAGAAAACAATGTTTGTATGCTTATCATTAATTATTACCTGACTGCTATGCTCTGTTCCTACCATCTCTACTCGGATGTAAAGATTCGCAACCTCCTCCTGCAGATGGCAATTACAAAAATCTGTTTTCAGCAAATCTTTTGTTTTCTGACAATGCGTTTCTGTAATTTCTTCTAAAACTTCAAGCTTCTTTTCTGCATTTCCACCTATCGCTCCCAATATGGCTGCTGCTTCAATTCCTCTCAAACCTCCTGAATTAGGGACAGTCACGCTTTTTACATTTTTAATAATATTACCGCTGCAGAAAACATCCATATGTACCGGTATCTCCCCCAGAAGCTTTCTTGCGGCCGCAGACGCATACGCAATAGCAATCGGTTCTGTACATCCCAGTGCCGGAACCAACTCTTCTTTTAGTATATCCAGATAACTTTGATACAGCGTTGTTTCCATTCTCCTCACCTGTCCTTTTCCAAACTTTTACGGAAGAATCTTACCTGCCGACATATAAAGCTCATACCATTCGTCTCTTGTCAGAGTCACATCAGATGCTTTCACAATATCCTGCACTCTTTTCAAATTTGTACTTCCCACAATCGCCTGAATACCCGCCGGATGGCGCAGAATCCATGCGATTGCAACAGCGTTTACGCTCACCTGATATTTCTCTGCCAGACGCTCCAGCACTTTATTCAATTCCGGGTATTTTTCACTGCCGATAAAGATTCCCTCAAACATTCCATACTGGAACGGAGACCATGCCTGAACTGTTATATTTTTTAATCTGCAATATTCAATTACACTGCCGTCTCTGTCGCATCCTGCATCACTGCCTACATTCACATTCAATCCTGCATCAATCGTCGGACAGTGCGCCACTGAATACTGAATCTGATTCACGCAGATTTGATTATCACAGGCATGGTTCAAAAGTTCGATCTGCATGGTATTATGATTGCTCACGCCAAACGCTTTTACTTTTCCTGCTTTTTTCAACGTATCAAATGCCTCTGCCACCTCTTCCGGCTCCATCAACGCATCCGGACGATGAAGCAGGAGCAGATCCACATAATCTGTTTTCAGACGTTTCAGACTTCCGTCCACCGATTTCAGGATATGCTCTTTTGAAAAATCATAACTGGTTCCCGGATGGATCGCACATTTTGTCTGAATCACCATTCTGTCACGCAGAGACGGCGTCAGAATATTGCCAAACAGCTCCTCTGCTTTTCCTGCACCATAAATATCAGCATGATCAAAAAAGTTGATGCCGCACTCCATAGCGCCCTCTACCAGCTCCTGCACTTTTTTTTCTTCTTTCAATTCCGGAATTCTCATACATCCAAGACCAATTCTGGAAACTTCTGCAACTTCTTTGTTAATCTGAAACATTTTCATTTTCTTTTCTCTCCTTTACCCACTTATCTAAGTTTATGAATGCTTTTATATAGATTTTTACTGCTTTCTTCAAATTTGTAATTGTTTCTGCTTCATCAGCGCCATGGCAGTTTCCATGTCCCTCCGGCAGTTCAATTTCCTGAAAATTCTTCGGCATTCCCGGACCGAACGCCACCGTGTGTGGAAGCTTCTTCGCATAGGTTCCTCCGCCCATCACATAAGGTTCTCCATCCTGCCCGGTTTCTTCTTTCCAGGTACGCATCAACACTTGTACAAAAGGATGCTCTTTTTCCATGTAATAAGGCTTGCTATCTTCTTTGTATATTAATTTCATACCTGACATTTCCGCTTTTTTCAAAAGTACCGGTAAAAAATCTTCCGACTTCACAGAAACCGGATACCGAATATCCACCTCAGCACGAATGTATCCCTCCTCCATGCACAGAATTCCCAAATTACAAGTCAGAGAACCAGACACTTCATCACTGCAGGCAATCCCTGCTGCTTTCCCGTATCCATCTGCGGCAAGCAATCTCAAAAAAGCCAGCGCCTTTTCTGTCTCTTTTCGAAGTGAATACTCCTCTAATCGTTGGAGCAGAACACTGACAGCGTTTACCGTTCCTTCCGGGAAAGCGGCATGTCCGCCAATTCCATCCGCCGTCAGATGTGTACAGCCATTTCCGGTCTGAATCTCTGCCTCTGCAGACGACGGTACACTGTTACACACCACACCCGCCTGCAGCCTGGAAAACTCTTCCATCTTTTCCGCAGATTTGAAAGAAATTCTCAAAATTCCTTTTTCTCCGCAGCATACCGGAAAACCACAGTCCGTCACGAAAGAAAATGCCGGTTCTTCCTTTTTCTCAAGAAAATGTGCCACATCCTGCATACCGCTCTCTTCCTGACAGCCTAACAGATGTCTAATCCGGATAGATTTCAGCAAATTATGCTCCTTGCAGTAACAAATGGCATAAAAAACTGCGATCGCCGGTCCTTTATTATCCTGTATGCCTCTTCCGATGAGGTAATCTCCTTTTCTAGTACATACAAAAGGAGGATATATCCATCCATCTCCCTCCGGCACGACATCCAAATGACTCCAGACACCAATCTGGGTCTCCCCTTCTCCTGCTTCCAGACTAAGATAATAGCCTTCCGCATCTCGACCGCAGATTCCTTCCCTGTCTGCAATTTTTTTCATTTTATCCAACACATTTCTGCATGCTTTTCCAAAAGGCTCCCCTGAAACCTTCGTTTCTTTTACGGATGCCACACTAGGAATCCGAACCAGCGCTGCAATATCCTCCAGCATCTGTTTCTGATGTTCTTCAATCCACTGCTCTATTGTCGGTTCCATATCAATCCTCCTCTTGCTTTCGCATGCCGCAGTATTTTTTCGGCGTCATTCCTGTCTCCTGTTTAAAAATGCGGATAAACTGTGACGTATCATTATAACCTACCATAGATGCCGTATCTGTCACAGAATGACTGCCTTCCTTTAGAATCTCTTTTGCATAATCAATCCGTATTTTCTTTAAGTAAACCGAAAAATTTACACCTTTTTTCTCAGAGAACAAATGGCTGATATAATCCTGATTCATAAACAGAATTTTTTCCGCAATTTCTTTTACCGTTACATCCTCATAATAGTGCTGACGCGCATACTCTGCCATAAATTCCACGATTTCTCCGGAACTTCTGCTGCTCTCACACTTTTTCAAACGACAGATTTCTTCTGCGATTCGGCAAAGATATCCACGCATTTCTTCAAGTGAATCAAATTTTAAAACGCCTTCCGGAAAACGCGATATTTTTCTGCCAGATTCCTCTGCGCCAATTTCCTGCCTGCAAAACAAAATCATGTGCGAATACAACAGTTCCAGACATTCCATTTTTACAGGACACACCTGTTTGATCTCCTCAAAACATTTTTCAATTGCACAAACCGCTTTCTTTTCATTTCCCTCAGTCATCGCTGTTCTCAACTGATTTTCCCGATCAGATTTCAGATAATATTGTGCATAGACATCCTCATCTATTTTTTCCGCAAGGAACAGCGTGTCTTTTCCATAAATTTTATGTTTTAGTGCTTCCCGAGCCTCCTGATAAGACTTTAGCACATCTACGGCAGATACCCGAATTCTGCTGACGCCAAATCTCGCTTCAAATCCCTGCTCCTCCAGCGTTTTTCTAAGTTTTCTCCAAAGAAACGCGGTATCCTGCTCCGCGCTGGTCAGCATCAGCCACAGTTCTTCCGCCAGTTCCAGGAAACGAAACTTTGTCCAAAATGCACTGCCATATATCTTTTTGATATTTTCCAGAAATTCTTCCTGAAGCGGCCTTCCATTTCGAAAATACACCACAGCAATCTGATACGACGGAAATAATTTTTCAAACATTCTTTTTTCCACGAATCCGGCTTTTCTTTCGTTCCGGATACTATTAAAAAGAAATCCGGTAACCATATCTTTTCCCGTCAGTAACTCTTCTTCCTGTTCCTTATGTCTCTGCTGTACAAATTTATCAAGACATTTTACCAATGCCTCACTGTCAATCGGTTTCAGAAGATATTCATTTACTCCATAGGAAATTGCCGTACGGGCATACTCAAAATCTGAATATGCACTCAAAATAATCACAGGAACTTTCGCGTTTCTTTCACGAACCTTTTCCAAAAGCTTCAACCCATCCATTTTCGGCATCCGGATATCTGTCATCAGAAGTTCCGGTTGTTCCTCTTGCCAGATTTTCAGCCCTTCTTCCCCGTTCGCGGCCTCAAGAATTTCAAATTTTTCTTCTGTATCATATTGCCTGATCTGCTTTACCAGAGCTTCTCGTGCATAAAATTCATCTTCTACTACTAAAATTTTCATTGTCCGTCTCCTCCTTTCGGTGTAAACGGGCCGCTTTTATTTATCCCTTAACAGATCCGGCTGTCAGTCCTTTCACAATGTATTTCTGACCCATACAATAGATAAGCAGCATCGGAAGCATAGCCAGAAGATAGGCGGTAAACGCCATCGTATAATCAAAAGAATACTCTGTCTTAAAATTATACTGAAACAGCGGCAATGTCCAAATAGACTGCGATCTGTTCAAAATCAACAGCGGAAGCATAAAGTCATTCCAGATCCAAAGGACATCCATAATCAAAATTGTAGAAATCATCGGCTTAATCAGCGGCAATACAATTTTTACATATGTCTGAAATACACTGCATCCATCAATCTGCGCCGATTCCTCTATCTCATAAGGAAGTCCACGAATATAATTTACAAACAAAAATACTCCCTGCGTCAAACTAAATGCCGCATACAGAATAATCAATCCCTGCTGATTCAGCAAGTTCAGCTTCGACATCATTTTTGTGACCGGAAGCAAAATTACCTGCGAAGGAATAAATAACCCCATTAATAAATAAAAATATATTGTCTTATAATATTTTTTGTCAAAATTTCTTGCAATTGCATAAGACACAGACGGCACAAGAAGTAAAATCAGCGCTATCGATGCCACAGTAATTATAAGTGAATTTCTCAAAAAAATCCAATAATTACTATTTGTAAACAATTCTATATAATTTTGAAAATTTAAACTCTTCGGAAGTGCAAAAAAGTCAGCACTAGCTTCTTCTAATGATTTGAAAGAGTTGCTGAGTACCAGCCACAAAGGAAACAGAATCATCACAAGACCCAAAAAAAGTAATATGTTTCTAAGCAGCCGCCAAATAAAGCCATCTCTTTTTATTTTCATTCGTTTACACCTCCTCTGCTGGTAAGCTTCAACTGCGTCAAAGAGAAAATCGCCACAATAACAAACAAAATACAAGCTTCTGCATTTGCCATTGAGAAACGCATATTTTTAAATGCATCATTATAAATCAAAATACCAATTACTTCTGTTGCGCGAACCGGACCGCCTCCAGTCATCGCAAACGGAAAATCGAAGGAAGTAAATCCTTGTTTAATTGTCAATACTAAATTAACGGTTATTGTCGGCAGCAGATACGGCATCGTTATGTAGCGAAATCTCTGAAATGCTGATGCCCCGTCAATCTTTGCCGATTCGTACTGTTCATCCGGAATTTGCTGCAATCCGGCAATAAAAATAACCGTCGGCAATGCCACCGCCTGCCATAACTGAACGATAACAACTGCTGGCAAAGCCAGTTTCGGCATCATCAACGGACTGTTCGAAAGCCAGCCGATTCCCAATGCCTCTCCGATAACCGGGAGCACACGATAATAAATCTGATCCCAGATCAGAGAAATTGTAATTCCACCAATCATAGCCGGTATAAAATAAATTGATTTTATCAATGTTTTAAATTTCAGCAAAGAATTCAGCGACAATGCCAGCATCAATGAAATGCTGATTACTCCTATAACAAGTAATATACTATATTTAATTGTCGTTTTTACTGAATTCCAGAAATAGGGATTCTTCACCAAAAGCTCATAGTTTTTTATTCCAACAAAATCAAACGTCTTTGATACTCCATCCCAGTTTGTAAAACTATAGCGGACCCCGTTTATTACGGCCACCACATAAAAAAATGTGTAAAGTATTACCGGAATTAAAGTAAACAGAAAGAAAGTCAATCTTCCGGAAACCTTCTTTCGTTTTGCATTGCTTCCATTTTTCATATTGCCTCCGTTCCCTTCTGCTTTTCGACTGGCATCTGCTGTCTTTTTATTTCAGAAGAAAAGGGACTGCTGTACAACAGGAGCAACCCCTGTACAGCAGCCCCAAAACACTAGATTTTCTGCCTTTTACTGTGCACTTGTTACTGCAATTGACGCATCCAGATTCTTCAATACATTATCTACATCTTTATCTGCCCAGAATCCCTGAACCACATTATAAAGATCTGTAATAATATTATTATCAATTGTGGATGCCATCCAGTCATGTGTCTGACCTGCATTGATAATTTCCAGCATCGGAGCGATACTTTCATCTTCACTTACAACACCGTTAATACAAGACGGAGCGCCATCAAATTCATGGAAAGTCTGAGCGCTTTCTGTTTCTGCAAGGAAGCTTAAGAAACGATACGCCACCTCTTTTTCTTCCTCAGAAGCCTGTGCAGATACGCAGACTGCTGCATCAATACCGGACAGACATTTCGTGTCTTCATATGTATCGTTCGGAAGTGGGAATATCCCTGTTTCCAAATCCGGATTGATAGATGCAATCGTTCCTTTTGCATAGGAACCTGTAATTGTCATTGCATAATCACCTTTTACAAAATTCTCATAACAGTTCGTATCAGATAATGCTAATGCATCTTCATTTGCGTAAGAAAGTAATGTTCCCATTTTTTCAAATACAGTACGAAGCTGTGCATCTTCTTCTATTTTTGCTTCACCTGCAACTACTTTTTCAATTGTCTCTATCCCTTCCGGTGCCCACGCTACTACACAGCACTGGAAGTTATGACCAACACGTCCCGGATCTTTTCCGTGCATTCCAAGCGGAGTAATCCCTGCTTCTTTCAATTTTTCACAAACCGCTACAAACTCATCCCATGTTTTCGGGATTTCAATACCATTATCTGCAAAAATCTGTTTATTATAATAAACGCCAAGATAGTTACGTGTATACGGAAGTGCGTAATAACCGCCATCCTCCTGTTTCGCCATCTCCAATGAAGATTCACTGACATTTTTCAGGAATTCCTGATCAGAAAGATCCTGCACATATCCATTTGCAACTTTCTGTTTGAACTGTGTCTGTGTTGGATAATCTGTAAAGATAACCGGAATATCTCCGGAGGAGATTCTGGATATCAAAACTGTTCCTGCATCCGGAACTGTATTCATCTCAATCACAACATCCGGATTTTCTTCATTAAATTTGTCAACAAGTGCCTGATACCCCTTCTGCGGGCCATCTTCTGGTTTCTGCTGGAAAAATTCTACTTTCATCGGCTCTTCAGCCATCACTCTTCCTCCCGGAATCACACTTACACTCATCACCATCGCTGCACATAATGCCATTGCCAGTTTCTTTTTCATACCACTACCTCCTATTTTGTATATTGGTGTGCCGCATCTACTGCAGTTTTTATATAATCGAGTCTGATATTTTTTCCCTGGATCGTACAGTCAGCCCCGATCATAACTCCTGTAGTTCCAAAACTATCCAGTATCTGCTTTACTTCTTCCTGAATTGCTCCTACCGGACCATTCAATATATTTCCCTTATTATTCATGCCACCCAGAATTGCACTTGTAAAAGTTTCTCTTCCTTTTTCCAGGCTGTAATCGTTATCTTTTACAGACCAGTTTACCAAATCTGCCGGATACTCTGCAAACCAGTCCACATGAGTTTTAAATTCATATTCCGGTTCACCACAGATATGAAGAATATTGTATTTTCCTTCCGTTTTATTGGCTACATTCAAAACTTGAAGATCATATGATTTCACCAATTTCTCCCATTCTTCCTTGGTAAATCTTTCTTCTTCACCAAACTGCGCAGAATAATAAATTCCATCCGCACCTGCTTCCAGATACCCCTCCGCCCATTTTTCGAGAGCATCCGCAATAATCTGAATACCTGCCATTACTGCTTCCGGAGCCTCTTTGCTGTACTTCATCAACACATCATCTCCAAACGCAATACTAGCTGCTTTGAAAGGACCGAACATCGTCTGGAAAAGCATCACATCATCACCCGCTTCTGCCCGGATTCCACGGATAACTGCCGCCAGTTTTTTGAACTCCTCTGAATCTGTTCCCTTCACTTCAATATGATACCAGTCTTCCGCACAAGTAATTTTTCCACTGACCGGATACATATAATCCTGCATGATTTTAATCAGATCCATTCCGGTTTCCCTATATAATTCCATATGCGCATCAATCATCTGCTGCACTGTATAATCGGATTTATAATGGAACCAGAAACCAGCCGGAACATAATCTACCGATTCTTTTTTCATTACTGCTAAAATACGTTCTCTTTTTGTCATTTTGGTTTCCCCCTTGCTTTGATAAATCCAGTATAATAAAGCTTTCGTCAGAAAAATAGGATAAATCTTTGATAAAAAATGGATTATTTCTTAGGTTATTTTCTATTTTTTTCGCGTTCACCATGATATACTTTAAAAAACAGACAAACAATCCTTTAAAAACAATCTATTATAGGAGTTTCTTTTTTATGAAAAATATAATTAGAAAATACAGAACCTTTTCTTTCCGCACGCAGATGTTTCTGGCTTCCATGCTGCTCATTATTTTTCCATCCAGTATGCTGAGCACCTATGCCTCCAACGCTTCCGCGGCCAAAATCACCCGTGAATACCACGATTCCATGTCAGCAACATTAGCCCAAATGAATCTAACGCTTGATACGTTACTGCAAAATGCCAGTAAAGTAGCGGATATGCCGCTTTTAAGTGATGATGTTCGCAAATCTATGATAACAAATTATGAAAACGACTATCTCTCTTATGCAAAAGACTCCACTCGTTTTCGTGATCTGTTCAGTCTGACAAATCGTTTGAGTACCGAACTGCTGACCTGTATTTTCAAAAATCAATATGGATATTCTTTTGATTACAATGTCTCCAGTGTCCAGCACGATAATCAGATTCAAGAAAATATCAATAATTGGATCGAACTTGCCAGAACTTCCTCAAATCACACCTACTTTGCTCTCTTACAAACACGCAATGGCAGTTTTGACAAAAACGTCCTTCCCATGCTGAAAGTCATCTTAGACGGTTACACATTTAAAGAAATCGGTATTTGTTACTGCGAAATTAATTTCCAACCGATTGCGGATATTTTTGAATCCTCCAAATCCACAGAAAACACGCTGTTGATTTACAATACAGATAATCAACTGATTTATTCTTCGTGTTCATCCGATACAGCAGAACAGACAGGCAATTCCCACCTTTTGTCTGAGATTTCTTCATTCAGCTCCAGTCTCACCAAAAACTCCGTCATTGTACAGAGCCAGTTAAAAACCAGTCAGGCCCGCTATGCCATCAGCGGCTGTCTCAACAAAACAACCGGCTGGCGTCTTGTACAGCTGCTGAATAACAAAACAATCCTTCACGTTTACCGCGATAATATTTTTACACACATCAATATTTTTCTGCTGTGCGCTCTCCTGGGGCTGGTTCTCTCTGCCTTTCTTTCAAGGATTCTCGCACGCCCGGTTTCTACGCTGTGCCGTTCCATTGATTCACTGGACCCAATTGAAGGCGGACAGATTGATGTAAAAGCCTGCGGCTCAAATCGGGAACTTTCAAAGCTGATCATCAGTTTCAATCATTTAAACAGACGTCTGGCAAACAGTCTGCAAAAAAACTATGAAACCGAGCTAAATAAAAAACAACTAAAAATACAGATGCTGCAGTTTCAGATCAACCATCATTTTCTGTATAACACGCTGAATATTATCAAATCACTTGCCAGCATTCATAATGTACCGGAAATTGAAACTATTGCTACCTGCATGTCTGATCTGATTCGATATAATCTGGAAAAATTTCCTGTCACACGGCTGGAAGAAGCTCTACAGCAAATTAAACGTTATATGACAATCCAAAATATTCGCTTTCCCGGAAAGTTTCAGGTAGATTTCAGCATTCCTCCAGAATACCTTTCCATGGAAATTCCGGTATTTCTCCTGCAGCCGCTTGTCGAAAACAGTATTGAACACGGTTTTTCCGATCGAGAAAGCGAATGCTTTATCAGCATTACCTGCCAGCCCGAAGGAAGATACCTGCATTTTCTGATTGCCGACAACGGCAGTGGCATTTCGCCCGAAAAACTCACAGAACTGAATATACAGTGCCATAATGACGAAAAGGAAGTTTCAAAAGAAACCTCCCGCAAATCAATCGGTCTGCAAAATGTCAGCCAGCGCATACGGAGTTATTACGGTCCGCCCTGTGGTCTTTCCGTTGAAAGTATGGAAGGAGAAGGAACCATCATTGATATCATGCTTCCCTCTCCCGGAACCTGTAATTGACATTCGCTCTGGAAGTGCTTACAATAGAAAACCAGAGACAAATTTCTTTTTTCGGAAAGGATACCATCCCATGAAACACATTCTATTAATCGCAACCGGCGGAACGATCGCCTCCCGCCATACGGAGAACGGACTTGCGCCGCAGCTTGATGCCGAAACCCTGCTCTCCTATATCCCGGAGGCATCTTCCTTCTGTACGATCGACACAGTTCAGCCATTCAATCTTGACAGCACCAACGTCTGCGCACAGCAGTGGCTGGAGCTTGCAGCGCTTCTGGAGAAAAAATATGAATACTACGATGGCTTTGTAGTCTGTCACGGCACCGATACGATGGCTTACACCGCCGCCGCACTCTCCTATCTGATACAGAATAACCGCAAACCGATCGTTATCACCGGATCCCAAAAACCGATTGATCTGGATATTACGGACGCTCGTTCTAATCTGCTGGACAGTTTGCGCTTTGCCTCTCATGACCAGGCACACGGCGTATCCATTGTTTTCGACGGACGCGTCATTGCCGGAACACGCGCAAAAAAAGAGCGCTCTAAGAGTTACAATGCTTTTTCCAGCATTAATTATCCAAATATCGCGGTTATTCGTGATCACAGAATTATTTTCTATATTGATGACAAAGATCATTCCACCAAACCGCTGAAATTCTATCATGATTTAAATGACCGCATCTTGCTGCTGAAGCTGATTCCAGGCACTTCCGGCAAAATCCTGGAACAGCTTTTCGATTCCTACGATGCCGTTATTATCGAATCCTTCGGCGTCGGCGGTCTTCCCAGCTACGGCGACAACAGTTTTTTAAATGCCATCCAGAAATGGAGCGCCGCACAGAAGCCGGTAATCATGGCCACACAGGTCACGCATGAGGGGAGTGATATGAGCGTTTATCAGGTTGGAAAAGTGATCAAAGACAAATTCCATGTTCTGGAATCTTACGACATGACATTGGAAGCGACCGTCACAAAAACCATGTGGGCGCTGCGGCAGGCAAAAGAACTGCCCGAATTTCAAAAATTCTTTTACAGCACGATCAATCACGATCTGCTGTTTGTATAAAATCATGATAAAACGGGGTTCCGTCCGGAACCCCGCATTTCTTTTAAATCTTATTGTAATAACATACATCTACCGCAAATACTACCGCGCCGCCTACTTCCACCTTCTGTTTTAAGGTATTACAGAACATCGACGGGTTGTGACCGGTTCCGGAATAATTTACATACGGCGTATGAACCTCGATCGTCTTTCTCTCCCCGCACACTTCCTGAATCAATTTGACAATGTGATCCATTTTTTCATCATCCGTACAGATCATCAGTGTCGCATTTCCTTTTCGCAAAAAACCACCTGTGGAAGAAATTTTTGTTGCCTGATACCCGTTTTTATTTAATTCCGCAATCACCTGGTCAGAATCATCATGACTCACAATTGCATAAATCAGTTTCATAGTCTTCCTCCTTTTGCCGCTTCTCTGCAGGCTTTTGAAGTATTATAACATCCTTCTTCTAAAAAAGATATAAAAATTTGCTGTATAACACAAATTTTTTATAAAAATCAACCAATTTCCACTAATCGTGCTTCAAAATCTTCAGTAATTTCTGCATCTGTGCCATCCGCGTTTCAAACTGACTGTAAAAATCAACTTGCCGCTCATACGGTGCCGCATAAAAAGTGTTTAACAGATATACATTCAAATCTCTGGACAGCTGCTCGTCCTGCTGTTCTTCCAGAAGCATCTGCACCTGTTCCAGAAAATTATGCCATATGAGTACAAACGCTTCGTACACTTTCACATCCGGCGTATCAATCCATTTGCTGATTCTTACCTTTGTCTTTGGCTCCATCCGGCATTCGCTCTGCTGCAAAAAGTATCGGAATCCTCCGTTTTCATAATATCTTCCCAGAGGAAACAGCCTGCACAGCCCCGGACGATACGGATGGATAGAACAGCGCCCTTCTGCATTTAAAAATGTACAGCAATCCTGTTCCTCAGACATTTTCAAATTCGGCAGAATCACCCCATCCACCGAATGCAGTTCCAAATGTGTCATCAGGGAAGCAAAATCCATGTGCAGTCCTTCCGTCAACCGCCACACATCCAGCGGGTCCAGAATAATCGATTCTCCCATGCCGCAGCAACAGTCAAAGCATCCTCTGCAGCCCTGACAGCCGGTGCGCGCCATATCGTTTGCTGTATATAATTTTCTCAGATCTTCTATCGGTACTTCCCGTTTCATAAGCCCTCCGCCTTTTTTCATTTTATTGTGAGTATATCATACTTTCATCAAATCTGCTGTATTTTCCCATAAAATGTTCCTGTTTTCCCTATTCGCCGGATTCCCCTGTCCTGAATTTATGTTGACCTTTAATATCTACAGTGTTAAAATATCAATACCATTATGGGGATATTTATGAAAAGAAAGGACTGAAGGATCATGAAAAAACAAAGCCGTATCTTATTTTTACTTGCAGTTTGCGGCATCCTTACGCTGAGCGGCTGCCGAAAAAAAATAGACGAAACAGAGTCCGAAACACAAAGCGAAACCATTACTGAATCTGAAACCGAAAAACAAACACAGAAAAAAACTGAAAGAACAACGGAAAAGAAAACTCCGACAACGCAAAAGTCTACCGAAAAGAAAACAGTAAAACCGTCAACGGTCAACGGTAATTCCTCAACTGGACAGACCAACCGTCCGTCTACCACACCAGAGACAGAAGCCCAAGCCTCAGCAGGCACTGAAATGTGTCCATATTGTTTCCAGCAGATTTCTCTGGCGCCAACGGATTCCGGTTCAACAATTTATGCGGAACACGTTGCACAGGAAAAGGCTTGGGCCGATACCTATGGCTGGGGAGATACCCCTCCGACCAGCGCTTCTACCGACGCTCCGGCTACAAATGCTCCGGCTACAAATGCTCCTACTACAGACGCGCCAAGCACTGACGGAAATATCGATGATTCCGCACAGTGCGGATACTGTTACCAGTGGTTCTCTGTATCTGATGGCTCCTATGCAGCACATGTCGCCGCCCACAATGAAGAACTTGGTCTTCCGTCCGGCACAGAATATATAACATGTCCGAGATGCGGATATTCCTATCCAAAAGGCAGTATGTATGACAATCATGTTTGTGTCGTTGAATAAAAAATCAGCCGCAGGCTTAATCTGCGGCTGATTTTTTGTCCTTGATTATTTTTTTAATTATTTGCCATTACTTTCACTCTCGCAAGAGCCATTGAGACTGCCGGAATCATCAAAATAATTACTGTCACCGCTGCTTCCGCAAATATATAGCAGGCATTATATGCCAGCGAATACGGCAGCGCGCTCCAACCTTCCCATGCATATTCTCCAAAAAAAATCCAGCCGGAAATCACTGCAAATATATATCGTCCCACAACGCCGAGCAGATACCCTTTTACCAGACCAAATTTTGCATTTGCAAGAAAGCCAGAAAGTCCAAGTGCGCCAAACGCAAGCGGATAATCCACCAGCACCTGCATCGGAGAATAGATATACGGCTCAATCAGAAACTGCAGAACTCCATATGCCAATCCTGTCAGGATACCAGTACCCGGTCCGTAAATATAGCCGATTAAACTGATAAACAACATACTGCACAGAGTAACCGACCCCCCGAACGGAAAAGAAAATACCTTCATCATCGAAGTAACTGTCGCCAGCGCCATTGCCATCGCGCAGAATACCAGCTGCTTCGTTCCCATGTTTTTCTTTTTACCGCCTCTTTTTACTGCAAGAATGACAGCTGCTGCCAACAGCGCCGCCAGAATTACAGCCGTAGCAATCTTTCCCGCCTGTGTCAGAAGGAGTTCTCCTTCCACGTTTGATACAAAAAATGACATAAAAAACCTCCTTGAAAATAAATTTTGACAGGAGGAGCTTCTTCGGTATTCTTCGCTTCCTTACGCCGGCATTATCCGGGTCAAGTAGTGAGGGTCCCCACCATTACGGTGAAATCTCAGCCAAAGGCTCCCCTAGCATTATTATGCTATGTAGTTGTCATTTCGGATTTTATTGTATCATATCTGCCTTGTTTGTCAATATCGCTCCGGCATTTTTCAACCCGTATTTTTCTTCAAACTAAAGGAATGGAGCAACATCATCTAAGCTGATTCATCTTGCTCCATCCCTTTTATAAATATATATTTTCTTCTTTTTACACCTTCGAAAGCGGAATCAGATGCTTAAGCAGATCGTTTAATTCCTCTCTCTCCCGAATCAATACCACCTCGCCGTTTTCACGAATCAAAATCTCCGCTGGCCGCAGACGATTATTATAGGCTGATGCCATTGAAAATCCGTACGCGCCTGCATCAAGCACACCGAGGATATCACCTTTGAAAATTTCCGGCAGCTCGCGGTCTTTTGCCAAAATATCGCCGCTCTCACAGATGTTTCCAACGATTGTCACCGGCTCTGTCTTTTTTGATGCCACATCAGACGCGCGGTAAATCTCTACTCCATGATAAGAATCATACATGATTGGACGCTGCAGCACATTAAAACCACAGTCGCAGCCGACAAATTTCGTCTCATGATTCATCTTGACAGAATGTACTTCTGAAAGAATCATTCCGCATTCCGCGGAAACATAACGCCCCGGCTCAATACGAAACTTCAGATCTGTACCATATTCCTTCGCGAAACGATACAGTTCCGCGTCCATTGCCTCACCTAATTCTTTTATATTTAGTGGCTGCTCATCCTCCTCTTTATGATATGGGATTCCAAATCCGCCGCCCATATCCACAAATCGCAGTCCTTCAAACTGTCTGGCAATATCAAAGAGCGCGCCAATACTCTGCACAAAGGCTTCCTTGCTCATAAAGAGCGAACCGATATGCTGGTTGATGCCGACCAGCTTCAAATCATATTTTTTCAGCAATTCTTTCACTTGCGGAATATACTTCGGCTCAATCCCAAACTTGGTTTTCTTGCCGGCTGTCACCACTTTCTCATGATGGCCGGCCCCGACACCCGGATTGAAACGAACGGCCACCTCTCCGCCCGGATTCAACTGTCCATACTGCTCCAACTGACTCAAAGAATCCGCGCTGACCAGCACGCCTTCATTGATTGCATATTGCATTTCCTCCGCAGACACATTGTTTCCGATATAAAAAATCTCGTTTGAAGCAAAGCCTGCATGCTTCGCCATAAAAATTTCACCCGGAGACATCGCGTCTGCTTCCAGTCCTTCCGATTTTACCACCTGCAAAAAAGCCAAATTACTGTTCGCTTTCGTCGAGTAATCTACTGTGAAATTCGGATACGTCACCATCTCTTTTAAATCGCGGCAGCGCTCGCGCAAAATCCTCTCATTGTAGACATACAGCGGTGTTTTGTATTTTTCAGCCAGAGCAACCGGATCGTTTCCCTCAAAGAAATTTGTGCGGTCGGTCACTTTGGAATATATCTTATGCATTTCTGTGTTTCCTCCCAAAATACTGCATTTTTCAAGTCTCTATTGACATATTATAGCGATGGTACTACAATTTGTATAATGAATTTTATAAAATTACTGATTAATATTTTCGATAAGAGGTGCTTATGAATATTGAAAGTCTAAAAACGTTTATTACCTTATCAGAATTGAAAAATTTTACGCAAACGGCTGACCGTTACTATATCGTGCAGTCCACAGTCACAAACCGCATCATGGAACTGGAAAAAGAACTCGGCAAAAAGCTGTTCACACGCAACCGCAAAAATGTGGAACTGACCGAAGAAGGTCTGCATTTTTTAAACTATGCCAAACGAATCGTTGCATTAGAAGCCTCGGCCATCGAGGAACTGAGTATGCTGCACACATTTTCCGAAACGCTGCGCATCGGTACCATCAATACCATGTACGACTGCTACCTGCATCAGCCCATTATGGATTATATCTGTACCTATAAAGATATTTCATTGAAAGTAATCATCGATCACTCCGGTCCACTGCTCCGTATGCTGCAGGATGGTATGATTGACATCGCCTTTTCTTATGTACCGCTGAAAAAAACAGGTTTTCTGTGCATTCCATTTTCCACTGACGATGTAGTACTCGTAACCTCGCCGGAACATCAGGAATTTGCAAATGGCATCCGGCAAAGCAATCTTCCGGATCTGTACTACTTGTACTGCGATTTTATGGTGCAGGACGGCAGTACCTTTATCCGCGATATGTTTCCGAAAAATTATTCCTTCCCGTTTGAAATCGACAAGCTCACGCATCTGCTGCCCTATCTGACCGCAGGCATCGGCTACACCTTTCTGCCGCAGAGTCTTGTCCAAAAATATCTCGATGAAAAGCGGCTGATTTCTATTCCCCTGCTTGACTTTAAGGCGCCCGCGATTCAAAGCTACGTTGTCATGCCGGAAGGAAAAGCGGATCATTTGTCCATCTGCCGTCTGGCTGATGCGCTTCACATTTCCCTGAAAGGAGTATCTCAATGAAAAAATTCAAACGTATTTTCGCCCTGATCGGAGTAATCCTGCTTGCTGCACTTTATCTGTGCACCTTAATCTTTGCCCTGATTGACAGTCCGCGGGCATATGACCTGTTCAAAATGTCTGTGGGAGCAACCATCCTGCTGCCAGTCGTACTTTATGCGATGATTCTGACAGCAAAGCTGCTGAAACATAAAGATTCCGAACAGGATAAATAACTGAACCAAGGAGGTATTTTTCATGATCACAACCGTAATTTTCGACATTGGCAACGTTCTTGTTTCTTTTGACTGGCAAACACACCTTGATTCCTTCGGTTTTTCATCCGAAAAACAGGAAATCATCGCAGATGCCGTCTTCCGAAACAACGACTGGAACGAAATGGACCGCGGCGTCCTGACCATAGAAGAATGCATTGCGCGCTTTATCAGCCATGCGCCGCAGTATGCGGAGGATATCCGCAACATTGTACTCGGCGTACGCGAAACGATTCAGCCGCTGCCCTACACGGAAGAATTACTCCGTACCCTGCGTGCGAACGGTCTGAATCTCTACTATCTTTCCAACTATGGAAAGTTCGGCTATGAAGAAACCAAAGACAAGCTTGCATTTACTAAAATGATGGACGGCGGTCTCTATTCTTACGAGGCACAGATGATCAAACCAAATCTATGGATTTACGCAGAACTATGCGAACGATATCACATCCATCCCATGGAGGCTGTATTCCTTGATGATAATCTTGCCAATGTAAATGCAGCCTGCGCATTCGGAATGAAAGGTATCCATTTCACCAGCTATGAAGATGCCTGTGAAGAGCTGCGGGCGCTTGGAGTGCTCTAGTTTCACTCTATCGGTAAATAATATCCTCTCTTCCCGGTCCGTTTGAAATCAGCGTGATCGGGAAGCCAATCTCTTTTTCAATAAACTCAATATATCTGCGGCAGTTTTCCGGAAGTTCTTCATATTTTCTAATGCCGCGTATATCCGTTTTCCAGCCTGGCAGCGTCTTTAAAATCGGTTTTGCCTTTTCCAGCATTGTTGTCGTCGGAAATTCTGTCGTCACTTCTCCGTCAATCTCATAGCCTACGCACACCGGAATCTCATCCAGATAACCAAGCACATCCAACACCGTAAAGGCAACGTCTGTTGTTCCCTGAATGCGGCAGCCGTATTTGGACGCTACGCAGTCAAACCAGCCCATACGACGCGGCCGTCCTGTCGTCGCCCCGTACTCTCCGCCGTCACCGCCGCGTCTGCGCAGTTCATCTGCCTCTTCCCCGAAAATTTCACTGACAAAGGCCCCTGCGCCCACAGCGCTCGAATATGCTTTCACAACAGTAACAATCTTTTTAATCTCATACGGCGGAATACCCGCGCCGATCGCGCCATAGGCAGCCAACGTTGATGAGGACGTTACCATCGGATAAATTCCGTGATCCGGATCCTTTAAGGAACCCAGCTGTCCCTCCAGCAAAATATTTTTTCCTTCTTTGATTGCGTTCCATAAAAATGCGGATGTATCGCAGACATACGGCGCAACCATCTCTTTATACAAACGCAGTTCATCCAAAATCCCTTCCAGATCAAGCAGCGGCTTGTGATACATATGTTCCAACAGGATATTTTTCTGTTCACAGATACGCGCCGCCTTTTCTTTCAGACGCGCTTCATCAAACAGTTCGCTCACCTGAAAACCAATCTTGGCAAATTTATCCGAATAAAACGGCGCAATGCCGGATTTCGTTGAACCAAACGACTTTCCGCCCAGGCGTTCCTCCTCATACTTATCAAATAAAATATGGTACGACATTACTATCTGCGCCCGATCCGATACAAGAATCTTCGGCATCGGCACATCTCTGTCTACAATACTCTTTATTTCCTCAAACAGCACCGGAATATTCAGCGCCACACCATTTCCGATGATATTTGTAGTATGCTCATAAAATACGCCGGACGGCAGCGTATGAAGAGCAAACTTTCCGTAATCATTTACAATTGTGTGTCCCGCATTCGCTCCTCCCTGAAAGCGCACAATAATGTCCGCCTCCCTTGCCAGCATATCTGTGATTTTTCCCTTTCCTTCGTCTCCCCAATTTGCTCCGACTACAGCCTGTACCATATATTCCTCCGTTCATGGCAGACAGCGCGGCATCTTTTCCGTCAACTTGAACACCGCCTGTATTTCCACCTTTTACTATACTTATATTTTCCTGTAACGATACAAGTATACTTCTTTTTTTCTATTAAGTATAATTCAAATTTCTGGATTTATTTATTTTTTCTATAAATCATCAATGCCCATTATCAGCCATTCGGCCAATAACGGGCATCTATTTTAACTGCTAACGTTTCTTATACGTTGATCTCTGCTTTCATACCAAGCAGCTCTTTATTTGCCTCCAGCAGAGGCTTCACATGATTTTCCAAAAATACTTCCACCTGACGCGGCGCACGTCCCACATATTTAGACGGATCCATCGTCTTCTGGAGCTCCTCATAGGTCAGATTAAAGGCCGGATCAGCCGCAATCAGTTCCAACAGATTGTTATCTTTTCCCTCTACCTTAACATTCTTTCCTGCTTCCATGGAAAGCTCGCGAATCCTTTCATGCAGTTCCTGTCTGTCGCCGCCTGCTTTTACCGCATCCATCATGATGTTTTCCGTAGCCATAAACGGCAGCTCAGACATCAGACGTTTTTCAATCACTTTCGGATAAACTACCAGACCATCCACTACGTTCAGGCACAGATCCAGGATACCGTCAACAGCCAAAAATCCTTCCGGAACAGAAAGTCTCTTGTTCGCAGAATCATCCAGCGTACGCTCAAACCACTGGGTTGCAGATGTGATCGCCGGGTTTAAGGCATCGCAGAGCACAAATCTGGACAGAGAAGCAATACGTTCGCTGCGCATTGGATTTCTCTTATAAGCCATCGCCGAAGAACCGATCTGGGTCTTTTCAAACGGCTCTTCCACCTCTTTTAAATGCTGCAGCAGACGAATATCATTGGAGAATTTATGTGCGCTGGCCGCAATACCCGCTAAAACATTGAGCACACGCGTATCCACTTTTCTGGAATAAGTCTGCCCGGATACCGGATAGCAATTTTCAAATCCCATCTTTTTCGCGATCATCGGATCAATCTTGTCAATCGTTTCCTGATCGCCGTCAAACAGCTCCAAAAAGCTTGCCTGCGTGCCGGTCGTTCCCTTGCTGCCGAGCATCTTTAAGCTGCCCGCTACATAGTTCAGATCTTCCAGATCCATCATAAACTCCTGCATCCAAAGCGTTGCGCGCTTTCCAACGGTCGTCGGCTGCGCCGGCTGGAAATGGGTGAACGCCAGAGTCGGCTGATTTTTATAAGTATCGGCAAATTTTGCCAGCTCAGCAATCACATTGACAAGTTTTTTCTTCACCAGCTTCAAGGCCTCTGCCATCACAATAACATCCGTATTATCGCCTACGTAACAGGATGTCGCCCCCAGATGAATGATCCCCTTTGCTTTCGGACACTGTACGCCATAAGCATACACGTGTGACATAACATCATGGCGCACCAGCTTTTCCCGCTCTTTTGCCACCTCATAGTTGATGTCATCCGCATGAGCTTTCAGTTCTTCAATCTGTTCATCAGTAATATTCAGTCCCAGTTCTTTTTCTGTTTCCGCCAGAGCGATCCACAGCTTTCTCCAGGTTCTGAATTTCATATCCGGAGAAAAAATATACTGCATTTCCCGGCTGGCATAACGTTCGGATAACGGACTTTGATATCTGTCGTTCATACTCATTTTCCTCTCTTTATTCATTAATTACAAGGTTTTCCAAAAAAATTATAGCGCAGGAGTCCTCGCTTGACAAGCAAAAATCCCTAAACTATGTATTCTTTATATATTCTGCTTTCAGCTTTTCAATCTGTTCCTTCACTTCAAGCGCATCCCACTCTTCGGCAAAACGGCTCGTCAACCCCTCCTGCAAAATAGCCGCGGTATCCGCCTTCATATCTGCCGCCAGATCACGATCGGCCCTGATTTCCTCCAAACGCGCCAGATATTTATGTTCCGGCAAAAATAAGGGCAACAAACGCAGATACTTTTCATAGACCTTGCGCGATTTTAAGGTGCGATAGGATTCCCATAGACATCCGGCCGCCTCTTCAAAACGGAACAGCCTTGCGTAAGCGGTCGCCATATTTTCCAATACCACAGCATAAAACTGGATTCCAAGTCTCCCCGGTCCCCTATGCTTTAAAATGCGCTCATATTCATTGACCGCGCTGACATACATTCCGTAATTCACCAGATAATCCGCCTTCATCTTGCGGCGCACATCCGTCGGCTCAATCTGTACCTGCACCAACTTTTCTTTAAAATAAAGAAGCTCTGCCGCTGAAAGATAACCGCATTCACGAAAGATCGGCATCACAAATTCATCGACCGGAACATCTTTCTCCAAAGAGCGCCGCAGTGTTTCTGCCAGCTTTTTCAGATGCAGCTCTTTCTCAATCCAGTCACAAAGCTTCTTGCCGAGTATGGCTTCATCAATCAGATAAACATTTTCACGCATATAGTAGCACAGTTCTTCAATCGACCAGATATTAATATCAATACTTTCAATATAATACGGATGACGTGCCCGCGGTGTCTGACAAAGATAATAAGCTCCCATCTGCTACACCTCCAAAACGGTTTCCCATACGTGCCCCGAAACCGGATAGAATTCTCCAAACCCCAGATCACGTATCGTCACTTTACAGCGGTCTCTGGCAACAAATTTCATCTGCATCTGCAGTCTCGTTGTCCTTGCCGGACGGTCCGGCAGTTCTTTCAATAAAATACTGTAACTCTCAGGTTCACCGCCCAACATAGATTTTCCATATATAATGATCTCTTTTGTATCCTCTGGGATAAACTCACAGACATGACTCGCCTCAAACCAGTTCACTCCCGCTCCGATCAACAGATAATTGCAGTTTTTGCCGCGAATATCCATCTGCATGCTCAGATTCGTCTGCACCATGTCATCCGAAAAAAACAGGAAATTATCCAGCTTTTTACCGGCACCTACACGCTCCATCGCCGCATAGCAGGCGCCTTTTGTATAAAGATTACGTCCCTGGAAAACATGGCGTTTACGGCAAAGCATCCCGAAAGATTCCACCGCCCAGGTTTTATCAAAGCTGTCACCGATCAGATATACACAGGAAACGCTCTTTTTCTGAAAGGTTTCCTCAATTACTTCCATAAATTTTTGATCCCGCTTTTCGTTGTACTGCTCGTCGCTCAAAGAGCCCTTTCTGCCGAAATCAACAGCCGTCCCGGCATCTACCTTTACAACTGCCGGTCTGGTACTGTAATCAATGCTTAACGTCCAGGCGGAAATAGCGGTATCCTCATACTCAAACAGCGCTACCTGATGCGTCCACAGCTCTTTTTTTTGATTCAGCACAAAGCTGCAGAAGCTTTCCTGATGATTCTGTAGAAAAACGCTGGCACGGCTCATCCCCATCATCTCACAGGCATCTAAAAGCGCTTCCGGCCATGGCAGTTTCATCTCTCGCATTGTGATCATCATACAAGCCGTTCTCATATCGACAGAAGCTCCTATGCAAGAAACACAGGATTTCAAAAAGTTTGCCAACACTGTCAATCCCGGTTCCGCGCTTTCCTCGATCAAAGAAAATAAATCTTCCGGCGTCGGGATCAAATATCTGTCCCGTTCCGGATGGACACTGACCGTCTCCGGTTCCTGCATTCGATCATAATAGTATGAAATCTGCGTATATTCTTTTTCCAGATCGAGCCCGATTATCGTTCTATTCATATCCATTTCTCCGTCAATTAATCTGAAACAGTTCTTCTACCAGATACTGCTGGCTAATATACTGTTCACGAAGTTCTTTCAGCTGTTTTCGGTCATTCTTCTGCGCAGCCTCCGCCAGACGGTTGATCAACTCATATCGTCCGGTTGCCCCGCGCGGTGAACGGCGTTCACAGGTAAGCGTCTGCTCCGGTGTTTTTTCCATTCCACTTTCTTTTTCCACCGTCAGATACCAGGTCAGCCGATCTCGATAAAACAGCGTAAATTCTTTCACAAAAATCCCCTCATACATATCCTGCATGGCAACGCACTGTTCTTTCTGACCGTTCAGCCTATAATGCAGCATCACATGATCTGTTGGATTTGTGCGGTATTCTAAAATGTATTTATCATGCATATGGAAGCGCTGCAGAACTTTTTGCGGAAACTTCCGATAAAACCGGAAATACATCCCCTTTTCCGTGAATTTATCTAAAAGATAATACATCCACTTCTGCTGTCCTGCCGTAAGCTGCGTCAACTGCGCATAATGCCGAAGAATCGCCAGCTGACAGATTTGCGGATTACCAACCTCACCGAGCAGATACTGCTCAATGTAATCAAACACTTCCTGATCAACCGGCATATCCTTTACAAAATAATGATAACACAGCAGCACAGCATATGCCTTGCACAGCCACGGCTTGCCCTGCTTTTTTACATAAGACTGAAAAATTTCTTCGGTCTTTTGCATGCCGTTTTGCAGGAAAAGTACCAGTACAAGAATTCTTTCTTCCAACACAAAATCCTCTAAAAGAAAACTCTGTCCGGTCTGCCAGATGGCCTTCATCGTGCCGAGCGCTCCCTCATAATAGTGCATCAGATAGCGCAGAACCGTTTCATTATACAACTGCTTCTCAAAGCAGCGCAGACAACCCGCCACCAAAAACGCCTGTTCGTTTGGCTCATGTTCTTCTATATACCAGCTGCACAGGCGTACCAAAGCGTTCGCGCTCACATGCTCCAAACCGCTCTGTTCTACAAGCACATAAGCCTGTTCCATCAAGCCCTGCAAGAGCAGCAGATCCACCAGTTCTTTTTTGTGGTGCACGCACAACTCGCCTCGATCGGCCGCACGCAAAAATTCTTCCATATATCTGCCATGGGGATGCTGTGTATAATACTGTAAAAGCTGTTCCTGCAAATATCTGCGGTAGCTGCTGCGGATACCGGAAAGCTGCATCAGCTGTACAAACTGCCGCACATTCTCCCCATCAACTGCTGCGCCATTTACGCCGCAATCATGTAAAAGAAGCCCTCCCGGTATCTGCTGCAATTCTCGGCAATATGCTTCAAAATCCGTTCTGGAAAGCAGACGCTCCAGACGGTAAAGCGAACAGTCGCCATAACGCACCCCGTCTTTGTCTTCTAATAACACTGCGCAGTCCTTATGATAAATCTGCACGCAGGCTCTGCCGCCGGAGAGCATTACGCGCTGTTCCTGTCCCAGTTGACGATGCACTACGATCACATGACGAATGTGCGGATTGTCACAGGTAATCTCATAAGAAAACAGGGCTTTCGCAAGTCCTCTTGTCATCTGCTCATTTAAGACAAAACGCGTCAGCAGCGCATCATAAATCAGCGCCAGATCTCTGCTGATCCTTCCTTCCATCAGCTGCTCTTCCATAAATAAAACGATACCTGCACGATAGCTGTCGTAAATCTCTTCCTCTTTGCTGCGATTACGGATAATATTAGCATAAATCGCAGCTTTTTTCTCGTAGCTCAGCGTATTATTATAGGAAAAATACATCCGCACCTCCGTCGGAAGTTCCCGCACATTCAGATCTTCCGCCGTCATTGCGTAATATTCATATAATCCTGCTAAACGAATATCCTGACGGACACCGAGTTCAAACCATTTCGCGTAGCGCGAGCTGTTTTTGCGTCCCTTCATCAGCAGAGCGCAAATCGCCGTCAGCAGATTCCTGCTCGGATACAGCGCATAGCAGCGACACAGTACATCATATAACAGCGGGTGGAAATGCTGTATATGTCCGGCAAGCTGAGCCGCCTGACCGCAAAGTTCCCGATCCACCAGTTTTTCTCTGCATAAAAAACGCAGCAAATGAATCTCAAATTCTCCCAGCGTGCGCATCATCAGAGGTTCTCTTTTGAGAATCTCCCACGCTTCCAGATACATTACCGGACTTTTGCAGCCGCAAATATACTGACGTCGAATGCAATCCAACCGTTCAGAATCATTTTTAAACAGATTTGCATTCACTTTTAACATCAGCCACTGTAAAATCCAGTTTTCCTGATTTGCCAGATACAGATCGCGGATTTCATTTTTTATGTACTCTACATACACCTTATCTGCATTCCCCGACAGAGTCAGATAGAGATAAAACCCTTTCCATTGCGGCACGGTCAGTTCTTCTTTTCTCTTCTGTACTTCCTGCAAAAGCAGATCTGCCTCCATCTGTTCATCGGACTGCTGCAGGACATAAATCTGATACAATTCGTAGAAAATATGGTTTCCGCCCGCCTTTTTATAATTTATCAGACAGCCGTTCGTGATGCCGCTCCACGCCTGCAGGCCAATCCGCTTTGAACGCCAACCGATATAGGCATTCATCATTTTTAATATTTCCTGCATTTGATAAAAAGCGGCTGTGGTCGCGCTTCTGCCTCGCACTTCAACTGTACAGGTGATCTCGCGCGCCTCAGCGCGCACCGTAATACGCGCAAAGTTACGACCCGCATGCAGTTTTTCCCGATGAACAATAAATCCAAGGCTAAATATACTGCCGGTAAATTCCTCCGTCGTAAAATACGGACGCTCAATTGTCAGAAAATCTGCGTCGCAGGAAACAGAAACCGGTGCGAACCCCCAGGTATCCTTCATCAAAAGTACTTCCTCGCGCACATCCTCCTCCGACTTCTGCAGCAGAATATGTTCGCTCGAAAGATGCAGCGTCACAAGCGCCTTCAGATTCATACCCACCAGAAACTGTTCCAGACTGTGATACGTAAGCGTCTGACCCAAAATCCCCTCATACAGTGCAAATGCATGATCACCCCACCGTTTGGTCTGCTCCCGAAACTCCGGAGTGACAAAACGCATATAGGCCTGCGCAAAATCCTCACGCGCCACCACGGCAAATGCTTCCGGTGTACAATCCGGTAATACTTCCTTTGGTTTGCCCGCCGCCATAATCTCAATCTGATACGGTACCTGATATTCTCCTGCAGTCGTTCCGATCAACAGCGTCCCTTTCAGAACGTCTCCTTCATGCAGTCCTTTGGTATCGGCCTCAAAAACTATCGTCTGTTTTCTTCCGGTAAACATTTCCGGATTTACTTTCACACGAATATTTCCGCCGGATACAAACCCGTGGATCAGATTTCCCTGCTCACCCTCCAGACGCACCTTTCCTCGGAAGGTTTCATTTTCATGTACCTGTGCGCAAATCTCCGTCTCAGACAGGCGCAGCGGCGGCACTTCATATGTAAACTGTTCTTTTAATAATTGATTGATCCTTCTTCTCAAAACGCTTCCTCATCTTTGTGTAAATATGTTTATCTACAATATCAAAGGACTGCTGCAAAGACTTCTGTTTGCGGCAGCCCCAATTTTTATCCCAGAATTTTTTTGAGTTCGTCCATAAAAGTATTGACATCCTTGAACTCACGGTAAACCGATGCAAAGCGCACATATGCTACCGGATCAAGATCCTTGAGGCGTTCCATAACGATCTCACCGATCAGGCTGCTGGCAATTTCGCGTTCTTCTCTGTTAAAGACCTCCGTCTCAATCTGATCAATCACATCATTGATCTGCTGTGCGGAAATCGGACGCTTATAACATGCACGCAGAACGCCTGATTCAATTTTACGGCGATCATACTGCTCCCGATTATTATCTTTTTTTATGATGATCAACGGAATCGTCTCCACCTTTTCATAGGTTGTAAAACGCTTACCGCACTCATCGCACAGACGACGGCGGCGAATAGAACAATTATCATCCGCCGGGCGTGAATCAACCACCCTTGTATTATCCTGATTGCAAAATGGACACTTCATCTTAAGGTCCCTCCCTCGTTTGCGAAACCTGTCTCTCCAGACAAAATTCTGCATATTATACTCTTTCTAAGAGTATAGCGCACCGAAAGTCTTACTGTCAATTCTATTCTAATACTGCCTGGAAATTACTCCGCCCTGATCGTACCGCTTCTTCATGTTTTTCAGAAACCAAAGTCATCTATTTCCACGTAAGCATGAAACACATGGCTTTTTCTCCATCAATATCATATATTATTAAAGAAGAAACTTTTATGAGGTGAGTTTATGCGGCTCTGCGACCTGCGTCAAAAGGAAGTGATCAATATCTGTACCTGTGCCTCCCTCGGCTGTGTGATGGATGTAGAATTCGATGAAAAAACCGGCTGCATCACAGCCCTTGTTGTGCCGGGCGGCAGCCGTTTTTCCTGTTTCTGGGGGCATGAACACGAACTAATCATCCCCTGGCGCTGCATTACCTGTATCGGCGCTGATATCATTTTGGTGGAAGTAGCCAAACCTTGCAGAGATTCATCGTAAAAAGGCGCGCATACTTTTCAAAGCACTTTTTTCCAGACGACTGACCTGCGCCTGGGAGATTCCCACCTCCTGGGCTACCTCCATCTGCGTCTTTCCATCATAAAAACGCATATAGATAATCCGTTTTTCCCGTTCTCCCAGACGCTGTATGGCTTCGCGCAGAGAAATAGATTCCACCCAGTTTTCTTCTCTGTTTTTCTTGTCGCTAATCTGATCCATTACATACAGAGTATCTCCTCCTTCCGAATAAACCGGATCATAAAAACTCAAAGGGCTCTGGATCGCATCCAGCGCATAAACGATTTCTTCCTTGGCAATACCAATCTCCTCGGCAATTTCATTGATTGTCGGTTCCTTAAGATTCTTTTTCATATAAGCCTCGCGCGTATAAAACGCTTTGTACGCTGTGTCGCGCAGAGAACGGCTGACGCGAATCGCATTATTGTCACGCAGATAGCGGCGGATCTCCCCGATGATCATCGGCACTGCATAGGTAGAAAATTTCACATCCATTTCCGTATTAAAATTGTCAACAGCTTTCATCAGTCCGATACAGCCAATCTGAAACAGGTCGTCCGCATTTTCATTGCTTCCCGAAAATCGTTTGATCACGCTCAATACCAGACGCAGATTTCCCTTGATGTACCGTTCACGCGCTTCTTTATCTCCTTTTTTTATCCGTTCAAACAGCGTTATCTTTTCTTCGTTTGAAAGTACCGGAAGCTTTGACGTATTGACTCCGCAGATTTCCACTTTATTCAGTGCCATTGCAAGAACCCTCCTATACCGTAAAAAAATTACTGACACCGCAGCTCTTTGCGGTATCAGTAACAGAGTTCTCATAATAAAAGTTGTTTATACGGTTTTGCGGAAAATATAAAAATTAATAGCCCTTGACAACTTCCTTTCTCAACCGTCCAATGATTTTCTTTTCCAGACGTGAAATATAAGACTGCGAAATTCCCAGAAGATCCGCCACTTCTTTCTGCGTTTTTTCTTCCCCGCTCTCTGTTCCCAGACCGAAACGCAGACAGATGATCGTCTTTTCGCGATCGGACAGTTTTTCAATCGCACGCTTTAAAAGGGTATATTCTACCTCAGTCTCCATGTTTTTAGAAATCACATCCTCATCCGTTCCGAGGATATCAGACAGCAGCAATTCGTTGCCATCCCAATCCACATTTAAAGGTTCATCAAACGAAACCTCCATTTTCGTCTTACTGGTCCGGCGCAGATACATGAGAATTTCATTTTCAATGCAGCGGGACGCATACGTTGCCAGTTTAATTTTCTTTGTCGGGTTAAAGGTATTGATCGCTTTAATGAGGCCGATCGTGCCAATAGAAATCAAATCCTCCACGCCGACACCGGTATTGTCAAATTTTTTTGCTATGTATACCACAAGCCGGAGATTGTGTTCGATCAAAAGTGAACGTGCTTCGCCGCAATCCTCCTTATCCAGCTCCGCAATCGCCTGCGCCTCCTGCGTTGGCTCCAACGGCGACGGCAGCACCTCGCTTCCGCCGATATAATAAATATCATTCGTCCTTTTTCGGATAATATCCGACATGCGCGGAATCACCCGGAGTTGAAAACTGCCCGGTACAGCCACCTTAATCATCATCTTCTTACATTCCTCCTGCTACTCTAATATTTGAGGATGCAGTATCATTTGATACGCTCCCCTGCTGCTGACAGCCTCTTTGCTGACAGCTGCCAGTATTCCCTTTGTATATTTCACATTCTCCCCGCGCGTGATGCAAATCTCATCCAATCGGATGACAGGAAGTATCCCCCTTTTATTTCCTATCGCCCGGTATGGAATATAAGTAAATATCCCAGACGGATTTTCGACGCTCTTAAAATCCAGAAGCGCATCCAATTCGGATATCTCCGCTTCTGTTAAGAGAACGCATATCTGACTGTAATCTAAAATATGTACAGGCTTTTGGCTTTCCGGCTGATACAGCTGATTGCCGCTGTCTAAAAAAGCCGTCAAGCAAACGGACTTTTCCCCGCGCCGCAGCTTTACTTCATAGAAATACTGCGTACGTCCGGCGCTTATTTTATAAAATTTTACCAGCAGCGCCGCCAACAGCCACCCAACGGACACTGCTATCCAGAACGGCATTCCTGCCTCCCGTAAAAACTGCCACAGACACCCCAGCGTCAATGAGGCAATGCAAACCGTGCAGTTCTGTTTCCATGCCGCTGCCGTTTTTTTTCTGCCGAAAACAGCGCGTGCCATGACAGAACAAATGCAAAAGCCATAGATTACGTTCAAAAACAGGCTTTTATGTATCGGCGTGAGGATGACAGCACAGGCGCCTGCAGCGCCGAGAATCGCCGCTGCCAGCATACGTTTTCGTGACGGAATAAGCTGCAGCACGCGTCCTGTCATGTCCATCACCAGATAGTTCATGATCAGATTTTCCAAAAAATAGATATCCAGATAGAACTCAAAATACACAAAAAACCTCCCTCCACGCACATTAGTATACGTGAAGAGAGGTAAAATTTTTGTCAAAAGAGAACAAAGAAACGTGAGAATGTTTCGACAGAATTTGACAGACAGCTTTGATTTCCGTCTGGTTAAAATGATTTTCAGCTGTGCCGGTGAATGATCTCCAGAATTTCGCGCAGCTCCTCAATCGGAATCTGTCCCGGAGCAGAAGCACGTCCTGCCATAGCAAACGTCAGAGCCGAACCAAAGGCTTCTCCTAACAGACGGCTGACCATGCCGCATCCGCCCATAGACATGGTGATCACCGGACCGCAGTCAGCGCAGGCTGCCTCGTGCGTCGCAGTCAAAAGTGTCAGCACGTCATTTTTATCGGACGGCATCACCGCTATTTTCGCCACATCCGCGCCAAGCTTCTGCATGGCAGAAAGTCTGCGCACCAATTCTTCCTTCGTCGGTGTCTTCACAAAATCATGGTTGGAG
>CALDMO010000042.1 GCA_937915375.1 uncultured Marvinbryantia sp.
GCAGCAATCAAAACTACTACGCTTAAAAAGTCTAACTTTTGGGGGTCACCTCATACTTTCTGGTTGCTCTTATTAATTTGTTCCGGCTTCGGTTCTGGTTCCGGTACCTTTGTATACTGTTTCATTTCCTCCCGGAATGACTGCATACTGTTGATCTGCTGTCTGAGCTGCTGCATACTCTGCTGCATATTCTGCTCAATACGCCTTTCATCTGCCTTCTGTGTCCCAATTTCATCACAAAAACCATATTGTAAACACTGTTCCGGTGTCAGGAACGTCTCCTTGTCCATCATCTCAGTTAATTCTTCCTCTGTGATGCCCTTTGCGCGCTCCATGTAAATTTTCCGGTTTGACTCCATCAACACGTCCAGATCATCCGCACATTTTCGCAGCATCTTCGCATCGCCATATACTCCCATCGCCATATTATGAATCAACATTGATGTACCAATACCCATAATGATATGATCACATGCCAAGCAAATTACACTGGCAATTGAATACGCGAACCCATCCACATAACATGTTTTATGTGCTTTATGCTGTTTTAGCATATTGTAAATCGCGACACCCTCTTTGACAGAACCGCCGTTTGAATTGATATGCAGCTCGATCTCGGCATCGTCTGGAATCTCTGAAAGCTGCTGCCGGAAATAATTTGCTGATGTTTCTGATTCGTCATATTCCCATGTACTCCAATTGAAATCACCATACGCAGTCACATCATCATAGATATACAGTTTCACCGTTTTGCCTTCATCGCCTGCCATCTGCTCAAACCTGTACTTTGTCTCCCACTTATGCATCTCCTTCACCTCCTTCCGCAATCTGGATATCTGAATAATTCTTCGTTATCCAGTGTTTCTTGCTTTGCTCTGTATTTAATTCTGCATCTCCGAGTTTCTTTCGCAGCTCATCAATGCAGTACATACCACTTGCTATCAGCTTGTCAATCTTTTCTGCAATCTCAAATATATCTGTGTGCATGACGCGCGTCGTGTCGATCCGGATATAGTTTCCCTTCTGCATCTGCTCTTTTCCATACCGTTTCCGGTTGATCTCGTTTTGCATCATCTCACAAATCGGATCGATGCAAAATGTCAGGAAATTCTTTGTCAGTTTCTCTATATCTGCAATATCGCCTTTCAACAGCCCCGCTGGCATATTAAACGCCCGTGCGACCGTCTCCACGATTTCATCCAAAACATCCGTAATGTCCTTTACTTCCGATGTGGACTTTTTGCTCTGCTCCGCCGCCTGCTTCGTATAGCTGAACCCCCGGTGTAATGGCAGTACAGCACTACGCGAATTGAAGAACTTCTTAAACCTTACATTCATCAGTTCTTCATACACTTCCTCAAACGTTTTGTTTCCGAACTTCTCTCCTTGTGCAATCGCGTCAATCGTCAGGATACCTTTTTCTCCTCCCGCCTTTTTGTATTTGTCGATTGCATCTGCCAGTATGTCATCGTATCCAGTACATAAATCAGACAGCAGCTTTCGTATATTCTTGTTGTTCAGTTGAAAACTCATCACTTCCGACATTCGAAAACTTCTATCAAACGTGAAGCCTTTCCGGCTCACTCCACTGAATATCGTTTCTTTCAGGGCGAATTCTTCTTTCGAAAACGATTCCGCAATCATCAACTGTCCTTTCGGCTCTATCACAAGGCACTCATTGCTATACAGAAGGCGTGAGACGATTTCCTGAATGAATTGGCTGGAATTTTGATTCCGGTTCGGTTCCAGATTCCATGCATAATATTCTTCTTTATTGACCTCTTTTCCGCCCTCAAATGTTTTGAACTCGCACTTTGAAATACAATTCGCAATCATATTGATTGCTGCATGAATCGTAAATTCTTCCATCACAAGGCGTGTGATTTGTTCCTCATCAATGTATTTTGCAACCGTTTCTGCAGCTACTTCTATACTTTTCCGGCCATTCATCAGATTCTTTAAATACTTGAAAAATCCCGTTTTCTCACTCATTTTCTCACCCCCTTCTAATACGTGTAGACATCAAAATTGATTGCACCGTAATTAATCTCCTCCGGTATCTGATCTATGATTACGATTGTGTTGACAAATGCCATGAATCCATCCGTTTTTCTATAATTCGGCTCGATTTTTCCATAACTGATATTAGCCTTGTTATCCATAATCTTTTTCGTATTATTCACATACCACCGCATGATCGGTACGTCGCCGAATACGATATTATGATTTATAAAAAGAGAATTGATGATCGGGGACACCAGCATGATATTCGACGGACGTACCAGGAATATATTTTTTCTTTCGATTGCATCAAAACCAATTTTCTTAAATGCATCATTTAGCAACGTATACCTGTAGTGGTCAATCGCAATACCAAGTATGTTGTATTTCTTCCCCATCCTTTCAAACCATCCAGTAACAACGGATGGAGGAATTTCCACGTCGTCAATAAATTCCAGATCACCGCGCTGCTCCCATTCCTGTAGCGGCGCTTTGATACCTCCGAGGTCACGTGACCGCCTACAGACAAACGTATGCCCGATGTGGTACACCTTGCCGCTTTGCCGGAACGTCAGTCCTACAGCAACAAAATCGTTTGTCTTTGCGTAATCCACGCCGCCAACACAGTTCTTTCCCTCCAGATCGATCATATCCTGATTTGTCGCCTGTATGTCCTCCCACGTCGCGACCTGCACCTCTTTGTCACCAATCGGGAAATTACATCGTTTTGCCATAAACTCCGGAAAATAATCCATGTTGTAGGGCATGTCAATAATCTCTTTCTGGATTGTCGAACGCAATGCTGGAAAATCATTCAGTGACGGGATTGCCTTCACTAATTTGTCAATCTGATTCCATTCTTTTTCGTCTTCAATCCGGCACCAGAATACCAGCGTCCGATTCATCGGATTGTATTCTTTCAGGATTGCCTGGTTCTGCTCCTTCTCCTGATCCAGCACCGCTCCGCGAATATGCCCGTCTGTCGTAATCGTGATGATCCTCGCATGCCACACCTTTCCAAGACCTGACTTTAATGTATTCATGTTTTGGGTATCCGTGTACTCATGCTTCTCGTCAAATATAATGCAGCCAGTACGTTTACTGTCCTTGCCTCGCTTGGATGATGTATTAAAACGCAGCTCCGATTTTGTCTTGATGCCAGTGATCAGTTCTTTTGTAGCATGATAGTTCTTTTTTAGGACGCTACGGAACCGTTCTTCGACAGGCTCCTTGATTGTCTCATAGACATCCTTAAAGGACGTCATCGCCTGCTGCTCTGAGTTTGCCATCAGGTCAATATTATATTCGCGTATACCGTGGTAGGGCGAAATAAAATAAAAACACAGAAACGATATGAACCCATTCTTCCCACTTCCACGACCAACCATAACGCGGATATCATTAAATACAATGTCTCCATCCGTAAACAAAACACCAACAATCAGCGCAAATAAAAATACTTCCCATTCGATTAACTTGTACGGGAAGTATTTTTGCAACGACAATCCTTTTTCAATTTTCTCTTCATCGATTATAACATCGTCCCTCTCCAATACCGGAATCACAATGTTGTCAACCATCAGTTCCTGATCCTTGCAGTGATCTACCTCATTGTTTTTGATCTTACGGATATACGGATCAATATACCTGCTATAGCGCCTCATCCGCATCACCACCAGACACAACTACATCTGTAGGCTTCAACCCTAAAAAATTCAAAATACTTCGCATCTCGGATGATATACGCCGCTTCTCAGATACTGCTTCCATATAACTTTTTAATGGCAAATTTCCATTCTTTTTCTGCTCCATTATCTGCAAGTTTATGTAGGATAAGTCATCATAAAATGACATGTACTCATCGACCTTATCCTCTAAAAATTTTTCAGACATTTTATTTGAAAGCAGTGCATTTTTCAAGCTTTCTTCGGTTCGCTGTCTTAGCTTTTCTGCGCTCGGTTTTCGTGCCATTTTATCATCACTTCCTCATTTTTTTCAGATTTTTTGAAATTTCTCCCCGTACGATAACCCCTCCGGTCACAGACCCCTTAGAGTTTTTTCATTTTTTTACCCCGGGGTATGCCCTCTCAATCTGTTCGATGCGCCTGCTGCATTCATGTATCTTTCTGCACTGTATGCGTACATCCAACCAGTAAGGTTCATCATCTTTAAAGTCTCGTACCTTTATCGTCTCAGCATCAAAATGTTCACACCCAAAGCAGCATGGAAGAGTATTTAGTTTTATGATTCCTTTTCTCATGCCTACCACCTCTCCTCATTCATGAACCTCGCCTTCTTCCTGTGGTGCTCATCATAGTGACAGCGCTCACAGATTGATTCAAGATTATCGTCATCAAGCGCAATATTAGGATGTCTGCGCAGGTACTTCTTGTGATGCACTGTGTTCGCAGGTACTACTAGGCCTTTTTCCCTACACCTGCTGCACTCGTAATGATCTCTCTTTAATATCTCCGCCTGCTTCCTGCGCCAAATTGGAGACGTATAGAACTCATGCAGGTTATTATCCTGAATAAGTCCTATGATCCATTTTAATATCTTTTCATTCATCCTCTTGTATTATGAAAAGGCAGCTCATAAAGAACTGCCTTTTCGAAATAAGTTTATGAGTTACATCATGGGGGAGAATCGGAACAGCAGGAGTCGAACCTGTGACACCACGGATATAAGCCGTGTGCTCTACCAACTGAGCTATGTTCCGAAGCTGCCGCCGAGCTTTCACCCAGCGGCTGAAGGAGAAGATTTAAAATGGTAAGCTATATCGCTTTGTCCTAATCAACCCGATTACAGAATAACACAGGTCGATAGTGTCATTCTATGTCCTCTTTCAGATTTTAAAATCTTCCAGTGCTTTTCCATGGATCCGATGTGTATGTTTCCAGCTATAATCCATCTTTACCGCTATATCCTCCCACTTTAAACCGACTATATACCGATATTTTAGTAGCAAGATTTCTGTCTCATCTCCAACGTCCTCAATCCGTTTCACGATTTCTTTACGGATCCTGATACATTCCTCACCCTGCTGCCGCAGCTCATTCATCAATTCGTCCCATCTGGCTGCATATCCGGAGAGATCGCTTTCTCCTGATCCACGCGGCATACCGTCCTGATGCAAGCCCGGAGCAATCTTATCCAGTCTAAACTGAATAATTTCGTCCTCAATCTGCTTCTGCTTTCGAATTGCTCTTCGATAGCTCCAGAGGTAATTCTTTTTCTGTTCATTCTCTGTCATCTCCATCGGTCTCCCCTCCTGTCCGTATATCATTCCACTCTTTCAAATCTCTGTTCTATGTTTTTCTTCCACTGTGGTTTTTCAATGCGTGTGCCATATCTTTGGTTTAACAAACTCCATGCGTCAATCAGGTCCTGCGGCCAACGGTAATCCGGCTTCTTCGGCTTTTGCTGTATCAAATCTTCACGCTCTATAAACCTCCTAACCATTGACAGCGTAATGCCGACCTCCGAAGCAATGTCTTTTAAAAATATACCTTCAAAATATCTCTTCCGGATCAGTGCTGCCTGTTCTTTGGTGATGTCTGAAAATCGTCCTCTGCTCATGATTCTTTACCTCGCACTATATGTATTCTTCCACCAGCCACCGCAGTGCTTCGATTGCATCCACCTTACTGATGCTGTTATGAGAATCCAAACTAATCACATCTTGTATTGCTGTCAACTTCTCTTCCGGCAGCGCGAATCCAGATCCTTCACAAATCTGCTGTATCTCAAGCTTGTACGATATGATGTGATTCCGTACCAGGTTCATGTTGCATCCATCCGGCCAGAACGGATCCTGGCATCCGATTTTGTTTATGTAGTGCCAGTGATTGATTTCCTGACGAATCCTTTTCGATGCGTCACATAATTGTTGTTCTGGTGCTTTCTTTTTCATCACTCCACCTCCAGTAATTCCGGATTATCAAGAATGTTTCCAACCACTTCAATTTCATGCGACCAACAGTTGTCAAAATCAACGGTCAATCCATCTCCACTTAAGACATATCTAGCTGTATCGTCATCCCACTCACACGTAAAGTATCCTTCTTCGCCAATCACCTCAACAATATCATTCTCCCAAATCTTATTACCGTTCTTGTCGGTAAGTCCTGTATATTGGCAGATGGTGTCTGGAATAACAACTACCTTTGTGCGTTTTTTATTATCGCAATATTGTATACACGCACCGTAAGGTTCATGCATGACATCTCCCTCTACCCATTTGCCATTATCTTTTCTCTTTGCTTTAAAAAGGATTACTCTCATTGTTCTACCCCCTCCGACCTGTACGGCTCCGGCAGCTCCATCCAAGCGATTACACAGCCTTCATCATCCCATTTCCCATTTTCAATACCACACATTCCTGTAAATGGTTCTTCCTCCCCAATCAGTTCTCCATCCAGTGTACAAAGATATGTTCCATCTTCCGGCAGCCGCTCACTGACCGGAATCCAACGGTGTTTTCTTTGCTCTTCATTCAGTTTCTTTAGCATCTTCCCGCTCTGGCTCTTGTCAAAATCATTGATTCTTTCTACTTCCTCCGGATCAAGCTCCGTCTCCTCATAATCCATCAGCTTACAAAGCGCTGCATATACTTTTTCGTAAGTATCCTTCGTAATCAACGCTCCAGGCATTAAGTTACTCCAGCGCACACCCTTCAGGCTCCAATTGCCGCAATCATCTTTTTCTATCAGTTTATTCATAGATATCTCCTCTCCTTACTCCGGCATTACCTCCGGAAAATCCTCAAAGCTCATCTGTCCGTCTATCTGCTCTTCTGGTTCTTTCTGCCTTTGCATCCCCAGTTCCATTACACACACCTCCGGAACTGGTTTATTAAAGTGTCTGCAGGCGATATAGCTTGCTTTCCAGTCTGATGCGGTGCTGGCCGTGTCTCCGTATGCCAGGCACTTATAAATTGTCCTGCTGCCGCGCTTTACTTTTTTGCAGTTACGGCACTCGTTACAGGTATACCGATAGTCTGTTCCACCTGACCATTGATACATTTCTGATATTTTTCTCATATTTTCCTCATTTCCCCTCTTTACATCCAGAACATATGTTTGTATCATGTACTTGAAGGAGGGATTTTTGTGTCTGCAATTATTTCTTACGGCTCTTTTAATCCTACGTCTATGACCATTGTTCCAGTAATCGCGTCCTTTTCCGATGAGGGTAAGATTCGGCCACTTTATCTTGGCGTCGGCAGGGAATCCTATAAAATCTTGTCATCCTATGAGCTGGACAATGATCCATTCTGTCCGGTCCGTATATACCGCTGCGAGTTTGACGATCACGGCCGCAGGCGGCAGATCGAGATCACTTATCACTCACGGGAATCTTTTTGGTCGATTCCAAAACGGTCAACATTCCAATAACTGTTGTTCCAGAGCGTCGTAATCATAGTCGCGCTGCCGAAAATTGTTGAACCGGTTTGTAATCACTTTTGCAGGTGCGGCCTGCTGCCGTCCCCTGCTCCAGTTGCGCACAGCCGCTTTCCAGTCTTTCATCTTGTTCTTTCCGACCATCCAGCCTTTGGATACGTAAAAATCTATAAATTTCTCTGCATCCACGGTATAACCGCTTTTCAGACAATATTCCTGCACTTCTTCCACAGTCGGCGGAACGAATTTTTCTTTAGATACCTTTAGGTGTCTTTCTTTTTTATCATTATCATTTACATATTCACTATCAGGTACGTTTGCTACCATTTGCTTAGCACTTTTAGCATTTGCTACAGTTTGCTGTCCTTTGTCAGCATTTGCTAAGGTTTGGTGTTCTGTGTCTGGTTCTGCTACATTCTGTCTGGCATTTTCTGCCTTTGCTATACCGCCTCGTCTTCCAGCTTCACGACGCTTATTTACGACCTCTTCATATTTTTTCAGATCTTTATCCATACGGCTTTTGATAAAACTAAATGCCATATTTGTGATCGGATCCAATTCTGGAAGCCCCTGTCCTGCTGCGTACTGCATCAGGGCGGTAAGGAGTATTCCTCTTTGTTCCATCGTCAGGAGCTCAATCTGTTCCATATGATCTATGTACATTACAAATGAGTTTTTCATATCTCCACCTCTTCTCCTATCCAGAAGAACCCGTTCTTCTCTTTGGCTTCGTCGGTCTGCTGCTGTTCCGGCTCTTCCAGGAAGTTCCGGCCGATCAGTTTCACGAACTCTTCTCTTGTATGATTTTCTTCAAATGCCCTCTGCGCGTCCTGTTGCAGTGTGCGCATATTTTGGATATTGTTATGTACCGCCTCCGGGCCGGCAGTGTGATGCTGCAGACACAGATACACCTTGAGTCCGTGTGATTCAGAGTGTATGCGATTCGGACCGCCAAATACATGGTGTTCCTGCACTGTCTTCTTCCTGTAATCGCCATTCCTGGCGCACAGATAACAAGTGCCGTCCTTTTCCTGCAAAATACTCTTCGGGTGTGCCCGCCGTATCTTGTACTTATGCGGTTTTTCATACTTTAAGCCTGTCATTTCCACCTCACAGGAACGGAAGTTCTTCGTCGATACCATCCGGAATATTCATAAATCCATCATCTCCAGTCACATATCCCTTATTCCGTCCAGAATTTGTGCTGCCTTTTGATGTATCGGAAGTACTCTCGCATTTAGTATTTTCGCCATTTCTGGCACTTTCCGCAAATTCGTGTTCTTCAACGATCACGTCCGTGGTGTAAACCCGTTTTCCGTCACGATCTATATAGCTCCCGGTCTGTATTCGACCTGCGACTGTAATCTTGGTTCCCTGACGGAGATATTTCTCCGCGAACTCCGCGCCCTTGCCAAATACTACGCAACGAATAAAATCCGCGTTATCCCCTCCATCGCTTTTTATGCGGCGTTCAACTGCCAGCGTATATCTGGCAACAGCGGTCGCATTTTCTCCTGCAGAATAACGTACCTCCGGATCGCGGGTCAGACGTCCCATCAAAATTACTTTGTTCACAATATCTCTCCTTTCATCGCTTTGGTTATCTCCCAATACGTAAAACATTCTTTTATTCCATTGGTATGCTCAAACAGGGCATGATGCGTATATTTCTTAATACAGCGTACTCTTTTTGAGACAATATCTTTGCTAAAAGGATTGTCTTCCTCGTATCGGCGAAACCGGAAAGTATAGACTTCGCCTTCTTTTAAAACCATCCTGACTCTATATTTTTTCAGTTTCATTTTTCCTTTTCTCCATTTCTCTTATCATCCAGTCCGTGTATGTGTGTCTGCCAATGGTAAACGTAAGCAGATGCCTATCCAGCAACTGGGTAAGCTGTCCCCACTCTTCCCGATTCTTGATATCTTCGCCTTTTGAATTTTTAAACTCATGCATTCGCCAGACAGGAAGATGCAGCTTCACGGAATTTTCGATAAACCCATCACCCATGCAGACCTCTATTTCGCAGGTCTGATTTAACTTTTCCAATGCTCCGATCAGCGCCTGCAGCATTGCCCTCTGGTAAGTGGTTTCTGTTTCCCGGAACATCCCTATCTGTGCCGGTCCCTTTACTGTTTCACATTCAATGATCGCAGCTGTCTGGCGTGGCATCTTTCTCGGGCAGGCACTGTCTGTTTCTATGTAGATTGTTACTCTGTGCATTTTATTCTCTCCTTACCCGCAGGAGCGTATAAAGGCGGCATTTATAACCGGCCGGATCGGTACCCTCGTAGAAGGAATCCTGATCAAGATAATATCCGTTCGGTATCCTGATCTTCCGCCAGGTCTTCCAAAATGGATACGTCTTTTTCTCTGGTTCCGGAAGCGGAAGGTTTCGGGATGTGGAATAGCTTGTCTCGCGGAGACGCGGATCTGTCTTCGGTGTCTTCGTGATGTACCGTGCCAGATCTCGGAACTCTCCTTTTTCATACAGGAGCTGATGTGTCACTCTTCCGTGCGTCCAACACTTCGTGATGATCAAATCTGTATCCGGAATCCGGTTGATACACATGTGAATATGCCAGGCTCCTTTTGTCCCTACTTCAATATTCCGGATCCATTTCAGATCACATCCTCGTTTCTGGTATTCCCTTCGCACTTTTCGGACAAATTCTGTATAGTGTTTTTTTGCCGTCTCCATGTCCGGAGGTCTGCATTCTTTCCGGTAAGTCAACACAGAGAAATAATCGTTCACCTGAAAATGCTGCCGAAGTTTCCTTCTGGCCCTCTTTTCTTTGTTCCTCTGGTTAATCTGATCCATCTGTTCCGACGTTTTCTTTTTTCGCTTCTGTCTTACTTGACCCGGTGCCCCATATCTCGCTGAATGGTATTCCTCTACCTCAATTGCATTCGGAAACCGGTACGTCTTTTTCTGGTATGCCATCTCTATATCGGTCCTATCTTTAATTCTCTTATCAAGGTGCAAAAACCGTGTATTTATGCGGTTATTTATTGCTTTTTGGACCCGAAAATGGTATACTATATTTGTAAATATTTTTGGTATACCTTTTTCGGGTTGGTCGGCATTTGCAGATGCCGACTTTTTTATTTATATCCTATTGCCTGCTGCTGTTCTTTTTTTAATTTTGCATCCCTCTGCAGCTCGTTCAACTTTCTTCCCTCTGCTCTATTCCGGGCGACAGCCATTGAACTTACAGCATAGACTTCTGATTTATCTTTCTTTATGTATTCTTCCGTGCCTTTTAAGAGGTATGCCAATTCTGCTATAAGCGTCGCTGCTGTTCCATGTACCTCCAAGGTCTCACCGTCAACTCTTATCATCATACTGTTCCTTCAAAATCATGCTGATACTCCAAGCGCTGCAGCCCATCTCATCTGCGATCGCTTTATTTGTCCATCCAGCATCATGCAGCGCAGTCACCTTTCCACGGTCAATTTTCTGTCTTTTATTCCGTGTCTCCCCCCCTACAGTGTTTTCCTCTGTAAGTTTCTTTTCTTTTTCAATTACTTCTTTCTCAGCGTTTTCTGATTTCTCTGGTATCTCAGATACCGGTTCTACATCTATGCACGTATCTAGCTGTTCCTCTTCCGCTTCTGCAGTGCATTTCACTTCCCCTTTCAGGACCTCTGCTAAATCTTCGATTGAATATAGGTCTTCAATCGGTCGTGGCACCAGGATTTTGATTCCCGATTCACCTTTTAGATGTCTTTCGATTCCCTCCAGTAATGGTATTTCTTTTCTCATCTTTAAATCTCCTTTATACTCCAAGTTCTTTCCGTAGAGCAGCTGCCAGGGAATTGATTTCATCTTCTATCTCTTTTTCCGGTGTAAATGACAGCTTAATGCAGTCTCTGATTTCATCTGCAGCTTTCTCTTTCCCCATTTTTTCTTCAAAGGCTTCACGTACTGAGGAAAGGATCATGGCTAAATCTGCTTTTAACTCGATTACCATTCCCCTAACCATTACATTTCCTTTTTCACACTTAATCATTGTTTTTCCTCCTGCTTCGCTGTATAATACAGCTGTAGTAATTTTTAATTGCTATCCAACATCCTGCATTGCTTTGGTCGGCGGCAGGATGTTTTTCTTTGGTCCGACAACGTTTCGAATCTCCACCAGGTCAGTTCCCGTCACCGGAATCTCGATCAGATCACCTCCCAGATCAAATACCTGAAATCTCCGGCGTTCCGGAAGACGTCTTACCTGCTGCCGGTTGCGTTTTATGTAATCTCTCGCCATGCAGCATCCAATATGCCATGCTCCCTGGCTGATTGCTGTCAGGAGCATACCACCGAACATTACCCGGCCAATCCCCCAGTCTGTCATAAACCATAACGCTGCAGTTATAGCCTGCATCTGCAGAATCGTTCCGCAGAGTATTGCTGCTTGCTTTAATTTCACTTTTTCACCTCCTCCTTTCCGTTCCAGATATACCCTGTATCCTCCCAAAGTTTTTTCGGAGATACCTGATAATTGATTCTTCCAAATCTGGAGTCCATCTGATCCAAACGTGTAACCAATTCTCCTTTTCTGGTAGCTCTCCCAATCGGAAGCCATCCGCAGATGATCCCGGCTCTCACCCAGTTCTCATCTTTTCCATAGACTTTTGCTACAATATCAATCGGTACATCTCCCATCGGGAAAACCGGAATCTGTTGATTCTGCTCCAAAAGCATTCTCACAACATGTGCTGCGATTTGCTGTGCGTCATGTAACTGCTGCGCTGTTTCTTGCATTTATCTCTTCACCCCTTTCTTGGCTGTTCTGTTTCTGTTGACTTTTTCATACACTCTCCATATCTTTTAAATACAGGGCACTGCCATGCCCGAGTATAAAGAAGGGAGGAAATACAGAATGTATGACGATATTAGTGTTGAGCAGCGTGCTCATGATCTTTCTGTTGCTGCAACTCTTCTTATTATTTGTTCGAAAATAATATCAAAGAAAGGTCTTTGTAAAACCACATAGACTTTTCTTATTTTTCGTGTTACGATACCCAAAAAGCGAAGGAGTTTTATTATGCATTTATTTTTGGACACGCTTACCATTCTAGCCTTTCTGATGACTTCCATCACATGGATCATTGGCGCAATTTCCCGCAGTATACGGATTGATTTCGATGTTCTCGACCATCGTACATATACATCGTCATGCAAGATCTATGTCCGCTTAACCAATAAATCGTTGGTGCCAATCACTATTTACTCCATTTCTCTTGTGGAAAACGGATGTGAACACTTTTGTTTTCTTCAGCCCAAGCTGTCCAGACAAGTCGAAAATCTTTTGTATTATACCGCAGAATTTCCAATCAACCTTGTCGCCCACCAAGGTGGTCAATACTATGTGGAATATTGCAATTTTCCAAACGACGAACCCATTCAACTAATTGAAGGAAAAACGGTTGCTTTTCGAATTTACACCAGTCGCTCTGTGATAACGAGATCCGTAACTCTCGGCAAACCGGACTATTATCTTCGTATTCGACAATAACATCCATATGCGGCGGCTCTGGCAAAAACGCACCTCCAAAATATGCTTGCTCCTCTTTCGCTAGGATACATTTCTTTTTTTCTCCGGACGCAGCAATCGTACATAATTTGTACACTGCGATTCCTGCTGCCATTCCTAAAATAAATTCAATCACTCCTCTCACCTCCCATCATTTTCCAGGAAATATTCAATATTTACTCCAAAGTAATCTGCCAGAATTTTGAGTTTATCAACTTTTGGCTTACTACGCCCAGTTTTCCAATCACTCAAAACAGATTGCGCAATTCCAGTATCTTTTGCCACCTGATAAGATGTTTTGTGCGTCTTATCTAATAATGCAAGATACTTTTTGTACATTTTTACACCGCCTTTCCGTAATATTGTTATTGTTTTTGCTACGCATTTGTGATATACTTCAATTACCGATTTAAGTATTCGCAAATTTGTACTACTACTCTTTTTCGTAGCATAGTTGTATTATAGAACTCTGTTTCGCATTAGTCAATAGTTTTTAGTACGAATTTGCGTATTAAAACCATTTTTGTGAAAGGAGTACAAAATATGTATGAAGTCTTTGAGCAATTACTACAAAAATATCGTGTGACAACATATCAAGTTTCAAAGGCTACAGGTATCGCACAATCTACTTTTAGTAGTTGGAAAACACGAAAAAATTTAATAAGTGGAGAAAAGGCCAAGAAAATTGCTGATTATTTCGGAGTAACTGTTGATTATCTAATGACAGGCAAAGAAACTGATGAAAACGCACTTACATCACGTGATGAACGCGACATTGGAAAGATTCTTGAGCAAACCAGAGAACAGCTCATGAATCAAGAGGGTCTGATGTTTGACGGTGATCCCGCATCACCAGAAGCTGTTGATTCCATCATCTCTGCAATGCAGATTGGAATGGAACTGGCAAAGAAAATGAATAAGGAAAAATATACGCCGAAAAAATACAGAAAATCTATTGAGAAGGAAAACGATGTATGAGTTGCATTATATGCCTTGCATGTGATTCGTTTGCATTTATTGCCGGAGATGGTCGAGCGATAAATAGTGAAACAGGTGAAATCGTTGATGAGAATTATAGAAAAGTCAGACGTATCAATAGAAATGTTATTGTCGGATTCGTTGGAACAACAGAAATTTGTGAAGGTGCTCTCAACGCTCTTCCTTGCGATACTGAAAATCTGACTTTAAGCGAAATATCAGAAATTCTTTGTCGAAATGCAAAAAGATTACATGATGAAACAAATCTTAAAGGCTCAATGATTTTGGCTGGTATTGAAAATGGTAAAATTGCAGTATGTTCTTTTAGTAGGTTGAACGGATATGTAGTAGAACGCACTGAATACACATCAGGAAATCTTACATTAGAAGGCAGATATCCTGATAATATTGAAAGTAATATTTTCGCCGAATGTTATAAAGAATGTGGTGATAAAGGGCTTTCGTATTTAATAAAAGAAACTTTTCGTCGTGTTTCAGCTTTATCAGATACTGTCAATGAGAACATATCTCTTTTATCTGTTGAAATTCCCTCTTGAGATATTCCTTTTTCTCATTGCTTATGTGAATTTTTGACTTAAATATTTTTTCGCCATCATTGCTGTTAATACTTAGTTTGCTATTTTGTTTTTTTAACATTTTACCATTTTTGTTGTAAGCCATTGTATGTCTCCTTTTTGATTTTATTATAACCTTTTTTGACAAGTTTATGTAAGTAAAAACATAAGAAGGACTGAATATGGATATTAAGAAAAGAGTGGATCGTATTGTTAATTTTTATCATACACGAGATCCCTTTGAAATCATTCGTGGCTTGAATGTTATACTTGTTTATTATCCACTCAACGGGGTGCGTGGTTTTTACCAATATTTTCAAAGGAATAATATCATTTATATTGATGAGCGCCTTCCTGAGCATGAGAAAAAATTTGTTTTGGCTCACGAATTAGGACATATGTTTCTACACAAAGGAACAAATGCGATTTTTATGGATACCCGCACACACTTTAATTCATCACGATATGAAACAGAGGCAGATTTATTCGCTATGTACCTTCTCTTCTCTGATGATATGATTTCCGAATACAAAAATTGTACAATAGAACAAATTTCTCATACTATCGGATATCATGAGAAACTAATCGAACTACGCATGCGGAATTAATCAAAAGGAGCGCATATGAATGACGAGAGAATCACGTTGGAAGAACACTATATTCTTGAAGCATATCGTCTTTTGAATGACGAAGAGAAAGAATTTATACTATGGTTATCCGGACTTGCTTCTGCTGGTCTGATGTCATCTGAAGATTTTAAAAATGTACTGTGGAATCTAGTTCGGAAGCATAAGCAAGGATAATATGCTGTTGCGTTTTAAATACAAAGAGGGAATGAATTGTGAAATCAAAGCTTCCTGATATGGACCGTGTAGCAAGTGTTTCTGAATAAATCACTGCCCCGCTCCGGCGGGGCGCACCTTGAAAACATAATATACTTACCAGGGCAGCTGATAGAGCGGCCACTTCCCGATCTGAGTCTTGTCAGAAAGGGGAATGCTTATGAGTACATATGAGGAACTAAGCTTGATTGTAAGCGTTGCTTTACTAGTCGTAGCAATTCTGAATTTGAAAAATAAGTAAGCCGCCCTGTCCCTGGAAAGATAGGCGGCTTACTTAGCTTAATATTTTACCGGGTCGGGAAGTCTTGACCTTCCTTATCGGCTGTCTTGTTAAGTATATTATAATTAATACTTCCGAAAATGTCAAATAGCAAAACCGCCCGGTGCGCCAACACCGAACGGCTTTACATAGATCATAGATGTAACCTGACAACCACAAGGATGTATGGTCACTCTACCTACAAACAGATTTTACCATACATCCTTCCACTTGAACAGGGTGTATTTTTTATACCCTAAATTATGAAAGGATATGATTTTATGGCACTGATTAAATGCCCTGAATGTGAATTACAGGTAAGTGATAAAGCACTCTCTTGCCCTCATTGCGGATTCCCGATGCAAGATACACAATCTTCCACTAAGCGAAAAAAATCTTCCACTAAACGAAGAAGGCTTCCAAATGGTTTTGGAAGTATTACAGAATTAAAAAATAAAAACCTACGCAACCCATTTTATGTGCGGATATGTGTAGGAAAAAACGAATTTGGAAAGCCTGTTTTGAAATCACTCAAGCCGCAATGTTTATTCCCATCTTATCAAGATGCATATAGTGCTCTTATGGAATATAACAAAAATCCATATGATCTGGATGCTGATATCACTGTCGCTCAATTGTATGAAAAATGGACTGCTACTTATTTTGAAAATATCGCTCCAAGCAGCACAAGAACCATTACATCGGCCTGGACCTACTGCTCGGCAATCTATAACATGCGGGCAAAAGATGTGCGGGCGCGTCATATTAAGGGCTGCATGGATGAGGGATATCGCGTTGAAACGCAAGGAAAAAAGAAAGGCGAAAAAGTATTTGCTACAGCCGGCACAAAATCCAGGATAAAGTCGCTCTTTAATTTGATGTTTGATTATGCTCTCGAATATGAAATAGTTGACAGAAATTATGCGCGAACCTTTGAAGTGTCAGATGAGATTTTAAAAGAAAAGGAGGAAACGAAGCGCGGACATATCATACTTACGGATGACGAACTGGAACTTTTATGGAAAAATGTAAATCATGTGAAATTTGCTGACTGGGTACTGATTCACAGCTATATGGGTTGGCGTCCACAGGAGCTGGCAAAGATACGGCTTAACGAAGTGAATCTGGAACAATGGTATATTCAATCAGGAATGAAAACAGCTGCCGGAAAACAGCGCATTGTTCCGATACATTCTCGTATACGTAATCTTGTACGACAGAATTACGAAAACGCCGTATCACTTGGCAGTGAATATCTTTTTAATGATCCAGAAGCCACGAAAGGCGGTATGAAGATTACGTACGACAAGTATGCTGGCCGTTTTGACAAAGTTATCGCTGCATTGAATCTGAATAGTGAACATCGCCCTCACGATCCAAGGATGACGTTTATTACCAGATGCAAAAAGGCAGGTGTTGATGAATACGCTCTGAAGCTGATTGTCGGTCACAAAATTGAGGACATCACGGAAGCAGTTTATACTGATCGTGATCTGGAGTGGCTGCGCAAAGACTTGGAAAAAATAAAATAAGCGCATCAAAAGCGATGCGCTTATCCTATTTAAGTTAACAAATATCGGTTCACAAGTAATATACAAGTAATTCACAAATACTGTTAATTTTACTACTTTTTACACCATCTAACAAAATCTAAGAATATTGATTTTAAGCCATTTCTTAGAAGTTGCCAGCTTTTGCTGCTTCCTCAATGGAAACTGCAACAGCAACAGTCATACCAACCATCGGGTTGTTGCCTGCGCCGATCAGACCCATCATTTCAACGTGAGCCGGTACGGAAGAAGAACCTGCGAACTGTGCATCAGAATGCATACGTCCGAGTGTATCTGTCATACCATAAGAAGCCGGGCCGGCTGCCATGTTGTCCGGGTGAAGAGTACGTCCTGTACCGCCGCCGGAAGCAACAGAGAAGTATTTCTTTCCTGCTTCGATTCTTTCTTTTTTGTAAGTACCTGCAACCGGATGCTGGAAACGTGTCGGGTTGGTAGAGTTACCTGTGATGGAAACATCAACATTTTCTTTCCACATGATCGCTACACCTTCCGGAACACTGTTTGCACCGTAGCAGTTAACTTTCGCACGAAGACCTTCAGAATACGGTTTTCTGAATACTTCTTTTACTTCGTTTGTATACGGATCATATTCTGTCTCAACGTATGTAAAGCCGTTGATACGGGAAATAATCTGTGCAGCATCTTTTCCAAGACCGTTCAGGATAACACGAAGCGGTTTCTGACGAACTTTATTTGCTTTTTCTGCAATACCGATCGCACCTTCTGCTGCTGCGAAAGACTCATGACCTGCCAAAAATGCAAAACATTCTGTCTCTTCTTCCAGAAGCATTTTTCCGAGGTTACCATGTCCAAGACCTACTTTACGAGTATCTGCTACAGATCCCGGAATACAGAAAGCCTGCAGACCTTCACCGATTGCTGCTGCTGCGTCAGAAGCTTTTCTGCAGCCTTTTTTGATTGCAATTGCTGCACCTACAATGTATGCCCAGCAAGCATTTTCAAAACAGATCGGCTGAATGCCTTTGATCTGATCGTAAACGTTCAGTCCGGCATCTTTTGTAATTTTCTCTGCTTCTTCCAGAGAAGCAATTCCATAACTATTCAGAGCCGCATTAATCTGATTAATACGTCTTTCATATGATTCAAATAAAGCCATTGATTTGTCCTCCTATCCAATTATTCTTTTCTCGGGTCGATAATCTTAACAGCGTCATCTACACGGCCATACTGACCTTTTGCTTTTTCCCATGCAGTATTCGGATCATCGCCTTTTTTGATGAAATCTGTCATCTTGCCAAGGTTTACGAACTGATAACCGATAATCTCGTTGTCAGCGTCAAGCGCAATACCTGTTACATAACCTTCTGCCATTTCCAGATAACGAGGACCTTTTTTCAGAGTTCCGTACATGGTACCAACCTGAGAACGAAGGCCTTTTCCAAGGTCTTCCAGACCAGCGCCTACCGGAAGTCCATCTTCAGAGAACGCGGACTGAGAACGTCCGTAAACGATCTGCAGGAACAGTTCTCTCATTGCAGTATTGATCGCATCACATACAAGGTCTGTGTTCAGCGCTTCCATAACTGTCAGACCCGGAAGGATCTCAGATGCCATAGCTGCGGAATGAGTCATACCAGAACATCCCAGTGTCTCGATCAGAGCTTCCTGAATAATACCGTCTTTTACATTCAGAGACAGCTTACATGCACCCTGCTGCGGTGCGCACCAGCCTACGCCGTGTGTAAAACCGGAAATATCTTTTACTTCTTTTGCCTGTACCCATTTTGCTTCTTCCGGAATCGGAGCAGCGCCATGATGTACGCCCTGTGCAACTGGACACATTTCTTCTACTTCGCGTGAATAAATCATTTTAAGACTCCTTTCAATAATGAATATCTTTCTGTGTACGCCGTACAAGCGACCGTACCTTATTCATATTTTCTCATAAAACGACAAATTAGTCCAGTAAATTTTATGATTTTCTTTTGCTAAATTCTCCAAAATGCGCTATACTGTAACCGCAAAAAAATAAAATCTGTTTATTTTAGAGAGGTTTTTTATGATCATACGTACTTCACCTGCCAGCCTGAACCTGGAAAACACACCGTTTCAGTCCACGGATCCATCTGGCCTTTTGTTTTTTGATATCGAAACAACCGGTTTTACCGCCCGCTCTTCTTCTCTGTATTTAATCGGCGCAATCGCTCTTAAAGACAGCCAGTGGACTGCTACACAGTGGTTTGCCGAATCTCCTGATGAAGAAAAGAATATCTTGGAGGCGTTTCTGGAATACGCAAAATCCTTTTCACAAATCATTCATTTTAACGGACAGCGTTTTGACCTCCCCTACCTGAAGGAGAAATGTGAATTATATCAACTTCCTTATACGCTCTCTACACTGATCAGCCGTGATCTTTACCGGATGCTGCGCTCTCTGCGCGAACTCCTGAGACTTACCAGCATGAGCCAGAAAAGTTTAGAAGAATTTCTCGGCCTGTTCCGCCGCGATCCATTTCATGGCGGCGAACTGATTGCCATCTACCAGAAATATGTCAGACAGCCTGCTGATGATATTCTAAATATGCTTCTGCTCCATAATTATGAAGATCTTCTGGGAATGCTAACGTTGATCCCAATGCTCTCCTATCGTACGTTTCTGGATGCCTCCTATCAGGTATCGACAGCGGAACGTATCGGAGATGCGCTTATCATCCGCGGTTGGCTGCCATATCCCCTACCAAAGCCTTTTTCCTATCGCGGAGATTATTTTTGCCTAAGCGCCGAACAGACATATTTTTCTATGCAGATTCCCGGCGTACAAAAAACATTGAAGCATTTTTTCCCGGATTATAAAAACTATTATTTTTTACCTCTGGAAGACACCGCCATGCACAAGAGCATCGCTTCTTACGTAGATAAGGAATTCCGCGAACCGGCAAAGGCTTCCAACTGCTACAATAAAAAAGAAGGTTTCTATCTGCCCCAGTTTTCTGATATTTTTAAACCTGTATTCAAGGAAAATTATACTGACACGCTGCTTTATTTTCCCTATAAGGAATCGACGTTGAGCGATAGAAATGTTCTGCAGAAATATGCGGAACATCTCATCGAGCATATGTAGTATCTACTCTGCTGTTTCCATGAAACTACACAAAAAACTCCCGCACGATCATGCGGGAGTTTACTTTACTGTCTAAATTATTCAGCGTCTTCCTCTTTTTCCGGAGCCTGCTGAAGCGCTTTCATGCTCAGGCTGATTTTCTTTTCTTCGCCGTTGAAATCTACAACCTTAGCTTCAATTTCCTGACCAACATTTAACACATCAGCCGGTTTGTCTACATGCTCATGAGAAATCTGAGATACATGAAGCAATGCATCTACGCCCGGTTCCAGCTCTACAAATGCTCCAAAATCCGTCATACGTGCAACACATCCGGTTACTACATTGCCTACTGCATATTTTTCTTCTGCAGTCAGCCACGGATTCTGATCTTCAAATTTCAAGCTCAACGCAATCTTGCTGCCGTTGATATCTTTCAGCAGAACTTTCAGTTTGTCACCAACTTTTAATACCTTCTTCGGATTTTCTACTCTGCCCCAAGACATCTCAGAAATATGAAGCAGACCGTCAGCACCGCCAAGATCAATAAATGCACCAAAATCTGTTACATTCTTAACTACACCTTCTACCACATCACCTACATGGATACGTTCGAAAAGTGCTTTCTGCATTTCTTCTTTCTTTGCAACCAAAAGCTGTTTGCGGTCACCAATGATTCTTCTTCTGCGCGGATTAAACTCGGTAATAACAAACTCAATTTCCTGATCCGCAAATTTTTCCAGATTCTTTTCATAAGTATCGGAAACAAGACTAGCCGGAATAAACACTCTTGCCTCATCTACAACCACACTTAATCCACCGGAAAGTACCTGTGTAACCTGTGCTTTCAACACTTCATGATTGTTGAACGCTTCTTCTAATCTCTTGTTGCCTTTTTCTGCTGCAAGCTTTTTGTATGTGAGGGCAACCTGTCCGTCTCCGTCATTTACCTTCAGTACTTTTGCTTCCATCGTATCTCCAACCTTTACTGCATCACGCAGGTCAATGCTGGAATCGTTGCTATATTCGTTTTTGGAAATAATACCGTCTGCTTTGTAGCCGATATTTAAAACGATTTCGTCTTCTTTGACAGCAATAACCGTTCCCTCCACGATTTCACCATTATGAATGGTTTTTAATGATTCCTCCAACATTTGTTCAAAACTCATCTCTGACATATCTTTGAACCTCCTTAATAATATAATTGGGGGTTGAAGCCCCTGCAGTAATACCTACGCAGTCGACAGGAGGTAATTGTTTTTGCTCCAAGTCTTTCAGTGTCTGAATAAAGTAAGTATTTTCGCATTCTTTATTACAAATATCAAATAGCTTCTGTGTATTCGAACTGTGACGTCCGCCAATGACAATCATGGCGCCTACCTGTTTTGCCATTTGTGCTGCCTCCGCTTGTCTCTCGTCCGTCGCACTGCAAATCGTATTTATAACAGTACTATCATAACCCTTTTTTGAAATAATTTCAACTAAATTTTGAAATTTATTGTTGTTAAATGTCGTCTGTGACACAATACAAACCTTTTCCTCCGGCAGAACATGGAAATCCCGCGCCTTCTCTTCCGTCTCAATCACATCCGCACAATTATGACACCATCCCATGATACCTTCCACTTCCGGATGACATTCATTTCCGATGATCACAATCCGTTTCCCGTCAGCGCTCTCGCGTTCTACAATCCGGTGTATCTTTTTCACAAACGGGCAGGTCGCGTCCACCAGCTGAAGCCCTTTTTCCTCAATTAATCGGTAAATATCCCTGCCAACACCATGAGAACGGATGATCACCGTCCCCTTTGAAAGCGCCTCTAATTCTTTCCGGCTGTTCAGTACCACAACGCCCTTTTCCTGCAGATCACGGACAACCTCTTCATTATGAATGATCGGACCATAGGTATAAATGCACGTTCCATCTTTTTCGGTCTGCTCATACACCTTGTCCACCGCCCGCTTCACACCGAAACAAAATCCGGCAGTTTTCGCTACTCTTACTTCCATATTTATAATTCCTTATTATTATATGTTATAAATGATGTAATATGACTACACCGCCAGCGATTTAATCTTTTCCGTTACTTCATCAATTGTCATATCTGAAGAATCCAGATATACGGCATCCTTCGCCTGAGTGAGCGGCGCGATCGCGCGATTCATATCCTGTTCGTCACGCTTCATGATATCCTGTTTGATTTCCTCCAGACTGCAGACAACACCTTTTTCCATCAATTCTTTATAGCGTCTCTGCGCGCGCGCATCCGCACTTGCCGTCAGATAAATTTTAAGCTGCGCCTCTGGCAGAATCCTCGTTCCGATATCACGTCCGTCCATCACCACATCATTTTTCTGTGCCAGTTCCCGCTGCAAATCAAGCAGCTTTTCACGAACACAGGAAATCGCGGAAATCTTGGAAGCCATATTTCCCACTTCCTCTGTGCGGATCTGACCGGAAACATTTTCTCCGTTCAGCAACACCTGCTGTTCACCGTTTTCATAAGCAATCGAAATGTTAATTCGCTCCAACGCTTCCTTTACCTTTTCTTCTGAATCAGTATTGATCTGTTCTCTTAAATGAAAGAGCGCAATCGCCCGATACATCGCTCCAGTATCCACATAGATAAAAGAAAGTTCTTTTGCCACTCTTCTGGCGATTGTACTTTTTCCGGCTCCTGCCGGTCCGTCAATTGCAATATTATAAGTCATATGCTTCTCCTGTTTCTGATGATTTTCACGGTCCATTCCCGTATTTACCTTTCCGCCATCGCTCTGCCGGCCAGATATCCCGTGGACCAGGCAATCTGCAGATTGAAACCGCCCGTAACCGCGTCGAGATCAAGCACTTCTCCGGCAAAGTAAAGTCCGGAAACCTGCCTTGATTCCATCGTAGACGGATTGATCTCCTTTACAGAGACACCGCCCTTTGTAATAATAGCTTCATTATAATCGCGAAGCCCGGTAGCCGTCAACCGCAAATGCTTAATCAGATATACAAAGGCTTCTCTTTCTTCTCTGGTAACCTCATTTACCTTCTTTTCCGGAGCGATCCCGGAAAGCGCCAGCATCACCGGTGTCAGTTTGGCAGGGAACAGGCTGCCAATCACATTTTTAAACTGCTTATTCTTTGCCTCCTCAAACTCGCGCAGAATGCGCGCGTCAAGCTGTTGTACGGTAAGTGCCGGTTTTAAATCAATTTCCAGCTGCAATTCTTTTTCTTTTAACTTTTTTGCTACAACGGAGCTTGCCGTCAGTACCAACGGTCCTGTCACGCCGAAATGTGTAAACATCATTTCACCGAAATCCTCATATAGACACTTTTTCCCGTCATAGACAGAAAGTTTTACATTTCGAAGTGAAAGTCCCTGCAGTTCCTTGGCAAACGTTTCTTTCGTGTTCATCGGTACCAAAGATGGATAAAGCTCCGTCACCTTGTGTCCGCACTCCTGCGCAAAGCGGTAGCCGTCTCCGGTGGATCCTGTCGTCTGATATGAAAAACCGCCGGTTGCCACCAAAACCGCATCTGCCACTACGTCAGTGCCATCTGTCAGGCGAATACCGCAGATTTTCTTTAACGGTATTTTTCCGCTTTGTTTTTTCTTTTCTCTGCCGGTGTCCATACGCTCCTTTAGCTTTTCTTCCGATACCGGAGAACAATTCTTTTCCGCAAAATCCTCTGTAAGAATTTCCTGTACCTCTGTGCTTAAATGCACCTGCACTCCTGCCCTGCGCATTGCGTTTCGCAGTGCGTCAATCACATCCGCTGATTTATCGGAAACGGGGAATACACGGTTTCCCCGTTCAATTTTCGTCTTTGTCCCATTCTCTTCAAAAAAGTCAATCACCTGCTGATTGCTACATTCATAAAACGCGCTGTACAGAAATTTTCTGTTCGTACAGACACTATCAAACAGTTCTTCTACCTCACAGGCGTTTGTCAGATTGCATCTGCCCTTTCCGGTGATATAAATTTTTTTTCCTAATTTTTCATTTTTCTCAAACAGATGTACTTCGCATCCGTTTTTTGCCGCTGCGACTGCAGCATACATACCGGCAGCACCGCCGCCGATGATCGCTATTCTTTTCATATAGTAATTCCTTACACTTATTTCATAAATTATTTGATGCACAAAACCGGGCATATCATTCTCACAAATAAACATTAAAAGTTTATCCCGAGAATATATGACCGGTTTTGTTGAAATAATGAATGTCTGATTACAATTTTATTTCTTATACAGGGTAAGCGCCGTTTTTGGTATCAGCCGCATTTGCGTCCACACCAGTCTGCTGTGCCTCTCTGTATTTGAAGAATTCTGTTGCAACCTGCGGGAACAGTGCATAAGACAGAACGTCTTCCTCCTGCTGGGACCACTGAGCCATCTCTGCTCTTAAAGTATCCAGCTCGTCCGGAATCAAGTCAGCCGGACGGCAGGTGATGATCTCACCATCACCGATACATTTCTTCTGAACTTCCGGATTGAACGGTTTCACCGTTGCGCCGTATTTTCCGCTGAGAACGTCTTTTGTCTGCTGCGGAACCATCTTATAACGCTCGCCGTTGATCACGTTCATAACTGCCTGTGTACCTACGATCTGAGAAGACGGAGTAACAAGCGGGCACTCGCCAAGGTCTTTACGTACACGCGGAACCTCTTCCAGTACCTCATAGTATTTGTCTTCTGCATGCAGGTCTTTTAACTGGCTGGTCAGGTTGGAAAGCATACCGCCCGGTACCTGATACAGCAGTGTCTTGATATTAACGCCAAGATTCTTCGGATTAAGCAGTCCACTGTCCAGAGCCTTGTCGCGGATCGGTCTGAAGTAATCAGCGATCTCAGCCAGAAGATTCTGATCGAATCCAGTATCATACTCTGTACCCTTGAAAGTCTCAACCATAACTTCTGTTGCCGGCTGAGAAGTACCCAGTGCGAACGGAGACATAGCGGTATCGATCACATCTACGCCAGCCTCTACTGCTTTTAAGTAAGTCATAGAAGCTACACCGGAGGTGTAATGCGTATGCAGCTGAATCGGAATGCTTACGGTATCCTTCAGTGCAGATACCAGTTCTGTAGCGGTATACGGAAGCAAAAGACCTGCCATATCTTTGATACAGATGGAGTTTGCGCCCATATCTTCGATCTTCTTCGCCATCTCTGTCCAGTATTCCAGTGTGTAAGCTTCACCCAGAGTATAGGAAAGCGCTACCTGCGCATGACCTTTTTCTTTGTTTGCCGCAGTAACTGCTGTCTGCAGGTTACGCATATCGTTCAAGCAGTCAAAAATACGAATGATATCAATACCGTTCGCAATCGATTTCTGTACGAAATATTCTACCACATCATCTGCGTACGGACGATATCCAAGAATATTCTGTCCGCGGAACAGCATCTGCAGCTTTGTATTTTTAAATCCGTCACGGAATTTACGAAGTCTATCCCACGGATCTTCTTTTAAGAAACGCAGGGATGCGTCGAATGTAGCTCCACCCCAACACTCTACAGAGTGGTATCCGACTTTATCCATCTTTTCTACGATCGGCAGCATCTCTTCTGTTGTCATTCTTGTGGCAATCAGAGACTGATGTGCATCACGCAGGATGGTCTCAGTAATTTTAATCGGTTTTTTAGCCATTTTATTTTCCTCCATTTTTATGATTCACAGTGCACAAGCCTCTCTAATACTTCACATTCACTCGGCCTATGGCTTTCGCCCTATATGTCCGTCCGAAAATGCTTCTATGTGAGCAAGCTCACGGAAGCATTTTCATCCGTCCATGCACTGCTCAATTAAACTCCGAATATCGCCATAAATGTTCCCGCTGCAACTGCCGTACCGATAACGCCGGCTACGTTCGGTCCCATTGCGTGCATCAGCAGGAAGTTCGTCGGATCTGCTTCCGCACCGACCTTCTGAGAAACACGTGCTGCCATCGGCACTGCGGACACACCCGCGGAACCGATCAGCGGATTAATTTTACCACCGGTAACTTTACACATAATTTTACCAAAAATAATACCGCCGAACGTACCAAACGCAAATGCTACCAGACCAAGAATAACAATCTTGATTGTATCCAGGTTCAGGAATGCTTCTGCACTTGTTGTAGCGCCTACGGAAGTACCCAGCAGGATAACTACGATATACATCAGAGCGTTGGAAGCGGTTTCTGTCAGCTGTTTTACAACACCGGATTCACGGAACAAGTTACCGAGCATCAGCATACCTACCAGCGGAGCTGTCGTCGGCAGAATCATGCAGACAACGATAGTAATAATGATCGGGAACAGAATTTTTTCCAGTTTGGAAACCGGACGAAGCTGTTCCATTTTGATTTTTCTTTCTTTTTCTGTCGTAAATGCTTTCATAATAGGCGGCTGGATAATCGGCACCAGAGACATATAAGAATATGCCGCTACCGCGATTGGTCCCATCAGACCTGTCTGTCCAAGCTTTCCTGCAAGGAAAATAGAGGTTGGGCCGTCAGCACCGCCGATAATGGAGATTGCTGCTGCAGCTTTTCCGTTGAATCCAAGGAAGATTGCCAGGAAATATGCCATATAAATACCAAGCTGCGCAGCTGCGCCCAACAAGAAACTCTTTGGGTTAGCGATCAGCGGACCAAAGTCTGTCATCGCGCCAACACCCATAAAGATCAGAGACGGCAGAATACTCCATTCATCCATCAGATAGAAATAATGAAGCAGACCGCCCACGCCGTTGGATGTATCTTCCGGCGCTGCCATAATGTCCGGATAGATATTAACCAACAGCATACCAAATGCAATCGGCACCAGAAGCAGCGGCTCGTATTCCTTCTTGATTGCAAGATACAGGAATACACAGGCAACAATAATCATGATATAGTTGCCAAAGGTCAGCCCAAAAAACGCTGTCTGATGAAGCAGATTGCCTAATGTAGCTGAAATGTAATCCATTGTTTTACCTCCTGTTTAATAAGGTCACAGCTTTAAAATCTTTTCCTCTCTGTGACACAAATAGATACTGCTTAGTTCAATGTTGCCAGAACATCGCCGTTTTCAACAGCTGCGCCGGCTGCAACATCGATGCTTGCTACAGTACCGTCCTGCGGAGCTACAACAGGGATTTCCATTTTCATTGCTTCCAGGATCACGATCGGATCGCCTGCTTTTACAGCCTGTCCAACGCTTGCTTCTACTTTAAATACCTTACCCGGTACAGATGCGGTTACTTTTACAGAACCAGCGCCAGCTGCCTTCGGAGCCGGTGCTGCTGCCGGAGCTGCCTTCGGGGCCGGTGCCGCTGCTTTCGGAGCTGCTTTTGCTACCGGTGCTGCCGCGCCGCCTGCGCCTTCTTCTACAGTTACGTCATATGCCACGCCATTTACAGTAATTGTATAATTCTTCATGATGATTTCCTCCTCTATATTAGGCTCTCTGCCATTTATTACGATTGCTTTTCTTAATAGAACGAACCACAAATCCATCTGTGGAAGTTCCTTCTGCTGCAGCGATTGCTGCTGCGATCACAGCGATCAATTCGCCGTCGTCAGTAACCTCTTCCACAACCGGAGCTGCTGCCGGTACTGCCGCAGGTGCTACTTTCGGAGCCGGTGCCGGAGCTGCATTTTTCTTGGAACTTTCTCCAATCTTACCGATATGTTTGAACAGACCGATCAGCCAGCTTAAGAACAGAAGTACCAAGAATACGATACCGATACCCATAATGGTATTTAAAGCCGCTTCTTTCATCTTGGTTCCCATGCTCTGTGCCGCGCCGGAAAATGTCATGCTCTCCAGTGTCAGCGTAGAACGTTCCAGAATAGTGGAAACCGTACCGGTAGATTTTTCAAACTCACAGGTTGTCTCTACCGTAATCATATCGTCGTCTACGATAATATCATGGCTCTTTACAGCCTGAAAAGCGCCAAGCTCTTCTTTTGCCGTCATCCAGGAATCCACACTGGCAACAATGCTATCCTGCGGAACACTCAAAATCGTTGACGGATGGATGACCTCTTCAAGCTGCTCATCTGTCATTCCCACGATCATACCAATACTCTGTTCCGCATAGGATGCCAGCGCCTGCTGATCCGCCTCAGACACTTCCATGTCTGCATGAACAGTGATCTGTGCTTCTTCCGGCGCTGCTGCAGTATCTTCCGCCGCCTGCTCTGTTTCCGCTGCCGCTTCCACAGTTTCCGTTGTCTCCGTTTCCTCAGCGTAACCGGTCACTGCGCTTGCCGCAAGCATGGCCGCCAGAGAAACAGAAGCAAATAATCCTTTAAATTTTCTCATATCATTCACCTCGCTTAAACCGTGCCGTGTTTTTTCGCCGGACGATCTTCTCTTTTTGTGAATAACATTTCAAATGCGCCGATCAGATATTTTCTGGTATCAGCCGCTTCAATAATCGTATCTACATAACCTCTCTTCGCTGCGGATGTCGCGCTTGTCTGAAGAGCTGCGTATTCTGCCGCTTTTTCATTGATTGTAGCCGCGTCAGCGTCTGCATACATAATCTTCGCTGCAAGTTTTGCATCCATGGTACCGATCTCAGCAGTCGGCCATGCGAATGTCATATCCGCACCCAGAGCCTTGCTGTTCATTGCCACATATGCGCTGCCGTATGCCGCGCCGATCACTACGTTTACTTTCGGAACAGTAGCGTTTGCGAATGCATAAGTCAGTTTTGCCGCCGCTTTTGCAATACCACGCTCGCTGCATTTATTTGCTTTAAAGCCTTTTACGTTTGTCAGAGAAAGAACCGGAATGCTGAATGCATCACAGAATTCCACGAACTCTGCCGCTTTTACCGCACCTCTTCTTGTAAGAGCCGCGTCATAGCTGTCTGTCTTATTTCCTTCTGCATCAAATACTTCCGTACGGTTTGCCACTGCACCCACAGTCTGACCATTCAGACGAAGGAAACCAGTTACCATCTCTTTTGCATATGCGGATTTTGTCTCAACAAATACATTGTCGTCCGCAATCTGGGAAAGCAGAATAGAAGTATCCCCAACACAATTTGCAAGGTCTTCACATACACGGTTCAGATCGTCTGTACATTCCTCATAAGACATATCATCTTCGTTATTTGCCGGAAGCATGGAAACAAGCTGACGGATTCCAGTAAGAATCTCTGCTTCGCTTCCTACGAAATCTACCAGTCCCACTTCTTCGCTCTGGAATGCCGCGCTTGCGGTATCACATTTTTCTTTTGTGTTTCCTTCCAGTGCATTCGGAGAATTCACAAATAATTTTGCGTTTTTCTCTTCCATAAAAGTAAAGTCTGTCAGTCCCGGTACAAGTGCAAGACCACCGCCGCAGGTACCAAATACCGCTGTGATCTGCGGAATCACGCCGGATGCCAGTGACTGTTTTGCATAAATTTCACCAAACGCGTTTAACGCATCTGTCGCTTCCTGCAGTCTCAAACCGGCACAATCGATCAGACCGATTACCGGTGCTCCCATTTTCATTGCCAGATCATAAAGACCTGCAATTTTCTTCGCGTGCATTTCACCGATCGTACCGCCAAGTACAGAAGCGTCCTGGCTATACACATAAACCAGACCGCCGTCAATCACACCATAACCTGTGATGACACCATCTGCCGGAGTATCGGCCTTCGCCATGTTAAAATCTGTGTTTCTGGCAGTGATACCCGCACCGATTTCAACAAAACTGTTCTCATCAAGCAAAGACGCGATTCTTTTGCCTGCTAAGCTTTGTGCTGTGTTACTCATTTTTCAGCCCTCCATTTTTCTATAATAGATAAATTGAAACCAATTATCTGCCGTATACATTGTACTGTATTTCGCGTCTGATGGCAAGTATTTTGTCATATTTTTCAATATTTCCGCAGCAGTTTCCGTTGCGTATAAAACTGCAAAAATCCACTCTTTACAATAAAAAGCAGCGTTCAAAGATCCAGCCAATCCAATGCGCCAACTTGCGCTCTTTTATCTCTGTTTCTACTACAATCGGATATTCTTCCAGCAGTGTATCTCCCAGGTAATAACTGACCCTTCCAACTATTTCTCCTTTGTAAAGCGGCGCCTGCAGCTGCTTTTGCAGCACTGCTTTTTGGATAATCCTCTCATCCTTTGCCAGAAGATAATTCTGTTTTAAAGCAGCTGAAAAATCTGTGCGCACAACCGTTTCCGCGGTATCCCACGGATCGCCCGATGCCGCTGCGCCATTCTCAACCGGCATCGCCCGCTCTATTTCTTCGTATCGAATCGTCCGATTCTCAAAATGTTCGATACCGTATTTCATCAGAGCAAGCGTATCGCTCCATTTATACGTCTTATTGTATGGCCATCCACAAGCCAGAAGGGCAACCACAAATATACGTCCCTTGTTTTCTGCCGCACCGACATAACAATATCCGGCTGCCGATGTAAAACCGGTTTTGCCGGAAATCGCTCCCTCCATCATATCGAGAAACGCATTGTGATTATTGCAGGAAAAGTTTCTGGTTCCTGACTGATCTGCAAAAGAATAACTGCGCGTCTGTGTGATTTCCAGAAACATCTCCCGCTGCGGCGACTGCGTAACACAGTAAGACATCACTTTTGCCAGTTCCGCCGCAGTTGTTGCGTGAGCTCCGCCCGCATCACTGTCATCCAGACCATTTGGTGTCACATAATGTGTAGAACCGCATCCCATAGAGGCGGCCTTTTCATTCATCATTTCCGCAAATTTCGCCACGCTGCCGCCCACATGTTCGGCAATTGCTACTGCACTGTCGTTATGTGATTCCAGCATCAGAGAATACAGCAGATCTTTCAAGCGATACCTTTCGCCTTCGCGCATGCCCAGGCGCACCTCCGGCTGTGCTGCCGCATTTGCAGAGATTTCCACCTGTTCCTCCAAATCCGCGTTTTCCAATGTCAGAATGCAGGTCATAATTTTTGTCGTGCTCGCCATCGGCAGCACTTCCTCTTCATTCTTTCCAAATAAAATACGCCCGCTGCTGCCATCCATCAAAACGGCGCTACGGGCATAAAGATCGCCGGGAGTTTGACCTCTCTCCTGCGCCGATGCACTGCTTTCGCAAATCACCGCCAGCACAAAAGTTACTGTCATTATCCAGCTCCATATTCTTTTCAAACCGCCACACTCCTTTTTACAAAACTTACCAGTTCTCCTGTCTCTAACGTATGCCGGTTTTTCTTATTTCATTCAATTCTTTTTCAAATCTGCTATACTTTTAAAGTCAGATTAATCTCTTCCTCTGCTTCAGCCTTAAAATCTTCCATTTTCAGGCGATTCACCGGCGGAAGATCTGCCAACGACTGCACGCCGAAGCTGCGCAGAAATTCCTCTGTCGTTCCAAACAAAAGCGGTCTTCCGGGTGCGTCCAGACGTCCCACTTCTTTTACCAGATTATATTCAATCAGTTTATTTACCGCATGATCACATTTCACACCGCGGATCTGCTCCAGTTCCAGTTTGGTGATCGGCTGCTTATACGCAATGATCGAAAGCGTCTCCAGCACAACATCTGTCAGCACTGCCTTTCGCGGCTGTTTAGCGATACGCACCAGATAATCAAACATTTCCGGCCTGGTACACATCTGAAATGCGCCGTCCAGTTCAACGATATGGATGCCGCGTTCCTCGCTGTCATATCGTTCCATCATACCATGTACCAGTCTGCGCGCACTCTCTGTATCCATTTCCAGTGCCTTTGCCAGTTTTTCCGCTTCCACCGCCTCTCCGCAGGCAAATAAAATCGCCTCAATCGCTGCTTCCTGTTCTCTCATCTTTTTCCTCACTTTACTCGTAACTGCCAAGACCTTCTGCCGCAGAACCTTCCGTCTGTACGGTGTCCTCCTTTGCAGTAATCTGAATATCTGCAAAAATTTCTTCCTGCCGGATCTCAATTTTGCCAATTTTCATCAGTTCCAGAATCGTCAGAAACGTGATAATGACCTGCATCTTACTTCTCTGATTTTTCAGCAGACTGCGGAAACTGCATTTCGGATGACGCGCAATGTAGCGCTCCACGTATGTGATCGTCTCCTCCAGATTAACCTCTTCCTTTTCCACATTTCCGAACTTGCTGCGCACCGGATCCATTCTGGACTCCTGCCGCTTCATTACGTCCTGAAAAATAGCATTCAGATTAGCAAGTGTCACGCCTTCCAAAAGCGCCTGCGGATTTACCGGTTCTCGGTAAGCCAGCACTTCCTGAGGCATCGTCGGCTCTTTATATGCTGCCCTGGCTGCATCCTCCTGCCTATCGCGCAGTTCATAAGACATATATTTATAGAGCTTGTATTCCAAAAGTCGCTCTACCAGTTCCGCTCTCGGGTCGACTTTCTCGCCTTCCTCGTCCACCTCCACCGGAAGCAGCATGCGTGATTTGATATCCAGCAGCGTAGCCGCCATTACCAAAAATTCACTCATCACACCCATATCTGACGTTTCCAGCCCATGAATATATTCCATATACTGATTTGTGATCTCCACGATTGGGATATCAAAAATACTGACTTTATTTTTATCGATCAAATGCAGGAGCAGATCTAACGGACCTTCAAATTCCTGCAGTTTTACGGATATTCCCATAAATTCCTCTCTTTTAAGCACTGTCTCAATACAATTCCAGCAGCACAACCTCCGGCGGATTATTCAGACGAAACGCAATCGAATGACTGCCAAGCCCCGATGTCACCACCATCCGGCTTTTGTACTTTTCAAACAATCCATAATCATATTTCGGAAACAGTCTCAGCTGCGGACTGATCACGCCGCCCGCAAACGGCAGCCGTACAGAACCGCCGTGCATATGACCGCCAAGCGTCAGATCTGCTCCCCACAGCGCATAACTTTCAAAGTAAATCGGATTATGCGCCAACAAAATATTAAATCTGTTCGCTTTCGGTTCACCGATCCGCGTTCGTATCTCTTCCGCCGTAATAAACTTCCGGCAGCGTTTTTGATAATACTTCATCGGCAGTTCCAGCCCAAAAACAGAGATCCGGCATCCGCTGATCTCTATATCCGCCCTGTCATCTTCCAAATAACAAATTCCAGGCTTGGAAAGCCCGCGTCTTAAACGGTCATAAACGCCCGGATACGCTTCCGGCCAGGCTTTTGTACGCTGTTCATGATTTCCATTGATACAGTAGACCGGACATTCACAGACCAATCTGCTCAAAAGCGCCAGCCCTATTTCCGACCGTACTTCTTTTTTCGGCTTTACCACAGTAAGATCCCCCACCGAAAATATCAGATCCGGATACTGATTGGCAATCAGATCCACCAATTTATGATTTCCCTCTCCGAATATCCGATTATGTAAATCCCCGATCATCGCAATCCGTATGGGACGCTCCGGTTTTCCCGCTGTCTCCGGTACCGGAATCCGATATTTTCTGACGTTTATTTTACTCATAAGCGCTCCCTGTGTCCTTTGGTGTTTCGCACGTTCCAAATTTCTGCATACTTATTTAGTATAATAAACTTTACACTGTTTGACAACTGTAAAATTGAGATCGACGCTCAAAGCAACCTGTCTCGGCAATAGAATTTAAGCTTGTATATCTTGAGATTTTGGCCGAAACATGCGAAATCTCTCGCGGGACAGTACCATATGACCAGAGTTCTCACATACAGTACGCTTCCCATGCTCTTTTCAGATAAAACAGATATCCAGCCTTTTCCACATCCGCTGCAAATAATATATCCACGCTGCCGATCTCTTTTCCATCCAGTACATAGAGCAGCTTTCCGGCCACATCCCCCTTTTTTACCGGTGCTTCCGCTACACTGTCAAGCTTCAGGCGGCGCTCGATTCCCTCCAGATTTTTTCCTTCCATATCCAAATACTGAAACTCTTTTTCGTAAGTACAAGTCACCTGCTCGGAAAGTCCCCGCTTTACCTTTAAAACCGGAAGCTTCGGCGGCTCGATATCCTTGTAGACGCGGCATTTCCCGAAACCGTAATTCAGCATCGCCGCCGCGTCGGCAAAACGCGTTTTTGAATCCGGTCCCGCCATGATCACACTGACCAGTCCGACATCGTTCCGCTCTGCCGTCGCAGAAACACAAAACAATGCCTTGCTGGTACTGCCTGTTTTCAATCCCGTACAGCCATCATAACTGCGCAGCAATTTATTTGTATTGGAAAGCCCAAATTCGCTGCTGCCTTTGTCTGTCACATGCGTGATCGACTCCATCCAAATCGTTGTATAATCCGTCACCTGCGGATAGCGCATCATCAGATCACGGCTCATCAGCGCAATATCATATGCTGTCGTGTAATGATTATCTGAATTTGTCAGACCACAGCAATCCTCAAAATGCGTATTGGTCATGCCAAGCTGTACCGCCTTTTCATTCATACGGCTGACAAATTCCTGCTCACTCCCCGCTATGTATTCTGCCATCGCCACAGACGCATCATTCCCGGAAGAAACCAGGATACATTTGAGCATAGTATCGACCGTCTGCTTCTCCCCTTCTTCCAAAAATACCTGCGAACCGCCCATCGACTTTGCATGCGCGCTCGTCACCACTTCATCTTGCAGCGTAATCTGTCCTTTTTCCAATGCCTCAAAAATCAGCAGCGTCGTCATAATTTTCGTCACGCTCGCCGGGCTCCGCCTCGTATGCGCGTCCTTTTCATAAAGAACCGTTCCTGTCGTCATCTCCATCAGAAGCGCCGAGGGCGAGTTCATCACAAACGCCGCGTCCGTATCTGTCTGTACTCCATTTTCGACCATCTCTGTGCTTTGTCCCGCGTTTTCTGTCTGCAGGCTGCCTTCGGTCTGCATCTCCTCAGCCTGTACCACAATCGCCTGTAAGAAAATCACCGCTGTCAAAAACAGCGCAGACAGCAGACGCTTCTGTTTCACCCAATGTTTCATAACATCCCTCCTGTATCATCATAGTACAGGATATGTCTTTCTTTCCGCTAATATGATTTTATTTAAGATAAAACATCTAATGTCATCAGAAAAGGCGGTGTCCACTGCCGGACGCCGCCTTTTTCATTACTGCCTCTGTTTTACTGCTCAATATCCTTCATGCTGAAGCTGATTCTGCCCATCTTATCTTTGCCAAGGCAAACCACCTTCACTACATCGCCAAGCTTCAGAACATCCTCTACCTTGTCGATGCGTTCTTTAGAGATTTTAGAAATGTGTACCATACCTTCTTTACCCGGTGCAAACTCTAAGAACGCGCCAAATTCTTTGATGCTGACTACCTTTCCGGTAAATACCTGGCCCGCCTCAAAATCCGTAGTGATGATACGGATCATATCCATCGCTTTTGCCATTTCCTCTTTATCTGTACCACAGATGGAAACAGCGCCGTCGTCTGTAATGTCAATCTTTACTCCGGTCTGCTCGATGATCGCATTGATCGTCTTTCCTCTCTGACCAACGACATCACCGATCTTCTGCGGATCAATGCTGATCTGAAGAATCTTCGGCGCATACTCATTTACGCTCATCCTCGGTTCGTCGATCGTCTTTGCCATCACTTCATCGAGAATATAGGTTCTTGCTTCTTTTGTTCTGGCGATCGCTTCCTCAATAATCGGACGAGTCAGTCCGTGAATCTTGATATCCATCTGGATCGCTGTGATACCCTTATGCGTACCTGCCACCTTAAAGTCCATATCGCCAAAGAAATCTTCCAGCCCCTGAATATCTGTCAGAACAATGTAATCGTCATCTGTTTCACCAGTCACCAGACCTGCGGAAATACCGGCAACCATCGCCTTGATCGGCACTCCTGCTGCCATCAGAGACATCGTAGACGCACAGATACTTGCCTGAGAAGTAGAACCATTCGATTCAAATGTCTCAGATACCGTACGGATCGCATACGGGAATTCTTCTTCGCTCGGCAGTACCGGAACAAGCGCACGCTCTGCCAGCGCGCCATGACCGATTTCACGGCGTCCCGGACCTCTGGACGGTTTTGTCTCACCTACCGAGTAGCTCGGGAAATTGTAATGGTGCATATAACGCTTGCTGGTCTCTGCCAGATCCAGACCATCGATCTTCTGTGCCTCAGAAAGCGGAGCCAGTGTTGTAATCGTACAGATCTGTGTCTGTCCTCTGGTGAACATTGCGGAACCATGTACACGCGGAATCAGATCTACTTCCGCTGCCAGCGGACGAATCTGGTTGATCGCGCGTCCGTCCGGGCGTTTATGATCTTTTAAAATCATCTTGCGGACGGTCTTTTTCTGATACTGATAAACAGCCTCGTCAATCAGACCCAGCCATTCTTCATTATCAGCGAATTTCTCTGCTAGCTTCTCTTTAATCACGCGGATGTTTTCTTCACGCACCTGTTTTTCATCAGTAAACACCGCTACTTCCATTTCTTCCGGAGTAACAACCCCACGGATTGCCGCAAACAGTTCTTCTGGAACTGCGCAGCTGGTATAGCTGTGCTTCGGTTTACCGCACTCAGCAACGATCGTGTCGATAAACGCGATTACGTTCTGGTTTACCTCATGTGCCGCAAAAATTGCTTCAATCATCTTGTCTTCCGGAATCTCGTTCGCTCCAGCTTCGATCATGATGACTTTTTCTCTGGTGGACGCCACAGTCAGCTGCAGATCAGAAACTGCCTTCTGCGCTGCATTCGGGTTGAATACAAATTCGCCATCAACCAAACCCACCTGTGTGGTAGCCGTCGGACCGTCAAACGGAATATCGGAAATTGCAGTCGCAATCGCGGAACCAAGCATTGCAGTCAATTCCGGCGCACAGTCCGGATCAACTGAGAGTACCAGGTTATTTAAAGTAACGTCATTTCTGTAGTCCTTCGGAAACAGCGGACGCATCGGACGGTCGATTACGCGGGAAGTCAGGATCGCATTTTCAGATGCTTTTCCCTCTCTTTTATTGAAGCCGCCCGGAATTTTTCCAACCGAGTACATTTTCTCTTCGTATTCTACGCTGAGCGGGAAGAAATCAATCCCCTCACGCGGTTTTTCGGATGCGGTAGCGGTAGAAAGAACTACGGTGTCGCCATAGTGCATCAGCGCTGCACCGTTTGCCTGTTTGGCAACTCTGCCGACATCCACGCGCAGTGTTCTTCCGGCCAGTTCCATTGAGTAAGTCTTGAACATAATTTTCTCCTTTTCTTTTGACGGCATATGCATCCGAAACAACTGAAAAACAAACCGCGTCGATTTGCTTTTCAGTGGTCTCGGCTTCCATGCCGCTGATAACTAAACACAAGGGACGGTAAAACCGTCCCTTCTGCATTCCTTATTTTCTGATTCCCAGTTTTTCGATCAAAGTACGGTATCCTTCGATATCAGTTTTCTTTAAGTATGCCAGCAGACCACGTCTCTGACCTACCATTTTCAGAAGACCTCTTCTGGAATGATGATCCTTCGGATGATCTTTCAGGTGAGCAGTCAGCTCCTGAATTCTTGCTGTTAAAACTGCGATCTGTACTTCCGGTGAACCGGTATCGCCTTCTTTGCGGCCATATTCCGCAATAATAGCCTGTTTCTTTTCTTTTGCGATCATGATTGATCCTCCTTTTTTATATTATCGCCGGACACTAAGAAACGGTCGGAGTGATCCAGTCTCTGAGTATCGGCTGAACTCATACTTTTTCAATATAGCATACTGTCCGATTTCCGTCAACTGTTAGTTTACAGAAATTCATGCTTCCCGAAATAATCTTTCCCATAAGCAATATCCCGATGCATCTGTTCTTTCAAGGCCTCCAGTCCATCAAATTTCTGTTCCGGACGTTCAAACGCATACAGCTGCACCGCAATGATCTGTCCATAAAGATCTCCGTCAAAGTCAAACAAATAGGTCTCCACGCCGCGGAAGTATTCACCGACTGTCGGTTTATAGCCGATATTGGTAATTCCCGGATGCGGCTTTCCTTCAATGCGCGTGCAGGTAGCGTAGACGCCGTTCGGCGGCAGAAGTTTTCCTGCCGACGGAATCAGATTTGTGGTCGGCATTCCCAGTGTACGGCCGATTTTTCGGCCATGCAGAACCTCTCCCCGCACCGTATACGGATAACCGAGAAGTGTCTGCACCAGTTCCATGTCGCCGCGTCCCAGTGCTTCTTTAATATAGGTACTGCTGATTTCACGGCCTTCATACTGTTCTTTCGGGACAATATCCAGTTCATATCCAAGCTCCGGCTGCAGTTTTTTCAGCAGTTCACAATCTCCTTTGCGCTGATAACCAAAACGAAAATCACTGCCGACCGCGATATATCTCGCACGCAGGCGTTTTACCAATACCTCGCGGACAAATCGCTCCGGTTCCATATGAGAAATCTGCGGCAAAAACGGACAGTCCAACCACCAGTTTACTCCCATGGCTTCTAAAAAACGTTTCTTTTCTCCTTTTGTCAAAAGCGCCTTTGCTTTCGGATCCGGCCAGATCGTCACAACAACACTCTCCAGTCCCTGCGCTTTTTTTTCACAGATACTGCGCACCAGCTTCTGATGCCCGCGGTGAAGTCCGTCAAATTTCCCCAAGGTCACCGCCGTATCACGGTCCATATGATATTCCATTAAACCTTCTATATAGTTCATCCTTCTACTCCAAAAACATCTTTACCGGCCAAAAACCGTTTTTCTCTTTTCGGCACTCATATAAACCGCAGAACTTTTCTTTTGAGTCACGCATACGCACCCGATCGGTACGGACCGCTTCTGACAACTGGTTCAAAAATACCGGATTGCCGTTATAAAGCATTTTGTCAAATTCCGGTTTTGTCCGGCAGACCGGCGTGTCCGCAAACATCTGTTCCACCGGAATCACAGCCTCTTCTATACGCATTTCTTTTGCAAGACCTTCAATCTGCGTCAGTGTAAGACTTTCGCCCAGTACAAACGGTCCAGCCTTGATACGCAGAAGCTGTTCCATACAGCCGCCGCAGCCCAGAACCGTTCCGATATCATGACAAAGAGTACGGATATACGTCCCCTTTGAGCAGGAGACTGTCATCGTCACGCGCGGCAGTTCAATCTTTTCAATCTCAATTTCATAGATCGTTACTTTTCTGGCTGCGCGCTCCACGGTTTTGCCCTCCCGCGCCAGTTCATAAAGCTTTTTGCCGTTCACTTTCAAAGCAGAGTACATCGGCGGCACCTGATCGTATTCACCGACAAACTGCAGCACCGCATCCCGTACCTGCGTTTCCGTCACTGTCACCTCCGACGTCTGCAGCACCGCGCCGCTGACATCCTGTGTATCAGTCACCTGCCCCAAAAGCAGAACTGCGCGGTATGCCTTATCCCTGTCTGTCAGCATATCGCACAGCTTCGTTCCATTTCCAAGGCACACCGGCAGTACGCCCTCCGCATCCGGGTCGAGCGTACCGGTATGACCGATCTTTTTCTGACGGAGAATTCCCCGCAGCTTCGCCACTACGTCGTGCGAGGTAAAACCTTTTTCTTTATATATATTCAGAATCCCGTTTATCATTTTTCATCCGCCGCTTTCATCTGCTTTTCAATATATTTCGTCAGATTGTTTACCACATCATAAAAAGAGCCCTGCATCGTACAGCCTGCCGCGCGTACATGTCCGCCGCCGCCGAAAAGCTTTGCGATTGCGCTGACATCAACGATTGATTTAGAGCGCATGCTCACCTTATATTCATGGTTTCCGATTTCATACAGAAACATAGCAACCTCCACGCCCTTTGTCAAACGCAGCTGACTGACAATGCCGTCCAGATCTTTCGATGTAATACCGTAAAAATCCATATCCTTCATCCGAATAGAACTGATAATGCATTTTCGATCAAGCACCATAATGCTCTCCAAAAGCGCGCGTCCGAGGATCTGATTCTGTACGTAGGTCTTTTCCATATATGTAACATCCACAATTTCACTGGAACGTATCCCTTTTCTGAGCAGCTCCGCCGCCGTCATATGCGTCTCAGGCGAAGTGCAGGAATACTGGAAAATTCCGGTATCATGCACGATTCCCATGTAAAGCGCTTCCGCCGCCTCTCTGGAAATCTTCTCTGTCTCCATCGCGCGATAAACCAGCTCAGAAGTCGAACTGATCTGCGGATCAATATAATTCACATCCGCAAATCCACAGTTGCTGATATGATGATCATAACAAAGTGTCCTCTTTGCACTGTCAAAATATTTTGCAGCTGCTCCGAGACGTTCTTTATCGCCACAGTCAAGGGCAATAAACAGATCATACTGCCGCTCCTGCGTACAGTCATGCAAAATATCCTGCGTGCCGCTCAGCAAAAAATAGCTCTCTGGAATTTCTTCCAGATAAACATCCACCTTTTCCAGTTCCGGAAAGTTTTCTTTCAGATAAAGTGAAAGTCCTACGCAGGAACCGACACAGTCGCCGTCCGGCCGGATATGGCCGGAAATAGCAACCGTTTTTATTCCCTGAATCTCTTCTTTAATCTTCCTCAATACTATCAATCCCTTCATTTTCCACTGCGTCCACATGATTCTCGCGAATCAGTTTTGACATATGAACACCATATTCAATCGACTGGTCTAAAATGAATCTGATTTCCGGGGTATTGCGCAAATTCAGATTGCGCGCCAACTGACGGCGGATAAACCCGACCGCACTTTTCAAACCCTCCAGCGTGTTTTTCTGGGCTTCCTCATCACCCAGAACGCTGATATATGCCTTACACGTTTTCAAATCCGGCGCAACTTCTGTCATCACCACCGAGGTGAGCGGATGGATACGCGGATCCTTAATCTCACCACGGATAATATTAGACAGTTCACGCTGCACTTCACTGTTGACACGTGTGTTTTTAATACTGTTTTTTCTCATACTCTACCTCTATCTCGGTACCTCTACCATGATATATGCTTCTACCTGGTCGAATTCCTTCAGATCATTGAATTTTTCAAATACCAGACCGCATTCGTAGCCTGCTCTTACTTCTTTTACGTCATCTTTAAAACGTTTCAGGGATGCCAGAGCGCCCTCAAAGATCTGCTCTCCCTCACGCGTGATGCGCACGGAGCATCCTCTCTGGAACGTACCATCCAGCACGTAGGAACCAGCGATCGTGCCGACACCGGAAGCCTTGAAGATCTGACGCACCTCTGCATGACCGATTACTTTTTCCTCAAATACCGGATCAAGCATTCCCTTCATTGCCGCTTCCACATCTGCAATCGCATCGTAAATTACGCGATACAGTCTTACGTCTACGTTTTCACGTTCCGCCGTCGCCTTTGCTGTCACATCCGGACGCACATTAAAGCCGATGATGATCGCGCTGGAAGCGGATGCCAGCGTAACGTCAGATTCATTGATCGCGCCTACGCCGCCGTGGATCACCTTGACCGCCACTTCCTCATTGGAAAGCTTCAAGAGACTCTGTTTTACCGCCTCCACAGATCCCTGTACGTCTGCTTTAACGATGATATTCAGTTCTTTGATATTGCCTGCCTGAATCTGAGTAAACAGATCATCCAGAGACATTCTCGCCTTGGTTTCTTCCAGCAATTTTTCTTTATTCTGGCTGATAAAGGTCTCCGCAAAATTGCGCGCCTCTTTGTCATTATCGCAAGCTACAAATACTTCACCTGCGTTCGGAACATCGGAAAGACCGAGGATCTCTACCGGTGTAGACGGGCCAGCTTCCTTTACTCTTCTTCCCTTATCATCGATCATCGCACGAACCTTGCCGTGGCAGGCGCCAGCCGCGATCGCATCACCAACATGCAGGATACCTTTTTGTACCAGTACAGTCGCAACCGGACCTTTTCCTTTATCAAGCTCTGCCTCGATTACAAGACCTCTTGCTTTACGGTTCGGGTTTGCTTTTAATTCCGCTACCTCTGCCGTTAAAAGAATCATTTCCAGCAAATTATCCAGACCTTCATGCGTATGTGCGGATACCGGAACAAAAATCGTGCTTCCGCCCCAGTCTTCCGGAATCAGTTCATATTCGGAAAGCTCCTGTTTTACACGGTCGATATTCGCACTCGGTTTATCAATCTTATTGATCGCTACGATAATTTCTGTACCAGCCGCTTTCGCGTGGCTGATCGCCTCAACGGTCTGCGGCATCACGCCGTCATCTGCCGCAACAACCAGAATCGCGATATCCGTCGCATTCGCACCGCGCATTCGCATAGCGGTAAATGCCTCATGTCCCGGTGTATCCAGGAAGGTGATCTTCTGACCGTTTACAGATACCATATATGCGCCGATGTGCTGTGTGATACCTCCAGACTCTTTTGCCGTCACATGCGTATCACGAATGGCATCCAGAAGAGAAGTCTTACCGTGGTCAACGTGACCCATTACACAGACAACCGGCGGTCTGGAAACAAGTGTTTCTTCCGCATCGTCCTCTTCTTTGAGCAATTCCTCAATCACATCTACCTTAACCTCGTGTTCTGCAATGCAATTGTATTCCAGCGCGATTTCTTCCGCCATATCATAGTCAATCTCATGATTTACAGTTACCATCGTGCCCTGCATAAACAGCTTTTTCACGATTGCCGCTGCCTGTACTTTCAGGATATCGGCAAGTTCACGCACAGTCATGCGATCCGGAAGCGTTATATTTCTGATCTCGTCTTCCTTCTTCTGTACCGGAGCCTCTACCGGTTTTACCGGCTTAATGAACTTACCGGCTGTTTTTCCATTCTTTGACGCGTTTCCGCGGGAGTTTGAGCCTCCCTGACCTTTTTCCTGTCTGTCAAATTTATCTCGTTTGTTGTTATATTTTTCCTTATCCTTATCATTGCGCATTCTGGACTCTTTTGTTACCGGCTTGCTGCCCATATCCGGCTGCGGTACGGAAAGTCCTCTGCCGCCCTGATTTCTGCCCTGGCCGCGATTGTCTCTGCCCTGACCGCCTCGATTATCTCTGTCACGACCGTCCTTATCGCCAAAGTTTCGCTGGCCGCCGCGGTTATCTCTGTCACCAAAACTTCTGTTCTGACCGCCGCGATTATTTCTGTCGCGATTCTGTCCATCCTTATCGCCAAAGCTTCTGCCCTGACCGCCGCGATTATCTCTGTCGCCAAAATTTCTGTTCTGGCCGCCGCGATTATTTCTGTCGCGATTTTCCTGCTGGCCTTCTCTGCCCTCGCGGTTAAACGTTCTGCCGCCGCGCTGTCCGCTGTTATTATTTTTTCCGGCTTCCCCACGATTATTCTGATTATTCTGCGGACGGTTTTCTGCCGCTTTTACTGCCGGCTTTTCACCCTGTGCCGCGCGTACTTCCGGCTGTGTACTCTCTGCCTTTACCGGAGCTGCTTTTTTCTCTGCTGCCGCTGTCGGTTTTTCTGCCGGAGCTGCCGTTTTTTCCATCGGAGCCGCCTTTTCCGCTGCCGGACGTGTCTGCTGCGCTGTTTTCTTCTGCGCTGCCGGACGCTGTGCCGTTTTGTCCTCAATTGTCTTCATACCTGCCGGTTTCTGAATACCGTTACGACTGTTCTGAGAGCGGAAAATTCTGGTAATATTTTTCTTCTTCGAAGAAGCCTCACCCGCCGAGCGCGCACCTTCTTCCGCCGCTGCCGATTTCTCTGCCGGCGCCGTTTTTTCCGCTGCCTGACGCACCGGTCTGCTGCTGACATTTTTCTTAACCAGATCCACCTGATCCTCCTCCAGCATACTCATATGACTCTTTATTTCAACTCCTCTATCTGTCAGAAAACTGATTACTTCTTTATTTGTTCTGCCCAGTTCTCTTGCTAATTCATGCACTCTCATTTTCGACATACTCACTACCTCCGTTCGTCTCTGTTTACTAGTTCCTTCATGATGGCATCGGAAAGATTCGGGTCAGTCACCGCCAGAGATGCTCGGAATTCTTTTCCCATGGCTTTTCCCAACTGTTCCTTAGTCCCGTAATCATAAATCGGCACTTCATAGTACGTACACATATTATGAAATTTCTTCTTGGTATTGTCAGAGGCCTCGGCTGACACCAGCACAACGCACGCTTTTTGGCTTTTTACCGCCTTCTCCGTAGAAAACTCACCGCTCACCGTTTTCCCCGCCCGCGTCGCCAGTCCAATGAGAGAAAGTATTTTATCTTGTTTCAATCTGTTCTATCTCCTTTTTCAGACTATCATACACTTCTGCCGGAATGCTCATCTTTAATGAACGCTCCAACCCTTTGCTCTTTACCGCCTTTTCAAAACATTCTCCTGAAAAACACAGGTAAGCGCCTCTTCCATTTTTTCTGCCAGTCGTATCCAATACGATGGTATCCTCCGGCGTACGGAGTACACGCATCATTTCTTTTTTATTTTTCATCTCCTGACACCCAATACATTTCCGCATGGGAATTTTTTTTGTCTGTCCCATATTCTTCTCCCGATATTATTCTTCGACTACCGGTTCCTCTTCATAGCTTTCTGCTTCATATGCACCTTCGTCACTGTATTCATCATTTGTTTCTTCGTAATACTCTTCTTCCTCGTACTCGTCAAAATCACCAGCCTCGATTGCCTGTGTCTCACTCTTAATATCAATCTTATATCCGGTCAGCCTTGCAGCCAATCTCGCATTCTGCCCTTCCTTACCGATTGCAAGAGAAAGCTGGTAATCCGGTACGACAACCTGCGCCGTCTTTTCATCATTATCAGCCTCAACATAAATCACCTTTGCCGGACTAAGTGCGTTTTCAATCAGCAGCGCCGGATTTTCATCCCAGTTGATGATATCAATTTTTTCGCCGCGCAGCTCCTCAACGATGCTGTTGACACGCGCGCCGTTGACACCGACACATGCACCAACTGCGTCTACATCCGGATCATTAGACCAAACCGCCATTTTGGTACGGTTTCCTGCCTCTCTGGCAATGCACTTAATCTCTACGGTTCCGTCTTTTACCTCGGTCACCTCATTTTCAAAGAGACGTTTTACCAATTCCGGATGCGTTCTGGAAACCAGAATCTTCGGTCCTTTCGGCGTATCCTTCACTTCCAGCACATAAACTTTCACACGTTCTGTCGGATGGAAGGTTTCTCCTTTCACCATCTCATTTTCATTTAAGATAGCATCCACCTTACCGAGATTGATGCTGACATTTCTGCCAAGATAACGCTGTACGATACCGGTTACAACCTCACGTTCCTTGCTGTAATATTCATTATAAAGAACCTTGCGTTCTTCTTCGCGGATTTTCTGCAAAATCACGTTTTTGGCGTTCTGGGTGGCAATGCGTCCGAACTCCTTTGAGCGGATCTCTACATTTACAATATCGCCCACCTCATATCTGGAATCCTTCATCTTCGCATCGGTCAGACTAATCTCTGTTGCCGGATCTTCTACCTCTTCCACAACTGTTTTTTCTGCGTAAACCGCAAAATCGCAGGTATCCGGATTGATATCTACTTTTACGTTATCCGCCTTGCCAAAATGATTTTTACAAGCCTGTAAAAGTGACTGTTCAATTGCTTCAAGCAGAGTTGCCTTGCTGATATTTTTTTCCTTTTCCAATATGTCAAGCGCTTCCATTAATTCGTTATTCATTTTCCCTTTTCCTCCTTATAATATGGTATGGATTTCGTATTTTGTTTTAAAAGTCGAATGCCAATCGAATCAGCGCAATATCCGCTCTCGCAATGGTCATTTCCTCTTCATTTTCTAAAACGATTGTAACGGAATTCTTATCAAACTCTTTTAACACACCAATAAATTCCTTTTGTCTGTCAATCGCGCGAAAGGTACGGATCTCTACCTCTTCACCGATACTTCTGATAAAATCCTTTTCCTTTTTTAGCGGACGTCCAAGTCCCGGAGAACTCACCTCAAAAATGTAGGAATCCTCCACAAAATCCTCTGCATCCAGAATATCATTTGCCGCGCGACTCACCAGTTCGCAGTCATCCACCGTAATACCGCCCGGCTTGTCAATGTAAGCGCGCAGATACCAGCTTCCGCCTTCTTTTACATATTCCACATCCACCAATTCAAATCCGTTCGCATCTACGATCGGCTGCAGAATCGCTTCCGTCTTCTGCTCGTACTCTTCTCTTTTTGTCATATTCTTTACTCCTACACACTTCAGATGGCATCCCGTTTTTCCATTTTATATCACCGGGACATAACAAGAATGAGTGGACTTCGGCAGCCCACTCATACTCTAGTAACATATTATCATCTTCTACATTATAGCACCCTTTTTCAAAAAAACAAGGGCTATTTTACAAATTTGCCTGTATTTTCCTTATTTCTTCTGCTTTTCTATCTGCTCCGCCAGCTCGGTAAGATATTCCCAGCGCTCCATCTTGTATTCCAGTTGCGCCTCTGCTTCTTCCTTTTCCGCCGTCAGTTCATTTAATTTTCCATAACTGCTGGCATGCGCTGTCATCTCCTCTTCAATCTGCGCGATACGCGTCTCCAGCGCCTCAATCTCTTCATCAATGGTCTCATACTCGCGCTGCTCTTTAAAAGTAAATTTCAGCTTTTTCTCATGTCCCTTTCCGGCTGCATTTTCAGCTGCGGTCACAGATTTTGCCATTACTTTTGCTGTCTCTTCTTCTCTCGGATGACGCCGTTCAAAAGCAATCAGATAATCAGAATAATTTCCTTCATACTGCTGGATATGTCCGTTTTCCTCAAACGCAAAAATCCGCCGCACAATACGATCCAGAAAATAACGGTCATGAGATACTGTGATCACAATCCCGTCGAAACCATCCAGATAATCCTCCAAAATTGTCAGCGTCTGAATATCAAGGTCGTTCGTCGGCTCGTCAAGAATCAGCACGTTCGGCGCAGACATCAGCACACGCAGAAGCTGCAGGCGTCTGCGCTCGCCTCCGGAAAGCTTTCCGATCATGCTATACTGCAGATTTCCGTCAAACAAAAACCGCTCCAGCAGCATAGCCGCCGTAATCTTGCCATCCTTTGTAGTGACATATTCACCAACCTCTTTGATGTAATCAATCACCCGCATAGATTCGTCCATACTCTGGGCATCCTGTGAAAAATAACCGATCTTAATTGTATCACCAATCGTCACGCTTCCGGTATCCGGCTGAATTTCTCCGGTAATGATCTTTAAAAGCGTACTCTTGCCGCAGCCATTTTCCCCGATAATCCCCACGCGCTCATCACGCAGGAAAATATACGAATAGTCACGAAACAGACAGCGCGCACCGTATGCTTTGAAAAGCTGTTCCAGCTCGATCGTCTTTTTTCCCATGCGAGTACTGACAGAACTCATCTCTACAACCGCATCCGTCACCGGCGCCGCCTGATTCTGCATATCCTCAATACGCTGAATATGTGCTTTCTGTTTGGTGGAACGTGCCCGTGCGCCCCGCGCAAGCCATTCCAGTTCCGTACGCAAAATACTTTGCCGCTTACGCTCTGAAGCAATCTCCATATTCTGACGCGCCTCTTTTAAGCGTACAAATTCTGAATAATTACCCGGATAGGTATAAATTTTTCCTTTATCAATCTCCACAATGCGGTTCGACACCCGGTCAAGAAAATAACGGTCATGCGTTACCATCACGACCGCTCCGCGAAAACGAATCAGGTAATCTTCCAGCCAAGCTGACATTTCATTGTCCAAATGGTTCGTCGGTTCATCCAAAATCAAAATATCCGCATCAGAGAGCAGCACCTGTGCCAATGCCACTCGTTTTTTCTGTCCGCCCGAAAGTTCGCTCATTTTCTGATAAAAATCCGGGATCTTCAGCTGATTCAGCATCGTTTTCGCATCGCTTTCCAGACTCCACTGGTTTAATTCCGTACGGTTATCCCGCATAACCGCCTCCAGCGCAGTGCTCTTTTCATCAAATGTCTGCTGCTGCGTCAAAAACCGTATCACCACATGATTGCCTCTGGTTACCGTCCCCTCATCTGCAGTCTCATCACCTGCCAGAATCCGCAGCAGAGTTGATTTTCCGGTACCATTAATACCGATCACACCGATCTTTTCTCCCTCATTTACCGAAAACTGCGCATCATCGAAAAGTTTTCGTTCGGTATATGCTTTCGTCAAATGTTCAATCGTTAATAAATTCATACGCGTATCTTCGTTCCTTTAGTATCTCTTCCGGCAATTCTCAGCCGGTCAAGGTGAATTTCTTTTTCTTTATACAAAATAATTTTATCTGCTTCGGAGGTTGGATAATAAATCATTTCCACACGATCATCTTTGCCGAGACGGATGCCTCGCACACCTCTTGCCGTCTTTTTCTGCAGCGGAATCTCTCCAATCGCGATACGCAGGCAGATGCCTTGCTCCGTCTTAAAAACCAATGTTTCTGCCTCATTCATGCAGTGTACGGAAATCACCTTATCGCCTTCCTGCAATTTTGTCGCCGCAATCGTCCGCTTAGAAACATCAAATTCCGCGCCTTCGACCTGTTTTACCATTCCCTGCGCAGTGCCGAAAATCAACAGAGACATCCTGATTTTCTGCAGACTTTCCACTGCAACAATCGCTTCTTTAGAGCTGTCGTAATTACAGAAATTATCAATCGGCTTGCCCTTATCGCGGAATTTCCCAAACGGTGCGTCAAGCACCTTGATCAAATGCTGGCTCCCCGTATCTGTAAAGACACAGATTTTATCCGTATTCATGCAGGAAATAACATAGCGGCTCTCTGCATCGGCTGCCTCCTTATTCCGCTCATAAGTCGGCACATCGATCGTTCTTGCATATCCGAAACGGTCCATCAGGAAAATGACTTCCATTTCTTCTATCTTCTTTTCCTCATAAACAGCTTCCGCCGCATTTTCCACACTGGTTCTGCGCGGACGCGCGTACTCTTTTTTCAGCGTCTCCAGTTCGCGGATGATCAGCTGCGCCATTGAGTCGTAATTATTCAGCACATCCTCATATTTCGCGATATTTTTTACAGTTATGTCATGCTCTTTCATCAGAGCTTCGATTTCCAGTCCGATCAATTTATACAGACGCATTTCCAGGATCGCAGTTGCCTGAGCCTCCGTAAAACAAAGTTCCGCAGCCTGTTTTTTAGAGTTTCTCGATTTGAATTTAATTCCTTCTGTCACTCCGTTTACCAGACATTCCTTGACCTGTTTCTGATTCTTACTGCCGCGCAGGATTTCAATGATCAGATCGATCACATCGCACGCTTTGATAAGGCCCTCCTGGATTTCTTTTTTCTCCAGTTCCTTTTGCAGCAGTGTACGGTATTTTCGTGTATTTACCTCAAACTGAAAATCAATATGATGTTCAATGATTTTTTTCAATCCCAGCGTTTCCGGTCTGCCGTCCGCCACTGCCAGCATATTTACGCCGAACGTATCCTCTAAACGCGTCTTCTTATAGAGCATATTAATCAGATTATCGATATCGGCGTTTTTACGCAATTCTAACACAATACGGATTCCATCCTTAGAAGACTGATTGGAAATGTCAACAATATCCGTCGTCTTTTTGGTTTCCACCAGCGTTGCGACATCATTTAAGAATTTACCGATATTCGCCCCCACCATCGTATACGGGATCTCCGTGATTACCAAATTCATCTTACCGCCCTTGGCTTGCTCCACCTGTACCTTTCCGCGCAGCTTAATCTTTCCAACGCCGGTCTCATAAATGGCTTTTAACTCATCCTTATTTACCACAATGCCGCCGGTCGGAAAATCCGGTCCTTGCACATAATTCGTCAGTTCCGCAGTGGTAATATCCTTGTTTTTGATGGTCGCCACAACCGCATCCGCTACTTCTCCGAGATTGTGCGGTGGAATACTCGTCACCATACCAACCGCTATACCGTCAGAACCATTTACCAACAGATTCGGCAAGCGCACCGGAAGTACCTCCGGCTCTTTTTCCGTTTCATCAAAATTAGGTAAAAAGTCAACAACATTTTTATCAAGATCACTCAAAAATGCCGTCTGCGTGATCTTCTGCAGCCGTGCTTCCGTGTATCGCATCGCCGCCGCGCCATCACCCTCAATTGAGCCAAAATTACCGTGACCATCTACCAGCGGCAGGCCTTTTTTAAACTCCTGTGCCATTACAACCAACGCTTCGTATATCGAGCTGTCACCGTGCGGATGATATTTACCCATTGTATCGCCGACGATACGCGCGCATTTACGGTACGGACGGTCATAGCCTATGCCCAGCTCATACATATCGTAAAGCGTCCTTCTCTGCACCGGCTTAAGCCCATCGCGCACATCCGGCAGAGCGCGGGAAATAATTACACTCATAGCATAATCAATATACGATTTCTGCATAATCTCCGAGTACTCCGTCCGGATGATCTGTTCTTCTTTTCTTTCCATGTGACTCTCCTTAATCATGGTAAACTGCTGCAAAATATCCTATGCATCCACTTCCGCTTCCTGTGCATGCTCATAGATAAACGCCCTACGCGGCGGAACATCGGTTCCCATTAGCATTTCTGTAACGCTTGACGCCATGCGCGCGTCCTCAATTTCCACTCGTTTTAAAATACGTGTCTCTGGATTTAACGTTGTCTCCCATAGCTGATCGGCATCCATTTCACCAAGACCTTTATAGCGCTGCAGAGTAAAATTTTTATGCGTTTTTCTGTATTTTTCCAACGCCTTATCATCATACAAATATTCTTCCTCACCGCGTGCCGGCATCGCTTTATAAAGCGGCGGCATGGCAATATAAACATGTCCCTCATAGATCAATTCCGGCATAAAACGGTAAAACAGCGTTAAAAGCAAAGTGCTGATATGCGCGCCGTCCACATCGGCATCGGCCATAATGATGATCTTATCGTAACGCAGCTTTGTAATATCAAAATCATTTCCATAACCCTCGGAAAAACCGCAGCCGAACGCATTGATCATCGTCTTAATCTCTGCATTTGCCAGCACTTTATCAATACTTGCTTTCTCCACATTCAAAATCTTTCCGCGGATCGGCAGGATCGCCTGATAATTACGGTCACGCGCCGTCTTTGCAGAACCGCCCGCGGAATCTCCTTCGACAATAAAGATCTCACAGAGCTCCGGCTTGCGGCTTTCACAGTTTGCCAGCTTTCCGTTGCTGTCAAAAGAATATTTTTGTTTGGTCAGTAAATTTGTCTTCGCTTTTTCCTCTGTCTTTCGGATCTTTGCTGCACGCTCCGCACAAGAAAGTACCTTTTTCAACGTTTCCAGATTGCGATCAAAAAACAGCACCGCTTCGTCTCCGACCACCTTGGACACAGCCTTGGAAGCATCCTGATTATCTAGCTTCGTCTTAGTCTGACCTTCAAAGCGCGGCGCCGGATGCTTGACAGAAACTACAGCAGTCATGCCGTTTCGAATATCCGCGCCGGTAAAATTTGCATCCTTTTCCTTTAATATGCCAAGTTCTCTTGCATACGTATTCATAATCGCGGTAAAGGCAGTCTTAAAGCCAGTCAAATGAGTGCCGCCCTCCGCGTTATAAATATTATTGCAGAAGCCCAGCACATTTTCATGGAATTCATTCACATATTGGAACGCACATTCCACAGTAATCCCTTCTGATTCCCCTTTGAAGTAAATCGGCGGATTTTGTATGGCTTCCTTATTCGCATTTAAATCCTTTACAAATCCCAAAATCCCTTCCGGTTCATGGAATTCCTGATGTTCCGCTATTTCTCCGCGGCGATCCTCAAAGATAATCGTCAGTTCCGGATTTAAATAAGCAGTCTCATGCAAGCGGCTTTTTATCTCGTCTGCCGCAAAGCGTGTTTTTTCAAAAATTTCCGGATCCGGCAAAAAATTAATACAGGTACCAGTCTTTCTCGTCTTGCCGATCGTCGGAAGCAGACCTTTTTCCAATTCTACTACCGGCACACCGCGCTCAAAACGGTCATGATGAATCAGGCCTCTTAAATGCACCTGCACATCCAGATATGTGGAAAGCGCATTTACGACAGAAGATCCTACGCCGTGCAGACCGCCGCTTGTCTTGTAGCTTTCATTATCGAACTTACCGCCTGCATGCAGAGTCGTAAATACCAGTCGTTCCGCCGGAACTCCTTTTTCATGCATATCAACCGGCACACCGCGTCCGTCATCAATGACAGTCGCCGAACCGTCCTTTTCCAAAAACACCTCGATCTGCGTACAGAATCCCGCCAAATGCTCGTCTACCGCGTTATCTACAATTTCATATACCAAATGATTCAGGCCCTTGCGCGAAACGCTTCCGATATACATACCCGGACGCTTACGCACCGCCTCCAGTCCTTCCAGGACAGAGATGCTGCCTGCATCATAAGTTGTCTTCTTTGCCATACTGATTTCCTTTCAATCACACACTCTGGTTCGAATTGCCTAAATTTCACAATGTATCATTATAACAAGGTTCTAATTAAAAATGCAAGTATTTCCTTTTGTCACGGCATGACAAGCACTTTCCATGAAAAAAGAAGCCCTCAAAAGAGCTTCTTAAAACAATCCATTTTAATACGGATCTCCAACCACATGCACATTGATCAGATTGGTCGTACCGGACATCCCCAAAGGCACGCCTGCAGTGATAACCGTCACATCGCCCTTTTTCAGAACGCCTGCGTTCTGCGCTTCCTCTAAGGAATGCTCAAACAATTCAAACGTATCCTGCTCTTCTTTCGTCTGCACCGGAATGACGCCCCAGCAGAGATTTAACTGACGGCAGACATGCGGATGCGTCGCGCAGCCAATGATCGGTGATGCCGGACGGTATTTCGCGATCATATGCGCCGTATTGCCGGATTTCGTCACCGTAATGATAGCCGCCGCGTTCAGATCATGCGCCGTCGAACAGGTTGCATAGGAAATCGCCTCTGTGATATCCTGCTTTCCGCCCGTCGTTGTAATACGGTTGAACCGATTGACATAATCAATATCATTTTCGGTAAATTCCGCAATTCGCACCATTGTCTGCAAGGTCTCTATCGGATATTTTCCGGCTGCAGTCTCTCCTGAAAGCATGATTGCGCTGGTACCATCATAAATTGCATTGGCAACGTCAGTCGCCTCCGCTCTGGTCGGACGCGGATTAGAGATCATGGAATCTAACATCTGTGTTGCCGTAATGGCAATCTTTCCGGTTGCCACCGCCTTCTTGATCATAATTTTCTGAATCGACGGAACCTTTTCCAGCGGGATTTCCACACCGAGATCGCCGCGCGCGATCATAATACCATCGGCAACCTTCAGGATCTCATCCAGATTGTTGAACCCTTCCATATTTTCAATCTTTGCGATGATCTGAATCGTATTACAGTTTTCTTCTTCCAGAATTTTGCGGATCTCCAGAATATCGTCCGCCGTTCTGGTAAAAGAGGCAGCGATAAAATCAAAGCCATTCTTAATACCGAACAGAATATCGGAACGATCTTTCTCACTGACAAATGGCATAGACAGAGAAACATCCGGGACATTTACGCCTTTATGATTAGAAATCTGTCCGGAATTTAATACCTCGCAGACGATATCCGTATCATTCACCTCTTTGACTTCCATTCCAACCAGACCGTCATCGATCAGAATCATATTTCCCGGTTTTACATCATTTACCAGATTCTTATAAGTAATCGCCACCTGTGTGTCGTCACCGTCAATCTCTTTTGTCGTCAGTGTAAAGGTCTGTCCTTTTTTCATCAGTACCTTTCCTTCCGCAAAATTTTTCAGACGTATCTCCGGTCCTTTGGTATCCAAAAGCGCCGCTACCGGTTTTCTGGCATTATTTCTCGCTTTTTTTAAAGAAACAAATCTTCCTCGCTGTTCTTCATGATCTCCATGAGAAAAATTAAAACGCGCCACATTCATCCCGGCATCAATTAATCCTTCCATAATCCCCGGCTGATCGGTAGATGGTCCCAGTGTACAAATAATTTTTGTTTTTCTAAACATAAATTCACTCCATTTCTTATTTATTCTAAAGAGCGGACAAATAACGCCTGCTCCGTACTGCCTTTTTTCTCAGTTACCAGTTTTATCTATGTCCTGAAAAGTCTGCCTGTTGGCAGGCACTATCCACTGTCACAAAATAAATCTGTGAATAATCTCTGCAAGACCGTCATGGTTATTATCATGCTCCGTAATGTAATTCGCATGTATCTTAACACCATCGTCGGCATTTTTCATCGCCGCGCCAATCCGCGTCGTCTCTAACATAGAAATATCATTCTGCGCATCTCCGGCTGAGACGGTATTTTCTATCGGAACCCCCAGCATCTCACATAAAATGAGGATCGCGCTTCCTTTGGAAACTCCCGGAGCTACCACTTCCAGATAATAATCACTTGAAAAAAAGGTATCCAATTTTCCCTTGGTCCATGCACAAATTTCTTTCTGAAAGTTTTGGATTTTCTCTTTGTCATCATAACTGATTACAATGACCTTTTCCGGATCTTCGGACAACATCCGACAAACATCCTCTGTCAGAACCGCTTCCATATTGGTGTAGCCCAGATACTGCCGCAGTTCTCTGGTATCACGCTCTGCAAGAACCTTCGTTCCCTCATAAGTATGCGCATAAAGATCATACGCATACGCAGCGTCCATCATACGGCGCACCAGCGGAAGCGGAACCGGACGGCGGCTGATCGCCTCGCCGCGGTACAGATCGTAAATACAGGCACCATTAAAGGTAATCGCATAGCATCCCTCTGTCGTAAGACCAAGTTTTTCTGCCAGCGCGACCGCGCTTGAAGTAGCGCGTCCGGTGGAAAACACCACTTTATGACCACGCCTTAACATCTCCCGAATTGCCTCCATATTAGCAGAACTGATTTCTTTGTCATCGTTTAGTAAGGTTCCATCAAGATCTGTAAATAAAATTTTTGTTTCTATTGTACTCATCTTTTTCTCCCGGCACGTAAATTTGTCAAAACAGTATAAGGAATCTTCAGATTGCCGCGGCCGCAGCCCAAATCAATCGCCGGCTTATTGCTCCCATGAAAATCAGAGCCGCCGGAAATCTGCAGACCATAACGTTTTGCCAGCAAACGCACCAGATTTTCCTCCTGCTGCGAATGTGTAGAGTAGATTGCCTCAATCCCAACAAGACCGGCTTTTTTTAAAGAGGTGAGCAGATTCTGCATCTGTTCCTCCGTCAAACGATACAACATCGGATGTGCCAACACCGCAATACCCCCGCATTTGGAAATCAGATGAACTGCCTGCACCGGCGTAACATGTTCCCGCGGCACAAAACACGGTTTGCCTTCTCCGATATATTTGTCAAACGCTTCCCTCATCTCCGATACAATCCCTGCATCCAAAAGATAACGTGCAAAATGCGCGCGTGTCCAGACCGCGTCCCCAAAAGCCGCCTGCATTTTTTTATGAGAAATATCAAAACCATATGCCTGCATCTTAGCGATCATCTTATCATTGCGCAAATCACGCGAATCCTGAAAACGCTCCAGCTGTTCCGTAAATTCCAGCAGCGTATCTTCTATATCCAAACCGACAATATGAATATCCTTCCCCTGATATTCCGTAGAAAACTCAATCCCGGACACTACTTCCAGATTTGTTCCTTCTGCAGCCGCCCGTGCCCGTACAAACCCGTCCGTCGTATCGTGGTCCGTCAGCGCAAACGCGCGCAGTCCTTTTTCAATCGCGTATGCGACTAACTGTTCCGGCGAATAAGTTCCATCGGAACAATTCGAATGAACATGAAGATCAATCATTTCCATTTTCGTAGTGCGCCTCCCTTTTTTCCTTTCCCAGTATACAAAAAAGTGCTCATAGATTCAAGCATATAACTGCTTTACACTATGTAAAAAATTTTTTACAAATTTTTTTAAAAAAGTACTTGCATTTTTCTGAAACATAGGCTATTATATGTGAGTACGGTTCGTTGGTCAAGCGGTTAAGACGCCGCCCTCTCACGGCGGAAACAGGGGTTCGATTCCCCTACGAACTGCTGCAAAACCATGAAATACTCGTTTGAGTATCTCATGGTTTTTTGTATGTAAAAAAATATACTCCGATACATATTTACAGAAAGGACGCGTACATATTTACGCACAGGAACCTCTATGGAAACAACGATGACCGCCGGTTCTCCGGCAAAAATTATTTTTAATTTTATGGTTCCCATCTGTCTGGGTAATCTGTTTCAACAAATCTATACCATGGTTGATACCGTCATAGTCGGAAGATTTGTCGGTACAACGGCGCTCGCTGCCGTCGGTTCAACCGGAACGATCAACTTTTTAATCCTCGGTTTTCTGATGGGACTGACTGCCGGTATTACGGTGCTGACCAGTCAGCGTTTCGGCGCAGGCGATATTCGCGGCATGAGAAAAACGGTCGGATCGGCCATTTCCATTTCTATTGCCGCTTCCGTTATTATGACAATATTCAGCATGATCTTTATGAAACCGCTTCTGCACCTCATGAATACACCGGATGATATGATGCAGGATGCCTATACCTATATCATGATCATCTGCGGCGGTATTTTTGCCTCCGTTATGTACAATTTGTTTGCCGGCGTCCTGCGTGCGCTCGGCAACAGTAAGGTGCCTCTGTATTTTCTGATTTTTTCCGCGATGCTCAATATTGTGCTTGATCTGGCTCTGATCCTGCTCTTCCACATGGGAGTAGCCGGAGCGGCATGGGCAACTATCATTTCACAAGGTGTTTCCGCAGTGCTTTGTTTTCTCTATATTCGAAAGAAGGTTCCTCTTCTTTTGCTTTCCAGAGAAGATTTCCGTCCGCAGGGACTGCTGATTAAAAACCAGCTTTCCGTTGGTCTGCCGATGGCGCTGCAGTATTCGATTACCGCGATCGGAACACTGATGGTACAGTCCTCCTTAAACACATTCGGTTCTCTTCACGTAGCAGCCTTTACCGCTGCCAGCAAGAGTGAACAGATTGTCGGACAATTCTATGTTGCAATGGGTGCGGCGATGGCTACCTACGCCGCTCAGAATGTCGGCGCCGGACGCATTGACCGCGTACGTCAAGGCTTTCGCTCTGCAACGATTATGGGCGTAATCTATTCTGTCATTGCCGGTGTCGTTGTGTTCTTCTTCGGCTATCTGATCACAGGTTTATTCGTTAGCGAAAATCTCGCGGAGATTTCTCCGTTGGTAGATATTTACATGCGATGTTCAGCACTGTTTTTCATTCCTCTGGCAATCGTCAATCTGTACCGCAATGGTCTGCAGGGTATGGGCTTCGGCATCATGCCAATGATGGCCGGTGTGGCAGAGCTAGTCGGTCGCGGTGCTTCCGCTATGGCAGCTTCTCATTATAACAGCTATACCGGTATCTGTATGGCAAGTCCGATTGCCTGGATTCTGGCTGCAGCGCTTCTTCTTATCATGTATTCGTTAATTATGAAGAAATACAAAACCAAAAAGGCGGCTTAATTGTCCGCCTTGCTTTTTTTCCCCTAAAATGATAACATATTCTACAGAAAACATGAGGAGGACCTTACCTATGGGATATATCAGCCACCGTTCCGAGGAATCTGTTGAAGATTATCTGGAAACCATTTACCTGTTAAGCAGACGCCTTCCGGTTGTCCGCTCGATTGATATTGTAAATGAGATGCATTTTTCCAAGCCGAGCGTCAGCGTAGCTATGAAAAACCTCCGCAGCAAAAACTACATCACGGTTTCTGACGAGGGCTATATTACTCTGACAGATGAAGGCAAAAAGCTGGGGCAGGGCACCTACGAGCGTCATGCGTTGCTGACCGACTGGCTGATTCGTCTCGGTGTAAACCCGCAGACCGCAGCTACGGATGCCTGTAAAATGGAACATGATATCAGTCAGGAAAGCTTTGAAGCAATGAAAAAAGTGATCCTTACGTAAAAAGCTTCGCGCAATTTTTCACTGCGCGAAGCTTTTTTTACAGCATCTCTTCAATCTGCTGCAGTTCCTGCATGATCCCCTGCTGCCGTTCTGAAAACAGCAGGCTTTTATTATACTGATAAAAACGGTCACATCCGTTCATATCAATAAACCATACCGCATAGTAATCGGTATTTAGTTCTGTGATAAAAACTACCATCTCCTGACTGTCGCCAAATGCCTTTTCCATAAAATCAAATACATAATTCAAGGCTGTATCCGTCTGCCGCATTCCTTCTTCCATTGCAGCTACTTCTTTCGCAAACCGTTCTTTCAGCCAGGAAAGCATCTTCTCAGCGGTCACCTGTTCCGCTTTTGCCTCCAGTTCATACTGCTCCAGCTTTTGCAAAATTTCCAAACGGATATGCTCCTCGTCTTTCGTAAGCTGCTCCGCCCTACGCAATTTTTCCAAAAGCCCTGTATACCGTCGGATAATTTCCGTCAGGTCTATCTCACCGTATTTTTTTACTTCCTCAAACAGACCTGTCACAATCGCATCCACATGCCATGCTTTTTGAAAACGTTCATGCAGCGCAGAAAGAAGAAGCGATGTCACACTGAGTTTTTCATCAAAAGACGCGCGGCGTACCCGGTCAAGCGCGGATTCTCCGATATGTCCCTGTAAAATCTCCTGTACCTGATAATCTTTTTTATATTTATTGTACAATTCCAGATAATTCGCGAAATCTTTTGCCACCTTCCAATGCTGAATATACTGTACGACCACTTCACGATCCATTGTTTTGCCAAGCGATTCATAGGTCTCTAACAACCTGGACAGATCCTCCCAGCCACGAGCCGTTGCAAAAAGCCTGCCGTCTACAGTAGTTTCCACCTTGTAGAAATTATCTTTTTTCAGTTCCAGATAAGAAAGAATCGCACTGTGTATGCCCGCCTCATAGGCATATTCCTTCCAGACTGAAAAATCTGCCTCCACCTCAATCTTCTTGATACGATCCAGTGTCGCAACGTCAAACTCACGTACCGATTTATTATACTCCGGCGGATTGCCTGCTGCCGCAATGATCCATCCTTCAGGAATCTTTCGATTTCCGAACATCTTACACTGCAGAAACTGCAGCATCGCCGGTGCAAGTGTCTCAGAGACGCAGTTAATCTCGTCGATAAACAGAATCCCCTCCTTAATACCGGTCTCCTCTATCTTCTCATACACGGAAGCAATAATCTCGCTCATCGTATATTCTGTCACCGAATATGTCTGCCCACCGAACTGTTTTTCACGGATAAACGGCAGACCAATCGCACTCTGGCGCGTATGATGCGTGATTGTATAGGATACCAGACCGATCTTTTTTTCTCTGGCAATTTGCTCCATGATCTGCGTCTTGCCAATACCAGGCGGTCCGATCAGCAGAAGCGGTCTCTGCTGGTTGACCGGAATGCGGTATTCACCGTATTCATTTTTACTCAAATAAGCGTCAATAGAATTTTTAATCTCTTCTTTCGCGCGTTTGATATTCATACTTCTTTTTTCACTCCCATCTTCTCTATATCTCTCCTCGGAATCATCAGTTTCATCGCCCATGGCGGTACATCCGCCTCACGCTCCTCTTCCTCCATAAACAGAAACGCCGTCTGAAATGGGGGCATCCTCCGCGGATAAATACCAAAACCATCCGTAAAATACAAAAGACCTCTCAGATTTGTAAACTCTTTTTTGCGGCAGAGCATTTCCACATATTCAAATGCCGGCCGAAAATCCGTACCTCCGCTGCCGATCACCTCAAAATGTTCCATATAATCAGCCAATTCTTCCATATTCTCTATTTTTACATCCGACTGCACCTTTTCGTCACACTGGATAATATGCAGATTCATTTTTCGGAAAAAATTTTCCTCTTCTTTTAATATCGAGTATGTCTCCTCTAAAAACGCCCTCACCATATCACCGGAACAAGACATCGACGTATCGATCACAACCGCAAACTCCTCTACCTTTTTTACCTCTTTCATCTCCTGCGGCTCAATCAGCGGCATATTGCCGTACATCGAAAGCCCAAAGCTATAAAACACATAGTCAAACTGATCAGGGTCTACCTGCATCTCCTCTTTCAGCACGGCAAATTTCTGCAAAAAAGTGCGGTAGTCCATCGTCTCACGATGTGAGATACGCAGCTGTTCCTTCAATCCGCCGTCTGCTTCGGAAGCCTCCTTAGAAAACGCATCCAGGTCCATTTCCATTTTCTCACTGATATCTTTCCACTTATCCCGTGTCTGCTCCTCCTGTGGCTTTTGCGGCTTTTGACACCAGTAACTGTGATCATCGACCCGAAACTCCCGCAGCAGCTTCTCCTTTTTACGCTCCTGCGGCGGATTCTGATCAAAATAATGACAGATTCCTTCCGCTGTCAGAACCTTCATCGCCGCATGCAGTTCTTTGTAGGTACTCTCCCTCAGCCAGGAGAGCGGCAGCTTTACACAACGAATCTGCATCTCATCTATAATAGATTCCATAGCGATATCACATGCCAAATCCCAGTATTCCGATTTCCCGGGCGCTTCACGAAACACATGGCCGAACAGACAATGCAGTACCTGATGAAGATATAAACGGTTAATGATTTTTCGATTGTCCTTAAAATAACCGCCCAGAACCTTTGCATTATAAAATATCGTGTTACCGTCCGTGGCAATGCTCTCGATACGGCTGTCCATCGCAAATCCAAGCGCTGATAACGCTACATCCAAAAAACGCATATGAAGATATAATTCATTTCTGGCGTTAAATAGGATATGCCGTCCCACCGCCTCAAGACGCGCGGCAAACTCCTTACCGTCCGCATATTCGATGCCCGCTGTTCTTTGCTTTTCATATATCTGCAAATGTTCTATCCCAAATTTTTCCATTTTGAAACTCTCCCGTTTTACCAGTCAAAAGTTTTCTTTGCACGTTTCTGATGCCGAAACTTATAATCCATCAAAAAGCTCTGTATCTCCATACGCCCCCGTGTGTTTGCCTCCCGGATCAGCGTCGCCAGCTCATCCGCATTCCATTCAATAAAGGTACTCATATATTCCAGACGTTCATTCTGCTCAAACTCAATGCACCAGGTCGCCGCTGACATACGGTGTTCCATCAAAAACGACTGATAGCAGCCCTTCGCCTCCTCCGAAAGCCGATAAGGGTACTGAAGACGAAGCAGCGCCAATTCAATACAGAAATCTTCGCTTTCCAGATACTGTGCCTCAAAGAAAAAGCGGTCAAACTCCGTATATTGAAACACGCCATCCTGAAAGCATTGACGATAATGATAGCCGGAGCCGTGGAATTTTGTCTCTAAAATCCGTGCCGGCGTATTTTCCACCGCCTCCTCATAATATTCCGGAAATAATAACTCTGCCTGCTCTCCACCGCCATATTCCAACGTAATGCGCAGTTCCTGCCGCAGTTCTGCCGTAACATCTTTAAAAGCATAGCCAGATGCGTCTTCCATAAAAAAACGCAGTTTCTTCACTCGCACACAGCCGGTAAATGCCCCGCCGCCAATGTCCAGCGGTCGATGTGTAAAGGTCAATTTTTCCAGATTGCGGCAGCCATAGAACGCATATTTTCCGATACTCTGCAGCGTTCGCGGCAAATGCAGTTCTTTTAGCTGCATACCACAGATCGGACGCCTTTCATCTCTTGTCAGCCGTGATTCTGAAAATGCATACGCCTCCAGCCGGATGACCGGATATCCATCCAATTTTTCCGGAATTCTGACCCGTTCCTCTTCTCCATAACAGCGCTCCAGTACCGCGCCTTCCTTCTCGATCCGATATTTATATTCCATCTCCATGAAAAAAGGTGCAGCTTTCAGACTGCACCACATCTTTCCTTCCTCTATTCTGCTTCTTCAGCGCTCAGATCACTGATATAAGTATCCAGTGCAGCCGTATTCACCTCATAGCTTTCTACCGGCGGCACATAAAAGCGGTCAATTGCCGAATAACAGATCCAGCCGACAAGTACAAGACCTGCCACGCTGCCGCCGATCTTCCACAGCGTCTTCTGACGCTTTTCCTTCTGCATAATCTGCTTTCTATGCGCTTTCTGCTCTTTATAACGATCTACTTTTGCCTGACTCATATGCCATTCACCTCTATCCTACCGTTCTTCGCAGCGCAGCGCCACACTCTGCGCCCCTGCCACGTATCTTTTTTCAGTGTAGCATATTTTCTTTCAAAATACAATCCATTAAATTACTACAATAATTCCTCCATCATTTGCATATAAACTGCTGATACCTCTGGTATCAAGAATCACTACATCTTTTACATGCATTCTTTCAAGCAGAGCCTCTTTTACCATCTGTGCTCTGGCCGGGCAATTGCAGTGTGAAATTGCAAGAATCCGATGCTCCGGATTTTTTACCTCAGAAACAATGATCTCCACCATCTTTACCAATGCTTTGTTGATGCCGCGCACCTGCGCTACCGGCTCAATCGTTCCCTCTTTCGTGCCAATCATCACCGGTTTTATCTTCAGCGCCGTAGCCAGCATAGCCTTCATTGTACTGAGACGCCCGTTTTTGCGAAGTGTTTCCAGACTTTCCAGCACAAACCAGGTTCCCTTTTCATGAATAAACTCCTCTACCGTCTTCACAGTCTCCTCAAAAGACATCCCCGCCTCTTCGCATTCCATAATCTTTAAGCCGATCACTGTCTCACCGACAGAGGCGGAGCAGGAATTAAATACATGAACCTTTCTCTCCGGATGATCTTCCAGCAACAGATTTCTGCCAAGCTGCGCACTGTTATAGGAACCGCTCAGTTCTGACGAAAGCGTTACTGCATAGACACGATCCACATCGCAGTCAAATTCGTTTTTGTATGCCTCCGGCGACGGACACGCAGATTTCGGGCAGTTCGGACTGGTCGCTACTTTTGCCAGAAAATCCTTCTGGTCAAAGGTCTCATCATCCACGATCGTATATTCATCTACATAAATCGTCAACGGCGCTGTGACAAAGTTTCCGCTGTTCTTCATCTCTTCTGTCAATTCTCCGCAGCTGTCAATCACCACTTTATAACTCATGGCATACATCCTCCTACTAAAAACGCTTTACATATCTTGTTTTCTCCTCATGATAACAGAATATGCATAACGTTCGGTTTTGTTTTCATTATTTTTTAATCTGGTTTTTAATACTACATAATCATAGCACACATAATCCGCTTTGAAAAGTGTTTTCTGCTTTTCATTTTTAAAAATCTGTCGTATACTAAGAATCAGGCTTTTTATACGTAAACAGCAATCACAAAGACAGGAGAAAGCAGTATGATCGCGCTTCACATTACCGATATCAAACAATTTATGAATCGTCTTTTTCTCGGAAAAGACTTTGATGCCTTTCGTCTTTCAGAAGCAACTTTTGTGACATTCGGCACCTTTCACATTGACGGTCTTTTCCAGAAAGAATACTACAATAGTGAAGAGTTGGGAGAAATGCCGTTCTGTGACGAAAACCATATGGCCTGGCGGCAGGCACGCCCTTTTGCTCTCTCGCTGATCAAGGGAAAACACACGCCGCTGGAATTCAAAATCATTTTCCGTCTTTCCTGTGCCAATGTGCAGCGCCTTCTGCAGCAATCGGGGCTTTCGTTTACTCCCGGTGATGTCAGCGGTTTATTCTTAAATCTGCATTTTCAGGCAGGAAGCCTGACCTGCACTACCGGTACTGCGCTTAACACCTTTACGCTGGACAAATCGCTGGATCATATCTGGGATGAAATGGTGACAAAATTCTTTCTTCAAAAAGATATTTCTTTCGAAAAACAATAATTCTTCTCCATTGTTAGCACTCTTCTTTATTGAGTGCTAATTTTTTCTTGACATTCCATTTTCACAGTATTATACTAAGGATAGTTTCGGGCGGAAGTATTTTACTCCGCTATGATAAATTTATGTTAGAGGTGATTGATTATGAGTAAAACAGGCAGTCTTTCGATCAACAGCGAAAACATTTTCCCGATCATCAAAAAATGGCTTTATTCCGATCACGATATTTTTATGCGCGAACTGGTTTCTAACGGATGCGATGCCATCACCAAGCTGAAAAAGCTCTCTTTGATCGGTGAATTCACATTCCCGGAAAATTACAAAAACAAAGTGGAAGTGATCGTCAATGCCAAAGAAAAGACGATGAAGTTTATTGATACCGGTCTTGGTATGACCGCGGATGAGGTAGAGGAATACATCAGTCAGATCGCGTTCTCCGGCGCAACCGATTTTCTTGAAAAATACAAAGACAACGCTAACGGCGATGAAATTATCGGTCATTTTGGTCTGGGCTTCTATTCTGCTTTTATGGTAGCGGACGAAGTGCATATCGACACCCTTTCCTACAAAGACGGCGCATCAGCTGTTCATTGGGAATGCGACGGCGGCACACAGTACACCATCGGTGAAGGCACAAAAACTACGATCGGTACCGAGATTACCCTTTTCTTAAATGAAGAAAGTCTGGAATTTGCAAACGAATACCGCGCACGTGAGGTATTGGAGAAATATTGTTCCTTTATGCCGACGGAAATCTTTTTGACAAACGCTGAGGCAGAACCGCAGTACGAAACCATCTTAAAAGATGAACTGCGTGAAGATGATACCGTAATCGAGTACATTCACGAAGACGCCAAAACCGAAGAAAAAGAAAAGGAAGACGGTACAAAGGAAATCGTTGAAATTTCTCCGGCACAGGAAAAAGTAAAAATAGCTAAACGTCCGGTTTCCATCAGCGATACGCATCCGCTTTGGACCAAGCATCCAAATGAATGTACCGATGACGAATACCGCGACTTCTATCGTAAGGTATTTCTGGATTACAAGGAACCGTTGTTCTGGATCCACCTGAATATGGACTATCCGTTCAACTTAAAAGGTATCCTGTACTTCCCGAAGATCAATACCGAATATGATTCCATCGAAGGAACCATCAAGCTGTACAACAATCAGGTATTTATCGCAGATAATATCAAAGAAGTCATTCCGGAATTCTTAATGCTGCTCAAAGGTGTGATTGACTGTCCGGATCTGCCGCTCAACGTTTCCCGAAGCGCGCTGCAGAATGATGGTTTTGTAAAGAAAATCTCTGATTACATCAGCAAGAAAGTAGCAGACAAGCTCTCCGGTATGTGCAAAACCGATCGCGAAACATACGAAAAATACTGGGATGATATCAGCCCGTTTATCAAATTCGGCTGCCTGAAGGACGAAAAATTCAGCGGACGTATGATGGACTATATTCTGGTAAAAAATCTCGATGGCAAATACCTGACGCTGGATGATTTCATCAAGGAAAACCAGAAAGATATTCCGGCAGAGGAAAACGCAGAAACTGCAGAAAATACAGAAAACGCAGAAGATACAGAGAAAGAACCGGAAACCACTACTCTCTTCTACGTCACAGACGAGGTACAGCAGAGTCAGTATATCAATATGTTTAAAGAAGAAGGTCTTGACGCCGCTATCTTAAAACACAACATTGACGCTCCGTTTATCACGCATGTAGAACAGAAAAAGGAACATGTCCGTTTCCAGCGTATCGACGCGGATGTAACCGATACCTTCAAAGAGGAAACTTCCGAAGAAGAACAGAAAGCCATGACCGATACCTTAACAGAAATATTCCGTAAAGCGCTCGGCAATGAGAACCTGGAGGTCAAGGTAGAAAAACTGAAAAACGCCAAAGTTTCTTCCATGATCACTCTCTCCGAGGAAAGCCGCCGTATGCAGGAAATGATGAAAATGTACAATATGTACGGCATGGATCCGTCCATGTTCGGCGGTGCGGAAACACTGGTGTTAAACGCAAACCATCCTCTTGTTCAGTATATCTTAAACAACAAGGATTCTGAACACGTACCGATGATGTGCGAACAGCTCTACGATATGGCTATGTTAGCGCATGCGCCGCTTTCTCCGGAAGCAATGACAAAATTTATCGCCAGAAGCAACGATATCATGATGCTGCTGACGAAATAAAAAAGGATATACTAAAAATGTCGGGGTGTATGATCAAAAGATCATGTACTCTGACATTTTTTTAACTCCTGCTCTCAGATGTCACGGAAAAACCTCGTTACGCTGACGCGTGAATGTCTTTCCATGACACAAAGAAATAATCCCCGGTCAAATGACCGGGGATTTCTGCACATTAATTGAATTTACGTTTACGAGCAGCTTCAGATTTCTTTTTACGTCTTACGCTTGGCTTTTCGTAATGTTCTCTTTTACGAATTTCCTGCTGGATTCCAGCCTTAGCACAGTTTCTTTTGAAACGGCGTAACGCGCTATCCAAAGTCTCGTTTTCTTTAACGATTACATTCGACATAGTCTCACACCTAACCTCCCTCCAGTTGTAGATTGTGCACAATACAACTGTGGGTATTATTTTGCACTGTTTTTATTATACTCGTATTCTTCGCATTCGTCAAGACATTTTTTTACCAGTTTAGCCATACGCGATAAAAATGCCAAATTTGACATGTAAACCTGCTTACAAAATCAAATACCGGTATCACTATCCATCTTTTCTAGCCCAACTGTGCCGCCAGCACTTCCTCCGCTTTTGCAAGAGCATCTGCTACACCTTCCGGATTTTTTCCGCCGGCCTGTGCCATATTCGGACGTCCGCCGCCGCCACCGCCTACAAGTGCGGCAATGCCTTTGATCAGATTTCCTGCATGCGCGCCGTTTTTCTGCGCACCGTCCGTTACCATTGCCAACAGATTTACTTTTCCGTCATTTACGGATGCCAGTACGATCACGCCCTCACCCAGTTTTTCCTTCATCTGATCACCGAGTTCGCGCAGTCCATTCATATCCACACCTTCCAGCTTTGCAGCCAGCAGTTTTGTGCCTTTTACTTCCTTTATATTGTCAGTTACATCCCCAAGCGCATCCTTTGCCATTTTGCTCTTTAAGGACTCAATCTCACTCTGTGCTGCCTTCAGTTCTTCGGTCAAATGATGCAAGCGATCCAGAAGCGTTGCCGGTGTCGCTTTGACTGCCTGTGCTGCTTCCGCAAGTTCTTTTTCCACATTTTTATAATAATCAAACACGCCGTCGCCGGTCAATGCTTCAATACGACGCACGCCTGCCGCAATACCGGATTCGGAAAGAATCTTAAACGTAGTGATCACACCGGTATTTGCTACATGTGTACCACCGCAAAGTTCTTTTGAGAAATCTCCCATAGAAACTACGCGCACCTCATCGGAATATTTCTCACCGAACAGCGCCATCGCGCCGGCTTTTTTCGCATCCTCGATGTTCATGATCTTTGTTTCCACCGGAAGCGCAGCCGCGATCTGCTCGTTGACGATTACTTCTACCTTTGCGATTTCTTCCGCGCTCATTGCCGCAAAATGTGTAAAGTCAAAACGCAGTCTATCCGGTGTCACAAGAGAACCTTTCTGCTCTACATGAGAGCCGAGAACTGTCTTTAAAGCTTTCTGCAGAAGATGCGTCGCGCTGTGGTTACGGCAGGTATCCACACGTTTTTTAGAAGCGACCGCAAGCGTTACCGTATCGCCGGTTTTAAACATGCCCTTTGTCACCTTGCCGACATGACCTACCTTGCCGCCCAACAGCTTGATAGTATCTTTTACCTCAAACTCCGCATCCGCCGTGCGAATAATACCGGTATCACCTTCCTGTCCGCCCATTGTTGCGTAGAACGGTGTTTCTTCCACAAAAATCGTTCCCTGCTGGCCACCGGAAAGCGCCTCTGTCACCTCTTTTTCAGTTGTCAAAACCGTAATTGTAGAATCACATACCAACTTATCATAGCCAACAAATTCTGTTGTGACAGAAGCATCAATTTCGTCATAAACCGTTGCGTCTGCTCCCATATAATTGGTTGTCTCACGCGCGCTGCGAGCTTTTACGCGCTGCTCTTCCATTGCTGCCTTAAAGCCTTCTTCGTCGATTAGATAGCCTTTTTCCTCCAGAATCTCCTTTGTCAGATCCAGTGGGAAACCGTAAGTGTCATACAATGTAAACGCATCTGTTCCGGAGAGTGTTTTTTCACCGGTTTCCTGCAGTTTTTTCTCCATTCCACTTAAAATACTCAGCCCCTGATCGATCGTTTTATTAAATTTGTCCTCTTCCTGTGTAAGAACCTTGAAAATAAAGTCTTTCTTTTCTTCCAACTCCGGATAGCCGTCTTTAGAACCTGCAATCACGGCTGCGCTCAGCTCTGATAAGAACTTACCGGAAATGCCCAGCAATCTGCCGTGTCTTGCCGCGCGGCGGATCAGACGGCGGAGCACATAGCCTCTGCCCTCATTTGTCGGCATGATCCCGTCAGAGATCATAAATGTCGCAGAACGGATATGATCTGTGATCAGACGAATGGAAACATCTTTATTTTCATCCTCTTTATATTTAATATTCGCAAATTCACAAACTTTATTTCGCAGCGCTTCAATCGTATCTACATCGAAAATAGAATCTACATCCTGTACTACAACTGCCAGACGCTCCAGTCCCATACCGGTATCGATATTTTTCTGCTGCAGTTCTTCGTAATGACCCTCTCCGTCATTCTCGAACTGGGTGAATACGTTGTTCCAGACTTCCATGTAACGATCACATTCACAACCTACGGTACAGCCTTCCTTGCCGCAGCCGTATTTTTCTCCACGGTCATAGTAGATTTCCGAACACGGACCACACGGACCTGCGCCATGCTCCCAGAAGTTGTCCGTTTTTCCAAAACGGAAAATACGTTCCGGCGCAATGCCAATCTCTTTATTCCAGATTTCAAACGCCTCGTCGTCCTCCTCATAAATAGACGGATAGAGACGATCCGGATCAAGACCGACCACCTCCGTCAAAAATTCCCAAGACCATGCGATTGCTTCATGCTTAAAATAGTCACCGAAAGAAAAATTACCGAGCATTTCAAAAAAAGTACCGTGACGCGCAGTCTTTCCTACATTCTCAATATCTCCTGTACGAATACATTTCTGACAGGTTGTCACACGGCGGCGCGGCGGAATCTCCGCTCCGGTAAAATACGGTTTCAGAGGCGCCATACCGGAGTTAATCAAAAGAAGACTCTTATCATTATGCGGCACCAGAGAGAAGCTCTTCATCGCAAGATGATCCTTACTCTCAAAAAATTCCAGAAACATTTTTCTAAGTTCATTTACGCCATATGGTTTCATAACATTCCTCCTGATAATCTGCAAAACAGCGCACCAAAAGTACGCCGTTTCTGCAAACAGTATTATTCTTTATTTGCGTCTTTTCTGTCACGCAGTTTTTTCCCTAAGCGAATGCCCCCAAACGCTACTGCTGCAATCAACAGCATTTTTACAACGGTCTGTACCAGATATACGATAAAATCCATAAGAAAACCTCCTGTTTTACTGTACTTTTATCTGATGGAAGCCTTTTTTCCCTTTCTTGATCAACAGCGCTTTGTCTGCGTCAAGATCTGCTGTAGTAAATACCCGGTCAATGGCTGTCACTTTTTCCTCATTCACACTAACGCCGCCCTGCTGAACCAAACGTCTCGCCTCAGAACGTGTGCCTGCCAGCTTAGTATCTACCAGGAGGGTGAGGATATCTTTTCCCTCATCCAGTTCCGCCTCCGGATAAGTCGTCGTCGGCACATTTTCGCTTTTGCCTCCGCCTACAAACAACGCTTTAGCAGCTTCGTCCGCTTTTTTCGCTTCTTCCTCTCCATGTACCAACGCAGTCAGTTCGTATGCCAGAATTTCTTTTGCTTTATTTAACTGGCTGCCTTCCCAGGAATCCATCTTATCAATTTCTTCCAGCGGCAGGAAGGTCAGCATACGGATACATTTCAGTACATCCGCATCTGCCACGTTTCTCCAGTACTGGTAGAACTCGTACGGAGAAGTCTTGTTCGGATCCAGCCATACGGCGCCGGACTGCGTCTTGCCCATCTTTTTCCCTTCTGAATTGAGCAGCAGGGTAATCGTCATCGCATGCGCATCCTTGCCCAGCTTACGGCGGATCAGCTCTGTTCCGCCCAGCATATTGCTCCACTGATCGTCACCGCCAAACTGCATATTGCAGCCGTATTTCTGATATAACATATAAAAATCATAGCTCTGCATGATCATGTAGTTGAACTCTAAAAAGCTCAGTCCCTTTTCCATACGCTGCTTGTAGCACTCGGCACGCAGCATATTATTTACGGAAAAGCATGCGCCCACCTCACGCAGCAGCTCCACATAATTCAGATTCAGCAGCCAGTCGGCATTATTTACCATCATGGCTTTTCCTTCTCCGAATTCGATAAAACGGCTCATCTGTTTTTTGAAGCATTCAATATTATGATTGATTGTCTCCACTGTCATCATCTGACGCATATCCGTTCTGCCGGACGGATCGCCAATCATGCCAGTACCGCCTCCCAAAAGAGCGATCGGTTTGTTGCCTGCCATCTGCAGACGTTTCATCAGACAGAGCGCCATAAAATGACCTACATGCAGACTGTCCGCCGTCGGATCAAAGCCAATATAAAAGGTGGCCTTACCTTCATTTATCATTTTTTTAATTTCTTCTTCGTTTGTCACCTGTGCGATCAGACCGCGGGCAACCAGTTCTTCGTAGATTCCCATCTTTCTATCTCCTTCATATACACTAGCTTTTAATATAGCATATTGATTTTTTCATTGCAAGTAGACAAGCTCCGATTCCGCCCTTTTACAGCTGTTTTTTTGCTTTTCAGCTGATTTCGCCAAAAGAAACCGCCTATCCTTCAAACACTTCATCAATCCGTAGATTGTCTCCGTCCGCAGCCGAAGTTGCCAGCCGATCGCATCGTTCATTCTGTTCGTGTCCATCGTGTCCTTTGACCCAGATATACCGTACCTGATGCGGCTCCATCGCCGTCAGCAGCCGTTTCCAAAGTTCTGTATTTTTAACCGGCTCGTTCTTTCCGCGTTTCCATCCTTTTCTGACCCAGCCGTCAATCCAGTGCTGATTAAAAGCGTCTGTCAGGTATTTGGAATCGGAATACAGCTCCACCTGACAGGGTTTTGTCAGCGCTTCCAGACCGACGATCGCCGCCATCAGCTCCATACGGTTGTTCGTCGTTTTACGGTAGCCGCCGGAAAACTCACGTTCGTGCAATGTCCCCTTCACATCTGTATACTGCAAAATCGTGCCGTAGCCGCCCGGCCCGTCCGGATTTCCTCTGGCCGCTCCGTCCGTATATATCTTCACTAGCATTCGTTTAACATCTCCCCTATTTTTTCTGCCACTGTTTTTACCTTTTTATGGTTGCTGCCGTTTGCCGTTACACCTGCCACCACGTCATCCTTTACCGCAAGACTGGGGAAATAAAAATCACATTTCGTTTTGTCACTGCAGACATTCACCAGAATCCCCTGTTCCTTGCAGACATGATACACATCTTCATTCGTCTTGTGATCATTTGCCGCTGCAATCACCAGATCCGCACCGCTGATATCGCTGCTCTCATATTTTTTACGCAGAATCCTGATCTGACCATTTTTCTCCATCTCGTTGAGCTCCGGATTCACCTCCGGAGCAATCACCGTCAGACAGTCTGTAAATTGAACGAGCGCCCGGACGCGCCGTTTTGCGATCGTTCCTGCCCCTACTACAAAAATCTTTTTCTCTGAAATATCCATAAACATTGGAAAATATGGTTTCTTACTTGCCGGCATTTCATTTCTGCTCCTGTCTTTCTGTCATTTTTATCTATCATACTCTAAATATTCATCTAATCCTATAGTATACAGAATCTTCCTATTTTCATCAAGTCTTAAATTTGGGACTGGTTTTTTTGACAAACCTGTTTTATAATAACCGCTGAAATCCTATCTATTCGGAGGCAATTTATGAGTTTTGATTTTGTAAGAAAGCTGCCGATCCCAGCAGACATTAAAAAGCAGTATCCGGTTTCGGAAACACTTGCTGCAATAAAAAAGGAACGCGATGCCCAGATCAAAGACGTATTCACCGGAACTTCCAAAAAATTTCTGGTAATTATTGGACCGTGTTCCGCGGATAACGAAGAATCTGTGATGGACTATGTGCACCGTCTGGCCGAGGTACAAAAGAAAGTCGGTGACCGTTTGATCCTGATACCGCGCATCTACACGAATAAGCCGCGCACAACCGGCGAAGGCTACAAAGGTATGGCGCACCAGCCGGATCCTGAGAAAAAACCGGACATGCTGGCAGGTTTGATCGCCATCCGTAAACTCCATATCCGAGTGCTCGAAGAAACCGGCCTGACTTCTGCGGACGAAATGCTCTATCCGGAAAACTTCTGGTATCTGGCAGATATACTCTCCTACGTGGCCATTGGCGCCCGTTCTGTCGAAGACCAGCATCACCGCATGACGACCAGCGGTATGGACATTCCTGCCGGTATGAAAAATCCGACCAGCGGAGACCTCTCCGTAATGCTCAATTCCGTTGTAGCCGCCCAGGGACCGCATACCTTTATCTACCGCGGCTGGGAAGTACATACAACAGGAAATAATCTCGCACATGTGATTCTGCGCGGTGCTACAAACAAGCACGGGAATTCCATCCCCAATTATCACTACGAGGATCTGATTCGTCTGCTGCACATGTACGATCAAAGAAATCTCCACTATCCATCTGTAATCATTGACGCCAACCATTCCAACTCCAATAAGCAGTATGATGAACAGGTACGTATCGTCAAAGAGATCATGAACAGCCGCAGTATCAATCCTCGCCTGCATGAGCTTGTCAAGGGTGTAATGATTGAAAGTTATCTGGAGCCGGGCAATCAGAAGATCGGTATCGGCAAACACGTTTATGGACAATCCATCACTGACCCGTGTCTGGGTTGGAAAGAATCGGAGCAGCTGATTTACGATATTTATAACATGTGTTGATAGCATCACTGCTGTTGTATAAACAAAAAAGACCCAAACGTACACATCCCTAAAAGGTACTTTAACAACCGCAGAGCGGCATAGTCAAAAAGCTATGCTGCTCTCCTGCTTTAATGAAAATCTTTTTTATGGGTGAATTGCCGGTTTCAAGCAGTTTGGATTTTTTTTAACAACTTTATGAAAGCTATCGCCTTGATTTAGAGGCCCTCTACCAGACGGACATTGGTATCTCGATCGGATAGAAAACTGTATTCACATTTTAAAAATATGGAGGAATGACAATGAATATTCTTGTAATCAATGGAAGCCCAAAGGGGGAACGCAGCAATACCCTTCGGCTTACTAATGCCTTTTTAGATGGAATTCGCCATATGCAGAACGATTGCTTGCCTAATATTGAACGACTTCATATTGCGCAGATGGACATTCACTCCTGTCTCGGATGCTTTTCGTGCTGGAAAACCACACCCGGTAAATGCTGTATTTACGATGATATGCAAACAGTTCTTGAAAAGTTATTGTGGGCTGATCTCACAATCTGGAGTTTTCCATTATATTATTTCAATTTACCCGGTAAGCTAAAAACAGTAATAGACCGGCAGCTTCCTTTAACATTACCCTTCATGTTGTCTAATACAGAGAGCGGCGGTCACCCTGCCAGATATGATATGAGCAAAAAGAAAACCGTTTTAATTTCTACCTGCGGCTTTTATACGGCAAAATCAAATTACGATAGTGTAATCGCACAATTTGACAAGATTTACGGCAAAGAGAACTATACCACTTTGTTTTGTGGAGAAGGCGAACTTTTCCGTGTGCCAGAATTATCAAACCGCACGGAAGAATATCTTGCATTCGTTCGACAGGCAGGACAGGAATATATATCCAGCGGTATAAGCGAAGAAACAACTGCGAAACTACATGAATTGCTGTTTCCGAGAGATGTTTTTGAACGTATGGCAGACGCAAGCTGGGGAATAACTCAAACAAGCGAAAAGGAAGATTTTTCATTGACCTTTACCAAACAAATGGCCGCTCTTTATAATCCAGCAGCATATAGCGGAACAGATATCATTTTAGATATGGATTATACAGACATTGGAAAACGTTATCGCATTATTCTAGGAAAAACGGAAAGCCATGTTGTTGAAGAATTTAATGAAAAACCGACAACTATCATTCATACACCCTTTCATGTATGGCAATCTATTGCTGCCGGAGAAATAGAAGGTTCCGCCGCTTTAATGAAACATCTCTATTCTGTCGAAGGCGATTTTAACTTAATGCTGAAATGGGATGACTATTTCGGGCAGCGCCAAAACACGAATATAACAAAAGACAAATCAGCATCAAAGCCAAAAACAGATATGCGCTATGTTTTAAGCCCTTGGATTGTTTTTTGGATCGCTGCAAATATCCATATCTTTTGGGGAAGCTTGATCAGCATTCTTGTTTGTTGTTTATTACCTCTGCTGTTCTATAAAAACAAGAAAACAATATATGATGTGATTTCCAGCGCTCTGGTAAGTGTATTTTCAATACTGCTTCTTATCCACTTGTCAGCAGATATTGTAATACTTTTGTCCTATTTAGCGTTCGGCATAATGTGGAGCATATCTGCTTGTCTGAAAATTCCCCTTTCTGCCGAATATTCTATGAACGATTACGGTGGAGACAACGCCTTGCAGAATCCTATATTTATCAGGACAAATCGTATTTTAACTGCTGCATGGGGTATTCTCTACTTAGTTACACCTATTTGGACATACTTTATTATGCGTACTGCCGCAGAAAGCTATATCGTAATTATCAATTCCTTACTTCCGGCAATCATGGGGATATTTACCGCATGGTTTCAAAAATGGTATCCCAGAAAACTAGCGCAAGGAAAGCACTAAATAATATTTGCCGAAGTGCAAACAAAAAAAGACACAGAGCCGATAACACGCAATATCACATGCGGTTATCGGCTCTGTGCTGTTCTTCAACAAATCTCTGTTTTTATTTATCGTCTCGGATGTGCCTTTGCGTAAATCTCACGCACTCTCTTAACATTCATATCCATATAAATCTGTGTTGTAGAAATATCAGAATGTCCCATCATCTCCTGCACTGCCCGAAGATCCGCTCCGTTTTGTACCAGATGCGCACCAAAAGAATGGCGGATAGTATGTGGTGTAATATCTTTTTTAATCCCCGCCTTTTCCGCATAAAACTTCAGCAGTTTCCAGAACCCCTGGCGGCTCATTGCCTTACCGGAGCAATTTGTGAACAAATACTCGCTCTCGCCGCCCTTCAGCAAAAGATCACGGCTCTTCTCCAGATATTGATGTATTGCTCTCGCCGCTTCTTTTCCAAACGGAATCACACGCTCTTTGCCGCCATCCTGACAAATCACATAATCCATCGCTAAATTTACCTCTGACAGCTTCAGAGAAATCAACTCCGATACGCGCATGCCTGTCGCATACAGTAATTCCAGCATCGCCTTATCCCGCATACCCTTTGCCGTTTTCGTATCTGGCTGCTCCAAAAGCTGTACTACTTCTTCTAACGCAAGGATCTCCGGCGCTTTCTTCTCCACATGAGGTGCTTTTAACACCTCGCTTGGATCTTTTTCTGTCACCTTTGTTTTCACAAGAAAATGACAAAACGCCCGAATAGACGCAATACTTCTGGATACAGAAGAGGTAGAAAATCCATCTCTTTCCATCTGCAGAATATAAGAATTCAGACTGGTTGCCGTAATGTCCTTTACACACTCTACTCCCCTGTTATCCAAAAACAGAAACAATTTTTTCAAATCCCTCTGATATGACGCAACCGTACTGTTAGAAGCGTTTTTTTCGTTTTCCAGATAAGCGGCAAACTGACACATATCCTGTTGAAATTGCGGCGCTACATTTTGCATCGTAACCATAACTCACCAAGTCTCATCTTTCCTATGTATTTCTACGTCCCCGCTTTTCTGACACGCCAAAAAGTGCACAAAAAAACAAGGATCGATTTCTCCCCTTGATTGTAAATTCTCTCCAAGAGTTTCACTTTATGTAAACATTATAGATGCTTTTATCCTGAAAATCAATCCTTTTTTTTTGCAAAAAATGCTTTATTTATAGGCTTTACGGCCTCCCGCACCATATATCGTTCGATCACTTTTTTGCCCTACTATATCTTGTAAAATTTATGTAAATCAGAAAAAATAATTTATTGTAATTTTTAAAAGTAAAGGATTTACAGTACTTTCTAATATCATTCCTAAAACAAGACACATACCGGACAGCAGCATTTGCTTCACATATTGTTTTTCTTTGTTTCCCCACGATTCTGTCATCACATTCTTTCGTCCCCGTGCAAAAATTGCCCCGGCCATCAACCACATAGATACCGCATACAGAATCCACTGCGGCAAAAGCATCGCCAAAAAAATCAATACACCGACCAATCCCATCTGCACCAGAAACATACTCATAAACGCACCTGCCGCAAATCCCATCCAACCAAACAAAAACAGTTGTGTAATCCAGCCAAATGCAGTACAGCCAAGCAGCCAAAATAAAAGAAATCCGGCAATCCGGTCTTTACACAAGTAAAAAAGCAGGCTGCGCGAATCGAACGTCGTTGCGCGGATGGTCGGCAACATCTGCTGCTCCAAAAACGTACTGCCGCCAAGATAAGTTTCCCCCCAAAGATCAACGAACAGAATTCCCAGTACCAATCCAACGAAAAAGAAACCTGTCAGAAGAATGTTTTTCAGTTTCAGATTTTCCATACATACTCCAGCATCTTCCTTACTGCCAGTCTATTCTTACATGGTCCTGTTTATGAAGAAAGAATAGACTCTGCACAAAAACTCCGGCGAAACCACTTTTACACTGGCTCCGCCGGATCATCCTCAGAATTATTTTTTTATAATATCATTATTCTTCATTGGTATTTACTTTACTTGCTCTTGCTTCCACTTCTTTTGCCTGAATATCAGACGGAGCCTGTTCATATCTTGCAAATTCATAAGAGAAGTCGCCGCTTCCGCCAGTCATAGACCGAAGCTGTGTAGAATATCCGTACAATTCCATCATTGGTACGTCCGCTTCGATAATCTGGTTGCCCTTATGATCCGGATTCATGCCAAGCACACGTCCGCGGCGTTTATTCAGGTCTCCCATAACGTCACCGGTAAATTTATCCGGAACTACTACCTTTACAGACGCGATTGGCTCTAAGAGTACCGGAGATGCTTCCATAAAGCCTTTCTTAAATGCCTGCATAGCAGCAGTCTTGAATGCCATTTCCGAAGAGTCTACCGGATGGTAAGAACCATCATACAGGGTTGCTTTGACGCCTACTACCGGATACGCTGCCAGCGGTCCGCGTAAAACAGATTCCTGAATACCTTTTTCTACTGCCGGGAAATAGTTTTTCGGCACAGCGCCGCCCACTACTACCTGTTCAAATTCATACGGTTTTTCCATATCACCGGAATTTGCGAAACGCATCTTAACATGACCATACTGACCGTGTCCGCCAGACTGTTTTTTATATTTTGCTTCTACATCTGAATTCTTGCGGATTGTTTCCCGGAACGCCACCTTCGGACGAGCAAGTTCAACTTCAATTTTATATTTGCCAAGCAGCTTGCTGACAATAATATCAATATGCTGATCGCCCATACCGTAAAGCAGTGTCTGACGGTTTTCCGCGTCATTGACCGCCTTCATCGTAAGATCTTCCTGCATCATCTTTGCAAGTGCCTGTGAGATCTTATCCTCATCGCCTTTTGATTTTGCGAAATATCTCTTGTATGTATATGGAGTGGACACGTCAACACCCGCATACTGGATCGGCGCTGCTTTTGTAGAAAGCGTTTCTCCTGTCTTTGTAACATTCAATTTTCCAATGGCGCCGATATCACCCGCATGGAGTTCCGGAACCTCAATTGTTTTTCCGCCTTCCATCACATAAAGCTTATTCAATTTTACTTCCGCATCCTGCGTCACATTGTAAAGCACATCATCATTTTTGATAACACCGGAAGCCACTTTGATCAATGAATATTTTCCAATGAACGGATCTACGATCGTCTTGAATACAAATGCGGATTTTGATTTCGCAAAATCATAATTTGCCTGATAAATTTCGCTCGTCTTCATATTGATGCCGGCAATTGTTCTCTTATCCGGACTCGGGAAATACTGCACCATATCATCAAGCAAATTGGCAACACCGTAAAGATTGATCGGGGAACCCATCGCAACCGGAACGATCGATCCGTCAGAAACATTCACTGTCAGCGCCGCCATAATTTCCGCCGCTGAGAATTCCTCTCCCGCAAAATAACGATCCATAAATTCTTCTGATGTTTCCGCCACTGCCTCTAACAATACTTCTCTGTATTTCTCCAGATATTCCATAGAATAATCCGGAATCTCGCATTCTGTTTTTTCGCCTTTTCCTACCCAGCGTCTGCCCAGTTTTTTCACTACATTAACATAGCCGACAAACTTTTCATTTTCACGGATCGGCAGATGAATCGGAGCAATCTTCTTGCCGTAAAGCTCAGTCAGATCTTCTACTACCTGACGGAAGCTGGCATTATCCACATCCATATTGGTAACAAAGAACATTCTTGGCAATTTGTATTTCTCGCAAAGATCCCAAGCTTTCTGTGTGCCGACTTCCACACCGCTCTTGCCATTTACAACAATAATCGCTGCGTCTGCTGCAGCTGCTGCCTCTTCCGCCTCACCAACAAAATCAAAATATCCCGGTGTATCGAGAACATTTACCTTGATATCGCCCCAGATGATCGGAACAACCGATGTATTAATTGAAAATTTTCTCTTAATCTCTTCTTTATCAAAATCACTGACGGTATTGCCTTCTGTGACATTTCCCATACGGCTGGTAATACCTGAAAGGTATGCCATCGCTTCAGTCAGACTGGTCTTTCCAGCGCCGCCGTGCCCAAGAATTACCACGTTACGAATTCTGTCTGTTGTGTAAACTTTCATGTTTTCTATCCTCCAATTCTAGTATTCTGAAACGAAAATTCCGTTTCCTACGAAGCCCTATGGATACATTCTACTAAAATCTTATATAAATTTCAAGTAAATTATTCAAATTTACCAATTTATTTTTTTGCTATCCGACTATGCGCCGAAAAACCATTTTATTTCTACCGGTGTTTGCAGAAATCAGACAAATTTCTTTCGTTCCTTCTTTACGTACTTCATAGTACAAACTCTTTCTGTCATCTTAAAACGCGAACATTTTCCGCACTTTAAAGTGCAAAAGTGTTGACAGAAAAGATATTCCAAGAGTACAATGGTAGAAATTTGTATACAAATAAGGAGTCATTATGGAAATTCAATTTACTGTTGGTTTTATCGGATTGGGACTGATCGGAGGTTCCATCGCCAAAGCACTGAAATATTACTACCCGAACGTCACCATTTTTGCTCACACGAAAAGCAAAGACACCATCGAATACGCACTCTCCGAACGAATCATCGACAAAGCATACGACCAGCCGGATAATTCCTGGTCCTCCTGCGACTATATTTTCCTGTGCGCACCAGTAGAAACAAACGCCGCATATTTAAAAAAGCTAAAACCATTGATTGGGAGTCAATGCATTCTGACTGATGTCGGAAGTACCAAAACCGATATTCATGAACATGTGAAAGCGCTAGAACTAGAACACTGTTTTATCGGCGGTCATCCAATGGCCGGTTCTGAGAAAACAGGTATTCGCAATTCTAAACACCATCTAATTGAAAACGCATATTACATTGTAACACCTGCAAAACATGTTCCCCGCGAAAAAACAGAAGCGTATATTCAGCTGATCACCTCATTAAAGGCCTTGCCGCTGGAACTTGATTATCAGGAACACGATTATGTAACCGGAGCGATCAGCCACCTGCCGCATATCATCGCATCCACACTGGTCAATCTGGTACACGCCAAGGATACGCCGGCAGAAACAATGCGGACAGTTGCCGCCGGCGGATTTAAAGATATTACACGCATCGCTTCTTCTTCTCCAGAGATGTGGGAGCAAATCTGTACCACAAATGCCGGTAATATCATCTCTATTTTAGACGATTACATCGAAAGCCTGCGTCAAGTACGCGGCGAACTGGACAGCCATGATCACCAGGCGCTGAACCGCCTGTTCGCTGATTCCCGCGATTATCGAAATACCTTTTCTGATCTGTCAAGCGGTCCTTTAAAAAAAGTACACCGACTTTACTGCGATTTAGTTGACGAAACCGGAGGGATTGCAATCATCGCCACCATCCTAGCCAGCAGTAATATCAGCCTGAAAAATATCGGGATTGTACACAACCGGGAATTTGAAGAAGCAGTATTACGAGTGGAGTTTTATGAAGAGGAATCTCTGCTGAAAGCAGCAAAGCTGCTGCGCAAGTATCGGTATACGGTATACGTTGATTAAATTTATAGAAAGGATTTTCTACTATCATGAAATTTACACAACAAACACGTTCCTTACGGGGCGAACTTACCGTTCCCGGCGATAAATCAATTTCTCACCGCGCTGTAATGTTCGGCGCGCTGGCGCGCGGTACAACCGAGATAACCAATTTTCTGCAGAGTGCGGACTGTCTTTCTACCATTGACTGCTTCCGTAAGCTTGGCATCGAAATCGAAAATATGCCGAATAAAATTCTCGTTCACGGAAAAGGACTGCACGGACTGCAGGCGCCTTCCGAAGTGCTTGACACCGGCAACAGCGGTACAACCACGCGCCTGATCTCCGGTATTCTTGCCGGACAAAATTTTGAAACCATCTTAAACGGCGATGCTTCGATTCAAAGCCGTCCGATGAAGCGTATCATGGAGCCGCTCACACAGATGGGGGCGGATATCATCAGTATTAAGGGCAACGGCTGCGCGCCGCTTCAGATTCGGCCAGCCGCTTCACTGCATGGAATCTCCTACAAATCACCGGTAGCATCCGCCCAAGTAAAATCATGTATCTTACTGGCAGGATTATATGCGGATACTCCAACAAGCGTCATCGAACCGCAATTATCACGTAATCATACCGAATTAATGCTCTCCGGATTCGGCGCAGATGTCCGTACAAAAGACACCACCTCCACCATCTGTCCGGAACCCGATCTGCGTGCTGAAAAAATCAAAGTGCCGGGAGATATTTCTTCCGCCGCTTATTTTATCGCTGCTGCGCTTGCTGTTCCTAGTTCCGAACTGCTGATTAAAAATGTCGGCATCAACCCAACCCGTGACGGCATTCTTCGCGTTCTGCTGGAAATGGGCGCCGATATTTCTTTAATAAATAAAAAAATCAGCGGCGGAGAACCAACTGCTGATCTGCTTGTAAAATATTCTTCTTTAAAGGGTACAACGATTGGCGGAGCACTCATCCCCACACTGATCGACGAACTGCCTGTGATCGCCGTACTGGCCGCTTTGGCAGACGGCGTCACCGTCATCCGCGATGCACAAGAATTAAAAGTCAAAGAATCTAATCGTATTGATACCGTCGCCACTGCCCTCTTAGCTATGGGAGCCAGAGTGCAGGCAACCGACGACGGCATGATTATTGAAGGCGGTTATCCGCTGCACGGCGCTGTCGTTGACAGTCATCTCGATCACCGCATCGCTATGAGTTTTGCGATTGCCGCTCTCGCAGCGGACGGGGAAACCGAAATCACCAGTGCGGATTGCGTCCGCATCAGCTATCCGGAATTTTATGAAACATTATATCGTTTACGATTCCCTCTTGCCTCTACTTAATCAGCATCGCATCGCCAAAACTAAAGAATCGATACCTCTGCTCCACCGCCTCTTTATATGCTGCTTCAATATTTTCTTTTCCGGCAAGCGCGGACACCAGCATCAGAAGCGTAGATTCCGGCAGATGAAAATTTGTGATCAATTCATCCAGGATCTTGAAGCGATAGCCCGGATAGATAAAAATATCAGTCCAGCCGCTTCCGGCATGGAGAATACCGTTTTCATCCGCCGCGGATTCGAGCGTACGGCAGCTCGTTGTTCCGACACAGACAATTTTACCACCGTTTGCCTTTGTTTCATTGATCAGTTTCGCCTGATCCTCCTCAACAATATAAAACTCAGAATGCATATGATGACTGGTCACATCTTCTACCTTAACCGGGCGGAACGTTCCAAGTCCCACATGCAATGTCACATGTGCCAGCTTCACACCCTTTGCCTGAATTGCTTCCAGAAGCTCCGGTGTAAAATGCAGTCCGGCTGTCGGAGCGGCAGCCGAGCCGTCATGCTTCGCGTAAACAGTCTGATAACGGTTTTTATCCTCCAGCTGATGCGTAATATACGGAGGCAGCGGCATCTGTCCCAGTTCATCGAGAATTTCCTCAAAAATCCCTTCATACGCAAACTGAATCAGACGATTTCCTTCCTCCGCTACTTCCAACACCTTTCCGGTCAAGCGGCCGTCTCCAAACGAAATTTCCGTGCCCGGTTTTGCTTTTTTACCTGGTTTTACCAAAGTCTCCCAAATATCATTTTCCCGGCGTTTCAAAAGAAGAATTTCAATCTTCGCATCTGTTCCCACCTTACTACCGTAAAGTCTCGCCGGAATCACCTTTGTATTATTTACCACCAGACAATCGCCCGGATTAAGGTACTCGATTATATCCTTAAAAACACGGTGCTCGCGTCTGCCTGTCTCTTTATCCAAAACCAGCAGCCGTGAAGCGGAACGATCCTTAAGCGGATCCTGCGCGATCAATTCCTGCGGTAAATCAAAATAAAAATCTGATGTTTTCATATACTCTCCTGTCTATTCTATATCAGTATGTCTGCACAACTTCAACCTGATACATCCTTAATAAAATAATTTTCCTTCTTCTACCAGTTCGATGTTTTCATCCGTACATTCCAAAATCGCCACACCGCAGTTCGGCGCGACCCCCCTATTCCAAAAATCTTTCATTTCATAGGGATGCAAACTGTTCAGCATTGCCCGCACCGCCGCGCCATGGCTGGATACTAAAACCGTTTTATCCGAAAGCTCCGGTCTACTGCAGATATCTCTTAAAAACTCTGCCGTGCGGTTCGCCAATTCTTTCATAGATTCGCCATCCGCGGGCGGCACATACCGTTCCGGATGATTAAAAAAATTAAAAACCTCCGGGCTGTCAAACTGTCCTTCGCCCGGACTCCAGTGTGTTCCCTCATATTTGCCGAAGCTGATCTCTATAAGCCTCTCATCCTCAATAAGCGGCACACTGCGCGCCCCTAGCACCAGCCGCGCCGTCTCTTTCGCTCTTTTTAAGGGACTGGTGAACGCCAGGTCAAAGGGAATTTCCTTCATCCCCTCTCCGGTACGCTTTGCCAGCTCTCTACCGTTTTCATTCAATTCAATATCGCTTCTTCCCTGCAGCAGACGTTCTTTGTTCCACATCGTCTGTCCGTGCCGGATGATATATATTTTCATGCCGCTTCCCCATTTCCGTAAATAAGCCTTTCGCACACTGCGCCTCAGCATTGCCCATCTGCTTCTGCCGAGAAACACTCCAGTATTTCCGCATTCGTGCCTGTCTCTTACAGTAAACCGTAAATCTGACAGATGTCAAGCTTTTTCTGCGCACAAAAGCTATCATGCAAAACGGCATAGCCGAAGCCATGCCGTTTTTTTATAAAATTCAGGTGCCAAGGCACATGCTTTGTTATCCTACTGTCTCAATACAATGCCCATAGATTCCAGACCGTTTAAGATTTTTTTCATTGCCGCTGTCACATCTGCTTCTTCCAGAGTCTTATCTTTCGCGCGGAATACGATTGAATATGCCATAGACTTAAATCCTGCTTCAATCTGTTCGCCCTCGTAAATATCAAACAGCTGGTAGCTCTCCAGATATTTTCCGCCGCGCTGAGCGATCATCTTTTCAATATCGCCAGCCAGAATTTCTTTCGGTACTACCATACTGAGGTCGCGTGTCACAGCTGGGAATTTCGCAATGCCTTCAAATTTACGGTCAAAGGACGCATATTCTACAACAGCCGGCATATCCAAAACCGCCACATAGGTACGCTCGCCAATGCCGTAATTGTCAGCCGCCTGCGGATGCAGTTCGCCCAAGTATCCGAGCACTTTTCCATCATATATGATATTTGCCTGACGTCCCGGATGCAGATACGGTTTTCCTGCTTTCGGATCGTAGGTCAGCGTTCCATGCAGACCTGCTTTTTCAAAGAATTCTTCCACAACGCCTTTCATCACATAGAAGTCGCCGTCGCCATACATACCGAGCGTCAGCTGCATACGCTCCTCCGGAAGTTCCGTAAGCGGCAGCGCCTTCGGCAGGTATACATTGCCAAGTTCATACAGGCGTACGTTTTTGTTTCTGTGATTATAATTAAATGCCAGAGAATTCAACATTCCATTTAAAGAAATCGTTCTCATAATGCTGAAATCCTCACCAAGCGGATTAGAGATCGTCACTGCCTGACGCAGCTTGTCATCTGCCGGAAGCAGCAGCTTATCAAATACCTTCGGACTTTCAAAGGAATAGCAATAGCCCTGTGAAAAACCGCAGAATTCCGCAATCTCTCGCGCAGTCTGCTGAATGCGCAGATAAAACGGCAGCTTTCCGGTGGTCGCCTCCCCTTTCGGAAGCGTAGTCGGAATGTTGTCATAGCCGTAGAATCTTGCCACTTCCTCAGCCAGATCGGCAGTACGGAAAATATCATGACGGAACGTCGGCGCGATAATTTCTTTCGTTTCCTCGTCATATTCCAATTCCACACTCTTGAAATAACCCAACATTTCCTCTGCCGAAAGATCAGTTCCAAGCAGAGCGTTAATTTTTTCCGGTTCAAACGGAACGCGTACCGGCTCTTTTTTCTTGCTGTAGACATCCACCATGCCGCCGACTACTTCACCGGCTCCTAATTCCTCCATCAGCTGACAAGCACGGTCGATTGCTGCCTGCGCATTATTTGGATCAAGACCTTTTTCAAATTTTCCGGAAGCATCTGTACGCAGACCGATTTTCTTTGCGGAAAGACGGATATTCGTTCCGTCAAAGCATGCCGCTTCAAACAACATCGTTTTGACATCATCCGTAATCATGGAATTTTCACCGCCCATGATACCGGCAATGCCGACTGCTTTTTCACCGTCACAGATCATCAGCACGGAATCATCCATTGTGCGTTCCTGACCATCGAGCGTTACGAATTTTTCTCCTTTTTCCGCACGCCGCACCACGATTTCGTGACCCGCGATACGATCATAATCATACGCATGCATCGGCTGTCCGTACTCTTCCATGACATAGTTAGTAATATCCACCACATTGTTGATCGGACGGATACCGTTCACTGCCAATCTTCTCTGCAGCCATTTCGGAGACGGACCGATCTTAATATTTTTTACGATTCTTGCTGTATAACGCGGGCAGAGTTCCGGATCTTTCACGGTTACTTTTACATAATCATTCGCGTCCTCATCATTGCCTGTTTTCGTCACAACCGGCGGGCAAAACGGTCTCCGGAAAGTTGCCGCCGCTTCTCTGGCGATGCCAAGTACGCTGTAACAATCCACACGGTTGGATGTAATCTCATATTCAAAAATCACATCATCCAATCCAAGCGCTTTCACAGCGCTTTCTCCTACCGGAGCATCCTCCGGAAAAATATAGATGCCGTACTCCGGCGATTCCGGATACATCTCCTTTGTAGAACCAAGTTCTTCGATCGAGCACATCATGCCGTTTGATTCTACTCCACGCAGCTTGCCTTTTTTGATAGCGATACCGCCCGGTGTCATTTTTCCATCATGACCGCCCGCTACGCGTCCTCCATCCAGAACAACCGGAACCTTATCGCCTTCTTTTACATTCGGCGCTCCGGTAACGATCTGTGTTACCTCTGTTCCAACATCCACCTGACAGATGATCAGTTTGTCCGCATCCGGATGACGTTCAATCTTTTTAATCTGACCAATCACAATTTTTTCCAAATCCTGATCCAGTCTCTGATAACCCTCTACCTTTGTGCCGGACAGCGTCATTGCGTCCGTATATTCCTGTGCCGTACATTCCAGTTCCGGAACGTAGGCTTTGATCCATGATAATGAAGTATTCATGTTTCTCTCCTCTCATTGCTTATTAGAACTGTTTTAAGAAACGAATATCGTTTTCATACAGCAGACGCATATCGTCAATTTCATATTTCAGCAGCGCGATTCGCTCCAGACCGGCACCGAATGCAAAACCAGTGTACTCGTTCGGATCAATACCGCACATTTCCAACACATGCGGATGCACCATACCGCAGCCGAGAATCTCGATCCAGCCAGACCCCTTACAGAAACGACAGCCCTTTCCTCCGCACTTAAAGCAGCTCACATCCACCTCCGCGCTCGGCTCAGTGAACGGGAAATGATGCGGACGGAATTTCGTCTTTGTTTCCGGTCCAAACAGTTCTTTTGCAAACTCTTCCAGAGTTCCCTTCAAGTCCGCAAAAGTAATATTTTTATCAATAACCAATCCCTCAATCTGATGGAAAGACGGAGAATGGGTTGCATCCACTTCATCGGAACGGAACACGCGTCCCGGTGAGATCATACGGATCGGAAGATTTCCTTGTTCCATTCTGCGCGCCTGCACCGGAGAAGTCTGAGTACGCAATACGATCTCTTTATTGATATAGAAAGTATCCTGCTCGTCCTTCGCCGGATGATTTGCCGGAATGTTCAGCTTTTCAAAATTATATTCATCATACTCTACCTCAGGGCCTTCAATCACTTCGTAGCCCATGCCGATGAAAATACGTTCTACCTCTTCTCTGGCGATTGTATTCGGATGGCGATGACCGACATTATTTTTCTTTGCCGGAAGTGTCACATCAATCACTTCTTCTTTTAACTGCTGCTCTCTTGCAGCCGTTTCCAGCTTTGTCTTTGCAGCGTCAAGCACTTCCTCGATCACCGCTCTTGTCTCGTTCACCATCTGACCGACCATCGGGCGATCCTGCGGCGCAACATCTTTCATTCCTTTTAATACCGCCGTCAGCTCGCCTTTTTTTCCAAGAAACGCCACACGCACTTCGTTCAGTTTTTCCAGTGAGTCTGACTGCTGGATCTGTTTCACGGCCTCTTCTTTGATGGCCTGAAGTTTTTCTTTCATAATATTCTCCTTTCTTTTTGTGCAGGGAGGACATAAAATTTTCATCACACTAAATAACGTTTCTTAATATGACAAAAAAGCTCCGTCCCAAATAGGGACGAAGCTAATATCCGTGGTACCACCCTGCTTCCTGTCATAGACAGGCACTCCAACTCTGCGTAACGTGCAGTTCCGTCATTTTCTACGCGCCAACTGCCCGCGGCAGCGGTTTCAAAAATGCAGCTCCGGTGGGAAATTCGCCTCAACATCTGAACCCCGGGAAGCTTCCAGCCGATGACTCCCCTTCTCTGGTAGGGAAAATGATGTGCTACTGACACCTTCTTCGCTTTTGTTATATTGCGGTCACCCGCTTCTAATTACTCATTCTACCCACTTCCAAAATGAATGTCAAGCAGAAATTCAGAATAATTCCTCGTCCGCAAAGGCATCCGGATATTCCATATAACAGTTGACCTCCGCTCCCACGAACAGCAGCCACATACAGGAATACAGCCAGAGGATCATCATCACAACCGTTGTCAGGCTGCCGTAAACCGACGAAAATCGCCCCGCATGGTCAAAATAAATAGAAAACCCATAAGAAAAAATGGACCAGGCCGCTGCCGTGAATACCGCTCCCGGTATCTGACGAATAATATTTACTTTGCAGTTCGGCAGCGCACAGTACATCGCCAAAAACACCAGCGAAAGCACAAAAATAGAAAGCACCGCGCGAAAGCTGATAATAATTCCGCTGAATTGGTTTAAAAAAGGCAGGTAATGCAGAACCGTATCCTGAATGCGGTTGCCGAACAGCATCAGTGCCATTGCCAGCAGAATCGCCAGCAGCAAAAACAAAATATAAATCCCGGAACGCAGACGCATAAACAGGTAATTTCGACTCTCTCTCACACCGCGAACAGAATTCAGCCCATTCGTGATCGCCAAAACGCTGCGGCCGGTCGCCCAGAGCGCCGCAATCACCGTACCGGAAAGAAGCGCCGTAGAGCTGTTGAACAACTCCTGTACAATACTGACGATCACATCATAAAAGCTAGCCGGAAGCACTTCCAGAAGCATCTCCATCAACATTTCCTGTGTCAGCATCGTATACTGGATCAGCGTCAGCAACAGCATAAAAAACGGGAAAAAACCCATAATGATAAAAAGCGCGGTCTGGGCCGCAAACGCATCCACCCGATCTTTTTTCATTTTCCACAGAAATCTGCGGATCGTTCTGATGTACTCCGATATCTGATTCATACTTCCCCCCGGCCGCGCACCAAGTCGCTTTTTATGTCTATCAGTTTATCATGTATGCTGCTTTTTCGCAAGCCGTGCCTGTACGAACGCTTTTTTTAATTCATTTCTTCAACCACCGCCGCATCATAGTATGCCGCCAGAATCTCATCAAATGTCATTCCCTGCCGTGCCATCTGCTTTGCTCCGTTTTGACTCATCCCGTTTCCGTGTCCGTAACCGCCGCCCAAAATGGCATAGCCGGTAAGTTCTTCATTCTCGTACTGCGGACACAAAATCAAAAACGCGCTCGGAAGCAGAGTCAGATCCGTTTTTTCTTCCCCGTTTTGCAAAATCACAATCGGACGAAACTGTGCCAGATATCTGCGAATCTCATATTCCCCCTTAATCAGTTTCCGCTCTCCGCTTGCAAGAACCGCCTGCAAAAGCTGCGCGGCGCCGTCTGGTCTTCGTTCAAGAATTTCCAACGACTGTACCCCCGGCAAACTTTGCAGAAAAATCTCGCACTCCCAGCGAAACCACGGTTCCTCCGCTTCATAGGCTGCCAACGTATTATCTGTCAAAAAGGCAACAAAAACCGTCTCCGCAGATAAATCCTGCTTTGTGTTTCGCCCGCAGGAAGTCGAATAATACAAAGCATCGATCAACTGACCGTCTTCTTTCAGTACCATTCCTCTTGTCTCATAAACAGCCTGATCGGTACTGACCGCTCTGTCCTGATTGTTATACACCTGATAAGATACGCTGTCATCCACGTCAGCAAAAAATTCCTGCGCTCTGCCCTCCTGCATCTGACGAACCGCATATGTTCTGGCACAAACCGCCTGCGCTTTTAACGCCTCCTCCGGATAGGAAGACGGCATCTCGCTCGGAACCACACAGCAAAGATATTCTTCCAGAGAAAGTTCATTGATCAGCAGCAGACCATTTTCCGTTTTCCGAATTTCCAGTTTTCCCGGATACTCTGCGTTTGTTTTATCCCGCTGCAGATTCTCAATCAGAAAGGATTCCTGTTCACTCTCCAAAAAAATCACATCACTTTTCTGAAAACAGGGATTTTCCGCCGTAAGAAGCAGTTCTGTCCGCGGCTCATATTCCACCTGTGAAGTTCCATCCGAAACAGTAAATGCCGTCTCAGAGGTAAGCTGAATTTTCTCATGATAAGAAGACGCAAATCCAGCTGTTTTGATCAGTACACGAATCATACGGTCCGTTTTTTCACTCTCCGTCATTTTTACCTCCTGCTCCATTTCCGTCTGCTCCGCATCCGGTTCTTCCCGCAATGTTGCATTAACCATCCATGCATCCTGCATGCGTTTCTCTTTCTGCCTTCCCCCATCAAAAAAACAGATGAGCAGTATCGTCAAAATACCCCCGCACAAAAAAATAATTTTCCGCATTTTGATCCTCCTAATACAGCAAAAGCCGCGGTCTTCTTCTGCCGCAGCTTTTCTTTTGCAGTATTTACATATAGTATTTCCAAAATGCGGAAATTATTTACGAAAATTTATAAATTGTTGTTGTCTGATATTTTTCGCCCGCTTTTAAGATCGGAGAAGCAAAGTTTTCATGATGAACGGCATCCGGATAGAACTGTGTTTCCAAACAGAAACCGCCCCGTTTTTGATATGCTTTGCCGTCTTTTCCAATCCAGGTATCCTCAATAAAATTGCCGGCATAGAACTGAATCCCCACACAGTCCGTGAATACTTCCATCGTTCTGCCGCTGATCGGCGCTTTTGCCTCAGCCACTTTTTTGAAAGAACCGTCTGTATTTAACGCAAAATTGTGATCAAAACCTCCGCCGAACCGGATTTGTTCATCATCCGCATCGATATCCTGTCCGATCCGTTTTGCCTGACGGAAATCGAACGGCGTACCCGTTACCGGGCGAAGTTCTCCTGTCGGAATAGATTCCGCATCTGTCGCAGTCATAGCATCCGCGTCAATCCATAAGGTATGATCCAGAATGCTGCCGAAATCATGACCTTCCAGATTAAAATAACTGTGATTCGTCATATTTGCGATCGTATCCTTGTCGGAAACCCCTTCATAACTGATTTTTAATTCATTATTTTCTGTCAGAGTATAGGTAACGCTGACATCAAAATTTCCCGGGTACCCCTGCTCCATATCCGGACTGTGATGTGAAAATTTCACCGCAAGAGCCGTCTCATCCGTTTCCATCTCCCAAATCATACGATCATATCCCTTGATACCGCTATGTAAGTTGTTGCCTTTTTCATTTTGATCCAATGTGTAAGTAACACCGTTAATTTCAAAAGACGCACCGCCGATACGATTGCCGCTTCTTCCAATCGTCGCCCCCAGATATCCGCCGTTTTTTGCATAATCCACTACGTCCGCATAGCCGAGCACTACGTCCGCCGCTTTTCCGTTCTGATCCGGGACAACTACGGATACCAGTGTCGCGCCAAAATCCGTCACCTCCACCGACATCCCATTTGCGTTAGCAAGAGTCACCAGTTTTGCCTCTCTTCCATCGCTCAATTTACCGAATTTACTAATTTTAATACCCATAATTTTTCTCCTTGTTATATCAAAAGAGAGCCTTGCGACTCTCTTTTTTATATCCTCCCAAAATGCCGGTTCCTGCCTTTTGACTCCTAGCAATGCTAGGTGGGTAACCGCAACTGACCTTCTGCCTTCCACTGCAATATGGAGGCCTGACATCCAGTCAGCAATGTAGGAATCCCGTTTAAAGTAAATGTAGGTTCAAAACAGCAGGAATTATCGAACATTCCAGGAAATATGCGCTTTGTCTCTGTTAACTTTACATAATTATCGCATCAGTTCTGCTAAAAGTCAAGTGTTTCAAATCATTTTTTCACACTTCTTTCGCTTCTTTCTTTTCACAATTAATTAATACTTTTTTTCTTTTTTTGCCCTCTTCCTTATGGTATAATAGACTAAATATTGAAAAAATATACAGACTGGAGGTCCGTTTATGACAAATTTTTCCGAAATTACACCTGATATCCTAAACTATGCCAATCTCTGTAAAACAAGCAGTTCCATTGATCCGGAGCTCTACTCCAAATACGAGGTCAAACGCGGACTGCGTGACATTAATGGACAGGGCGTACTTGCCGGGCTGACAGAAGTTTCTGAAATTCGTTCTAATATCATTGTAGATCATGATATGATTCCCTGCGAAGGAGAATTATATTATCGAGGAGTTAATATTGAAGATATTGTAGGCGGCTTCATTACCGAAAATCGTTACGGTTTCGATGAAGTTACCTATCTTCTCCTATTCGGATCTCTACCGACACCGGAGGAGCTTTCCAGATTTTCTTCTATCTTGGCAAGCTACCGTTCTCTTCCGACCAGCTTTGTACGCGATATCATCATGAAAGCTCCAAGTTCTGACATGATGAACACACTGGCCCGCAGCATCTTAACACTCTATGCTTATGATGACCGCGCAGACGATATTACAATTCCAAATGTTTTGCGTCAATGTATGCAGCTGATCAGCCTTGTGCCGATTTTATCCGTTTATGGTTATCAGGCCTACAGTCATTATCATGACGGCAACAGCCTTTTTATTCATGTTCCGCAGCAGAATCTTTCCGTAGCTGAAAATATTCTCTATCTTCTGCGTCCGGATTCCAAATATACCGAACTGGAAGCTCGCATTCTTGATCTTGCACTGATTCTTCATATGGAACATGGCGGCGGTAATAACTCCACATTTACCAATCATGTGGTAACCTCCTCCGGTACGGATACATACTCCGCAATGGCTGCTTCTCTCGGCTCCTTAAAAGGTCCGCGTCACGGCGGCGCCAATATCAAGGTTGTTAAAATGTTTGAAGATATGAAGTCTGTCGTAAAGGACTGGACCGATGAAGATGAGATCTCCGCTTACCTGACAGCACTGCTCAACAGAGAAGCCTTTGACCACTCCGGTTTGATTTACGGTATGGGACACGCCGTTTACTCTTTATCTGACCCGCGTGCCAATATCCTCAAAAGCTTTGTAGAAAATCTTTCTAAGGAAAAAGGACGAGAAGATGAATTCCGGCTTTATTCTACTGTTGCCAGACTGGCAAAAGATGTCATCGCCAAAGAGCGCCGCATTTATAAAGGTGTCAGCGCCAATGTCGATTTCTACAGCGGTTTTGTTTACAGTATGCTTGATCTTCCTACGGAGTTATTCACACCAATGTTTGCCAGCGCGCGTATGGTCGGCTGGAGCGCGCACCGCATCGAAGAACTTATCAACAACGGAAAGATCATCCGTCCGGCATACAAGGCGGTTCAAAAACATCAGAAATATGTACCGCTCGAAAAACGTGTATAAAAATTTTCCATATAGGATTTCGAAAAAGTGCTGCTGCCCACATCGGACAACAGCACTTTTTTAAAAATATTTCATAATTGCTTTTTTTATCTGTCTGGAAAACCAGATTGTCACACCAAGAAATACTGCCAGCATCAACAGGTATAAAACTCCAAACAACTGAAATAAACTCTGCAGATAACCCAAAACGCCACAAACTAACAGCGTAATTCCATAAATCAATAGTTTCGGCGCCATCTCTGCAATATACCCTTCCTTATCTTTGCAGCGGTTTGCCGGAAGTCCCTTCGGCAGCAGCAGCCCTTCTTTAATAATCCCTTTCGTTTTTAACTGATAATAACCATTCAGAACATAAATGCCGCAGGCAATAATGATCATATCCAGTATTGTATACATCACATACGCCTTTCTTATACGCCAAGAATTTTTTGCACAATCTCTTTCATCTCCGTACAATCCACTACGGTATCATGCAGCACCGGAGCTGTACGGATTTCCTCAATCGCCTTCGGAACAGCAACACCCGAAATGCGAGCCAGTTCGTCCACCAGCTCAAAATCGGACATCGCGTCATACTTACCGTCAATCGCGTTCATTACGCTTCTGGTAAACTTGTACGGACTTGCAGTAGAAGCAACGACTGTTTTTTTATCATCGTTCTTTGCCTTTTTCCAGTCTCTATACACACGCGACGCAACAGCTGTATGCGTATCCAGCACATAACCGGTCTTTTCATACATCTCTTTAATCTCCTGTGCTACCTCAGTTTCACTTGCGTAGCCGCCGGAAAAATCTGCCAATTTCTGCCGCATATCCAATGTAATCTCATACTTTCCGTCCGTTTGCAGTGCTTCCATCAGCGCACGATTTTTCTGTGCATCATCACCGGAAATCCGGTAAATCAGACGCTCCAAGTTGCTGGAAATCAAAATATCCATAGACGGAGACGTTGTCAGGATAAATTCACGGTTGCGGTCATAGGCGCCTGTCTGAAAGAAATCATACAACACCTTGTTGTCATTGGAAGCACAGATCAGCTGGGCAATCGGAATTCCCATATTTTTCGCATAATAAGCCGCCAAAATATTACCAAAATTACCGGTTGGAACCACAACATTAATCTGCTCGCCGTCCGCAATCTCACCCGAAGCCAATAACCGTGTGTACGCATAAACATAATAAACAATCTGCGGCACCAGACGGCCGATATTGATGGAGTTTGCGGAAGAAAACTGGAAGCCTGCCTCGTCCATCTTTTCCGCGAGCGCCTTATCACCAAACAGTTTTTTTACACCAGTCTGCGCATCATCAAAGTTTCCGTGAATGCCAACCACATAGGTATTTTCTCCCTTTTGTGTCACCATCTGTTTTTCCTGAATCGGACTTACGCCATTTTTTGGATAAAATACAATAATCCTCGTACCCGGAACATCCGCGAAACCAGCCAGAGCAGCTTTTCCGGTATCACCGGAAGTTGCTGTCAGAATCACGATCTCATTTTTCACCTGATTTTTCTTTGCCGCTGTTGTCAGCAAATGCGGCAGGATCGATAACGCCATATCTTTAAACGCAATCGTTGCCCCATGAAACAATTCCAGGTAATAAGTTCCATCCGCTTTTTTCAGCGGCGCAATTTCTCTGGTATCAAATTTTTCATCGTATGCCTTCGCGATACAGCTTTTCAGTTCTTCCTCTGTGAAGTCAGTCAGAAACAGCTTCATCACCTCATATGCTGTTTCTTGATAATTCATTTGGCAAAGTGTCCGCAGCTCTGTATCTAACGTCGGAATGCGATCCGGCACAAACAGAGCGCCGTCAGAAGCCAATCCCTTCAAGATAGCCTCTGACGCAGACACTCTCTCTTCGCCGCTTCTCGTACTTCTGTAAAATAAACTCATCATATCTCCTCCTCGGATCAGCCAATTCTCTCTTTAATAAACGCTTCTACTTCTTCTTTTTCCGGCATAACGCTCAAAGCGCCTTTACGCGTGGTAATCAGAGAGGCACCCGCGTTCGCAAATGTCAAAAGCTCTTTTAAATTTTCTTCTGCCAGACCATCCAGACCATGTTCCAGAACATAGTTGATCGTACATGCACAGAAAGTATCTCCTGCTCCTGTCGTCTCAATTGTATTTTCCTGCAAAAACGGCGCGCATTCTACGACCATATCCTTATAGTAAGCACGGCTGCCTTCTTTTCCGAGTGTCACCAGAATCAGCGGAATATTGTGTTTTTCTTTCAGAATTCCCACTGCCTTGTCATAATCATTTGTTCCTGTCATAAATTCAATCTCATTATCAGAGATTTTCAGAATATCACAGTGATCCATGCCGTATTCAATCTCTCTTTTGGCATCTTCTAAGGACTCCCACAGCGGCGGACGGAGATTCGGATCAAAACTGATCAAAAGACCAGCTTCTTCCGCAACCGAAATCGCGTAACGCGTTGCTTCTCTGACTCCTTCATGCGTGGAAGAAAGCGTACCGTAATGGAACAGTTTTGACTCCCGGATCAGTTCCTCCTGCACTTCCTCCTTACGCAGCATCATATCCGCGCCCGGATTGCGGTAAAAAGAAAAATCGCGGTCACCATCCTCAAAAGTATGTACAAACGCAAGCGTTGTATGAACCACCGGATCCATCACCAGATTAGTCGTGTCAATTCCAGCCGTTTCTACTGCCGTTTTCAGCTGTTCGCCAAACATATCTTTTCCAACCTTTCCGATAAAGGCTGTTTTTTTCCCAAGCTTTGTCAGCATGGCCAGCACGTTGCACGGCGCTCCGCCCGGATTTGCCTCAAACAGCGGATTTCCCTGCACACTTTTTCCATGCTCAATAAAATCTATCAGCATTTCTCCTAATGTGATAACATCGAATCTTTTTTCCGACATGATACTGCCTCCCAAAATCAAATTTCCTTTAGTTTAACACAATTTCTGTTATCTGTATAGTAAAAAAGGAACTCTCCTATGAGTTTCCCATCTAATAAAAAAGCATCCCGGGAAAGTCAAACGACTCTCCCAGGACACTTTTTTCAAGATACAATTGCTTCTTCCGACAATGTATAGTATTCATGCCCGCCATGTTCAAATAAAAGCTGCAGATTCGTATCAAACCAGCCGACGCTGTCACTCTCCGATGCATTGCGCGCCATAAAATACAACGCTCCCTGCGAATAATCCTCACCCGAAAACACACGGTCTACTGCCTCAATCGTACTGTCCGTGATCTCCACAGAATGAATACGACCATCCATCGTCGGCTGAAACTGCGGACTGCCGCCAATCTCCTGCCATACAACTTCCTCAATCGTATTCGGGAACCGTTCATCTGCCACACGGTTTAAAATCACACTGGCAATCAACATCTTGCCTTTAAGATCTTCACCAGTGGCTTCTGCCTCCACGATCTGAAGCAGCGTCTGATATTCACTTGCCGGCATCTGATTCTCCCGCACAAGCGCCCTTGCCCGCGCTGCCACATCACCGGCCGGTCTTGTCCCTTCTTCCAGTGTGTCTCTGAATACATCCTGGCGGCTGACTCTCGCAGCACCTACCAGAATTTCTTCATTCGCTCCCGCTATCTCAATTTCCTCTGCTGCTCTTGAATATTCTGTCATCGTAAACGCGCCGTGAACAACGCCTTTCAGACCTGCCTGCAATTCTTCTGTCTGAGAAGTTTCCGCCGCCAGCACTTTGCCCATTCCGCCGCCTGATACTGCTCTGTTACCGCTTGTCCGCCCGATCAGGTTTCTGCTTTCCCCACTGATACCCGCAGCGCACAGAAACGCGACCGTCAGCATACATGCCGTAACTGCCATAGCAGAATGCTTATGATGCCGTCCTCTATGTCTGATCCGACATCTCATTTTCCTATACATCGTTTCCAGAAGCGTCTTGACCTCTTTCATATATTGTCTTTCCTTTCTCGCTCCTATACTCCCGAATGATTCCATTATATGCCAAAAATGTTACATTGTCAATATTTTCAACATATTTTCGTAATATTTATTTCTATTTTTTGCAATCTTTTTCGACAAAAAGCGCAAAATCCTTTATTTAAAAAGGATTTTGCGCTTAATATTTTTGTAATATTTTGTCGTTTTTGAAGGAAATCCTATAAGCACATTATCTGATACCGGACATCATATTATTGATCGCCGTCAAAAGTGCATTGATGGATGCATGAATAATATCCTGATCCAGTCCCGCTCCCCAGAAAAGTTGATCCTGTTTATCTTTAATACCCACATAGGCAATCGCACGAGAACTGGAACTTGCCTCAAGCGCATGCTCCTGATATACTACCAGATCATAATCCAATCGGAACTGTTTTTTAAGCGCATTGCTTACTGCATTGAGACGACCGTTTCCAGAAGCAACCGCTACCTTCGTATCTCCGTTATAATCTACCGTCACCTCTGCGATGATACCGTTGTGATGTCTGAAATGAACCTCCGTTACCGCAAACGGCGCCGTAATATCCTCGTAACGTGTCTTAAACAATTCGAAAATCTCATCCGGCAGAAGTTCTTTATGCTGCTCGTCGGAAACTGCCTTTGTCGCATAGCCCATCGCTTCTCTCATCTTTGCCGGCAGGTTCAGTCCATAATACTGTTCCAGAATATATCCTACGCCGCCTTTTCCTGACTGGCTATTAATACGGATAACATCCGCCTCGTAATGTCTGCCGATATCGGTCGGATCGATCGGCAGATATGGAACCGTCCAATGTTCACATTCATTTGTCTCACGATATTTCATGCCCTTGGCAATCGCATCCTGATGTGACCCGGAAAATGCCGCAAATACCAGTGCCCCGCTGTAAGGACTTCTCATATCAATGTTCATACCGGTATATGCCTCATATTCCTCGCAGATCTGCGGCATATTCGTAAAGTCAAGCTCCGGATCCACGCCCTGTGAATACATATTCATTGCCAGCGTTACAATATCCACATTTCCCGTACGTTCACCATTTCCGAACAGTGTTCCCTCAATACGGTCTGCTCCCGCTAAAATTCCCATCTCCGCATCACTGACACCGCTTCCGCGATCATTATGCGGATGCAGAGAAAGAATCACATTTTCGCGATATTTCATGTTTTTACTCATGTATTCAATCTGGCTCGCATATACATGAGGCATCGAATGCTGAACCGTACTCGGCAGATTAATAATCACCTTGTTTTCCGGCGTTGGCTTCCATACATCAAGCACAGCATTGCACACCTCAAGCGCGTATTCCACCTCTGTTCCGGTGAAACTCTCAGGACTATATTCAAAAGCAAAATTCCCCTCTGTCTCATCTGCCAGTTTTTTCAGAAGTTCTGCACCATCCACAGCAATCTTTAAAATTTCTTCTTTTGATTTATGGAACACCTGCTCTCTCTGTGCCAGTGAAGTGGAATTGTAGACATGTACCACCGCTTTTTTCGCACCTTCCAGCGCTTCAAAAGTCTTACGGATAATATGTTCTCTGGCCTGTGTCAATACCTGAATCGTCACATCGTCCGGAATCAAATCCTGTTCAATCAACGCGCGCAAAAACTGATATTCCGTCTCTGACGCTGCCGGAAAGCCAACCTCAATCTCTTTAAAACCAACTTTAACAAGCAATTTAAAAAAACTGATCTTCTGTTCCAATGTCATCGGCACGATCAGAGCCTGATTGCCGTCGCGCAGATCAACGCTGCACCAGATTGGCGCTTTTTCAATGTGGTCTTTTTGTGTCCAATCCATGTACTCTTTCGGCGGCATAAAATACTGTCTGGTATACTTCTGAAATTTCTGCATCTTTTTTCTCTCCTTTTCTTTTCCTGATAGAATTAGAATAAAGATCCTCGCGGAACGCTGTTTGTTATATAAAACAACTCTTTCTTATATAACAAAAAATCTTTCATCTCTAATAATTATCAGAGACGAAAGATTATATCTTACGCGGTACCACTCTTTTTCATGAATTGCTCCATGCACTCATCCGATACGGATTCCGAGGAATCTTATATCTTTCCCGAATAACGACCGGGCGACCGTCTGTGCCTACTCTTCTGAAACCGATTCAGAATTTAAGCCAGCTGCTCCAAGGTGAGTTCCAAATGCTTTTTCTGCTGTCTCGCATCGTCCGGCAGCTTTCTGGAAGCAAAAAACAAATGTACTATTCCTCTTCATTGCTTTTGAATTTCAAATTGTAGATTTAAGATAACATTTTTTTTCAGCTGTGTCAACCAGTTTTTTCAATTAGCACTGCACAATTACAAAGCGGAGAACCGCTTACGCCGATCCTCCGCTATTTTTACCTATAAAATTGCTTTCGACATCCACTTTCCTCTTATATAAGAGATTACCGTAAACAACGCACTAAGCAGCCAGCTAATCAACAGTGAAATATACAGGCACTCCTGTCTTCCCTTCGGGAACTGTTCAGAGCGCGTCAGATACACCATTCCATATGCCAGCGGCACGCGGATTACAATTGTCGTAATAATAGAGATCCACATCGGCGTAACCGTATCGCCAGCGCCTCGCATAACGCCGGACAAGCACTGTGTTACTGCCATCGCAATATATCCGACCGCCAAAATCTTCATCATCTGCATACTCAGATCGACCAGTTCCGGTGTATTCGTAAAAATCGCCATCAGATATCTGCCGACTAACAGGATCGACAGCGTAATCGTCACGGAAACACCCATAGCGATCATCGTTCCCTGTTTTGCTCCTTTATGTACCCGGTCCATCATACGCGCGCCGACATTCTGACCGGCAAAAGTCGTCATAGCCGTACCAAAGGAAAAGGCCGGCATCATAGCAAAGCCATCAACGCGCATAACAATTACATTTGCGGCAATAAACATTTCTCCAAAGCTGTTCGTCAACGTCTGCACCACCAGCATAGACATCGACATGATTGCCTGCGTAATACCGGTCGGCAGCCCCAGACGGATAATTTCCATACAATATTTGGAATCCCATCGAACATATTCCCGTTTCAGATCCAGCATATCTTTCAGTTTTCCAAGTCTGCGCAGACACAGCAGCGCGGATACAATCTGCGCAATCACAGTTGCCAACGCAACGCCATTTACGCCCATTCCAAATTTTGCTACAAACAGCAGATCCAATACAATATTTAACAGACTGGCTACTACCAGATACAGCAGTGCAGCCACAGAATCCCCAAGACCGCGTAAAATACCGCTTAAGATATTGTAATAAGCCATACCTGCTGCTCCCAGAAACAGGATGATCAGGTAAGAATTACACCATTCAATAATCGTATCCGGCGTCTTTAAAAGAACCAGCAAAGGTTTTGCCACCAATGATGCAACTACCATCACAAATACAGACGCAACTGCTGTCAAAAAGATACAACTGCCAAGTGTTCTGGAAAGTTCCTCTCTTTTCTTCGCTCCTAAAAACTGCGATACTACAATTCCAGCACCCATACTGATACCAACAAATAAAACAATCAGCAGATTCAAAATCGGTCCCGCGCTTCCTACTGCCGCAAGCGCATTATCTCCTACATACTTTCCAACTACAATACTGTCTACCGTATTGTACAGCTGCTGCGCAATATTTCCAATCAACATCGGAATCATAAACGCCACAATCCGCTCCCACGGTTTTCCCGTAGTCATGTCTACCGGCGCAAACAACTTTTTTAAAATTTCCATGTTATCCCTCCTATTTTTTCTCTTTTCATCCACAATAGACAGTATAACCATAGAAATTTTTATTTGTCAATTCCTTACTTCTGTTTTTACTTTACTGACAATTTTAGAAACCATACTCTGTGTAATCCCAAACATTCGCGCGACCTCCTGCTGCTCCTTTCCGGAGATCAGCAGTTCGATTACTTTTCTGTCTCTCTCTTTCAAGGTGCGGAACACATTTTCTATATGTGTTTTTGCCACTACCTCATCTTCCATGCATTTCTTATCCTCGATCACATCATAAAAATAAAGATTATCTCCATTCTCCGAAACGAGCGGTTCATCGATTGAACAATACTCCAGAGGGCGTTTTTCCCTGAGAGACATGATAATCTCATTTCGAATAACCGCCGACGCATACGATGAAAACTGTATTTCTTTCTGTGGGTTAAAGGTATTTACCGATTTTATCACTCCGACAAGACCTGTTGCGAACAAATCTTCATCCACCGGATTCACATGTAAGGATTTCAGAAATTCCTATCTATCTGCGGTTCCGGTAAATTCATGCTTCTTCCCTTTTCAGCATCATGTATGGTCTTTTCAGAGAATTGGTGTTATCACAGTTGCTGAAGCTGATATAATGATTCACCTTCTCATAATTTCCACTGCATTTTCTTGCCACTGCAAAAGCATACCGCATCGCCCGCTCAACCAGGCAGTCTGTCGTCTCATTCATTTTTGCAACAAGCGGATACAGCTCTTTTGTCGTGCTGATCTCTGTTCCCTTACTTTCAAAGACCTCGATTGCGTCAGCTATATAAGTCAATGTCATTAAGTTAAAACATTGAATTGGATGGTTCTTTGTAACAGAGATAGTAGAATTGAATTCTGCTATCTCTGTTTGGTGCTAGAATATAAATAGTACAATGGAGATTAAGATGTTGTATCATCAGGATTTGCTGCTATTTGTATATCCGTTCCATCCACAGCAAAAACCGCCATGTTCTCCTTTGTTCTTTTCAAAATTCTGAATGTAAATCCATCAAAAATAGCCTTGAAAGCTTCGGGTTTTATTTTTAGCCGTTGTTGAACGAAGGCAAATGCAGATGGTAAATCTGATGTATTAAAAGAATCAATAAGCTCATTTGTAAGACTTTTGCTTTCCATTCCAATGATGCTTTTAATGATAGTGGAAAATGGAAGCTTGCGATTTCTTGAGAAATCACGCCCAGGATTTCTAATGTAATCCGTTACGTTATTAGAGAGTCGTTCAATTTCAGAAAGTAAAAATTTTTTAATTTGTTTTGGTTTCATATATGTCCTCCTTGCAATCAAGATTTTCTTAATTACAAGGGCAGCTCTCGCTACCTCATCAATTATTCAGTAGCAAGAGCTGCCGCATATTTTCAACCTTGTGTCAACACTTTTTGAAAAAAATAGAAAAAAGACCCCTATACCATTTCTGGTATAGAGATCTTAAATCGTCATCTTAACTTAATGACATTGCCCTCAACGGAACCCCTTTTCAATCGGAGTAACAGGATTTGAACCTGCGACCTCTCGGCCCCCAGCCGAGCGCGCTACCAAACTACGCCATACTCCGTTCTATTTTTCCATTTTTCTTTCTGCACATAGAAGTTACCTGTCCAGTATAACAGACACGCTGACAGCTTTCAAGTAAAAAATATGAAATTCCCGGGCAATCCAGTCTGAGAATTTCATATTTTTTATTCTGATCCGCCATTTTATCGCCTTTACAATATCAATTACAGCTATAAGCTGACCTTTTCCAATCCCTGTATATATGCTATTACTTCTTCTAACATCGGAATCGAAGACTGCGCGCCCTTTCTAGTAACTACAATCGCAGAAACATAATTCGCAAACTGCGCTGCCTCAGCAAGTGTTTTTCCATCTGCCAGCATAATTGCCAACGCTGCTGTAAAAGAATCTCCCGCTGCCGTTGTATCGACCGCTTCTACTTTCAGCGCCGGGATTCTACAGGACGTACCATTTTCTTCATTGAGATAAACACCCTTTTCGCCCAATGTTACCAGTATATCCTTTGCTCCACGTCCGCGAAGCAGTTCCACCACTTCCTCAAGGTGTTCCTCCGCATTGGAAATACCCGTCAGCATCCCGAGTTCTGTCTCATTTGGCTTTATAATATCCACATACTTATAGAGTTCTTCCGGAAACTCCTTTGGTACCGGAGCCGGATCAAGGATCACTGTTTTTCCAAGCGACTTGGCAAGTTTCGCCGCATAGCATACCGTTTCAAGCGGAATTTCCAATTGAAAAATCACAATATCACACGCTTCTATCAACTCACGATTATCGTCAATATCCTTTGGCGACAAGGTCGCATTTGCACCGGAAACCACTACAATACTGTTATCGCCGTCCTTATTCACCGTAATCATCGCTAATCCTGTCGCGTCATTTTCTCTGCAGACCAGATGCGATACATCCACGCCTGCTTTTTTCAGACTTTCCTTCTGAATCTCTGCGTAGGTGTCCTTTCCAACTGCTCCAAGAATTGTTACATCCGCGCCTAGACATCCCGCTGCACATGCTTGATTTGCACCCTTTCCGCCGGGGATCAATTCCATTTTATCACTCAGGATTGTTTCTCCCACCAGCGGCGTATGATCCACATTGACAACCATATCCAGATTTAAACTGCCTATTACCAGTAATCTCTTCATAATAATATCCCTACCTATCTATTATCCTTTGATACCGCTACTTGTAATACCTTCCACGAAATACTTCTGAAGAGGAAGGAATAAGCCCAGCGGAACCAATGCCGCAAACATTGAACCGGCATATAACGCAGACCATGCTGTTTTATGTTCTGTTGAAAAAGAAGATAATGCAATCTGTATGGTACGTATATCTTTTGATCGTGCCATCAGTAATGGCCATAAATAAGAATTCCATTGATCCATAAACAACATCAAACCAGCAGTAATAAATATTGGTGTAGACAATGGCATTAATACTTTCACAAAAATTGTTCCAATACTTGCGCCATCCACTCTAGCTGCATCCAAAAGTTCTGCTGGCACATCTTTAAAAAACTGAACAAACAAAAACATTACCAAACCACTTGCAATCCCCGGAATAATCATTCCCTGATATGTATTTACCATATTCATTTTGTCTGTTATCTGATAAAGCGGCAGGGCAATTGCCTCAAACGGAATCATAAATGACAACATTACCAACATAAAAAGCACATTTTTCCCTTTAAAATCAAACATTGCAAATGCAAATGCTGCAATAGAATTTAAAAGGCATCCAAACAAAATTGTAACTGCCGTTATAAACACCGTATTCCATACCGGCCTTAAAAAATCATACTTTGTAAACAACTCAACCCACGATTTCACAGTAAACTCTACTGGTATTAATGTATGTATTGTAAACGGCATAATATAAGAATACAATTCCGAATCATCTCTCAGAGATGCAGATATTCCCCAGACTAACGGAAACAATGTTACAATTGCGATTATAATCAACGCAACATATATCATTCCATTCACAGTTTTGATTTTCGTTGTTCTTCTCATGCTTTCGCCCTCCTTCTTCCTTTCAGTTCATCCTTTTCGCTCAGAACTGCCGCCTGGAAAAGACTAACAATCACAATCATTATTAACAACACCACTACAATCGCAGCAGATCTCGGCCGGTCACCATATTTGAAAGCTGCACGGTATGCCTCAAACATCAACACATTCGTGCTTTCCTGCGGACCACCACCAGTAATAATCTGCATTGGCGCAAATAAAAGAATATTTGCCGTAGTATTTGCCACAAACACAAACAACAATACCCTTTTTAAGAGTGGAATTGTAACTCTGAAAATCGTCTGATACCAATTTGCTCCATCAATTTTTGCTGACTCGTATAAGGCTGGATCAATGTTTTTCAGACCTGCCAAAATAAACATCATCCAATATCCAACACCCTTCCAAGTAGCAACCAATACAATACACCACAAAGCCTGTGACTTGTCCATAAAAAATTCCTGCGAAGGTAACCCAATTACATTTAAAATACTATTGATTACACCTGTATTAGGGTTCATCATTACATTCCAAATTAAACATGCTACCGGAAGAGAAATTGTAACTGGTAAATAGAATATTGTTCTAAATACAGCAATTCCTTTCAATTTTCTACTAATCAACAGCGCAACAACAAATGCCAATGCCACCTGCAATGGAATCATCACCAGATTCATTTTTATTGTAACCCAAAATGAATTCCAGAATGAGGCGTCTCCAAATATTCTGCTGTACGCTTTGAGCGAAACCGCTCCATCTATCCAGATACTTTCCACTACTGTTGTCAAAATAGGATATAGCTTAAATACACATATAATTAAAAACGCGGGACCAATTAAAACATATGGCAAATAACGCATTTTCTTTGACAAATTCAACATCCAGACTCTCTCCTTTATATTCATAGTTTTCATAAGTATGGGCTATCCCTGCAGGATAGCCCATACCAGCTCAACCAAATTATTTCAGATTAGCCATAGCTTCCTCGATTTTTGCTGCGGCATTATTTAGAGATTCAGTTACATCAGAACCATTTTTAATATCTTCCCATGTATTCTGAATAATTGTATCATACTCCGTAAATCCCGGTGTTAATGCACGCGGAACAGCAGTATTAGAGGATTCATATGCTGCAATTTTCATATATTCTTCTGCATCTTCACTATCCAGAAGCTTTTCAACACCTGCAATTGTTGCCGGTACATCTCCATTATTCTCAAGCCACATTTCGTTTCCTTCGCCAATTGACATATATTTAATAAATGCCGCAGCAAGATCTTTGTTCTTTGCATTTGTCGGAATTCCAAAATGCCAACTTCCAGTCGGTGTTCCAACCTGATCCTCATGCCCCTCAAATGCAGGAACCGGAGCATATCCAAAATTCTCCATTCCTTCACTAATACAACTATTTGACATCCATGTACCATCAACTATAAATACCATTTTTCCTGCACGGAAAAAATCTCCAGAATCGTCTGCCGTAAATCCTTTCAATGCAACACCTTCATTATATAAATTCTGATACCATGTGGCCGCTTCAATCCACTCTGGACTATTAATAATACCTTCTGCTGTATAACCATCATCACCAATATTTTTTCCGCCCAAACTATTCGGAAGCTGATTCATCTGGTAAGTACGACTCACCTGTCCAAATCCAATTCCACCAATACCTTTATTTCCTTCCGGATCTACTACCTCTAAAGTCTTTTTTGCTATGTCTGCTACCTGCTCCCATGTCAAACGGTTTTCAACAGAGTTTTCTGGTATTTCTACACCTGCTTCCTCCAGAAGAGCTGTATTATACCACAAAAGCTGTGAAGAACTATTCATAGCCGGCGCATAAAACGAACCATCCCAACAACCAGCTTCCAATGCTGACGGCGTAAACTGCGCTTTTTCTTCTTCTGTAAAATATTCATCTACCGAACTGATCCAACCTTTTGAAGCATATGAAGCTACCAGCGGAACATCTACACCAATCACATCATAATCATCAGATTCAGACGGAAGTTTTACCTGAAGAAGTTCCAAATAGTCTGCATGAGCATATAACTCTACATTCACTTTTGCTCCTGTTTCTTCTTCAAATTTTGCAATAATTGGATCTAGATTTTTCTCCCAATCTCCTGCTCCTGTATCCGCAAATGTAATTTCCTGTCCCTCAAATGGTTTCTCCTCCGCCATAACCGAAGACGCCCCAAACATACTCATTGTCATTGTACCTGCCATTAACATTGCCATCGTTCTTCTTGTTTTCATTTTATTTTCCTCCTTATTTTGTTAATTTTGCAAAAAGATCTGCAAATAAATTATCTCTCTTGATATGGTATACATACTTGATAAAATGTCTGTTATTGTCAAAGGCATATCGGTCATCATATTCCGGAATCGGACTGTGAATCAGACAATCTTCCATGAAATCTCCATCTAGCAGCCATGCAACCGCTGTAACATCCCAGATTGCTCTCGTCCAAGTACTTCCACCATAACAAACCATTGCTTCTTTGGCTGTTTCATCAATCAGGTAATCACATAACTTGTTCTTTCCTCTCAGATGATATTCCAACTCTGGTCCGCTAGTTGTAAATGCAGATACCACACCCATACACGGAAGCTGTACAAGCGGAACACCGCAGCCGAATACAATTCTTGCGCCCGCTACATCCTGATAAAGATTAAACTCTTTATTATTCGGCCAGTGTGTCGCATTTCCACCAAGCCAAATCAAAACAATACGATCTTTAATCTCCGGTTTCATCACTAACGCTGAAGATACATTTGTAATCGCGCCGATTGCAATTACATACAATGGATTTTCTTTTGTATACTGCATTGCACGTTCTACAAGATCTTTTGCCGCATCAGAGATCACCGGCTCTGTCTCCGATGGCATATATTCTGTAGAGCCTCTGAATACATTGCTCTTTAAATCCTCTCTTTCCAGCAGTGTCAGAATTGTCATAATCTCTTGATAACTGCGCTCCATTCCGTCTGCCGGGCTATCAGATCTGTGATTAAAAAACGGCGCTGCATAAATTGCTTTCAAATTCAGTTTTTCATCTGATTTCACCAGATAAGATAATGCAAACTGGTCATCAATCTCATTGTAGGTATCTGTATCCAGAACAACATCCACTTTTCCTTGTGGTTTTCTCAATCTAAAAATCAAATCTTCATTATTGATCCCCTCTACATTAAGTTTAGGATTTATAAATTGTTCTAGTACTTCTTTAGCCTTATCATTCTCCATATCTTTTCCTCTCTGTATCATATTTTTGCTCAAAAAAACATTTTCCTAAAGTGTTTTTCTATATTTTGAGTCTACCTCTGTCTCCTATTTCTGTCAAGATACTTTTTATTTTTTGTTAGTTAAAAACATTTACGAAATAGTTTTCCTGTTTATTCTGCACAATTTTCTTTTGCATTTCACATTGACAACCACATTGTTTTCCTTCATAATAAAAAAAGAATGTGTCTCGTCACATTCCCACGCTGAATACGTTCGCCTGCGACATATTCCCTTTTCATGCGAATGCGCATCCCGCGGAACGTTTTATAACATAAAAAAGTAAAACATTAGTATTTATGAGGTTTGATTATGACTATTAAAGAAATTGCCCAGTTGGCCGGCGTCTCTATTTCCACGGTCTCTAAGATCGTAAATGAAAAAGACCACAACATCAATCCACAAACAAGAGAACGTGTTCTGAAAATTGTGAAGGAATATAACTATACACCCTACGGCATGGTGAAAACACTTTCCAATTCTAAGACGTTTCTTTTAGGTGTGCTTTTGAAAAATGCTTCAAAAAGTTTTTCCATCGTGAACGGTATTTTGAAGACAGCACAAAAAAGTGGCTATCACATTCTTCTTCTCGACAGCCAGAATGATACCGGTCAAGAGCTAAAGCATCTCACCGCCCTTTGTAAAAACAAAATTGACGGGCTGCTCTGGGAGCCGGTTTGTGAAAACAGCACCGAACATCTGCACTATCTGGAAGAACAAAATATTGACGTCTGTTTTTTCAATGCTCCATTTCGTACAGACTCTCTGCAGATTAATTTTGAAGAAATTGGTTATATGCTGACCCAAAAATTAATTGAGCACAAACACACAAAACTAGCTTGTTTTCTCGATTGTGATACCGCCATAAACAAACAAATTTTGGATGGATTTCAAAAATGTCTTTATGAACATCAGATTTCCTATCGGAATCATATGGACTTTTATCCGGAAACCAAAAATGTTGCGCAGGAGATCATCAACCGCAATTATTCCGGTATTCTCTGCTCCAGCTACGCTTCTGCTCTTTCTTTATATGAGCAGATGAATACATTGCATTATACGATTCCCTCTGATCTTTCCCTCATCTGTATGCTGGAAGATCATCCGCAGGTTGAAACATTCCCACATATCTGCGGCATCCGGATTCCTTATCAGGAATTCGGCTGTTTTCTTTGCGAAATGCTGATCCAAAAATGCGAAAAAACCAAAGAGACTGATATGGCTACCGATTTTCTCCCTGTTCTGCAGTTTCAAACGGGCAGCAGTCTCAGTCTCCCACCAGCGCTGCGCACAAAAAAACTGGTTGTAGTCGGCAGCATCAACATCGACCAGACATTCAATGTAGATCTGCTGCCACAGGCCGGAAGATCCACAACGATCCGTACCGCAACCACAACTGCCGGTGGAAAAGGCGCTAATCAGGCAGTAGGTGCAAGCAAGCTTGGACGGGAAGTTGCTCTGATTGGTCAGTTAGGCAACGATACGGATGCCTCCTTTATTTTTGATACCCTGGAAAAATCCCATGTATTGTCTCAGGGAATTCACCGCAACAGCAATCTCCCTACCGGAAAAGCATATATTTATATTGAAACAAGCGGAGAAAGCACCATCACGATTTTACCGGGCGCAAACAATTCCCTGACGCCGGAAATCATCCAAAACCGCCAGCACTTGTTTGAACACGCCGGCTATTGTCTGATTTCTTCTGAAATCCCGGTATCTTCTGTATTGAAAGCTGCAATCACAGCTCATGAATATGGAGCAAAAACAATCTTAAAACCTGCAGCGCTGCATACTATACCGGAAGCGCTTTGGCAATACACCGATATTTTTGTACCCAACCGCAAAGAAGCAGCTACACTTTGCCCTTCCTACAGTTCAATCACTGAACAGGCAGAATTTTTCTTTGCCCGCGGTATCGAAACAGTGATCATCACACTCGGCCACGAAGGCTGTTATCTAAAGACCGCTGACAACTGCGGATTCTTCCCTGCTGCGGATTTCTCCGCTATTGACGCGACCGGCGGAGCAGATGCCTTTATCTGCGCGCTTGCTTCCTATTTAATTGAAGGATATTCGTTGGAAAAATCAATTCGCATTGCCACCTATGCCGCAGGCTTTTGTATTTCCAGACAAAGCGTTGTTCCGGCTTTGGTAGACCGCAATACGCTGGAAACATACATCGCGCAAAACGAACCAGATCTGCTGAAATAACGAAAAATTCACACTTTTTCCATAGCATATTTCTGTTTTCTGTGTTAATATGAATGTAACAATTATGAAGAATTGTTGATCCGGTACATTGAGAGGAGGAGAACAACATGAAAAGACACCATTATTCATTGCCTGCCAAGGGGTTGACATGGACGCTGGCAGTCGCCACAGCATTTTCATCTGTGCCGTCTGTCCCTGTACACGCCGAAGAAGGCACTCCGTCCGTATTTATCGTTACTGAATTTCCTGAATATAAGAAGCTCGCAGACGGTACTTATGCAGACGAAGAAATCAAGAAAAATTATGCAAACCTGAAAGCAGAGGTTGGCACAGAACAAAGCGATTTGGGACTTCCGGAGAGCATTACGTTAAATGGTTATCTCGAAGCAGAAGGTCCCGAGTTCCCTACGGAATATGAGCTGCTGAATCTGGACTGGAAATTAAAGCCAGGCGCCTACGAATTCTACAGCACTGACCTTCCAGCCGGCAGTTATACTTTCGTTCCTGATTTAGAACCGTACACCAGCCCGGATGTAGCAGACGGTCATGTTCTTTTTGACGAAATCAGATTATCCGAAAATATTCACCTTCCGGAACTGAGCGTTGTATTAGAAGATGCAGCTGCCGAAATACCACCGGAAACATCTGCTCCGGCTGAAACCGAATTCACAGAACCAACTGATATGCCAGTCGAAACCGAACTTATACAACAGACTGACGCAACCGTCGAAACTGAATTTATAGAGCAGACCGACGCAGCAATTGAAACTGAACTTATAGAGCAAACCGATACAGCAATCGAAACTGAACTTATCGAACAAACCGATGCAGCAATCGAAACCGAGTTTACTACCGAATCATCAGATCCGATGATCCCGGATGCAACCGGTGACGGCACTATCGTCGATACAGAACCGATGACAGAGCCATCCGACAACGCAGATAGCGACGGTAATATCATCATTGATACCGAAAACAGCAATGATGGAAATACCGACGATGAAAATATTTTTGACAATATAGATGACAGTATCCTTGGTGAAGATCCGGATGGCACAGTTACCCTTCCATCGGAGCAAACCTCCGAGGAAATGATCACCGAAGCTATCACAGAAACTACTGCTCCGTCCGAACAGACTTCTGAGGAAACCACCACGGAAGTTACGACAGAAACTACTGCTCCGCTGGGAGTTGACATTACTGTGTCTTTGCTGATCAAGGAACTTACCGGCGGAACCGAAATTCTCTATGCAGACGAATCTGGCGCCACTGAAATCTTACTAAAAGCAGCGCCTGGGGAAAACGATAACACAGTCAATTTTGAACTGCCCTGCAATTACCCTCTGAAAGATCTCGTTTTAACGCTCACGAACACAGTGACTACAGAAATCCTTACTGTCACAGAACCTGCCGGAAATCTGGATTTCAGTGACGGCGCTGCCAAAACAATTGTTCTAGCAGACGCTGCCGGAAATAATTACACCTTAAAATTGACACTGAAAAACAAAGAACACAGCTTAACAGAAGCTACCTGTACTACTCCGGCCACCTGTACCGTTTGCGGTTATACGGACGGCGTTACAAAAGAACACACTTTCGCTCCAGCTACCTGTACTACTCCACAGACTTGTACGGTATGCGGCGCAACCGAAGGCGGAACGATTGCACATAATTTTACTCCGGCTACCTGTATAAAACTTGCCACTTGTACCGTTTGTGGTTTACAAACCGGTGAATATGCAAATCATACTTCTACACAGAAAGCAACCTGTACAGAACCGGAAGTCTGCAATGTATGTAATCAGATCATTTCTCCAGCCCTCGGACATGACTGGAAAAAAGCTACCTGTACCACGCCGAAAACCTGTAAAAGATGTGGTGCAACTGAAGGCAAGGCGCTTGGTCATGATTTATCAGATGACTGGCTGATCGAAAAAGAATCCACTGACAGCGAACATGGCATAGATATTCGCTACTGCAGCCGTAAGGCATGTGATTACAGTGAAACACGCCCGCGCAACATCATTGGAGCTGCTGAACGCAACGTTATCAACAACATCACTGAGGGTACCAATTATAAATTAAAAACAGCGATTTCCTTTACCGCAAGCGGTTCTGGAATGGCAAACGCAAAGCCTCTTGACGGTGATGTCCGTTTTGTCCCATCTTCTTGGAAAGTACAGAATACACCAGGTGAATTTAAAGACAACTACAGCGGTGCTTTCTCTGTTTCAATCGCAGGAAATTATACATTGACTGTAAACTTCCAGAAACAAGTTTATCAAGGTGGCGAATGGAAGAACACCGATACCATTGACAGCAAAGCTGTGAATTTCTCTGTCGGACAGATCATTCAGGGAAAACCGGTCAACGGATCTGAAGAAGGTATTCGAATCAATCCTCAGACTGGCGATACTTCTCCTATCATCCCACTGATCATTCTTCTGGTTGTCGCAATTGTTGCTATCGTTGGCGTAGTGATTTACCAAAAGAAAAGAAAATAAGCAATAATGTTCTAAGCAAAAAAGTAGGTCTGCCGGAAAATTCCGGCAGACCCGTTTTTTATTCAAGTAACGTTTTATTTCTGGTTAATGTAATTGATCAATCCCTCTGCTTTAATAATCTTCTGCATAAATTCCGGGAATGCCTGACCTTTAAACTCTGTTCCCTTCGTTCTGTTGTAAATCATACCGCTGTCAAAATCAACCTCTACCTCATCTCCCGCCTCGATTCCTCTGGACGCTTCCGGACATTCAATGATCGGCAGACCGATATTGATTGCATTGCGATAAAAAATTCTCGCAAAAGTTTCCGCGATTACACAGCTTACGCCTGCCGCTTTAATGGCGATCGGCGCATGCTCTCTGGACGATCCGCATCCAAAATTTTTCTCTGCGACAATGATATCCCCTTTTTTTACGTTTTTAATAAAATCTTTGTCGATGTCTTCCATGCAATGCGTTGCCAGCTCCGCCGGATCCGAGGAATTCAGATATCTCGCCGGAATAATTACATCTGTATCCACGTTGTCGCCATATTTAAATACCGTTCCATTCGCTTTCATCTCTTATCTCCTCCTATAATCCCAGTTCATCCGGCGCGGAAATTTTTCCGGTTACTGCGCTGGCCGCCGCTACGGCCGGGCTTGCCAAATACACTTCTGATTTTACATGGCCCATACGTCCGACAAAATTGCGGTTCGTTGTAGAAATACAACGCTCTCCTTCTGCCAGAATACCCATATAACCGCCAAGGCACGGTCCGCAGGTCGGCGTGCTGACAACTGCTCCTGCCTCAATAAATATCTTCAAAAGGCCTTCTTCCATCGCCTGCAGATAAATCTTCTGTGTCGCCGGGATTACAATGCAGCGTACACCTTTTTTCACCTTTCGGCCTTCCAGAATCTTTGCCGCCACACGCAGGTCTTCAATACGTCCGTTGGTACAGGAGCCGATCACAGATTGATCAATTGTCACAGCTTCCGTGATCTCATCGATCGTCTTTGTGTTTTCCGGCAGATGCGGAAACGCAACCGTCGGTTTTAAAGCGCCAAGATCAATCGTATATTCCTCATCATATACCGCGTCTTCATCTGCTTCAAACACTCTAAATTCACGTTTAGAATGCGCTTTCATATAAGCAATCGCCTTTTCATCTACCGGGAAAATACCGTTTTTGCCGCCTGCCTCAATCGCCATATTCGCGATCGTAAAACGATCGTCCATAGACAAATTCGCCACACCTTCACCTGTAAACTCCATAGAACGGTACAACGCGCCATCCACACCGATCATTCCGATAATATGCAGAATCACGTCTTTTCCGCTGACCCATTTGGATGGTTTGCCGATCAGATTAAACTTAATTGCGGACGGCACTTTAAACCACGCCTTACCAGTCGCCATACCAGCTGCCATATCCGTACTGCCGACGCCTGTAGAAAATGCGCCTAAAGCGCCGTAGGTACATGTATGAGAATCCGCGCCAATGATCACATCCCCGGCAACTGTCAATCCACTTTCCGGTAAAAGTGCATGTTCAATTCCCATCTGTCCGACGTCAAAATAATTTGTGATATCATGCTTTGCCGCAAACTGACGCACGCACTTGCAGTGTTCCGCTGACTTAATATCTTTATTCGGAATAAAATGATCCATAACAAGCGCAATCTTTTCTTTGTCAAATACGCCATCTTTTGTAAATTTATCCATTTCATGAATCGCTACCGGCGAAGTAATATCGTTTCCCAGCACCAGATCCAAATCCGCCTCGATCAACTGTCCAGCTTCTACAGACGGAAGATGCGCTGCAGCAGCCAGAATTTTCTGTGTCATTGTCATTCCCATAATGATTCCTCCTGCTTTTCTCTTGTTCTTTCCCGGATATACAGAGTTATTTATAAATATACATCTGTAAAACCAAAATTCTTTTTTAGTATAGCACAAACTCATATGACTGTCAGCAAAAATGTGTTATACTTTGGACAAGGGAGGAATGAACATGAAAAAATATTTTTTACGTATATTTATCCTGCTGCTGTTTCTTGTTATGTTGCCGCTTAATTCTCCGGCCGCACCCGCAGCAGCTGTGAACGCCGCTTCTACTTCCAGAAACACTTACAAAAATAACCTGCACAAGGAAAACGGCAAACTTTACTACTATAATTCCAAAGGAAAACATGTAAAAAGCTGCTGGAAAAAAATCAAGGGAAAAAAATATTATTTCCGGTATAACGGTCAGGCAGCAACTGGTTTCGTGACAATCCGAAACAAACGCTACTGCTTTGCCTCTAACGGTGTAATGCGCACAGGCTGGTACAAAAAAGGCAGCAGTAAATACTATTTTCATAAATCAACCGGTGTTATGGCAAAAGGTTGGACGCGTATTTACGGTAAGTCCTACTATTTTAAGAGCAACGGCGTGATGGCGAAAAGCTGTTGGATCAAAGGCAAATACGTAGACAAAAACGGCGTCTATCAACCAAAGAAAAAACAGTCTATGACCTCACTTCAGAAAAAACTGAAAAACGAGATTAAAAACTATCGCGGGAAATGGTCGATTTATGTAAAAAATCTGAACACGAATCAATCCTTTACGATCAATAACCGCAAGGTTTATGCAGCCAGTCTGATTAAGTTGTTCGCCATGTCAAGCGCTTATGACCGTATTAAAGCGAATCAATTAAAGGAATCTTCCGTCAGCAATCTCTTAAACAGTATGATAACCGTCAGCAGCAACGACGCATTCAACAGTGTCGTCCGCAAAATCGGACGTTCCCGCGTCAATTCCTGGTGTAAAGCAAACGGCTATCTCTCCACAAAACTGGTACATGAATTGCCGAGGGGAAGCAACAACTTTAACCTGTCCAACTCCAATTACACCACTGTCAAGGACTGCGGACAGCTTTTGGAGAGTATTTACCGTGGGAAATGCGTCAGCAAATCGGCTTCTAAAAAAATGCTAAACCTTCTGAAACAGCAGACCCGCCGCACCAAAATCCCCGCAGGAATCCCTTCCGGCGTCACTGTGGCAAATAAAACCGGAGAAACAGATGATGTGACCCATGACGCAGCCATTGTCTATTCCAGAGGCGCAACCTATGTCCTCTGCGTGATGGGAGACGTACCAGGCTATGGATGGAATTCAGCAGGAAATGTGACAAAGATTTCAAAGATTGTGTATCATTATTTCAATTAATCTCGCACGCGGGCTGACGCCCTATACCCGTTCACAAAAAATACCCGAAAAGAGTACACTCTTTCGGGTATTTTTATTCACTCGCACACGGCTTAAGCCTTCACGTTAGTTATTGATGAGTTTGTCTTCGCCATTCCAGCTGTAGAGTTTACGGATTTCTTCTCCAACTACCTCTGCCGGATGCTCTGCTGCCAGTTTACGCATTGCTTTGAAGTGTACCTGAGAACCTGCGTCAGACATATCCAGCAGGAAGTCTTTTGCAAAAGTACCATCCTGGATATCCGCCAGAATCTTCTTCATTGCCTTCTTGGTATCTTCTGTAATGATCTTCGGTCCGGTGATGTAATCGCCGTACTCTGCAGTATTAGAAATAGAATATCTCATACCCGCGAAACCAGACTGGTAAATCAGATCTACAATCAGTTTCATTTCATGGATACATTCAAAATATGCGTTTCTCGGATCATATCCAGCCTCTACCAATGTCTCGAAACCAGCCTGCATCAGCGCGCAGACACCACCGCAAAGAACAGCCTGTTCACCAAAAAGGTCTGTCTCCGTCTCTGTACGGAAGGTAGTTTCCAGAACACCCGCTCTTGCTCCGCCGATTGCCAATGCATATGCCAGAGCTTTGTCCAGAGCCTTGCCTGTTGCATCCTGATGAACCGCTACCAGACACGGAACACCCTTGCCTGCCTGATATTCGCTTCTTACGGTATGACCAGGTCCTTTCGGAGCGATCATGGTAACGTCTACATTCTTCGGCGGTACGATACATCCGAAATGAATATTGAAACCATGTGCAAACATCAGCATATTTCCTTCTTCCAGATTTGGCTCAATATCTTTTTTATACATTGCCGCCTGTTTTTCATCATTGATCAGAATCATGATAATATCTGCTTTTTTTGCAGCTTCTGCTGCTGTATAAACTTCAAAGCCCTGTTCCTCCGCACGTTTCCAGGAACGGCTTCCTTCATACAAACCAATAATAACATGGCATCCGGACTCTTTCGCGTTCAATGCATGTGCATGTCCCTGACTGCCGTAACCGATAATGGCAATTGTTTTACCTTCTAACAATGAGAGGTTGCAGTCTTCCTGATAGTAAATCTTTGCTTCCATTTTTTCATCCTCCATCTTTTTATTGTTAAAGGGAAACCCCTTTAGCATCTTTATAAATATCTGATATCATCTGAGCCTCTGGAGAGTCCGGTGATACCGGTTCTCGCCAATTCCAGAATCTCATAACCCTTCATCAGCTCCATAAACGCATTCAGCTTGGACAAATCACCTGTCAGCTCAATGATCATGGAATCCTTATTAATATCTACAATCTTGGCCCGGAAAATATCACATACAGCGCTGAGCGGCTGACGGTCCTTTGCCTCCGCACGAACCTTAACCAGAATCAATTCGCGGCTTACGCTTTCGCCTTCTTTTAAAATTTTTACATCTGCCACATCAATCAGCTTAGCCAACTGTTTTTCGATCTGATCCAGAATCTGCTCATCCCCATTCACCACGACCGTCATACGAGAATAGCGCGGATCTGCCGTTTCACCCACCGTCAGACTGTCGATATTGTAGCCTCTGCGGCTGAACAGACCAGACACACGGCTGAGCACACCGGATGTATTGTCAACAAGCATAGATAATATTCTCTGTTTCACTCTTTTTCACCCCTTTATAGATTACGTTAATTTTAGCAACGATAGGTTTCTTTGTCAACACTTTAATAAAATAAAGCAGATAACAAAGGGCAGCTGCATATCCTGCGCAGCTGCCCTGACTCCAGTTTTTCTTTTTAACCCGTTTTGCTTTTCTGCAAATTCTCTTTATAAGAATTATAACAGTACAGCATGATGTCCTTACGTGTCACAATACCGATGAACGTGTGATTATCATCAATCACCGGAACAAAGTTCTGATTCATACAGGACATCACCAGATCGTCAATATCGCATTGCGCGTTGACCGGTTCATTGTACCAGTGGCGATCCACCTCCGAAAGCGGAACATCCTCCGCATCATAAAGATCTTTCAGTCTTTTCTCTTTGATGTGCCATAAAAGATCTCCCTCGGTAATCGTCCCCATATAGTTGCCGTTTCGGTTGATGATCGGAACAGCGCTGTATCGATAATGCTGCATTTTCTCGATTGCCTGACGCAGTGAGTAGTCATCGTACAAGTAGGCCACTTCACTTTTCGGCGTCAAAAAAAACAAAATATTCATAGTGCGTGCCTCTTTACCCTCGTTTATGTAATTGATTTTTACATTTTCATTATACGACAAGCACGCGCATACGTCAACGATAACACAAAAGTTCACAGAATTTTAAGCTTTATCATTGTATATTTTGCACAATTTTTATACTTTTTATTGCTTCTTCTCCTGCTCCCGCTGAATCTCCGGAAACGCTGACAGCAGCGGTTTTTCCGACTTCTGTTTTATTTTTCTATTTACATAATTTTTTGTAATTCGATGCACAGCCGGTGAAAGCGTTAACACGCCGATCAAATTCGGAACCGCCATCAGTCCGTTAAAAGTATCCGACAGTTCCCACACCGCTCCCACTTTCATAACCGCTCCCCAAAATACGATACCTATAAAAACAATCTGATAGAAACCCCCGGCACGCGCTCCAAATAGAAATTCAACTGCCCGAATTCCGTATTGGCTCCATCCCAGCAAAGTCGTAAACGCGAACAGCAAAATCGCCGCGGCAATAAAAATCCCTCCTGCTTTTCCAAAAACGCTGGAAAAAGCTTCCCCCGACAATGCGGAAGGCGGCAGGTCACTGATCATTTCTCCTGTCCGCAAATTTACCAATCCCACTGACAGGATAGAAAACGCAGTCAACGTACAGACCAGTATTGTATCAACAAACACTTCTAAAATTCCCCACATCCCCTGCTGTACCGGTTCACACACATCAGCGTTCGCATGTACTATTACAGAGGAACCGAGTCCCGCTTCATTGGAAAATACGCCTCGTTTCATCCCTAAAGTCACCGCAGTCTTCATTCCATAGCCGACAATTCCGCCGCCTGCAGCTTTCATTCCGAACGCCCCTTTAAAAACAGCGTTCAAAACATCCGGTATCTGTTTAAAGTTTGAAAAGAATATCGCCAGTGTGCCGAACAGATACGCAACCGCCATAAACGGTATCAGCTTTTCCGCTACCAAAGCCACACGTTTCATACCGCCTGTTATCACAATTCCTGTCAAAACCGTCAGCACAGCTCCTGTTAATGCCGGTTCTATTCCGAAAACATTTTCCATATTTCCGGCAATCGCATTTACCTGACTCATATTTCCAATGCCGAACGAGGCCAACAAACAAAAAACAGAAAACAAGATTGCTAATATCATTCCAAATATACGGCAATGTTTTTTTGTGCCAAGTCCGTCTCTTAGATAATACATAGCGCCGCCGCACCACTGTCCGTCTTTTTTCCGGTGACGATAATAAATGCCCAATACTTTTTCCGAAAAACCAGTCATCATCCCAAAAACTGCCGCAACCCACATCCAAAATACAGCGCCCGGTCCGCCGCTTGCGATAGCCGAAGCCACACCGACAATATTTCCTGTACCGATTGTTGCCGCAAGCGCAACGCAGAGCGACTGAAACTGAGAAATAGAAGTGCCGTCTGTCTGCACTTTTTTCTCAAACAAACTCCCCAACGTACTCTTCAGCCAATGTCTCAGATAACGAAACTGAAATCCACCGTTTAAAATGGTTAAAAATATTCCGCTTCCGACTAACAAGACCAACATCGGTGTTCCCCAAACCAGTTTTCCCACCCATCCGTTTATCTCTGTAATCCGATCCAGCATTCTCCGCACATTCCTGCTTTTTATGCCATATTATTTCTCAGAATACAAAATTAGAACCGTCGAATCATTTTCCGACGGTTCTGCATCCTATTTATTCACTTGGCGATTCAATAGTTTCAGTCTCTGCCGGATGTTCTTCCTCCTCGGCCATCTCCAATAAAAGCATCTCCTGCAGAGTTCTGTCTTCTTCGTCTTTTTCCAAAATCTCCTGCAGCTGCTCTTCCTCCGTTTTTTCCTCCCGGTTTTTCAATACCACAGCATTTTTACCGGTTATCTCATAAATCCGCTCAAATTCTTCCAAATCTCGTGTAACGATCCCTTCCAGCGGATCGTTGATCTGTACGGTTCCTTCGTCCAGGTCATATCCGGACAACACCGCGCAGTGCTCCTGACGATACCATCTGTAAATACGTCCTTTGTACTCACCGATCTCACTCGTGAATTCTGGTTCTTCCATATACATACTTGTCCATATGATCACCGGCGTTCCCAAGGATACATACTTAAAAAGATCCTCAAGGTCTGTATCTGTAACGTCATACGCATCATATTCCAATTCATGATCCAGAAAAATCTCCTGCGCTGTCATAGCAATCACCGGCGGAAAACATCCCGCCCCTTCATCCGAATACGGATCACCGATATAGCCGATCGCCATATTGTCATCCTCTCGATTATAAATCAGATATTCGCTGGCCACTTCGTCCTTACCAATATCAATTCCTTCATACTGCAGCGCCATTGTCAGGGCAACCGACTCGCAGCCAGTAGGCAAAAGCGGTTTCTGTAAAATAACCGGCACAGCCAGATATGATGCCCTCGGTGGAAACATCACCTTATCCAATTCAAATGCCGTTTCGGCCTCCGCAATGCCCGGAATCTCGTAATCCTCCGGAAGCAGGCGTTCCTTGGAGCGGCGGTATAACGTCCCCTCCGATTCTTCTTGAGACTCCTGCTCGATGTCTCCCTCGTAAGATTCTTCCTCCTGACTATCTATTTCTTCATCGGAAAAAATTCCCGCTCTCCAATTATCTGTTGTCTCTGTCTCCCAGCCATATTCTTCCTGCGGTTCCAAAAATTCCTCCGCAAATACATCCCTTTTCAGAAATATGGAAGTCATCAAAATACAGGCAAACGCGCCTGCTATGATCTGTCTCTTTTTCATATCAAACCTCTTTTTATTTCTTTCTGTCAGTATAACATATCGACTTTTCAGATTGCAAGCGAGCTTCCATTTTCTTCATAATTCTTTTATTTCCATAATATTTTTCTAAGATTTGGAGCATTCTTTCATTTTACGTAAACAACACCATACGCACCGGTTCCGATATGGCTGCCAATTGTTGCACCAATCCCACGGAGTTTCGGAGCACCGTAATCCAGACCATTCTTCGCAAGATACTTGATAAACGCGGCGCAGTTTTTCTTGTCATAGGAATAAAGAAAGTAAATCGGATATGCTTCATCCGGGCATTCCTCACGCAGGACTTTTTCCAGTACCTTATTCACATGGCGCAGTCCGATCTGTTTGCTGAACAGCTCCACCTTACCGTCCGCCACACAAATTACCGGTTTCAGATTTACCAGATTGCCAATTGCCGCCTGGCTTTTGGAAACACGACCGCCTTTATATAAATATTCCAGCGTTTCCAATCCCGCATAGATACGAATGCGCGGTATCAGTGCCTCCACTTCCGCAACAATCCGTTCCACACTCACTCCCTGTTTACGCAGGTATGCGGCACGATCCACCAGAATACGCATACCAAGCGTCGCCGTCCGACTGTCAATGATATGGATATCCTCATACTCTGCCATATCCTTCGCAATCGTTGCTGCCTGGATTGTACCGCTCAGCTCCCCGGAAATCAGGATCACAATCACAGAATCGCCTGCTGCCTTAGCCTTTTCAAAATGTTCTAAAAAAAGTGACGGAGACGGCTGCGCCGTCTTCGGCATTTCCTTCGACGCTGCCAGCCTTTCAAAAAATGCCTCTTTCGCGAGATCTACACTATCCTGAAAAACCTCATCCCCAAAAGTTACTGTCATCGGTACGCAGATAATCCCGCGTCTTTCAATCTCCTGTACAGAATAATCTGCTGCAGAATCTGTTATAATCTGAATTCCCATCTTTTCTCCCTTTTCTCTGATATTAGTATTATGCAACCGTCCATGCAGCAGTCCGCTGTCTGCTCTCTCGCTTTTCTCCATATTTTACAACAGCTTTACCTCCCAAACCGTCAACATGTTCTCCTGAACCTGAAAGTGAATATCGTATCCGGCATATGCGATTTTATAAATCTGTTCCGGATGATTGTGATACGGCGGCCGCGGATCCTGACTTAAAAACTGTATGGCTCCGGCCTGCTTGTCTCGCGGCAGCTTACAAAACTCCTCATCTGGAAATTCCACCGTCAGACAATGGTCCTTCACCTTTTCAGCAAAACCGCCTCGCGCCAGCGGCTGTGCATCCACGTGCGGCAGATACGGTTTTATATCATATATCGGCGTTCCGTCCATCATATCGATTCCCGATACAAAAAGCATCGGACCGAATGTTTGGTCTAATTCCATTTTTTCCAGTTTCAGACAGGACAAACCGACCGGATTCGGACGAAACGGCGATCGTGTGGCAAACACACCCATGCGCACCTTACCGCCCAGCCTCGGCGGCTTCACTGTCGCGGACCAAGTTTCACGCTTTGCCTCAGAAAACTCCCACAAAACCCATATATGCGAATATTCTTCCAGCCCTCTGAATGCCTCCGCACGCCGATACTGCGGCTCCATAATGATCCGTCCAGTCAGTGCATCCGCCAATCCACTCTGGCGCGGCAGTCCGAACTTTGTCGGAAAATCTGTGCGGACGGTACCAATTTTCTTTAATGTAAGACTCATTCTTTTCTCTCTTTATATTTCATGCTGAAGTTTCGTTTTTATTATATACCTCAAATAAATTATTTTCAATATCAAACTTTTTAGCTGCTCTTTCTACAATTCAAACGCTCTTTTAATGCTCTCATAATGGAGAAAAACTCCCCGATCCGCCAGTTCTTTCACTTCATCCGCTGTCGCAAATCGAAAACCATCTGTCTCCGCTTCCTGCAAACACAGATCTGCCTCGGTACAATCCACCACGAATCGATACACATCAACAAAATAATTGTCACCCTCGCCCGGATTTTCCCTCTGGTAAGTAAACAAATAACCGCCTTCACAGCCGCTTACGTCCAGCCCGGTTTCTTCCAAAATTTCTCTTTTTACCGCATCGGCCGAATCCTCTCCTGCCATTGCCGCACCACCGGATACTTCCCACCACCCCGGCGCCCATGCTTTTGTCATCACTCTCTTTGTAATCAGAAAACGTCCATCCGGACGCACGATCACGCCGAGCACTGTCAGATGATACTCACCGTCCTGCAAACACCAGTCATTCCTTTTCATTGTACGCCCGGTACGATTTTTATTTTTATCATAAATATCCCAAAGTTCCATTCTGTCTCCTTCTCTTACTATCGGCAGCATCTGTCTCCGCTGTCAATACTTTTCTCAAACTTAAATTTTCTCTGTCAGTTTGGCATTCAGTTTACTATAAATATGTTCACGGAACCACGGCTCTGTCGATGCCTCCACAGCGTCCTTCAAAGAAAACCAAGCCACATCGCTGTTTTCATCTTCTTTTACCGACAGCATATCCAGTTCATCCGCTTCCAGCAGATATGTCACATTTAAATGAATATGTGAAGAAACATACTGTCCGCGCTTCACATGGCCATCTACGGTCAGAGCTTCCAGCGAATAAATTTTCTCGGAAACAGGATGTACATTTTTTATACCGCTTTCTTCCCGCACTTCTTTTAACGCTACCTGCAGAAGATCTGTCTCTCCGTCAGCATGTCCACCCAGCCAGGACCAGGAATTGTAAATATTGTGATATGCCATCAACACTTTCGTCCGCTCTTTATTGACGACCCACGCAGATGCCGTCATGTGCGCCAGTGTGTTTTCACGGCTATAAATATCCGGCTCACGTTTTAAACATTCCAGAATAAGTTCCTTATCCGCCGCTTCCTGTTTGTTAAATGGCTGATATGCTTTTATCTGTTCCTGCAAATTCATTTTTTTCATCCTCTCCGGTATAACAAAAGCCGCAGAAAATTCTGCAGCTTTTGAACATTTTTCTTTTATGACTGTCTTACAGCTCTTTTCCTGTCAGCAGTTCATATGCCTGCAGGTATTTGCCAATCGTTTTCTCTACAATTTCTTCCGGCAATGTCCAATCATTGTCCGGATTTGCTTTCAGCCAGTCACGCGCAAACTGTTTATCAAAAGACGGCTGTCCGTGTCCCGGTTCATAACCTTCTGCCGGCCAGAAACGTGAGCTGTCCGGTGTCAGCATTTCATCACCAATTACAATATTTCCATTCTCATCCAGGCCGAACTCGAATTTCGTATCAGCGATGATGATACCTCTCTCCAGAGCATATTCCGCACATTTTTTGTAAAGAGCGATCGTATAATCACGCAGTTTGGAGGCATATTCTTCCCCTTTGCCCGGAAAACGTTTTTCCAAATATTCCACACTCTGTTCGTAAGAAATATTTTCATCATGATCGCCGATTTCTGCCTTTGTAGACGGTGTATAGATCGGTTCCGGCAGCTTGTCAGATTCCTTTAAACCTTCCGGCAGCTTGATGCCGCAGACAGTTCCGTTTTCTTTATAGCTTGCCCAACCGCTTCCGGTAATATAACCGCGCACGATACACTCTACCGGCAGCATTTCCAGCTTGCGACACATCATACTGTTGCCGTTAAAGCGCTCCTGCTGAAAGAATTCCGGCATATCTTTTACATCAACAGAAATCATATGATTCGGCAGAATATCCTCTGTCAAATCAAACCAGAACTTTGACATCTGCGTCAGAACTGTTCCTTTTTTAGTAACCTCATTTTTTAAGATCACATCAAAGCAGCTGATACGGTCTGTCGCCACCATAATAAGGCTATCGCCGTTGTCATAAATCTCACGTACTTTTCCTTCTTTGATCGGTTTTAATTCCTGCATTCTTTTACCCTCGCTCCATTTCTTCTGTTTAAGGATCTTCTGTCTGCGGGAATATATACATTCCCGGCAAACACAAATACCGCTCTTTTACAGTACCATTATATCATTCTCCTGTCAACTCTTTACCATATATTATTCTTTCTCAGTTCACTCTTTATAACATACAGTTCATAACCACACTGATCATCATTTCCTTTTCTTCCGGCCTGGATTCTGCAATCATAATTGTTAAGGCCACCAAAGTCGTATCTTCTATTTTCTTTTTTCCATCTACAAACAAAGCCTCATTTTTATCCAAAAAATAAAGAAACATTGTCGCCGCAATTCTTTTATTTCCGTCGAAAAAATTGTGGTTCTTAGTTACAAAATACAACAGATTCGATTCATCCCCGAATCGCATACTTTGAATCACATCCATACATTCCTTATAGGTAAGAACGTACGTCGCACGATTTCCTTTGGGTCTTGTCATATTCTGGTGATCATAAGAATCCAATAAATCTAATGCGCTGCTATATTTTTCTATTACAGAAAGAACCTGTCTGCTGTCCAGTTCATTTTCAGTCCGCTTCATAATTCGTATCACCTCGCCTAACTGCTTGATACGATTATCATTTACTGCATATCCTTTCAATATGTATTGCTTAAGAACTGAATTCGTCCAACGCCGGAATTCAACACCCCGTTTTGACTTTACACGATAGCCCACGGAAATGATAACATCCAAATTATAATACTCTGTCATATGTGTTTGTGTTTTCCCTTCGATAGCACCATGTTGAGTGGTAGTCGCAAATTTTGCGACCACCATTTGATCTTCCAATTCTTCTTTTAATGCATTATTAATATGTTTACCAATTGTTTTCACATCTCTATCAAAAAGTTCAGCCATTTGACTTCTACTCAGCCAAACAGTCTCATTGTCTACCGCCACAGAGATTGTTATCATTCTATCTTCTGTTTCAAATATTACAATTTCATTTTTGTTCATGTTCTTCCTCCAATTCTATTCCTTTTTCTCTTAACGTCTGCTGCATCTTAACATAATATGTAATTAATCTAAGTACATACTCCGGCATTTGTCTCCTTCCCGCCTCCCATTCTTCTAATGTTCTCAAAGGAATATCCATATACCGTGAAAAACTTCCTCTTTTCTCAGTATTTGACTCTCGCCAAATGAAAAGAAAAAATAGCAGAACAGCTTATGAGTAAACTCACACTGTCTGCTATTTCCACTTTCTATCCAGACTCAATGCTCCAGCATATTTTCTATAAAGATTCCATACCCTCTCGTCGGATTATTGACAAATACATGCGTCACTGCACCCACCAGCTTACCATTCTGGATAATCGGGCTTCCCGACATTCCCTGGACAATGCCGCCTGTCAATGCCAGCAGTTCCGGATCGGTAACACGGATTACCATACTTTTATTGGCATCACTGCTGTTCATATTAATTTTTTCAATCTCAATCTCATAATCTTTCGCCTCACCGCTGACAGCACTGCGAATCACAGCCGGTCCGGTCTCAATTTCTTGTTTATATCCCACTTCTATCGCCCGCGCACCATCATACGGTTTCCAGTTTTGATCAAGTGTACCAAAAATACCAATTCCTGTATTTTCCGAAATGGTGCCAATAATCTCGTCCTGGTTATAGCGGATAATCCCCGCCAGTTCTCCCGGCACGCCATGTTCTCCTTTAATCACAGAACGAATATCCGTCTGATATAGTCTGCCATACTGCAGGCTGAGCAATGTGCTTGTATCAATATCACTAATCCCATGCCCGAGCGCTCCAAAACTTCCATCCTCCCTTTGATAAGTAAGTGTTCCTATTCCCTGCGTGTCATCCCGCACCCAGATACCAGCCTTGTATTCAGAAAGCCCGGTCTGTACTACCGGCACAAGCAGTTCAATTTCTTCTCCATTTCTAAAAACTGTCAGCTGCACCTCACCGCCGGCTGCCTTATTGATCTGCTCAGTCACTTCTTCTTTTTCTGTGACCGGCACATGATTCACTTCCAGAATATAATCTCCGGACTGAACGATCTGTCCGCCCGGTTCCTGCTTCATCCCATTGATGTCGCAGACTTCCCCGGTTCCCACGATCAAAACGCCTTCTGTTTTCATATAGATGCCGACCGGCTCCCCGCCCGGAAGCAGTTTTTCCCGTTCTACCACCTCTACCTGCATCTCCTTGATCGGGATCACGCCCAGCAGGCTGCACTGTACCGTATACTCAGAAGTATCGGAAAGATGCAGATTTTCTTTCGGTATATTAGACCTCCCTGCCCCGGCTGCCGTAACCGCCTGTTCCTGCAGCCATGGCGGCAGTACATCTGACAAAAGCTTTTCATCCGTCTGATCTGTCGGCACCAGTAAACAATCCGGAATCCGCCGGAACAGAATGATCCATTCCAAAGCAGCCAGAAGCGTCAAAAGCGCCAGGATCATACAAAGGATTCTGCCCTTTCGCACTCCGCACATTATACTCACATCCTTTCGTACTTCATATATTAATAAAAAACAAAATCAAAAAAGGATACCATTCTGGTATCCTCTTTTAGTATGTGAGTATTCGCGCAAATGTACACTAGTATTTTTTTGCAGTCTCTGCCAGTTCTTTCATTTCACGGGCGCTTTGCATAGTAAGCTCCGTAATCTGTGCACCGCCTAAAATACGCGCCAATTCTTCAATGCTTTCTTCTCTTTCAAGCGTTCTGATTCGCGTCACGGTTCTGCCGTCCTGCACTGTTTTTTCAATCAAGAAATGACTATCTGCCATCGAAGCGATCTGTGCCAGATGTGTGATACACAACACCTGATGATTCCGGGCGATCAGCGCCATTTTTTCAGAAACCTTCTGTGCTGTACGACCGCTGATACCAACATCAATCTCATCAAAGATCAGTGTCGGCATCTCATCCTTTTCTGCCAACACAGTCTTCAGCGCCAGCATAATGCGCGAAAGTTCTCCGCCTGATGCTACATCTGCAAGCGGACGCAGCGGTAAGCCCGGATTCAGAGAAATCAAAAAGCAGACCTCGTCAAACCCATTTGCGCCAGGCTCTGCAGTTTGTTCCACACGAATGGCAAATTTCGTCTCCAAAAAATTTAAATCCTGCAGTTCTTCCTGTATCACAGCAGAAAGCTTCTTCGCAAAACACGTACGGATTTCTGACATCGCTTCCGCGTTTTCCCGCAAACGCTGTTCACTCTCTTTATATTGTTTCTCCAGTTTTGCAAGATATGTATCGTAATCAAGAAGCTGCTGTAAACGCGCTTCTTTTTCCTCTCGATACGCCAAAATCTGCTCGATCGAATTTCCATATTTTGTTTTCATGCGATTAATCGTATCAAGACGCTCTTCCACCTGAGAAAATTCCTTTTCATCAAATGTAAGTTCTTCCAGATAATCGGAAAGTTCCCGATTAAAATCCGTCAGCAGACTTTCCACCTCGGCCAACTGATTATTGAGATTAGAAAGATGTTCATCATATGCGCTGACTGCCATAATTCTCTGCAGCGCTCTGGAAACAAAATCGGAAGCGTTTTCCCGCCCCTCCGAAAGCAGCTGATAAGCTTCTGACGCATCCTGCGCAATCCTTCTTGCATTTGCCAGCCGTTTAAACTGCTGTTCCAGTTCTTCATCCTCATTCGGGCGCAGATTGCAGTTATCGATTTCCTCCACCTCATACTGCAAAAAATCGAATTCTTTTTTACGCTGCGCCTCGTCCAGCCGCGCGCTTTCCAACTCTTTTTTATGTGCCGCATACGCTTCGTAAAGCACTGCTCCCTTTTCTTTTAATGGCTGCAGCTGTGCTCCGGCAAATTCATCAAGAATTTTCAGATGATTTTTTTGATATAATAAGGATTGGTGTTCATGCTGTCCATGAATATCGATCAACACGGACGCAAGCTCACGAATCACTGAAACCGGAACTGTCTCGCCATTCACCTTACTGATACTGCGGTTATTGACCATTCTTCGGCTTAAAATCAGCTGTCCGTCCTCAAGCGGCAGATCCAGTTCCAGCATTTTCTGTCGGATTGCCTCCGTTTCTGCCGAAAACACCAATTCCACTAACGCACTGTCCGCGTCTTCTCTTGCAAAACCTTTAAATCCCTGCATGCCAAGCGCCACATTGATCGACCCGAGAATAATGGATTTTCCCGCTCCGGTCTCTCCGCTTAAAATATTCAATCCGCCTGTAAAATCAACATCCAGTTCACGAATCAGCGCCATATTTTTCACATGTAAATTTAGAAGCATAAAATTCTCCTGCGTATTACTGACTATCCAGTATTCTTCTGAGTTTATCCATCACAATCAGGGTATCATCTATACTGCGCACCGCACACATGATCGTATCGTCTCCCGCGATACAGCCGGCAATCTCATTTAAATGCATAGCGTCCATCGCGGCTGCCACAGCCATTGCCATCCCGGAAACCGTACGGATCACAAGTATATTCTGCGCCATATCCATAGAAAGAAAACCGTCGCGCAGCACACGCAGATATTTTTCATCCAGATTGCGGCTATGTGAATCCATCACCACATATTTCTGTCTGCCGCCGTCCGTGGACATTTTAGTCAGCTTCAACTCACGAATATCTCTGGAGATCGTCGCCTGCGTCACCCGAAATCCGGCCTTTTGCAAACGTTCCGCCAGTTCTTCCTGTGTTTCAATATCATGCTGATTAATGATCTCCACAATTTTTGCATGTCTTTCAATTTTCATATTTTCCTCCCGATGACTGTTTTATGCCATACCGCAGTTTCTGCCGATGGATACCGTTTTTTATGCTCCGCTCATTTTTCGTCTGAGTATTTCCAAAAAGCTTACCTGATCTGTTTTCGCAAAACAGACTGTTCTGCTCGATTTTTCTATTTCAATATAATCCTTGCTATTCATCCGCACCGTCGTATCACCGTCAAACGTCGCCTCAGCCTCTTCACTGTTTTCGCCGCGCTGACCGATCTCAATCGTAATCTTCGCGTCATCCGGTAAAATCACGCTGCGAGCCGTCAAAGTATGCGGCGCGATCGGTGTAATCAGGATCATCGACGCTGCCGGAGCTACAATCGGACCGCCGGCTGAAAGATTATAACCGGTAGAACCTGTCGGTGTAGAAACAATAATTCCATCCGCACTGTATGAATTTAAAAAACGGCCATTTACGAAAATATGAAAATCACTGACGCGCAGACGGCCGCTTCTGGCAATCACAATATCATTTAAAGCAATATCAGAAAGAATCTTTTTGCTGCCGCGGAATGCGCTGCCTGCCAGCATCATGCGCTCCTCTAAAATGCACTGATCAACCATCAGCTTTTCAAGTTCTTGCTCAATATTCTCCACACCGGCTTCCGCCAGATAACCAAGTGTCCCCATATTGATGCCAAACAGAGGAATATGCCGATCCACTAAGTCCCTGGACGCCTGCAGTACCGTGCCGTCGCCGCCAAGCACCAACACGCAGTCCGTATTTGCCGGTACGCCTGCCGGATCAGTATATTTATAATTACGCACCGCGTATTTGCCACAATCTTCCTGAATCTGACACGTTTTATTCCGTTCCGTCAGGTATTTCTGGATCTGTTTCGCCACTTTATGCTGCGGATCTTTGAGTATGTTTGAAATCACAAAAAAATGCTCCATAAATCTCACCCGTTTTTGTCCAGAGACGCATGTGCCGCTTCCACAATCTCGTGTACCGAAAAGCTATAAGCACTTTCCGAATTTTCTCCTTTTTTCAGGTGCAGCAGGTACTCAATATTTCCCTCCGGTCCTTTAATTGGTGAATATTCCAACTCCTTCACCGCAAAACCTAGCTCTTTTGCACAGGCAATCACCGCTTCAATCACTTCTTCATGAACCGCCGGATCACGCACCACGCCCTTTTTACCGACTTTTTCTCTTCCCGCTTCAAACTGCGGTTTGATCAAGCAGACAATCTCGCCCTCATCCGTCAGAAGCTCTCTTACCGCCGGAAGTACCTTGCTCAGAGAAATAAATGATACATCGATCGAAGCAAAATCAACCGCCTCACCGATATCCTCCGGCACCACATAACGGATATTCGTCTTTTCCATGCAGACCACACGCGAATCCTGACGCAGCTTCCAGTCAAGCTGCCCGTAGCCGACATCCACCGAAAATACCTTTACCGCGCCGTTTTGCAGCATACAATCCGTAAACCCACCGGTGGAAGCTCCCACATCCATACAGGTTTTTCCTTCTAAAGTAATATCAAAATGCGACATTGCCTTTTCCAACTTTAAGCCGCCTCGGCTGACATATTTCAGAGTATTTCCTTTAATCGTGATATCCGCCGTATCCGCGAACATCGTACCCGCCTTATCTTCTCTCTGGCCATTTACCAAAACACTGCCCGCCATAATCATGGCCTTGGCTTTTTCCCTGGAAAGCGCCAAGCCTCTTTGCACCAGCAAAATATCAAGTCTTTCTTTCATCTGTTTTTCCTCATAAACCAATATATTCCGCAATGATCCGCTTCACGATCGAGTCCGCGTCGATACCGGACTCTTCTTTTAATATATCAACATTTCCGTGCTCGATGTAATCATCCGGCAGAGAAACATTTATACTGCGCATCCGGCTGCCAATCTCGTTTAAATATTCCAGTACACGCTCACCGAAACCGCCGTTTTTCACGTTCTCTTCCATCGTCACAAGCAACTTATGGTCTTTTTCCAGTTCGCGCACTACCTCCGCATCAAACGGCTTTACAAAACGCGCGTTTATCAGGGTACAGGCATATCCTCTCTCCCGCAGACGTTCACGCACTTCTACCGCCGTTTTTACCATACTGCCAACCGCCAGAAGAGCGATCTCCGTCTCATCAAAAATAACTTCTGCCTTGCCATAATGAATTGGCGCCCGGAAGCGCTCCAAGCCGTCATAAGCCTCTCCGCGCGGATAACGCAGAGCAATCGGCCCATGATACCCGACTGCAAATTTCATCATATCAGAAAGCTCCCATTTATTTTTCGGAGCCATCACGCACATATTTGGAATGCTGGCAAGATACGACAGATCAAAAATACCCTGATGCGTCTCTCCGTCGCTGCCCACCAACCCTGCACGGTCAATCGCAAAAATTACATGCAGATTCTGGATACAGACATCGTGCAGCACCTGATCATAGGCACGCTGTAAAAACGAAGAGTACACAGCCACAACCGGGATCAGACCGGCTGAAGCCATTCCTGCCGCAAACGTCACCGCATGCTGTTCCGCAATCCCAACATCAAAAAAACGATCGGGAAACATATTTCGGAAACGTTTCAGACCAGTACCGTCCGGCATCGCCGCGGTGATCGCCACCACATTCGGTTCCCGATCTCCCATCTTTCGCATGACGGTAGAAAAAACATCCGTATAATTTGCCTTGGTGCGTTTCTTTTTCGGAAGCCCCGTTTCAATATCAAACGGTTCTGCCCCGTGGAATCTGGCCGGATGACGCATTGCCGGTTCATATCCGTTTCCTTTTTGCGTACAGACATGCAGCACCACTGCGCCTTTCACCTTCTTAGCCTCACCAAAACTGTGTACAAGCTGCTCCAGATTGTGTCCGTCCACCGGTCCCAGATAAGTCAGATCCATCTCTTCAAACAACATCCCCGGCACAAAAAACTGTTTCAATCCTTTTTTCGTGCGGTGCACACGCTCTACAATCTGCTCACCGTAAACCGGAATTTTAGACAATGTATTTTTTATGCCCTCATTTAAATGCATATAGCCGTCTTTGGTACGCACAGAATTCAAATAGCTGGAAAGACCGCCGACATTCTCTGAAATAGACATGTTATTGTCATTTAATACAATAATAAAATTCGTATTTAAACGGGATGCGTTATTGAGTGCCTCCCATGCCATGCCGCCGGTCATCGCGCCGTCGCCGATCACCGACACAACATAATGATTTTCTTTTTTGATGTCACGCGCCATCGCATAACCCAGCCCCGCCGATATAGATGTCGAACTGTGTCCGGTATCAAACGCGTCACATTCACTCTCCTTGCGTTTCGGGAAACCGCTCATACCGCCGAATTTGCGTAAGGTATCAAAACCGCTGCGCCGGCCGGTCAGCAGCTTATGTGTATAAGACTGGTGTCCGACATCCCAAATGATCTTATCCTGCGGCAAGGTAAAACTTAAATGCATTGCCATCGTCAATTCCACCACGCCAAGATTTGATCCAAGATGACCGCCGTTCTCACTGATCTTCTCGATCAAAAACGCGCGAATCTCCTCCGCCAGTGTGTCCAGCTCATTTTTATTTAAAAGTTTAATATCATTTTCTTTTTGTATTCTATCAAGAACCATATTTTTCACCTGTCAGTTCTGCCTGTTGATCAGCGCACAGATCAGTTCTTCCAAAAACTCATTTTTTCTGGAAAGAGACTTAAGATTCGCAAGCGCACGGTCAGAAACCGCTTTTACGTCTGCCTTTGCTTTTTCCACTCCCTCAAGGCTTACGTATGTGGTTTTTTCATTCTTTTCATCGCTGCGAATCGGTTTTCCCAACACTTCCTGCGTACTTGTCACATCCAGAATATCATCCTGAATTTGAAATGCCAACCCCACATCCGCCGCTACTTTGGCAATAATCTCTGTTTCTTCATCAGACGCACCTGCCAAAATTGCGCCGACCATCATAGATGCCTCTATAAGAGCACTCGTTTTTAAATAGTAGATAAAATTCAGCTTGTCTTTTTCTAAGGCCTGCCCTTCCGACTGCACATCAACTGCCTGACCGCCCAGCATGCCAAACGCTCCGGTCTTTTGTGTCAGCACGATCAGCGCTTTACCAACCGCTACATTCTCCGGATCGATCTGAAAAGCCTGGCAGGCTGTTTCATAGGCATAATTGAGCAGCGCATCGCCTGCCAGAATCGCGATATCCTCACCATAAACAATATGGGTTGTTTTTCTGCCGCGGCGATAATCGTCGTTATCGATTGCCGGCAGATCATCATGAATCAGCGAATGTGTATGAATCATCTCCATCGCCGCCATAAACGGCTCTACCACCTTTTCATGTCCTCCAAACAAGCGATATGTTTCCTGCATCAGCAGCGGCCGCAGGCGTTTTCCACCCGAAGTCATGCTATAATTCATCGCCTCCAGCAATGTCTTTTGGTAGCCTGTCTCTTCCGGCAGATACCGGTAAATAATTTCCTGTACTCCTTGTGTACGCTGCTGCAGTTCTTCCTTAAAATTCATGTAGTTCTCCTTCTTCACTGAGTACCTGCATCTTTTTTTCTACCTGATCTATCTTCTCGTTACAATGCTTCAGCAGTTCCATCCCCTTTTGATAAGCTGTAAACGATTCTTCCAGGGTAATTTCTCTGCTCTCCAGAGCAGTCAGCAACTCCTCCAACTCTTCAAACGATTCTTCCAGCGTCAGTTCCTGCTCTTTTTTTATCTTTCTCTCTGCCATATCACCGATTTTCCTTTTTCTGCTTTTCCGCTGCATACCAGACATTTTCCACCGCTTCCACCTTTGCGCGGATCAGCCCGTCCGAAACAAACACACGGATATTCTTCCCCTGCTCCGTCTCAGAAATCTCTGTAATCGTTCTGCCTTGCTCATCTACTGTATAGGAATATCCCTGTTTCAGCTTATCCAACGGAGAGAGTCCTTTCATCCGTTCAATATACAGCAGCATCTGATGTTTCTTTGTCTGCATAACACCTGATGCGCGCTCCTGCAGACGATTTTCATACTCCATCAGTCTCTGACGGTTTTCCCTGATCTGATTCTGCGGACTGGAGATCATAAGCCGTCTCTGCAGAGTATCTCGATCATGTCTGGCATATTGTATCTTTTCGCGCATCTGCCGCGAAAACTGCTGCTGGTACATCCACAGCCGTTCCAATACGCCCGCGATATCCGCCACAGCCAGTTCTGCCGCCGCAGACGGCGTCGGCGCCCGCATATCCGCCACAAAATCAGCAATCGTAAAGTCCGTCTCATGACCGACCGCAGAGATCACCGGCGTGCGGCAGTTAAAAATAGCCCGCGCAACGCTCTCTTCATTAAATGCCCACAAATCTTCAATTGAACCGCCGCCGCGTCCAACGATCAGTACGTCCAGGCCCAGCTTGTCAAGAGCTTCCAGTCCCTTTACTATACTGGGCGCTGCATCCTTTCCTTGCACCAATGCCGGATATAAAATCAGCTGCGCATATGGATTTCTGCGAGCGGCAATGTTCTGAATATCGCGGATTGCCGCTCCTGTAGGCGCCGTCACAATACCGATCTTAGCCGCAAACTGGGGAATCGGCTGTTTATATTCCTGGGCAAACATTCCCATCTCTTCCAATTCTGTTTTCAGTGCCTCAAACTTTTCATACAATAATCCGACACCGTCAAGAATAATCTCATTCGCATAAAGCTGGTAGCGTCCGTCGCGCTCATATACGCTGACACTGCCAAGTACAATTATATTCTGTCCATCGCGCATCTGAAATGAAAGACCGCCGCGGCTTCCCGCAAACATCACACATGCTATACTGCCAGTTTCATCCTTTAGAGAAAAATAAATATGTCCGGAGGTGTGATACTTACAGTTCGACACCTCACCTTTGACATACATCCGTCTCAGCATAAAATCCTGCGCAAACATATTTTTAATGTAATGATTGACCTGTCCGACAGAATAGACATTTTTCATCATTATTTCACCACTTTGGCGAGTACGCCATTGACAAAAGCCGGTGAATCATCGCCGCCGAATTTTTTCGCCAGCTCAACCGCCTCATTGATCGCCACGCCGACCGGAATGTCATCGTCTTCCATCGCCTCATACGCCGCCAGACGTAAAATAGACAAATCAACCTTATTCATACGGTTTAATTTCCATCCGGTCGATGCCGCTGTCAGCTTTTCATCCAGCTGCGGCAGATGTTCGCGGATCTTTTTGTATTTTTCCAGAATATACTCCGCATCCTTGCCGGACGGAGCCGCTTCCTCAACCTCGTCCATGTAAAATTCTGCCTGCTCGCTGAGCTCGTTTCCCTCATAAAATTCCATTAAAAACAAAAGTTTAAAAATATGCTCCCGAATTTCTCTTCTGCTCATAAGTTCTCCTCATCAAAAATGTATTCTAAAAAAGACTGTCCCAAAAGGCAACCCTTTTGAGACAGTCTCATCATTAATTGCCCTCTTCCATCTTCACAGCGGCAATCTGAATATTCACGTTTTCAACGGTCAGCCCTGTCATATTTTCAATCGATGCTTTTACTTTCTCCTGCACCTTCTGACAAGTTTTTGGTATATTAGCGCCATATCCCAGGTTCAGTGTCAGGTCCACTGTTACCATGCGGTTTTCAATTGTCGTACGCACACCTCTTGCAAGATTGCGGACACCGAGTTTACTTACCAATTCATTTGTTATATTTCCGCCCATGCTTGCCACGCCTTTTACTTCAGTGGCAGCCAGACCTGCAATAATCGTAATCACCTCATGAGAAATAAAAATCTGTCCGGCAGTTTCATTTTCCATAACGGTGTATCCGTTCTGCACTTCTTCCCTACCCATAATCGTTGACCTCCTTTTGTAACCATTCTGGTAAATGTCACATTATTAGATAGTATAACAAGTTTTTGAAGGTTTGTAAACTGTTTTCAAATATCTTCTGCGCCATGCTTCTCGCGGCCTTCGGCCTCTCGTTGGACGCTGCTCGCCCTATGCAGAAACGCCTACTTTGTGCTTACACGCAAGCTTGACACACATGTCAGGCATTTCTGCGCATGGCTTGTTTAACGGCCAAATTCAGCTAATTTAAGTTCCGGATTTCGTTCTTCCGTCATACGAATGCTCCAAGAGTTCACCCAGATCAACAGCGGCCGTCCTTTAAGATCCTGAATCTTCTTCATATCAGAGGTACCGGAGATCTTGTTCAGATCAATTTCCTCATTTTCGATCCAGCGGATATGTTCATACGGAAGATTTTCCATACGGATTTCTACATTATATTCGTTTTCCAGGCGGTATTTCAATACTTCAAACTGCAGCACACCAACAACACCGACAATGATTTCTTCCATACCGGTGTTAAATTCCTGGAAAATCTGAATCGCACCTTCCTGAGCGATCTGCGTGATTCCTTTGACAAACTGTTTTCGCTTCATGGTATCTACCTGACGCACACGCGCGAAATGTTCCGGCGCAAAGGTCGGAATACCCTCATAAGCAAATTTTTTCCCAGGCATACAGATTGTATCACCAATAGAGTAAATGCCCGGATCAAACACACCGATGATATCGCCCGCATAGGCCTCGTCCACGATATGACGTTCCTGCGCCATCATCTGCTGCGGCTGAGAAAGACGCTGTTTTTTATCACCCTGCACATGGTATACTTCCATTCCCGCGTCAAAGCGTCCGGAACAGATACGCATAAAAGCAATACGATCACGATGTGCTTTGTTCATGTTTGCCTGAATCTTAAATACAAAAGCAGAGAAATCCTCTTTCATTGGATCAATTTCACCAATATCCGCCATTCTCGGAAGCGGACTGCTCGTCATACTCAAGAAGTGCTTCAAAAAAATCTCCACACCGAAATTGGTCAGCGCCGAACCAAAAAAGACCGGCGAAAGTTTTCCCTGATCAACCAGTTCCTGATCAAATTCTGCGCTTGCGCCATCCAAAAGCTCAATTTCTTCCATGAGCTGACTCATATTTTCTTCGCCCACAAACTCCGCCAATTCCGGAGAATCAATTGGAATCTCTCTCGATTCTCCTTCTTTGGTTCCTTTCTGCGTATCAGAGAACGTCGTCACTTTTTTGCTGCCGCGCTCATAGACACCCTTGAAATTTTTTCCGGAACCGATTGGCCAGTTGATCGGACAAGTGGCAATACCCAGTTCTTTTTCAATATCGTCAAGCAGTTCAAAAGTATCGTTCGCATCGCGGTCCATTTTATTGATAAATGTAAAAATCGGGATATGCCGCATCACACAGACCTTAAACAGTTTTCTCGTCTGCGCTTCAACACCCTTAGAAGCATCAATAACCATTACCGCAGAATCTGCCGCCATCAGTGTACGGTAAGTATCCTCGGAAAAGTCCTGATGTCCCGGTGTATCCAGAATGTTAATACAATAACCATCATAATTAAACTGCAGTACAGATGAGGTAACGGAAATACCACGTTCTTTCTCTATCTCCATCCAGTCGGAAACAGCATGGCGCGCCGTTGCTTTCCCCTTTACGGAACCCGCCAGATTAATCGCGCCGCCATAAAGAAGAAACTTCTCCGTCAGCGTCGTTTTACCGGCATCCGGATGCGAGATAATCGCAAAGGTACGGCGTTTTTTTATTTCTTCTGTTATATTACCCAATGTTTTTCCTCCAAATTCAGACATAATCGCAGATATTGTAACAGAGCAGAAAGCCGCTGTCAACGGCTCCGGGATTTCCATTTTCAAAAAACACTGCATTTATCAAAAACAGGCAGCCTATCCGCTGCCTGTTTTTCTGTCCTCGCTGTCACTCCACTCCGCTCATCGGTGTAATCACAATATTTTCACCGGAAATTTCCGTCTTTCTCTTAACAATATCCTCAATCTGAGCACGCTGCGCATCAGTAATCTCCGCCATATTGATCACCACGTCAGCACTGCCGTCTGTAATACTGACGACACTTCCTTCAAATCCTTTCGCATCCAGAAGAAGCTCTGCTGCCGCTTCCTTTTCCGCAATTTCCGTCAGGGATGTAATACTGTCAATCGCATTTTGTTTCTGTTCCTCTGCAATCGCTTCATTATTGATGACTTCTAAAAGGGTTTCTTTATTCTGCGCGCGAAGCTGCTCACGGGTCAACTTTGCCTCTGCAGTCATTGTCGATCCGGTCACGCTCGTCAAAACCGCTTCTCCCGGAGTATCCGTGATCTCCTCTGCCAAATCAGCGGCTGCCAGATCCGTATTCCCCACATCTGTTGAAACATCCGCACCATTTTCCAGTAAAATCTGTTCCTCATTGACGGCACTCTGTACAACCGCCTCCTCCAGTTTTGTTCCCGAATAATTTAAGTAGCCTGCCACAGCGATCATAATCGCCAGCGCGGTGATAATGATCTGATTTTTCTTCATGATATGTTTCATTTTATCCTCTCCTTTCCTGCATCTTCATTACTTTGATTTTATGCGCCTCCAATCCAAATAATGCCTTTACGGCATCTGTAATATTCTTTTCCACAACCGCATTGTCTCCTCCTTCCGCCAGCACCAACACACCGGTAATATTCGGAGAAAGTTCCTGTCTCACATACGGCGTTTCCAAACCGTTCCCATCACGCACATAAACAGTTGTTTCCTCTCGTGTCTCATCACTGCTTGTACGCACGCTCCCTTCCCCTTTCTCCTGCACGCTGCTGTTCTGTGACGGCACATCCTTTTCGACAACCTTTTCCCCATTATCTTTGCCGGTGATCATCACACGTACCCGTCCCGCACCGGAAAGCTGTGACAAAATCCCTTCCAGACGTGCTTCCAGTTCCGCAATCGCCTGCATCCCGCTTTCTTTCTGAAAATCAGTTCTATCCATACTGATTTCTGAAACAGTCTCTTCCGGAAGTTTTTTCTCCTTTTCCCCGGTCGGAAGCGCGATCACTACTGCCAGTATTCCGGCAAGCAGCACCACCAGCCACTGATCCTTACGAAGTCCTTTTAATCTTTCCAAATAATTTATTTTTTGCTTTTCCACGCCGCTACTCCTTTATGCTGATATCAATTTGCGCTGGATGCAGTCCATAGATTGCCGCAAGTTCCGTCCGTATCTGATTAACCGCCGCCTGCTGCGCCGCAGTATCTCCCGTTTCTTCCTCAAACACATTGGCGGCGCTGCTTTTTTTTGCCAACACAATTTCCATTTTCTGCAGCGTGGAAGGTTCCATTGTCCCTTCCTCAAATAAAAATTTAATCCGCAAAACCCTTTCATTCGCTGTCTCCACAATCTCGCGCACCTGACGCCGCAGTTCATTTTCATAGGCAATCATGACTTCCCGACTCTGAAGTCCAGCCAGGTTTTCTCTTACTTCCTCCAGTCTCATAGCCTCTTCCTGCACAAACGCTCTTTGCAGTGCCCGGTCAAATACATCTTCCACAGAAAAAGTCGACAGCAGTGGACGCAATACGCTGATCACAAAAATCACACTGCCGAAAAAGCGCACATAACGGCGATAATTCCGCCCCGGGATTAGCTGACAGATCAATTCCAACAGACAAAGATAAATAATAATCTGTTTCACCCATGTATAAATTTCTTCCATCCCCTGCTCCTTATACACTGCGGATCGATGCCGTCACAAGGACCAATGTGAGCAAAAACATCACTGCCGTTACCGACACTGTTTTCAGCAAAAGCGCTGCACCCTCCCCAACAACACCGACACACCCCGGTATCCGCCGATCTGAAACCGGCTGGATCATCGCCGCCGCAGCTTTATATAAAAATACGCTGACAGACAGCCGCACAACCGGTATCAGGCAAATCAGTACAATAGCGATCATCCCCGCAGCGCCGACAGCATTTTTCAAAAGCACCGCTGTTCCAAGCACGGTTTCCGTTACCGCATGTAAGGTGTTTCCAAGTACCGGCACGAAATTTACCGCCTTCGTCCAAATCGAGTTTTTCAGAGCGTCGATTGCCGGCAGCAAAAGAGACTGTATCGTCTGAATTCCAATCACAAAGGCAAGCATCGTTTTTAAAATCCACGCCAACGCAATTTTTATCAATTCCGCCAATTTTGTCAGATATGTCTCCCTGCTGACATAATTCAGTAGTAAAAACAATACATAGCATCGAATTCCCGGAAGTACCACATAAATCAAAATCGTCTGTGCCGCTGTCAAAAAAATCAACGTCAATTCATAAAAGCCGATTGCTGTCACCGATCCTGCTGCCAAGGACGATACCACAAGATAAACCGGCAGCAGCAAACGCATAAACTGCAGAATCTGTCCCAGATTTTCTTCTGTCATACGGCTTAAATTTCCGAACACTTTCATCAACATAACAAACAGCAGCAGATAAATCATATAAAACGCTATGTCTGATATCTGACTGTTTTCAAAAATTTTCACGAAAATCGTAAAAACAGAAGCAGACGCTGCAAGCACCAGAATCTGAACAAATATATTCTTCTGACTCTGTACTTCTGCCTCAAACGCCTGCTTTATCACTTGCTTAATATTTTCCATATTTATCGGAATCTTCCCATGCATCATTTTCCGAATACTGTCTTTTATATCAAACGATATATCCGGTGCCATTTGTTCGATGCTCTCCTGCAATTCCTCAAGATTCAATTCCTCCATATAGGTATCCATCATTTCTTCTATCTGAAGAGAAATTTCTGTTTCCCGCTCCGTATGTAAGTCTTCCTGTGCTAGCACCCGTTCGGCACAAAACAGCACGAAAACCGCCAACAGGATGCCTGTCCGCCATTTCATGTATCCTCCTCCCATCACCCGCCCAGTAATTCAGAAATTGTGCTTAAAAGCGCCAGCACAACCGGTACGCTGACCGTCAAAACAGAAATCTTTCCAAAAATTTCAATTTGTCCCGCAATTGCCGAATAACCGGCGTCCTTACAGAGATTGGAAGAAAAATCCGCAACATATGAAATCCCAATGATTTTCAAAAGAATCCGCATATAAGATTCTTTTAGGGCAATCTGTTCCGTCAGATTCGAAAAAGTCTCCGCCATACTCCCCAGTCTTGACAATGCGCTGAAAAAAATTAAAATACATGCCGTCATACTGATCAGTGCGGAAAACTGCGGCTTCGACTCCCGGACAAACAACGCCAGCAAAATCGAGACCATTCCGAGAATGCCGATTTTTACCATATCCATTCATTTTCCTCCTCTGTTACAACGCAAACAGGCTTTTGACAGTTTCAAACAGTTCCTCAATATAAGGAAGTATCCAAAAAAGCACCAGCAGCAGCCCTGCCAAAGAAGAAAGCGAACTCAGATCCTCTCTGCCGTTATGCTTCAGAACCTGGCTGATTACCGAAACCAGAACACCTACTGCCGCTATCTTGAAAATGATATTTACGCTCATCTACCGTTTCCTTTCTATAACAGCAGCAGTACAAAAAAAATTCCTGCCGCCGCGCCGAGCTGGCGGTATATTTTGTCCTTCTGACGGTAATCCTCCTGTGCTTCCTCTCTCTCTTTTGCAAGTTCCTGCGCATACAGTTCCAGAATCCGCAGCTGCATCCTGCAGTCGAGATATCCCAAACGCCCGCACATCTGACAAAACCGGTAAATATCATCCTTTTTCAGCGCACAGCCCTGCAATTCCTTTTTCGCACAGTCTTCCAGTATCACGGTCAATGTTCGTCCATCATTTCGTCCCATCTGTTTTCCTATTTGCCAAAAGAACTCCTGAAAAATTTTTTCCGTGCGCGCCGCTGCTTCTCCGAATGCTTCCTGCAGCGGCGTACCGGCATACTCAATCTCTCCCTTTAAAATCTGTACAATACGCTCCAGTTCTCCAAGCGCTTTTGCACGCTCCCGCAGCTCCGCCCCCATACAAAATCCAATAGCCGTACAGGATAAAAAGACGGCTCCCAGCCCGACTGTTTTCAGCATGATTGTCCGCCTCTCCGGTACAGATCCGTGCCCCTTTCATCAAATATCGCTCTGATCTGTCCGATGTGACTGCTGTCCTGTAAAAGGAGATAACGCTGAAATACTCTTTCCCGTACCAATTTTTGCAGCAGCGGCTTTTTCTCTATATCCTCCATCGTAGAGCCATGTACCGTCGCGATCAGCCGACAGCCGCAATGAATCACCGTTTCAATCGCCTGAATATCCCTGGAATCTCCGATTTCATCAACTGCGATCACGCGCGGCGCCATCGAACGCACCAGCATCATCATTCCCTCCGCCTTCGGACAGCAGTCCAAAACATCCGTACGAATACCGAGATCATTTTGCCGGCAGCCGAGATACGAACCGCCAATCTCCGACCGCTCATCCACTACCCCGACTGTACATCCGTGAAAATAGCCCGTTCCATTAGAAATCTGCCGGATCAGGTCACGCAGCAATGTTGTTTTTCCGCAGCCCGGCGGAGAAATAATCAAGGTATGGCACGGTTCGTTTTCCTGCAGCAAATAAGGAAGCGCCTCATCTGCACAGCCCTTTATCTGATGGGACAGCCGTACATTCAGGCAGGAAATATGTTTGATATGCTTCACTTTTCCATCTTCCAGAATGATTTTCCCTGCCAGACCAACCCGGTGTCCCCCCGGAAGTGTTAAAAATCCCTGCCGTATTTCATCTTCAAACGCATACATGGAGCGGTTTGCCATATATTCCATTGTCTCCTGCAGTTCCCTTTTTGTCACACTTCGGACATTTTGCATTGTCGCTGTAAGTTCTCCGTTTTCACTGACAAAATATTCCCGTCCGCCATGTTTGACTAAAAGAGGCAGCCCCGCCCGCAAACGGATTTCCTGCAAATTCTGTAAATCCAGTCTTTCCAATATCGGACGCAGTCCGACAGAAAATATATGTAAAAAAGATTCCTCTGCTTTCATGACGTCCTCCTTTACTGTAATATATGAGGACGTCCGAAAAATATGCCTGTCAATCAAAAAAGCTGTTGTACTCTGGGAAAAACTCCCCTCATACAACAGCTTTTTATAAAATCACTCTGTCGTTTCCTCCAGATACGCGGCAAGATACAGGCAGATAAATGACAGAATCGCCGCTGCGGCCAGCCAAACAAGATCCATCTGCCAGCTTCCTTCCCAAAAACGCAGATTGCGGTTTAGATTTTCAGACAAAAGATTTGTCAAAAGCAACGCCAGCAGGTAGGAAGAAATATTACGCCGAATCCCGCTTCTACGATAAAACCACAGAAAGATTACCAGATACAGCATCGGCAGCACCGCACCGAATACCACTATCATCTGTATAAAAGAACCTTCCATCGCGAGTTGAAAATATGCGTGATTCACTCCAGCAAATTTTTTCATTGCCTCCGTCGCAAGGATTCCGCCACCCGTCAAAACTGCAGTCCAGCTCAGTGTTATCAGAAGTCTTGCCAGAATCCTAGTCTTTGTACAGATGTCTCCCATCCGCTCACGGTTATAAACCGGTTTTCCATATGGCTCCGCCATCCAGACAGCCGGCGCCGCCATCAGATAAAGCATAATAAACACCGCAAACGCCCAGCTGAGCGCGGCCGGAAAAAGGCGCATCCTCTGATCGATCCACTGGCAGATCGGCTGTGGCAAGATCCATACCAACAAAAGCAGACCTACGAAAACAGCCAGTGGATACCGGCAAGCATAAAAACGCTTTTTTGCCTCCCAGCAACAAGCACATCTCAATTTTAAAAAAGAAAAATGCCTCCTTCTATCTTTCATGCTTCATCACCTCCAGATAATACTGCTCCACCGATTTGCCGTATTTTTCACGGATTTCATCTGTCTTCAGTAACTGTACGCCAGATTTCATCACAAATATCACTTCGTCAAACAGCTGTTCCATCTCACGCAGCAGATGCGTCGTCATCACGATCGTCGCATTCTCCGGAAGATTCTGCAGAAGGAAACGCCGTATATCTTTTTTAAAATAAGGATCGAGGCCGCTGAACGGTTCGTCCATCAAATAAATTTCTGCCGTCTGACTGACCGCCAGGATCAAAAACAGCCGTTCCTGCAGACCTCTGGAAAGAACAGATATCTTCATCTGCCGTGCAATACCATTCTCTTCCAACAGCTGTTCTGCTCTGGCAATATCAAAATTATCATAATAATCTCGATAGAAGAACAGCGCGTCTTTTACCTTCATCCAATTATAAAATTCTTCCTTCACATTTACATAGGAAATGCGATCTGCATATCTGCGGATCACCCCCACATCCGTCCGCAGCAGTCCGGCCATCAATGCAAGCAGCGTTGTCTTTCCTTGGCCATTATCGCCTGCTACCCCGATGATTCTCCCTGCTTTCACCGCAAAACTGACATCATGCAGGACATGTTTTTCTCCGCGTATTTTCCCGACATGTTCCAGTTCCATCAGAACCGTTTCTTTGCTATCTTGTTTCATCCACATCTCCTCCTTCCTGCAATGCGTCCTCTACCAGCACCTGTATCTCTGTATCTGACAGTCCGCAGCCACGCATTTTTCGGATAAAATCCTCCGTTTGTGCCTGAGCCATTTTCTTCTGCAGACTATCCGCACTCTCCTCGCGTACAAAATTTCCAACTCCTTTTTTTGAACATATCACCTGCTCCTGCTCCAAATACTGCATCGTCCGCTGTATTGTCAAAGCAGAGACTTCAAAGAAAACCGAATATTCCCGCACTGAGGGCAGCTTCTGACCGGACTGCAGCTGACCGCTGGCAATCTGCTGTTTGATAATCGTGGCAATCTGGATATAAATCGGCTGTTCATTATGAAATTCCAAGCGCTCCCCTTCCTTCTCTTTGATTTGTGTTTTACTGTTTAACTTATGTATAGCACCACTATTCAAAAATGTCAAATAAAAAACACCTAACGGAATACTCCGTGAACCGACCCCCAAAAGTTAGACCAAAAATCTAACGATTGGGAGGTCGGTTTA
>CALDMO010000043.1 GCA_937915375.1 uncultured Marvinbryantia sp.
AAAAGGGTGCTCTGAATTTCTGGAAAGCATGCACTATTGCATTGGAATACTCATTATGGAATGATTTTTAGGGCAACACAATCCGTCGAATTATTTTGCACTTACAAAATATCCATCTAGGGAAATATTTTTCTAAATGGATATTTTTATGCGGTTGCCCTGGATTATGTGCAAAGAGTGCTTGAAATATAATATGATACCGTTTATCATAGAAGATAAATCCTGCTTGAAAGAATGGAAGAACGAAAAGAGAAGTACTGTTTTACATGGAAGGAGTGGCAGAATTGGATGAATTGTTTGTGAGCAGAGAACAGAGAGAAGAATATAAGAAGCAGATTTTGCAGGAATTTAAAAGTGTGATTAATTTTTACCGGTTGGAATCCTCTGGAGATTTGCTGGAGCTGTTTCATACATTGGGTTATTTGCTGATCGGCGGGATGATTGACGGCAGGAATATTTGGGATTTGCTGCGTTCGGGCAGGAGCGCTTATTTACCGGCTGACGAATGGATAAAGGAAGGGCGGCGTTTCAGTCGAGAAGATTATGAGCTTTGGCAGCAGATTCTGGAAGAAAATGAAATATTGAGACGGACAGTACAGGAGATTGGTTGCTATGAGGTACCGGGCGGAATGCCGGATTCCGTCTGGAGACAGATTTTTCTTGTACTGCGGAATCTTTTGGAAAAATATCAGGAAATTTCTGATCCGGATTTTCTCTATGAGGTGATTCGGGAGATGTTTGATCTGTGCGTAAATGCGAAGAGTGAACTGAGCCGCTATGCGCTTCCGGATCCGATTGTTTTTCAGATGGCAAAGCTGATACGGAATGAACAGGCGGACAATATCACAGAGAAAAACGGCCGTGTGCTCGATCCGCAGTATGGTTCCGGGAGTATGCTGCTGGCAGCGGGAATTTATCTGGATGAGGTGTGCTTATGCGGCTATGAGCAAAATGAGCGGCTGCGTATGGCGGCAAAGATATTAAGCGTGTTGGCAAGGCGCCCGATCGAGATGTACGAGGGCGATTTCCTTCAGGATCGGGAACTCGGAACGTTTGAGGTTGTGTTTGCGAATCCGCCGTTTGACAATGAAAAGGTGCCGGAATATGTGCGGGACTGGTTTTTGCCGAGTGAGCTCGGACGGGTGAGCGGACGTCATAATCTGTTTCTGGTGCGAAGCCTGCAGGCGCTTGCAGAAAACGGACATGCAGTGATCGTAGTGCCGGACAGCTTTTTGTTTTCCTCGAAGATAGAAACGATGCAGGTGCGTAAATGGATGCTGCAGCAGTATTGTGTGGAAGGGGTTATTTCACTTCCGCCGAAAACGTTTTATCCAAACACGATGACAAGAGCCAGTATTCTTATCATTTCTAAGCCGTTTATGCGGGTGGGTTGGATCAATGGTGGGACGCCTTTCCTGTTCTTTTATCAGCTGAATGTAGATGCGGACAGCGAACAGATGGATCAGGAGCTTTCCGGTATCTGGAACCAGCGAGAATACTATTTTGAGCAGTGGAAACAGCAGACCTTTTACCGGAATCTTGCCAATATCCCGATGCCGGAGGAGTGGGAGCATTCAGAGCTCTGGTTTGCCGATCCGGAAACGGTAGAGCAGGAAAGATGGAATATGCAGCCAAAACATTATCAGCCGACAGAACGGGCAGAATTTCAGGCGGAAAATCCGCAGATTTTACTGCAGAAACTGATGCAGGAACAGGAAGAATTGTTGGGGGAGATGCAGCGGCTTGCCGGGGAGGTTGGACGCTTATGACAAACTGGCAGAGAAATGCGTTGAAGGAAGTTGTCTTGTTTTGGAGAAAGGGAGCTACCCCGAAACATTCGGAAGAAGGCTATTTCTGTGAAAAAGGCGGCATTCCGTTTGTGCGGGTCAGCGATCTGAATGAGCCGGTGATTTTTGATGCGGAGCAGCATCTGACGCCGGAGGGAGAAGAGATGGCGGGACGCGCTGTGCCGAAAAATGCGGTTCTTTTGTCTGTTTCCGGTACAATCGGCAAAACTGCGGTTGCCGGTGTGGAACTGGCAGTAAATCAGGCGGTGCAGGCGATGGTGTTTGACGAAGAACGGGTGCTGCCGGAATATGCATATTATTATTTTCAATTTATTCGGGAACAGCTGCTGGAAACGGCAAATACAGTGACGATTCCCAATTTGACAAAAGCACAGCTGGAAAATATCGTGATTTTTTATCCGAATATCAAAGAACAGAGGCGGATCATTGAACTGTTAAGACGCGCGCAGGATATTGTGGAGAGACAGAAGCATACCGGCGGTGCGTTAAATCAGATCCTGTATCATGCGATGCAGGAAAAATGGAAAAATGCTTGGAGAGAGCTGCCGCGTATTTCTTTAAGAGAAGCGGTAACGGAACCGATTCGGGCAGGTTCGCTGGACGAAAAACGTGATTCTTTACGTGCGGGAGATCTGCTGCTGCGCCGTTATCGTACGGAGGAAGGAGAATCGGTTTTGCTGGCGCAAGAAGATACTCCGGAAACGGAATGGGGGGCGGGCACTTTTCGCGTGCGAGTCAGAGCAGAAAACGTACGGCCGGAATTTTTGCTTTTCTGGCTGCGTCACAGCTTTCAGTATTTGGAAAATGATCCGTATGCGGATAAAAGCATGCTGGATGCAGTAAGTGCGGGAGCGGTTCAAATCCCGTTGGTGCCGATAAAGGAGCAGGATAAATTTGCGGCAATTGTCAGCAGAGTTCTTCGGATGCAGCAAAAAATCCGAAAAATGGAACAGACAGCGCAGGAATATTATCGTTCGATGCTGGCCTATGCTTTTTCGGCGCGCCTGACAGAGACGTTTCGCCTGGAAAACGAGCTGGAAGATCCGGAGCGTTCCTTTTTTGATGATACTTACCGTATCCGATATGAAGGAGAGAAAGCGGAAAAAATCGGATGGCAGGAACTTTTAGGCGAAAGCCAGCGGGAGCTGCTTTGGCATTTATCGGATTTTCAGCGGGAAATTTTGCGTATTTACGGGGAATCAAAAGAAGCGCTGCCGATCCATGTGATGTTTAAGCGAGTGCGGATGGAAAACGGCAGGCGGTTTCGCAGCCGTTCTATTCAGGATGCGATTGCCGCGGTGAAAATATTGGACGGCCTGGGATTTCTGACGCGCGCAGTTTCGGAGAAAATTATTATAGACAACACGGAAATGACAGGAGCGGATAATCGGGTGCTTACCATTGGAAGGTATGAATTTGTCCGAAGAACAGGAGGGAAGACGAGTGAAGCTGGAGTATTTGGCAATTGACGGTTACAAGAGTTTGAAAAATTTGGAGATCCATTTTCAGAAACAGTCTTCCACGACAGCGATTGATTTTTTGATCGGCAGAAATGGGTCCGGAAAGTCCAGTGTGCTTGAGGCGGTCGGTCTGATCTTTACGCGGATTATGCAAAATGAAACGCCTGGGTTTGAGTTTGATTTAAAATACCGGATATCTGACGGCACGCAGATTCATGTATGCCCGCAGCCGGAGCCGCGCAAACGAGAAGTATACCGGCAAAAGCTGTTTGTACGTATCAGAAAAGACGGTCAGGAAAATATCGCAGATCGGATTCCGAACGAATACCTGCCGGATCGTATCGTTTCTTATTGTTCCGGCGCTAATTCTTCCATGGAGGAGATCCTTGTGCAGTCGCCGCGGGAAGCGCTGATCTGTGATCTTTATGATCAGATGAAACTGGGCGGAGAGGCGGATGCAGAGCAGATCCGCGAAATTCGGAACGATTATGAAGGGCTTGACAATCACCCGCGGGTACTTTCCCTTGATGCGGCGACAGCCAAGATTGTTTTGCCGGTATTGTTTGCCATACTGCCGTTTGAAAAGCAGGGACTGAGCCGGGAATTGAAAAAATACGGAAGACTGCGGAGAATGCTGACCAGACGACTGAATGTGGATCTTGTACCGGTGGCGTTTTCTTTTTGCGTGCGGGATGATTTACTGGAACAGATGGCAGAGATTCCGCAGATTGGAATTTTGCGGGAGCTTTTGTCGGGAAACGGACAGAAGAAGGCAGCCTGTGCGGATGATATCAGCAGCGGGATTCAGGCGGAGCGCATGGCAGAGGACGGAAGTCCGGCTGCGGCGACGAAAGCGGTTTTTTTATACCGGACAGTCCAAAATGAAAAGGACGGCTGGTATCATCCGGGGCTGCAGGAGTTTTTTGCCGGAAATCCATTTACATTCATTTCGGTTCTCTTGACAGCATATCGCATGAGAGTCATCAGCGAAATTCATTTTACTTACCGTGACGGGAAAAAGCCGGGACTTTTTGAGATGGATGCGTTGAGTGATGGGGAATTGATGTGGCTGGCCCGGATGGGACTGGTGCTGTTGGCGCAGAATTACTGCGGAGAAAATACGCTGTTTTTATATGACGAGCCGGATGTCCATTTTAATGACGACTGGAATCGCAGCTTTATTAAGCTGCTTTATCAGCTGGGAGAGAAAAAACATCATCAGTTTCTGGTGGCGACACATTCGACGTTGATTTTAACCGATGCATTTTATGAACAGCTGCATTTGTTTACTCATGACGCGCGAAAGGGCGCTGCCGCAGTAAGTGAAATTGAAATTTCCACGTTCGCGGCGCAAAGGGACGAAATTTCCCGGCAGATTTTTAAAACAGAGACAATCGGGGCATATGCCGAAAGTGAGGTACAGAGGATGATGGGGAAAAAGAATCCGCGAAAATTGATTGCGGATATTGAAAAACTCGGACCGGGCTACCGGCGTTTTCGAATGTACGAGCAGCTTTATGAGCTTCTGGATGAAAAGCTGGAATGAGGTGTGCGCGATGTTTTGGAAAATGGAGAAATACGGTCATGAAAATGATCTGAACTGCATCAATGCGTATCTGCTGTCGTTTTTTGCCTTTGCAGCGGGGACAGCAAGTATGGAGTTTGACCGTGGGGAATGGATGGACTTCGCGGGTCCGGATGGGAAATGGCTCTATACGCTTTATAAAAAGGATACGGTAAACGGAACGGCTATGAGACAGTCCATTCGGGACTTATTTGCGCTTTCACAAGGGGAACGCAGTAAAGTATACGAGGCGATTGCGCATGATATGAAATTTGCGGACAACAGGACCGTGCCGTTTGAGTTTTATAGTATTGAGCCGCATCTGGATAAAAGTCAGAGTAAACTGATCAAGCATTTTTATCTGTATTTTTATGAGGTCGTGCTGTGCAGTACGCAGTTTCGGCTTAGTGGATTGAGTGGAAAGAAGTTTGACCGCAAGGAATTTGTAAGACAGTATTTTGATAAGGGAAATCCAAAATTGAAGAGGTTTTGTCCAGTCTGCCTGCAGCCGGTTACAGATGCCGGACGGGAGAATGATGTGGAGCATTATTTTGGAAAGGCTTTTGTGCCGTGTCTGGCGCTGCATTCGTACAATTTGTATTTTGTCTGTAAAGCATGCAATCAGGAATATAAAAAGGGAAAAAATGCGCTGAAAGGCGGCGCGGATATTCGCAGGATATTTTTGCCGTACATAGATACGCTGAAAGAGAAAACAAAATTGGAGTTTTACCATCAGGAAAAAGAGGATGGCGTGCGGATCTGCCCTGCGGATGCGGCGGAACCTTATATTTCGGAAAAAATAGAAGCTTTTGACTATTTATTTGAACTGGAGGAGCGGTGGTCAGGGATGCTGGAAACGTATTATCATTCGCTTCGGACCGGCTATGAGGCTGCACATATAGACACGTTTGCAGATTTAAAGGGAATGATGCAGACAGATCTGGTCAGGGCGAAAGCGAGAGGGAATGATAATCCGCAGCAGTATCTGGAGACGAAGTATCAGGAATGGATCAGTGAAAAGCAGTTGAAAGCGTTTTATTCGGAGCTGAAGCAGCGCGGACGTAAGGCGGAGATACTTTGAGCGAAAGGTCTGGAATTTCAGTATACAGTAAAACGGCATCAGGGGTGTGGCTGGAAAGGAGATTTTTGTAGACCGCAAGATGAAATCCATTACTAGATCGAGTGTAGAAATCGCTTTGAAAAAGGTGTATGAGTTAGGAAACGGCAGACTGCCGGCTATTGTCAGCGGCCCGAAAAAGCTGGGGGTTTTCGGGGCAAGTTATCTGTATCCGATTTATGTCGAGCTGGGGATTATTTAGCGTGAGCAGCAAAAACTATTTGACAATCCTTCTTGTTTACACTAAGATAAAGAAAGTGAGTAGAGTAAATGGTCGCGGCTGGCTGTCCGAAAGGTGCCAGGCGAGGAAAGTCCGGGCTTCACAGGGCAGGATGCCGGATAACGTCCGGTGGAGGCGACTCCAAGGATAGTGCAACAGAAATGTACCGCCTGAGAGAAATCTCGGGTAAGGGTGGAAGGGCAGTGTAAGAGACTACCGCCCGGCTGGTAACAGCCGGGGCATATGTAAACCCCATCCGAAGCAAGACCGAATAAAAGCATATGGCGGCCCGTCAGCTTTAGGTAGGTTGCTTGAGTCCGGCGGCGACGCCGGATCTGGATAGATGACCATTCACGACATAACCCGGCTTACCGCTCTGCTCATTATAAAAATAGTATTGCTCATACTCCGGTGTCTTGTGGCTCCGGGGTTTTTTATAACAGAGACGGAAAACAAAAACAGCAGCAGTCTGATGATTCAGACCTCTGCTGTTTTTTTGTGCTGTCTGCAAGGGGTTTATCTGTATTTCTCTTCACAGTATTTGCATCTGTATACTTCTTTTTCTTCGTCAGTCAATACAAAAACGTGATCCAGCTCCTGCTCGATGGAAGTGATGCAGCGCGGGTTTTTGCATTTGATGACGTTGACGATCTTTTTTGGAAGCGTCAAAGCTTTTTTCTCAACAATGCGGCCGTCTTTGATAATATTGATGGTGATGTTGTGATCGATAAAGCCGAGGATATCAAGGTTGAGCATATCGATCGGGCATTCTACCTTGATAATATCTTTGCGTCCCATTTTGTTGCTGCAAGCATTTTTGATGATCGCGACGGTACAATCCAGTTTGTCCAGCTGCAGATAATCGTAAATGGTCATACTTTTGCCGGCTTCGATGTGATCCAGTACAAATCCCTCGTTTAAAGCTCCAACGTTTAACATTCGGTATCCCTCCATTTCAGCAGTGTGAGAATCAGAGCCATGCGCACATATACGCCGTACTGTACCTGACGGAAGTATGCGGCGCGCGGATCGCTGTCAACCTCAACAGAAATTTCATTGACACGCGGAAGCGGATGAAGTACGAGCATATCCGGTCCGGCCAGTTCCATTTTCTTTTTGTCCAGGATGTAAAAATCTTTCATGCGGACATAGTCTTCCTCGTTGAAGAAACGTTCTTTCTGTACACGAGTCATGTACAGCAGATCCAGTTTCGGAAGCGCTTCCTCCAGATGGATAACTTCTTCAAATTCAATATGGTTCTGTTTGAGTACGTCCTCGCGGATATAGCTTGGTATGCGCAGCTCTTCCGGGGAGATCAGCACAAACTTTACATTCGGATATCGGATCATCGCGTGGATCAGGGAATGTACGGTGCGGCCGAATTTCAGATCGCCGCAAAGTCCGATCGTCAGATTATCCAGACGGCCTTTTAAAGAGCGGATGGTTAAAAGGTCGGTCAGAGTCTGGGTAGGATGCTGATGTCCGCCGTCGCCGGCATTAATGAACGGGATAGAAGCGTTCATGGACGCCACCAGCGGGGAACCTTCCTTTGGATGACGCATTGCACAGATGTCCGCGTAGCAGGAAATCATGCGGGCGGTATCAGCGACACTTTCTCCTTTTGCGGCGGAGCTGCTTGCGGCCGAAGAAAAACCAAGTACACTACCACCCAGATTTATCATTGCAGATTCAAAACTGAGTCGTGTTCGAGTACTTGGTTCATAGAAAATAGTTGCTAATTTTAATCCGTCACATTTGTGAGCATACGCTTCGGGGTGGGCTTCAATATCATTCGCCAGATTAAGAATTTCGTCCAGTTCCTCTACTGTGAGGTCAAGAGGGCTCATTAAATGTCTCATCTTTTCCATCTCCTTTTTTCTTGCGTTGTTTTTGGTATCTCATTTGTCGGATACATATTCTCAAAGAGTATACACTATATTGGGAATAAAGGAAAGAGGGAAAATTAAAATTTTTGGTTCGGCCGTATTATCGCAGCAAACGCTCATAGAGCAGTCCGGTCAGAAACCATACCGGCGCAAAGTCAAGGCGGATCACACCCTGATAGTTCAGCTTCGCATCGCTGTAATCCCAGGGACACATGCCGCGGCGCTTTAAAAAGATCCCGGTCAGATATTCTGTGCCAAAGATTCCGCTCATGTAGATCAGGCCGCGCGTGATCAGGTTAAGCGAGCGAAACAGCAGGGAAAGCGGGTGGATCAGGGCAGCCATCCCGTAAATCGGAAACATCCACATGGAGGATTGTCCCATTAGCTTTTTCTCCCCGCGGCGGAGGGAGTCGAGACTGGTCCAGAAGATTTCCAGACACCAGCCGAAGGCGCCGCATTTCAAAAAGTTTTTCATACGGAAAGTATAACCGGGACGGCCGGTTTTATACAGCAAACATACGGTATTTTTTGAATTTGCCAAGATATGAGAAATTTCCGGTGTATTGCATGTCCGGCGGCGGCTTATTTGAGTAAAAAATGATTGCAATTCACGCGCAGTGTGCTATAATGGCGATAAATAAATAATAGCGAAGTAGGAATTTATGCGTTAAGTGTTCAGCGGCTGGGGAGTCGCCCTGAAACGAAAAGTCACAAATGACTTACGATATATTTTCCGCACCCGTTGCTACATATATGAGGACATCTCATAATGTGGAGGGAATATTATTTATCTACTCTGGCGTATTTTGCCTAAATCAGGCATTTAACGTCAAGGGCGGATGAAAAATCCGCCGAAATCACATTGTGGAGGTGTTTTTTTATGCAGAAAAACAAAAAAAGAATTTTGGATACCCGCACGCTTGTCTTTCTGGCGTTCCTTGCGGCGCTGCAGATTGTGCTGAGTAAGTTTGTGTCAATCGATGTTGGCTTTTGCCGCATTACGATCAGCAACGCGCCGATTGTACTGGCAGGTCTTTGGTTTGGACCGGTGGCAGGCGGTCTTTGCGGAATGCTGGCGGATATGCTGGGATGTTTGCTAAAAGGCTATGCGGTAAATCCGCTGATCACGCTTTCGACGATGACATGGGGCGTTATTCCGGCGCTGATGTGTCCGTTGATGAAAGGGAGCAAAGTGCATAAGACGATCATCCTTTGCCTGTCTATAGCCTTGACCACTGTCTGCGGCACGCTGGTGCTGACGACTGCCGGACTGGTATGGATGAATGGATATAGCTTATATGGGATTTTGCCAAGCCGCGTGATCCAGTGGGCGGTGATGACTCCGGTTTACTGCGTGGTTGTGAGTATCCTGTATTTTAGCCCGCTTACGGTGTTTGTGAGAAACGGTATAGAACGCAGAATGGCGTAACAAAACAATTGAATATAGAGAACGATTCCCCAAAAAATAAATTAGAAAACAGAAGTGGAAAAAATGAACTATCAGGAAGCAAGAGTATATTTAGACGACGCGGCTAAATACGGAAGTGTACTTGGTCTGGAAAATATGAGAGAAATGATGGCGGGTCTGGGAGATCCGCAGGATCAATTGAAATTTATCCATATTTCCGGTACGAACGGAAAAGGAAGCGTACTGGCATATCTCTCAACGATTTTAAAAGAAGCGGGCTACCGGGTGGGACGCTATGTCTCACCGACCCTGTTTTCTTATCGGGAACGGATACAGGTCAACGAGGAGTATATTAAAAAAGAATCCTATGCACGTCACGTATCCGCAATAAAAAAAGTGATTGATGATATGACGGCAGCAGGAAAGGCGCATCCAACGCCTTTTGAAATAGAAACTGCCGTCGCTTTTCTTTATTTTGCAGAAGAACATTGTGATATTGTAGTGTTGGAAACCGGACTGGGCGGCGATACCGATGCAACGAATATTATCCGCACGCCGGTAATGGAAGTGCTGGTTTCTATTAGCATGGACCATATGCAATTCCTCGGAAATACCATAACGGAAATCGCCCGGCATAAGGCCGGGATCATCAAGCCTGGGACCGTGGTGGTCAGCACGCGGCAGCAGCCGGAGGCGATGCGGGTGATTGAGGAAAAAGCAAAAGAACAAAGAGCAGAGCTTGTGAAAGCTGACTGGACGCAGGCAGAGAACGTGCGATATGGGATCAAAGAACAATCTTTTTCCTATGGCGGGCTGGAAGATTTAAAGATCCATCTGGCCGGCAGCTATCAGATTCCCAATGCGGTAACAGCGGTAGAAGCAGCAGCTGCGCTGCAAAAACTGGGATATGACATCAGAGAAGAACATCTTCGGGCAGGGCTGGCAAAAACCAGATGGCGCGGACGTTTTTCGGTACTTTGTGAAAAACCGTTGTTTATTATGGACGGCGCGCACAACCGTGACGGCGCGCAGATGCTGAAAGCGTCTATAGAGCAATATTTTGACGGAAAGCGGATAATTGCCATTTGCGGGATGTTCCGTGATAAGGAATACGAGGAGGTGCTTGTGTTGATCGCACCGTATTTGTCGAAGCTGATCGCCATAGAGACGCCGGGAAATCCGCGCGCGCTTCCGAAAGAGGAGCTGGCTCAAACTGCGAAAAGATATTTGACGGATGTGGAGTGTGCGGAGACAGTCGCAGACGCGGTGCAGACAGCATTTACACAGACAAATGAGGAAGATGTGATCGTGGCCTTTGGCTCATTATCTTTTTTAGGTGAGCTGACAAAGGCAGTGGAGCTCATAAGGGGGAATAAAATATGATGGATCAGGAGAAAATACGCGAAGGTGTGCGGTTAATTTTAGAAGGAATCGGAGAAGATGTAAACCGTGAAGGATTGATAGAGACGCCGGATCGGATCGCGCGGATGTATGAAGAGATTTGCGGCGGCATGTATGAAAATGCAGGAGAACATTTATGCAAGCGGTTTCATGTGGAAAGCAGTGATATGGTGTTGGAGAAAGATATTACGTTTTACTCGATGTGTGAGCATCATATGCTACCTTTTTATGGAAAAGCGCATATTGCCTATATCCCGAACGATACGGTGGTGGGGCTTAGCAAAATTGCCCGCACGGTCAATGTGTTTGCCAGGAGACTGCAGCTGCAGGAGCAACTGACAGCGCAAATCGCGGATGCGTTTATGGAACATCTGGCTCCGCAGGGCGTGATGGTGATGACAGAGGCGGAACATCTGTGCATGACAATGCGCGGTGTAAAAAAGCCGGGATCAAAAACAGTGTCGATTGCGATGCGCGGTGTTTTTGAGAAGAATGAGAAACTGCAGAATCAATTTTACCGCATGCTGGAGCATTGAGTGTAATATGGAACGTGTAAACAAAATCATAATGGATAAACAGTGGCAGGAATATCTGGGGCGGATCGCGCAGTGTGAGACGGATCGGATTTTCTGCCGTCATAATATGGTGCATTTTCTGGATGTGGCAAGGCTGGCCTGGATTTTTAATTTGGAAGAAGAACTGGGAATTGCCAAAGCGCAGATTTATGCGGCGGCGCTGCTGCATGATATCGGCAGATTTGTGCAGTATCAGGATGGTACGCCGCATCCGCAGGCAAGTGCGGCGCTTGCGCCAGAAATTTTGCGGCGATGCGGGTTTCTGGAAAAAGAGTCGGCAGAGATTACAGAAGCGATCCGCCAGCATGGCAACGCAGAAATCAAAGAAGAAAAAAGTCTGCGCGGTTTGATTTACCGCGCAGATAAGGCATCCAGAGCATGTTATGCATGCAAGGTACAGGACGAGTGCGACTGGAGCAGCCGAAAAAAGAATTTAGAACTGTGGTATTAAATTTGGAATCGAAAGAAGGAAACAGTTATGAAAATAGGAAATCGCGAGTTTAGCACAACCGGACATACGTATATTATGGGTATCTTAAATGTGACGCCGGATTCTTTTTCCGACGGCGGCAGATGGAATAACCCGGATGCGGCACTTTTTCATGCGCAGCAGATGATCAAGGAGGGCGCGGATATAATTGATATCGGCGGAGAATCAACCAGACCGGGCTATACATTGCTTAGTGATGAGGAGGAAATTGCCCGCGTAACGCCGATGATCGAACTGGTGAAGAAAAATTTTGACATTCCGGTATCGGTGGATACCTATAAAGGCGGTGTGGCAGAAGCGGCGCTGGCAGCAGGAGCGGATCTGGTAAACGATATCTGGGGTTTAAAGTATGATGACAAGCTGGCAGAGGTGATTGCGAAAGCGAACGTGCCGTGCTGTCTGATGCATAACAGAAATAATACGGAGTATGTGGATTTCCGGAAAGATCTTCTGGAAGATCTGGGTGAGACCGTTGCGCTTGCAAGGAAGGCCGGAATTGCGGACGATAAGATCATTCTCGATCCGGGAGTGGGCTTTGGAAAAACATATGAGCATAATCTGACGGCGATTCATCATCTGAATGATCTGCATACGCTGGGATTTCCGATTTTATTAGGAACTTCGCGCAAATCTGTGATCGGACTGACGCTTGATCTTCCGGCAGCGGAGCGTGTAGAGGGCACTCTGGTGACAACTGTATTCGGAGTGATGCAGGGAGCGATGTTTGTGCGTGTGCATGATGTGAAAGAAAATGCCAGAACAATAAAAATGACGGAGGCCATTTTACATGGATAAGATACATATAAAAAATCTGGAGGTATTTGCGAACCACGGTGTATTTCCGGAAGAAACGGCGCTGGGACAGAAATTTGTGATTTCGGCAATGCTTTTTACGGATACACGCGCGGCGGGACGCACAGATGATCTGACGAAATCTATTCATTACGGGGAGGTCAGTCAGTTTATCACGGACTTTCTGCAAACACATACGTATCAGCTGATTGAGGCGGCAGCGGAGCAGCTGGCGCAGGCAATGCTGATAGAGTTCCCGCGTCTGCAGGCGGTGAGACTGGAACTGAAAAAGCCGTGGGCTCCGGTCCATCTGCCGCTGGAGACGGTCAGCGTAGAGATCGAGCGCAGCTGGCATACTGCCTATCTTGCGCTCGGCGCGAGTTTGGGGGATAAAAAACTGTATTTTGATCAGGCGGTAGAAAGGCTGAACGCGGCAGAGGGCTGTCAGGTTGTGAAAGTGGCGGACTATATTGCCACAGAGCCGTACGGCGGCGTCGCGACAGAAGAGTTTTTGAACAGTGCGCTGGAGCTGCGGACCTTACTGACTCCGCAGGAACTTTTAGAACTCTTACATGAAATAGAGGCGCAGGCAGGAAGAGAGCGGAAAGTGCGCTGGGGCGACCGCACGCTGGATCTGGATATTTTGTTGTATGACGATCTTATACTGGATTCACAGGAACTGACGATCCCGCATCGGGAAATGCATTTCCGTGATTTTGTACTGATTCCGCTGGCGCAGATCGCGCCATATAAAAGACATCCGCTGCTGCAAAAAACAGTGGAACAGTTGAGAGGTGAGTTGGATGATTGATTTAGTAGAACTGCGTGACGAGATTGACGTCATTGACAAGAAAATGGTAAAATTATATGAGCGGCGTATGGAAATCTGCGCGCAGGTGGCCGAGTACAAGATCGCCAATGGGAAAAAAGTATTTGATAAAGAACGCGAGCAGGCAAAGCTTGCAGTTTTAAAGGAATTGACGCATAATGAATTCAACAGACACGGAATTGAGGAGCTGTTTCAGCAGATCATGTCTATGAGCCGTAAACTTCAGTATCAGCTTTTGACAAAGCAGGGAGTGGTCGGCCGTCTTCCGTTTACGGAGGTAGAGGCGATTGAAAAGCAGAATGTGCGTGTGGTCTTTCAGGGCGTGGAGGGTGCGTACAGCCAGGCGGCTATGAAAGCCTATTTCGGAGATCAGGTCAATTCTTTTCATGTTGAGAAATGGCGTGACGCGCTAGAAGCGATCCAGGACGGTATTGCTGATTTCGCGGTGCTTCCGATTGAAAATTCAACAGCCGGATTTGTCAGCGAGATCTATGATCTTCTGATGAAGTACGACGATTACATTGTCGGGGAGCAGATCATCCGTATCGAACATAAGCTGCTGGGACTGCCGGGCACGGATCTGAATGAGGTGAAAACCGTGTATTCTCATGAACAGGGGCTGATGCAGTGCGAAGAATATCTGGAAACGCACCGCGGATGGACGCAGACCGCTGTGGAAAATACTGCGGTGGCGGCAAAGAAAGTGGCGGACGGAAAAGATCAGACCTGCGTGGCAATTGCGAGCGAACTGGCAGGGGAAGTGTTTGGCCTGGAAATCCTGGATCATAATATCTGCAGCAGCGACGCAAATTCGACTCGTTTTATTATTGTTTCTAATCAGCGGATGTTCCGCAAAGAGGCGAATAAGATTAGTATCTGTTTTGAATTGCCGCATCGCAGCGGTGCGCTGTACAATATGATGTCTCATTTTATTTACAATAATCTGAACATGAGCAAGATCGAGTCGCGTCCGATGCCGGGACGGAACTGGGAATATCGTTTCTTTGTTGATTTTGAGGGCAATTTAAATGACAGCGCAGTAAAAAATGCGCTGCGCGGTATTACCGAAGAGGCGGAAAACGTAAAAATTCTCGGCAATTATTAGGAGAAAAAGATGACAAGGAAAGAAGAACTGTTTTTATACAGAAAATTTGAGGATGCCGAATTATTTGAAAATATGATCTGGCTCATGGAAAATGTCAGATATGCGGATGCGGATGAGCAGGGGACAGAAGTGCTGCGTTCTATGTATTTCGAGGCGCTTGGCGCGTTGGTGGAAATGGCCGGGACATATGGATTTGAGGGAAATCTCTGGCACAATTATCTGACGTATCTGCTGGTGAATCATGAAAATGTGTTCAGTACCTCCTGTGAGATTGTTGGCGAGGTGGAGGGCAGTCTGAATCAGATTGCTTTGCATGATTTTGAAATTTTCCGCGGGCTGTTTGCTTATGACTTTGCGCAGATTGAGGATTGTATCGGTGTGCACCAGTTTGTACTGGTTCAGGATTATCATAACGGGAATCGTGACAGCCGTATTTTCAACCGCCGTATTCGCGATCGCATCTGCGATCTGACAAAGGCGCTGGAACGGGCGGAAAACGCGGAGCAGTTTATGCGCGAAATGCAGCGGTTTTACCGTGATTTCGGCGTAGGAAAGCTGGGACTGCATAAGGCGTTCCGTGTGGAGCATAACGAAAATGGCGTGCAGATCGTGCCGGTGAAAAATATTGCGCATGTGCGTTTGGATGATCTGGTCGGTTATGAAATCGCCAAGAAAAAGCTGATTGATAATACGGAGGCGTTTGTAAACGGTAAAAAGGCTAATAATTGTCTGTTGTTCGGTGATGCCGGGACAGGAAAGTCCTCCAGCATCAAGGGAATTTTAAATCAGTACTATGACAGGGGACTTCGTATCATTGAGATTTATAAACATCAGTTCCAGGATCTGAACGAGGTGATCGCGCAGATCAAAAACCGTAATTATAAATTTATTATTTACATGGACGACTTATCTTTTGAAGATTTTGAAATAGAATATAAATATCTGAAAGCGGTGATCGAGGGCGGACTGGAGAAAAAGCCGGATAATATCCTGATTTACGCGACTTCCAACCGCCGTCATCTGGTCAGAGAGAAATTCAGCGACAAGGAGGACCGGCGCGACGATCTGCATTCTTCCGATACTGTGCAGGAAAAACTGTCTCTGGTAAATCGTTTCGGCGTGCAGATCTTTTTCTGCGCACCGGATAAAAAGGAATTCCAGAATATCGTGCGCACACTGGCAGAACGTAATCAGGTGACTATGCCGGAGGAGGAATTGCTTTTAGAAGCAAACAAATGGGAGCTTTCTCATGGCGGACTTTCCGGCAGAACGGCGCAGCAGTTTATTGACTATTTACTTGGAAAAATGTAGGGAGGTGTGAAGATGGCAGTGAGAATGTTCGCGGCGATTGATGTCGGATCTTATGAAGTGGTCATGAAAATTTTTGAGTTTACGCAGCGGCGCGGTATGCATGAGATCGACTGCGTGCGTCACCGCATCGAGCTGGGTAAGGATACCTATACCATGGGTAAGATCAGTGTCGGTAAAATGGAAGAACTCTGTATGGTTCTGGCGGATTTTGCGCGTATTATGAACGGATACAAAGTAACGTCCTATCGAGCATGCGCAACGAGTGCGGTGCGTGAAGCGCAGAATCGTCTGCTTTTGGTAGAGCATATCAGGCGGACAGCAGGTATTACGATGGAGATTTTGGATAATGCAGAGCAGCGCTTTCTGGACTATAAATCAATCGCTTTCGGGGAAAAGGAGTTTGGGAAGATTATCCAGAACGGCACTGCCATCGTCGATGTCGGCAGCGGCAGTCTGCAGATCTGTCTGTTTGACAAGGATAAACTGGTGACGACGCAAAATCTGCGTCTGGGAAATCTGCGTGTCAGGGAAAAGGTAGCTGATCTGGCACGACAGACTGTCCGTATGGAGGCAATGGTGGAAGAACTGATCAATAATGAACTGGTCAGCTTTAAAAAGATGTATCTGAAAGACTTTCAGATTAAAAATCTGATTATTGCCGGTGACTATATTCTCGAACTGCTGAAAAAGCCGTCAGTGGAGAGCAGTGAATTTCAGGAGGTATACGAAAAGGTGACAGCTATGCGGCCGGAAGAGGTTGCCAGAGCTTATGGCATTGCCGCGGAGAGCGCTTCTTTGATCCTGCCTTCTCTGACGATTTACAAGCGTCTGATCGAAGAACTGGGAGCTGAGGTGATCTGGATGCCGGGGCTGGAGCTCAGCGACGGCATTGCCTATGATTACGCGCAGAAAAATAAACTGATCCGTGCAGAACACAATTTTGACGATGATATCGTGGCGGCGGCGCGCGTCATTGCAAAACGTTACAAATGCAACAACAGTCACATTAAAAATCTGGAAAATCTGGCGTTGCCGATTTTTGATAAAGTGAAAAAGACAGCGGGGCTTGATAACCGTCAGCGTTTGCTGCTGCAGATAGCGGTAATTTTGCACAGCTGTGGGAAATATATTAATTTGTCGGATGCGGCGCAGTGTTCCTACCAGATCATCCAGGCAACGGAGATTATTGGATTGTCGCAAAAGGAGCGCTGTGTGATTGCCAACGTTGTGCGTTACAATACGGAAGATTTTACATATGAGGAGATTGTCGGTCAGTCAGGAATGACTGCGCAGGATTATTTGCTGATCAGTAAGCTGACGGCGATCCTGCGTGTGGCAAACGCGCTTGACCGCAGCCATAAACAGAAATTTTCCAAAGTGCGCCTGAGCGTTCGGGAAGGCGAGTTGGCAATTCATGTAGATACACTAGAGGATATCACGCTGGAGCGCGGACTGTTTCCGCCTAAGGCAGATTATTTTGAAGAGGTATTTCATATCCGGCCGGTAATCCGGCAGAAAAAAAACAAGATAGGGAGGGGATAGTTTGGAAAATGAATTTACGAAACCGGAATTCTATCGGAATCGTGAGGACAGTTGGGTAAGTTTTAATGAACGTGTGCTCTGTGAAGCGCGGGATAAAAATATTCCTCTGTTTGAACGGTTGAAATTTTTGAGCATTACGGCATCCAATTTTGACGAGTTTTTCATGATCCGTGTGGCCTCTTTAAAAGATATGGTGCATGCGGGCTATACCAAAAAAGATATTGCCGGACTGACAGCCTCCGAGCAGCTGACGATGATTTTAAAGAGAGTGCAGGAGGTGGTAGCGCACCAGTATTCTACCTATAACCGTTCGCTCCTTCCGGCATTAAAACAGAACGGTTTGGAAGTCATTCAGCATCATGAGGATTTAAATAAAGAGCAGCAGGCTTTTGTGGATCGATATTTTGAAGAAGATGTCTATCCGGTATTGACGCCGATGGCGATGGACTCTTCCAGACCGTTTCCTCTGATCCGTAATAAGACACTCAATATCGGGGCGCTGATTTCAAAGAAAGACGGAAACGGCAGCTGTGAATTCGCGACTGTGCAGGTGCCGTCCGTTTTGCCGCGCATTATTGAACTGCCGCAGACAAAGAACGGCAGCCGGGCTGTGATCCTCTTGGAAGAGGTGATCGAGCGTAATATCGGCAAGCTGTTTTTAAATTATGATGTTGTGTGCGCGCATTCGTACCGCATTATGCGAAATGCCGATCTGACGATCGATGAGGATGAGGCAGCTGATCTGTTAAAAGAGATTCAGAAGCAGCTGAAAAAACGTCAGTGGGGCGAGGTAATCCGTCTGGAAGTGGAGGACGGTATGAACAAGCAGCTGCTGAAGATTCTTAAAAAAGAGTTTAATATTAAGGGAGATGATATTTTCCATATCAGCGGTCCGCTTGATCTGACTTTTCTGATGAAAATGTACGGCATGGACGGTTTTGACGAGCTGAAAAATAAACCGTTTCAGCCGCAGCCGGTACCGGCGCTGATGGAGGAGACGGATATCTTTGCGGCAATCCGCAGGAAAGATATTTTGCTGCATCACCCATATCAGACCTTTGATCCGGTGGTAGATTTTGTTAAAAAGGCGGCGAAAGACCCGGATGTGCTGGCAATTAAACAGACACTGTACCGTGTCAGCGGTAATTCTCCGATTATCGCGGCGCTGGCGCAGGCGGCAGAAAACGGCAAGCAGGTTTCCGTTCTGGTGGAACTGAAGGCCCGTTTTGACGAGGAGAACAATATTGTCTGGGCGAAGATGCTGGAGAAGGCCGGCTGCCATGTTATTTATGGTCTGCTGGGCTTAAAAACGCACAGTAAAATTACGCTGGTAGTGCGAAAGGAAGAGGACGGCATTCGCCGTTATGTACACCTGGGTACCGGAAATTACAATGATTCGACGGCAAAGCTCTATACGGACTGCGGTCTTTTGACCTGTGCGGAATGTATCGGGGAGGACGCGACAGCCGTCTTTAATATGCTCTCCGGCTATTCGGAGCCGAAGCACTGGAACCGTCTCAGCCTGGCGCCGATCTGGCTGCGAGACCGTTTCTATGAGCTGATCAGAAGAGAGACGGAACATGCAAAGGCGGGGGAACCGGCGCGAATCATTGCAAAGATGAACTCACTGTGTGACCGCGATATTATAGCGGCGCTGTATGAAGCTTCAGCAGCAGGCGTAAAGATCGATCTGATCATCCGCGGTATCTGCTGCCTGAAAACCGGAATTCCGGGTGTCAGCGAGAACATTACGGTTCGTTCTATTGTTGGAAATTTTCTGGAGCATGCGCGAATCTTTTATTTCCATAATAACGGACAGTACGAGGTGTTTATGGGAAGCGCGGACTGGATGCCGCGAAATCTGGATAAGCGTGTGGAAATTTTGTTCCCGGTTGAGGATGCTCAGCTCAAAGAAGAGATTTGTCATATTCTGCAGATACAGTTGGATGACAATGTGAAGGCGCATATCCTGCAGCCGGACGGATCTTATGAAAAAATTGACAAGCGCGGTAAAACACTGTTGAATTCACAGGAATTTTTCAGTCAGGAGGCGATCCGGCGCGTGAAAGCACCGGAAGAAGAGCTGCACGATCGTGTATTTATTCCGGCGGAACCGGTACAGACAGAGAACGAGTAGACGGCTCTGTACCCTGAAAAAAGTCTGCATACAGCCTGAATAGCTGTATGTAGACTTTTTTATTTACATATGCTATACTTGGAAAATAGTAAAAATCAAGGAGAATGCGATGCAGAAGAGTGACGGACAGAGAGGGTATCGGTATTATCTGACCTATCTGTTATGGTACAGTATTTTATTTGCGTTGGTAACAGCCGGTGTTTTTCTGGTATACATTGTCAATGACCGAAGTCTGGTATGGGAGTCGGACGCGGTTTCTCAGTATGTTCCCAAGGCGGCCTATTTCGGAAAGGAAATGCGGGAGATTTTTGCGAATTTCCTGCAGGGAAATTTTGAGATCCCCCTATATGATTTCGCACTTGGCATGGGCGATAAGGTGCCGTTTCATTTTGAACCGCTGTACTGGCTGTTTATTCTGTTTGACGTGACAGATATTGAACTGGCGTTTGAATTGGTGCTGCTGGTACGGTTTTATCTGGCAGGCTTGTCGATGTCGGTTTTTGTATTTTATTTTGGTAATTCCAGAGGAGCGGCGCTGGCGGGGAGCTTTGCGTATCTGTACTGCGACTATGGTCTGTATGCCTGCCTGCGTCATACTCAGTTTGTGGTACCGATGATTATGCTGCCGCTTGCGATTCTCTGTATGGAAGAAATCTACCGCAAAAAGCGCTGGTATTTCTGTACGATTTTAGTGTGGATCCATCTGTGGTGCGGTTATTATTTCCTATATATGGATACGCTGGCAATGGGCGTTTATTTTCTGATCCGCTTTTTTGCAAATAAAGAAGGGCGTACCTTCAAGGAATTCTGGCTGCGTATGCGAACGATCGTGTGTTCTTATCTGCTTGGCGTGGCGATCGGAAATATCACACTGGTCAATTCGTTTGCTTCGTACCTGAATTCTTCCCGGGCGGTCACGGAGACGGACACGGTGGAGATGCAGGTGAATCTTTTGTCTTACGGACTGACTTGGCCGCTGAAATTTTTCCGTTCTTTTATGACGGCGGGAAGGGGTCCGGGCAACTGGCTGCGTCTGGGATTTATTCCGCTGATTTTTGTGGGGATTGTCGTGTTGTTTTTAAAAAAAGGCCGCAAGAGTCTGAAGACGTCAGTGATTACGGGAACGATCTTCTGTATGATCCCGGCGGTCGGTTTTGTGTTCAGCGGCTTTGGAAATATCAATAATCGCTGGAGCTATATTTATTCGTTCGCGCTGGCAGCAGTACTGGCGTTTGTGTGGGAGGACATTCTGACGCTGACGAAAAAGCAGCGGTGTATTGTGGCGGTATGTTGTCTGCCGTCTCTGGCGCTGTTTTTCTATGAAATAGCGACCGGCGGCAAGAAAGCGAGAAATATTACCGCTATTTCTGCGATTGTGATGCTGGCGACTCTGGCAGTGATCTTTTTTATTGCGGCTGCGCCGAAATTAAAACGCAGGACCAAGAGCATGGCACTGGTTGGTCTGACAGCGTTTTCTCTGACAGCATACGGATATGAGGTTTATAGTTATCAGACCGCAAACGTGGCTTCTGAATTTCGCAAAAACGGTGAAATATACGGACGTATTACAAAGATGCCGTTGGCGGCGATGGAAGATGTTGAGGACGATATGTTTTACAGGGCACAGACAAACAAATTTCACCGTTCGGTACAGGGGGCGGCGCAGATTTTGGATTATAACGGCATTGTTTATTACACCAGTACGATCAGCAAAATCATGCAGGAGTATTACAGACAGCTTGGTGTAAATTCCTGGACGCTGGTGCGTCTGCTTGGTTTTGACAGACGGGCGTTTCTTGATGCCATGGCTTCGGTAAAATATTTTGCGGTGAATGAAGGACAGGAACAGTATCTTCCGTATGGATATCAGGAAGTGCTGCGTACGGAAAAAGAAGGAGTGCCGTATGTGGTTTATGAGAATGCATTTGTTCTGCCGCTTGGTTATACTTATGATCAGGTGATCAGTGAGGAAGAATGGCAACGCTGTGACATGGCTATGCGTCAGGAAGTGATGATGCAGGCGGCGGTTGTGGAAGCGCCGCAGACAAACGGCAGCCTTTCGGAAATGGAAACGACAGAGGTGCCGGTAAACGGCAAAATTGTAAAACCAACGATCGTATCTGCCGAGAATGTCGAAATTGGCGAGGATACCATTATAACGAGCGGCGAAAAAGGTGAAAAGGCTGTGATGACGCTGCAGTTTGACGCGCCGGAAAATGCGGAAATTTATCTGTATTTCAAAGGTCTGAGTTATGATAACACAGAGGAAACAGATATTACGTACCAGTGTGGAGAAAACACGTATACTTACGGTTTGCAGGGATTGCGGAATACATATTATACCGGACAGACGGATTTGCTTCTTAATATGGGGTATTATGAGAAAAAAATGGATACCTGCACGATTACGTTTGACCGAAGGAAGGAATTGGCGTGTGAAGAAATTTTGATTTACTGCCAGCCGATGGAACAGCTGGAATCGTATACCGATGCGTTGAAAGAAGATGTCCTTGAAAATGTGGAAATTCTTACGAATAAAGTAAAGGGAACCATTTCATTGACAGAAGATAAGCTGCTGGCGCTTTCCATTCCCTATGCGGGAGGCTGGACGGCTTACGTGGATGGTGAAAAAACAGAATTGCTGCGCACAAATCTGATGTATATGGGATTGCCGCTTTCGGCGGGAGAACATACGATAGAACTGTGTTATAAAATTCCGGGCATCGGCGTCAGTCTGCTGATTTCAGCCGCCGGAATCGTGATTTTCATAAGTGCGCTTGTTATAAGGAGGAAACGAAAAAATGCTGCATAGCATTATCATTCCGTGTTATAATTCGGATAAGACGATCCGTAAGGTCGTGGAATTGACAAAAAAAGAGATGGACCGCCTGGGGCGGCCGTGCGAGTTTGTGCTGGTGGATGACTATTCACCGAACAATCCGCTGACGATCAATGAATTAAAGGCATTGGCAGACGAGTATGATTTTGTGCGGGTGGTGGAGTTGGCTTACAACAGCGGACAGCACAACGCCGTGATAGCAGGTTTAAATTATGCGAAGGGAGAGGTGCTGATCGCGATGGACGACGACATGCAGACGCATCCGTCGCAGCTGCAGTATCTGTTTGCGGAATTTGACAAGGGCGCAGACATCGTTTACGGTTACTATCCGCAGAAAAAACACAGCTTGTTCCGCAACTTCGGAAGCTATGTCAATTACCTGACGGTGCGCTATCTGATCGGAAAGCCGAAGGAGATGAAAACTTCCAGCTTCTGGGTGATCCGCAGGTTTGTCAGGGATGCGGTGATTCAGTATCAGAGCCCATATACGCATCTGCAGGGATTGTTTTTGCGGACGACAAAAAATATCCGGAGTGTTCCGATTCAGCATTTCGAGCGGGAAGTAGGACAGTCCAATTATACTTTAAAAAAGTTGATTCAGCTCTGGTCAAATATTATGGGATTTTCGGTTGTACCGCTGCGTATTGCCACGAAGTTTGGATATTTCTTTTCTATTCTTGGTCTGGTCGGAGTGATCGCAGCAATCGTTAACAAGATCATGAAACCGTCGGTACCGATTGGCTGGCCGTCTACGATGGCTGTTATGTGCTTTTTTTCCGGGTTGATTCTGCTGTTTATGGGATTGATCGGAGAGTATATCGGACGGATGTTTCTGGAAATGCACAAAACGCCGCAGTTTGTGGTGAGAGAGATCCATGAGAGACACAGGATAAAGGAGGACAAGCATGAAGAAGATCATGATTCTGGGCGCGGGGATTTATCAGGTACCGCTGATCCAGAGAGCTAAAAAACTTGGCATTTATTCAATCGTGGTGAGTATCCCAGGCAATTATCCGGGATTTGCGCTGGCAGATAAGATATATTATGAGAATACGACGGATTGGGAAGCAATTTTAAAAATTGCCCGTGAAGAAAAAATCGACGGTATTGTGACAGCGGGGACAGATGTAGCGGTGATCACAATCGGTAAAGTCTGCGATGAAATGGGGCTTTGCGGTCTCTCTTATGAAGGGGCACAGGTGGCAACGAATAAACTGAAGATGAAAGAGGTTTATGAACTGCATGATGTGCGCACGGCAAAATACCGCAAGATTGCTTTTGATGATCCGCAGATGTATGAAAAAATTGATGAGCTGACCCTGCCGGTAATCTTTAAGGCAGTAGATTCTTCCGGAAGCCGCGGGATTACGCGCACGAATACGAAGGAAGAGTTTGCGGAAGCGATTGCGCTGGCAAAAAAATATACCCGTCAGGATTATTTCATTGTGGAAGAGTTTATCGAGGGCGAGGAATTTGGCGCTCAGGCGTTTGTTTATAATGGAAAAGTGCAGTTTATTCTGCCGCACGGCGATTACGTATATCAGGGGGATACCGGTGTGCCGATCGGGCATTTTGCACCGTATAATCTTTCACCGGAAATCATTGTCGATGCCAAGCACCAGCTGGAGATGGCGATTGAAGCGATGGGACTGGATAACTGTGCGATCAATGCTGATTTTATCTTAAAGGATAATCAGACGTATGTGCTGGAAATTGGCGGACGTTCCGGTGCAACCTGTCTGGCGGAGCTAACATCTATCTATTATGGATTTGATTATTATGAAAAGATCCTGTTGGCGGCGCTGGGCGAAAAAGATTTGAGTTTTGAAAGTGATCTGGCGGTACCGAATGCCAGCCATTTGCTGATGAGCGATAGGGACGGTGTCATCAAATCGATCACAAATGAAAATGAACCGAATCCGGATATCTATGAGATCCAGTTTGATTATGGTGTTGGTGAGAAGGTCAGCAAATTCCGCATCGGACCGCATCGAATCGGACATGTTGTGACGAAAGGAAAGACGCTGGAAGCGTCTGTAGAATTGCTCAAAGAGGCGATGGATAAGATTCATATTGAAGTGGAATAAAAACGAGGAGGCTCCCATAACGGGAGCCTTTTTTCGATAAGTATGTGTTGGATGCTATACGGGTTTATTTCCGCAGCGTCTTTAATATCCCCATACATTTCGGCAGCAGCAGTTTCGCCGCGATCGCGCATCCGACGAGCAGCACCGCATAGCGTACAGCGAAAGGAGCGGAAAACAGTGTCATGCTTGCGCAGCAGAGCGTAAAGTACGCAACGCAGATGAGCACACTTTTTTTCATGGGAATGATGATGGTACCGGTGATGCGGTATTCAAGCCATCCTTGTACGAGCATCAGCACGAAATAAGAAAATGCGGTCGTGTAGGCGGCTGCCTGATAGCCGAAACGCAGGATGCAGAAATAGTTCAGAGCTACGTTCAGCAGCATGGTACCAACGGTCGCGGCGGCTACAAAGCCGGTCTTTTTATGAAAGTTTTCCACAGCAGTGTAGCTGTAGCTGTAAAAACGGAAGAGCGTACCGCACAGCATCGGCGCGATCAGATAAACAGTCGGACCGTATTTGGTTCCGCCGAGCACCAGCACGATTTCAGGGGAGATCAGTACCAGCATCCAGGAAAGGATACCAAAAGCATGCATGATGATTGTCCAGGGTTTTTCTACATCCGCAGTTTCATTTCTGGACATTTTTTCAAACAGCCACGGCAGCCAGGCATTCCAGACGGAATCTTCGAGGATCCAGATAATAAAGGAAACGGTAGTTCCGAGTGTAATGAACGAGGAAGCCTGTTTGCCAATCATGTTTGTGACCATGATCTTGTCGGCCTGATTCATGATTTGGATTGAAATTGCTTCCGGGATCAGCGGCAGACTGTAGAGCAGACCGTATTTCCAGTAGGAGTGGGAAAATCCTTTTTTTCCCTGTTTCCAGATTAGTACCGCGATGATTGCGCCGCCAAGTACATGCGGTATGTAAAAGCCGATCACACGCAGGGAAACAAGATGCTCGGAAAGGCCGGCATTTTTGCCGAGCCAGATCAAAAGCAGGGAGAGCAGAGTTGCCGGGATCACTGTGAGGGAGGTTACCAGAGTGCTCATCTTGTAGCGCATCATTTGTTTTTCACGGCGCTGCAAAAACAGGATCGCCGTATAGGCAAAAATATAGAGAAACGCCATATAAAACATCAGATCGTTCATACCGCAGTTGCAGATGGTCTTGATTTCTTCCTTAAAAAACAGACTGACGGTAAATACCGCGCCGATCGCGAGGAAAGAGAGCGTCTGCGAAGAAGAGACGTATTCATTGTAGCGTTCTTTCATATCGTATTTGGCGCGGTCCACGCTTTTCCATAAACATAAGGAAAGTGTTGGCACGGCGATCAGCAGCCACGATTCGTATACGCGGATATCGTTGTACTGTTCGTTCGTCAAAAGCCGCGTCAGAAACGGCGTTACCAGAAACGTGATGCCGCGCACCAGAAGCTGTGCGAATACATAGAACAGGCCGGCTTTGACGGCCAGACGATTGAGTGAATTTTTATCGGTAGTTGAATTATTTTTCATAAGCTGCCTTTCCTGATAAAATAGGGATAGAATAGTTACGAATACTTGTTTGAGTATAACAGAAATACAGGTATCTGGCAAGCAACTGCAAATAGCTGCAAATGAATGAAAATATACATTTTCATGCATAAAACGGCAAAAATGAATATTTATGCAAAAATTTGTGTATATTCTATTGACAAACAGGAAAAAGAGTGTTAGTTTAGTAATCAGCAATGAACTTAATAGATTTCAAGGAGGATATATGGTTATGAAGAAATTAATCGCAGCAGCGCTTACAGGAGCAATGGCAGCAGCATTTTGTGTACCGGCAATGGCAGAGGAGGATGGAAAATTGGTTATGGCTACAAACGCAACTTTTCCGCCGTATGAATATTATGACGCAGACAAACAGATTGTTGGTATCGATGTAGAAGTTGCCGGTCTGATCGCGGAAAAACTTGGTTTGGAACTGGAAGTTTCCGATATGGAATTTGATTCTATCATCGCGGCGGTAAAACAGGGTAAAGCGGATATCGGTATGGCAGGTATCACGATTACGGAAGAACGTAAGAAAAACGTGGCGTTTAGCGATACTTATACAAAAGCAACGCAGATGATCATTGTTCAGGAAGGCAGTGCGATTGCTTCTCCGGATGATTTGAAAGATGTAAAGATTGGCGTTCAGACAGGAACAACAGGTGATCTGTATGTATCTGATCTTTCTGAGGACGGCGTGGAAGTAATGCAGTTCTCCAAAGGTATCGATGCAGTGATCGCGTTGACACAGGGAAAGGTGGACGCAGTTGTGATTGACGGCGAACCGGCAAAAGTATTTGTAGAAGGTAATGAAGGGCTGGTTCTTCTGGACGAAGCGTTTACAGAAGAAGAGTACGCAATTGCGGTTGCTCCGGAAAATGAGGAACTGCTCGAGCAGATCAATACTGCATTAGCTGAACTGGAAGAGAGCGGCGAACTGCAGGCAGTAGTTGATAAATACATCAGCAGCGATAGTGCAGAAGAAGAAACTACAGAGGCAGCGACGGAAGCAGCAGAGGAAGAAACGACAGAAGCTGCGGAAACAGAAACTACAGAAGCGGAATAATAGGTAAGATATGCAGGCATTAAAAGAAAAAATTATTTTTAACTTCATAGAGGACAATCGTTGGATGTATTTGGTAGATGGCCTCAAGGCTACGATGATCATTACCGTATTTGCGGTAATGATCGGTATCCTGCTTGGTTTTCTTGTGGCGGTTGTCCGTTCCACGAATGAAAAGACCGGGAAACTGAAGCTGCTGAATATGGTCTGTAAGGTATATCTGACCGTGATTCGCGGTACACCGGTTGTTGTGCAGCTTTTGATTATTTATTTTGTTGTTTTTGAATCGGTCAATATCGATCAGATTATTGTGGCGACCCTGGCTTTTGGTTTTAACTCTGGAGCTTATGTGGCAGAGATTATCCGCAGCGGCATCATGTCCATTGACAATGGACAGTTTGAGGCTGGACGCAGTCTCGGTTTCACTTATCCGCAGACGATGATTTATATTATTCTGCCGCAGGCGTTTAAAAATGTGCTTCCGGCATTGGCAAATGAATTTATCGTATTATTGAAGGAAACGTCGGTTGCCGGGTGGATCGGAATGGTCGATCTGACGAAGGCGGGCACGATCATTCAGAGCCGTACCTATGAACCGTTTTTACCGTTGGTTGCGGTAGCGCTGATCTATCTGGCGCTGGTTATGCTCTTTACCAAGCTGGTAAGTTTGCTCGAGAGGAGGCTGAGAAACAGTGAACGCTAATGAGGCTTTAATCCGGGTAGAGGACCTGAAAAAAGAGTTTGTCGGTGTCCATGCCTTAAACGGTGTGACGACCGAGATTAAAAAAGGCGAGGTTGTATTTATAGTCGGACCGTCCGGTTCCGGTAAAAGTACCTTCCTTCGCTGTTTGAACCGTCTGGAAGATCCGACGGGCGGACATATTTATTTTGACGGCGTTGACCTGATGGACAAAAAGGTAAACATCAACAAGCATCGCCAGAAGATGGGAATGGTGTTCCAGCATTTTAATTTGTTCCCGCACATGACGATCTTAAAAAATATGACAGTCGCACCGGTAAAACTGCAGGGTGTCAATCCAAAAGAGGCGGAGGAGCAGGCATTAAGGCTGTTGGAGCGTGTCGGACTTGCCGACAGGGCCAATGCTTATCCAAGTCAATTGTCCGGAGGACAGAAACAGCGTGTGGCGATTGTGCGTGCGCTTTGTATGAAACCGGAGGTACTGCTTTTTGACGAACCGACAAGTGCGCTTGATCCGGAGATGGTCGGAGAGGTACTTGAGGTTATGCGGGAACTGGCCAAAGAGCATATGACGATGGTTGTTGTGACGCATGAGATGGGATTTGCCAGAGAGGTTGCAGACCGTATTCTCTTTATGGCAGAAGGAAAAGTGCTGGAAGAGGGCGCTCCGGATGAATTTTTTAATCATCCGAAGAACGAGCGTTTGAAAGCATTTTTAAGTAAGGTTATATAAAGGATCTTGCAGGGCGGGGATTTTCCCCGTCCTTTTTTTAGAATGCGCAGTTTATTTTGACGAATTGTGCGAAAAAATTTACTTGCAATAGAGAGTGGAACTATATATGATAGTAAAGGTAAGAAAATAATCTCAGATATCAGGAAGTGTATAAAAATGACATATGAAGAAGCGGTTGACTATATTGAAAGCACACCGAAATTTACAAAGAAAAACGGACCGGATAATACAATAGAGCTGGTAAGACGGCTGGGGCATCCGGAGAGAAATATGAAAGTGATTCATGTAGCTGGTACAAACGGCAAAGGTTCTGTCTGCGCCTTTTTATCCAATATGCTGACAGCGGGCGGGAAAAAGACCGGACTGTTTACATCGCCGCATTTGGTTAAGCTGAATGAGCGCTTTCAGATTGATCATGAGACGGCTACGGATCTCGAGTTTACGGCGGCTTTTGAGGAAGTGATGGGACATGTTCACGCGATGATCGAGGACGGCTTTGCTCATCCGGCTTATTTTGAACTGCTGTTTGCGATGATGCTGGTGATTTTCCGTGATCGGAAAGTAGAATATGCCGTGTTGGAAACCGGGCTGGGCGGCCGGTTGGATGCCACGAATATTGTGGAGCGTCCGGTTTTGACTGTGCTGACATCGATCAGTCTGGATCATACTGAAATCCTCGGTGATACGATCGGGCAGATCGCCCGCGAAAAAGCGGGGATCATCAAAGAGGGCGTGCCTCTGGTCTTTGACGGACGAAACGAAGAGGCGGCACAGGTAATCGAGGAAAGTGCAAAAGAAAAGCATGCACCATACATTTCTTTGCAGGAATCTATGTATGAGATTGCGGGAAAAACAGAGCAAAGCATTGATTTTGTTTTAAATGTTGGGTATTATGAGCATAATCATATCCGCATTCCGTTTCCGGCTGAGTATCAGGCTGCAAACAGTGCGCTGGCGCTTCTTGGCATGGAGCTGCTTGATCCCGAACATGAAATTTCTCTGCAGGTACGCAAAGACGCGATGGAGCATACGACATGGCAGGGGCGCATGGAAACCGTGATGCCGGGCGTTATTGTAGATGGTGCGCATAATGCGGATGGGATTCTGCAGTTTGCCAAAACATTGTCACAGGTAGAGGCTGGGCGAAAGGTTGTGCTGTTGTTTTCGGCGGTTGTGGAAAAGAATTACGAGAAGATGATAAAAACCATTTGCGATACCGGACGTCTTTCGGAGATTGTTGTGACGGAGATTCACGGCGGCCGTATCGTACCGGCAGATCAGCTGGCAGAAGTATTTCGGAAATATACACAGGTGCCGGTGACAGCGGTGTCTGAAAATGCGGAAGCGTTTGCGCTGGCGCTTAAGAAAAAAAGAGCGCTTGCGGAGGATGCGCTGCTGTTTTGTGCCGGAAGTCTTTATCTGGTAGGCGAGCTGAAAGAAATCATAGAGGAGAAGTATCGATGATTAATTACGAAGAAGAACTGAAGAAGTTTCATCCGAGTCTTGATGTGAACGAGGCGGAGGATGCAATCTATAAACGCGATTTTACGGATATCACAGATATTTTAAAAGAAATGCTGCGTGAAGAAAAGAACAGAAGAAAATAAGGAGGAAGTCGTATGAAATGTATTTACTGCGGCACTCCGTTATCTTCGATTGATTACTGCAGCGGCTGCGGCGCGGATGTTTCTATCTTAAAACGTATCGTGCGCATTTCCAATCTGCTTTATAATGAGGGATTGGAAAAGGCAAGTGTCCGGGATCTTTCCGGCGCGATTTCCTGCCTGAAACGGAGCCTGAAATTTAATAAAGAGAATGTGGATGCCAGAAACCTGTTAGGGCTTGTGTATTATGAGACTGGAGAGGTCGTTTCTGCTTTAAGCGAATGGGTGATCAGCAAAAATATTCAGCCGGAAAATAATGCGGCGGATGCATACATATCGAAGCTGCAGTCCAATAAAAATAAGCTGGATGCGATCAATCAGACAATCCGCAAATACAATCAGTCATTGACCTACTGTAAACAGGACAATGATGATATGGCAGTGATCCAGTTAAAGCGCGTGCTGGCACAGAATCCAAATCTGATCAAGGGTTATCATCTGTTGGCGCTGCTGTATTTAAAACAGCAGGAGTATGAAAAAGCCCGCCGTCTCTTAAAAAAAGCGGCGCAGATCGATACGACCAATACGACGACGCTTCGCTATTTGAATGAGGTAGAAGAGGCAACCGGCATCGGCACAAATTTAAATGAGAAAAAATTGCTGAAAAGGCGTATCCGTCCGGTGGAAGAGGAGAAAAAAATTCTTGGTCCGACTTCATATATGAGCGGCAATGATATGATCATTCAGCCGACTACGTTTCGGGAAAGTTCGACGATGGCGACGTTTCTGAATATTTTGCTTGGTTTTTTACTTGGGGCGGCATTGGTCTGGTTTCTGGCGATTCCGGCGAATACCAGAAAAATCAATCAGAGCGCGAATCAGCAGGTGACAGACGCGAATACTAAGCTGGCGGCGGAGAGCGCCAAGGTGAGTACGCTCAAAGAAGAGATTGAAGGCTATCAGGCGAAGGTAGATAAGGCGAAACAGACGATGGAGGACGCAAATGCCAAGGCGGAGGGTTATGATGTATTGCTGTCCGCAGCGGTGAAATATTTGTCCGGCGATCAGACGGGGGCCGGGACGGAACTTGCGGATGTAGAACCGAAAAATCTGGATGGCAACGGAAAGGCATTGTATGATGCCATTCAAGGAGCGGCGAAATCCTCTATTTACAGCGCGCAGTACAGCGAAGGGACAACTGCGTATGCGCAGGGAGACTACGATAAGGCGATCGAATTGCTGACAAAAGCGACCGAGACAGATGAGACGCAGTATGACGCCTGGTATTATTTGGTGTTTTCCTATTACAATAAAGGGGATACGGCAAATGCGGATAAGACCCTTGCGGAGACGATCCGTCGTTTCCCGGCTTATCAGGCGGATCTTGAACAGTATATTACAGATAAAACCGTGCTGAATCATACCGCAGGGGCGCCGGAGACAGACGCCGACGGCAATCCGGTACAGCAGGAAACAAACGCAGACGGTACGACCGTCACAGACACTACAACGACAGATACAGACGCAGGTTATACAGATCCGTATGCCGACGGTGAAGTACAGGTTTGGTAATCAAAAGAGAAACCTCGAGGCAGGGGCTGCTACGTGAAAACGTGGCGGTCCTTTTTTCGTGAATCATAGAATCTTTGTTTTTAGAGAATCCAGGATCGTTATATTAAGAAATAAAAAGGAGCAGACATATGGATACCTATTTTAAATTGCATGGCACAGATCTGACCATTTGTGTCCCATCTGAACTCGACCACCATAACGCGGAAAAAATCCGCCGCGGTTCGGACCAGTTGATCCAGAACCGTAACATTCGCCGGATTATTTTTGATTTTCAGAAAACACAGTTTATGGACAGCTCCGGCATCGGTATGATTATGGGACGTTATAAAAATATTCGTTTTATGGGAGGCGAAGTAATCGCCGTGCATGTAAATGAGAGGGTAAACCGGATTCTCACTTTATCTGGTATTTATAAGGTGATCGACATTTATGAGGAACTGCCGCAGGAGGTACTGAGATGAACGGAGAAAACAGGATGCAGACAAATGAGATGAAAATTGAATTTGAGAGCCGTTCATGCAACGAAAGCTTTGCCCGTGTAGCGGTGGCAGCCTTTATGACGCAGCTGAATCCAACCTTAGAGGAAGTGGCGGATGTAAAAACCGCGCTTTCTGAGGCAGTGACAAACGCGATTGTACATGGCTATGAGAATGCGGTCAGAATCGTTACCATCCGCTGCAGTGTCTGCGGCAATGAATTGCGCCTGTCCGTTTCAGATGAGGGCAAAGGGATTGAAGATATTGAAAAAGCGATGGAGCCGTTGTTTACGACAAAGCCGGACAGTGAACGCTCCGGGATGGGATTTGCCTTTATGGAAGCGTTTATGGACAGCGTGCAGGTAGAGTCTGAAGTGAATAAAGGAACCGTTGTGACTATGACTAAAAAAATCGGCAGAAGCAGCAGCCAGTATCAGAACTGAAAGGAACGTCTTAGATGGAGCATACCCTTGCGTTAATCAAACGAGCACACGAGGGGGATAAAGCAGCCAGGGAACAGTTGGTAGAAGAAAATCTGGGACTTGTTTACACGATTGTGAAACGATTTGCAGGAAGAGGTACGGAGATGGAGGATTTGGTGCAGATCGGCAGCATCGGTCTGTTAAAAGCGATCGACCATTTTGATCTGAGCTTTGACGTAAAATTTTCGACATATGCAGTGCCGATGATCGCCGGAGAGATCAAGCGATTTTTGAGGGATGACGGTATGCTGAAGGTCAGCCGCATTTTAAAGGAGACGGCGTATAAATCATCACTTGCCAGAGAGATGCTGGAAAAGGCACTTGGGAGAGAACCGACTCTGGAGGAGATTGAAAAGGAGACGGGAATCGCGAAAGAAGAAATTGTGCTGGCGATGGAAGCGGCTGCGGAGGTGGAATCTTTGCAGAAACCGGTTTATCAGAGCGATGGCACTGCGCTTTATTTGGAAGACCGTATTGAGGAAAAAGTAAATCAGAATGAAAAAATATTAAATCAGATGCTGCTGCAGCATCTTTTGAGTATCCTGGAGGAAAAGGAACGTACGCTGATCGAGCTTCGTTATTTTCGGGAAAAAACACAGAGCGAGATTGCCGCGGAACTTTCCATGACGCAGGTGCAGGTGTCGCGTATGGAGAAAAAAATCATTCAGAAAATGCGCGCGGAGGTAGAAAAGGAATAATTCGCCGCGCCAGGGAAATACTATGAAAAAACAACAGGAGATTATTATGCCGCAGGATACGCTTTATTTGAAAATGGATCAGAATGTACAGGTGCATACGCAGAAAGTAAGCTTGAAGGATATTGCGCAGATTAGCTGCGCAAACAGGGAAATAGAGAGCCGTATCAGGGTACTTGCTTTTCCGGAGGCAGTCGGAAGACAGCCGGGACGCTACATTCATTCGGTGATGGAGGTGATTGCGTGTATTCAGAAAGAAATTCCGGGTCTGGATGTCAATAACATTGGTGAGGCGGATTTTATCATTACCTATGAAAAGGCAAAACAACCGGCCGGATTTTACCAGTGGCTTAAAACAGCAGCCGTCTGTGTGCTGTCTTTTTTTGGAGCAGCGTTTTCGATTATGACCTTTAACAATGACGTCAGTGTAACGGAATTGTTTGCGCAGGTGTATGAGCTGTTTACCGGACAGACGGCGGATGGTTTTACCGTTCTGGAATTGTCTTATTCGGTTGGTCTGGGGCTGGGCATTATCATTTTCTTTAATCATTTTGCGGGTAAAAAGCTGACGGCTGATCCGACGCCGCTGGAGGTGCAGATGCGCACGTATGAGAACGATATTAATACAACGCTGATTGAGGCAAGCCGTCATAAACCGGAAAAAGAGCAGGGGAGGGAAAGAAATTGACGGCGGAAACAGTGATCATGTCTTTTCTGGGACTTGGCGGCGGCTTTTTGGTTGCGGCGGGTGTAGTGGCTTTGTTGGTAGGTCTTGGCATTATTACCAGATTTACAGGGCTGTCGCACACGGCGGCGGAAAGCCGCCTCTATGAAACGGCAATCATACTCGGCGCGATGGGGGGAAATTTCCTGACCGTATATCAGATTACGCTGCCGGCCGGGCGTATTGGGCTGGCATTGCTCGGACTGTCGGCCGGGATTTATGTCGGCGGGTGGATCATGGCGCTGGCAGAGGTCGTGAATATTTATCCGGTGTTTGCACGAAGGATCGGGCTTGTAAAAGGGGCGAGTTTTGTGGTACTGGCAATTGCTTTTGGGAAAATCGTCGGAAGTTTGTTGTATTTTTATCAGAGATGGTAGGATAAAAAAGAGAAAAGGAGAAACATTATGACGGACATGTTAAAAGAAAAAAGAGATAAAGAGTACAATGATTATGTGAAACGGGTGACACCGACGCACAGTCTGCCGTTAAACATGATAAAGGCATTTCTGATCGGCGGAATCATTTGTGTGATTGGACAACTTATCATAAATACGCTTCTGCGCATGGGGCTGGAAAAACAGGAGGCGGGAACCTGGTGTTCGATTCTTTTGGTGCTTGCCAGTGTGATTCTGACAGCGCTTGGGATATATCAGCGGCTGGCCAAGGCGGGGGGCGCCGGCACACTGGTACCGATCACTGGATTTGCTAATTCAGTGGCTGCTCCGGCGATTGAATTTCAAAAAGAAGGGCAGGTATTTGGGATTGGCTGTAAGATCTTTACAATTGCCGGCCCGGTGATTTTATACGGGATATTTTCCAGTTGGGTGCTTGGGATTATTTATTTGGTTTTGAAACTATTAAAAGTGGTGTAGCAGCCACTTTTTTTGTGTAAAAAATCTAAAGAAAGTATAAAATTCAATGGGACTTTTTGAAAGGTTTCTGGTATAATGTACGCGTACACAATGAGCCAAGCGGGCAAGAAGCAGACACTGGTTCATTGTGCTCGAATTATGATCCGCGAAGCGGATTATGGTAAAAGTGAGATAGCAACGAATGGAGGAATGAAGATTATGCTGCTGTTATTTTTTCTGGTATGGCTGATTTTTAACGGAGCAGTCACAACAGAGATTGTGTTGTTCGGGATTGTGATCGCAGCGGTGATGTTTACATTTATCTGTAGGTTTATGGATTACAGCATTCAAAAAGAAATTACATTGCTGAAATTGAGCGGATTTCTTGTTGTGTATGTGTTCCAGCTCATCATCGAAATTCTCAGGGCGAATCTGGCGGTGATCCGTCTGATTTTGTCACAGAGCGAGGTCGCTGTGCCGGTTATGGTATCTTTCCGTACGACATTGAAAACGAAACTGTCCAGAGTGCTTCTGGCAAATTCTATCACCCTGACGCCCGGAACCATCACGGTATCTCTGCACGATGATGAATTGATCGTGCATTGTTTGGATGAGAGCATGGCGGAGGGGATGGAGGATTCTATCTTTGTGAAAATGTTGGAGAAGATGGAAAACATGCAAAAAACAGAAAGGGCAGGTGAAAAAAAATGGAGCTGATGCAGTCCTATTCCTGGATTTTTATGGCGGCGCTTGTGTTTCTGGCGTTTTTAATTATTCTCTGTCTGATCCGCGCGATCATTGGACCGACGATTGCGGATCGTGTTGTGGCGGTCAATATGATGGGGACGATGGTTATGGTAATCATTGCGATTTTGGCGCTGCTGTTTTCAGAGGGGTATCTGGTGGATATTTGCCTGATTTACGCGATGCTCAGTTTCCTGGCCGTCGTGGTACTGACGAAAGTTTATACCGGTGTGTACCTGGAGCGGCGCGATAAGGGCAGAAAGCTGCGCGAACTGGAACAGGCGCAGACAGAAGAGGAGGAACGGTAGTATGCAGATTTTGAAATGGACGCAGTTCGTGCTGGGAACCTGTTTTCTGTTTGCCGGTCTTTTGACTTTCGCACTGCAGATTTTCGGTGTATATAAGTTTAAGTATGTGCTGAACCGCATGCATGCGGCGGCGATGGGAGATACTCTGGGGATTGGTATTTCTCTGATCGGATTGATGATTTTGTCCGGATTTAATTTTACCACGCTGAAGATGGGGCTGGTAGTCGTTTTTTTGTGGTGCGCATCTCCAGTATCTTCCCATCTGATCGCAAGACTTGAGGCAGTCACCAATCCGCATCTGGATGAATATTGTGATCTGGCGGAGGGGATTCGAGAAAAGCTGGATGAAGAGGCGGAAGAAAGTACACAGGAGGAGGATGAGAACTGATGCAGATTTTTCAATATATTCTTTTGGGATTTCTTGTGATCTGTGCCATATCGGTCAGCTTCTCAAAAAATCTTCTGAATTCTATTTTGATTTTTATGTCCTACAGTCTGGTGATGTCGATCATCTGGATTTTGTTGGAATCTCCTGATCTGGCGATCACGGAAGCGGCGGTCGGCGCCGGTGTGACGAGTTTATTATTCTTTGTCACCTTAAAAAAAATTCAGGCGATGAGAGAGGAGGACGAAGAGGATCATGAGTAAACAAATTTCTGAGGAAGAATACAGGCGTCATCTGACTACACGCGTAAAAAACTGGATCAGCGGCGAAAAAGATCCGCTTCTGGATAATATAGAAATTGTTCCGCAGCGGGAATATGTGCCGGATGAGAAAAAACGGGAGCTGTATCGGCAGGATCGGGATCGGTTGCTGGATAAAACCTACGATACGGAGCACAACCGTTTTTATCGTATTTTTGAAAATCTTTACCGTATCATCGCGCTTGTCTGCTGTGTGGCGCTGGTGGCGATTCTGATCGTAGAGGTATCCTACCTTCCGCCGGTGGGCAGCAGTAATAATCCGGGCAGTAATGAGGTGGCGGCGAAATACATTGAGGACGGTCTTCAGGATACGGGCGCGGTCAATATCGTGACCGGTATGATTCTGGATTATCGTGCCTTTGATACATTTGGGGAATCCAATGTGCTTTTTATCGCGACTTGTACGGTACTGATCATGCTGCGAAATGATGTGAAAAAAGGTAAGGGCAGCGCTGAGGACGAACAGCGTCATGACAGCTACTATGAGCCGAAAAAGGATACGATTCTGCAGACGATCGCGGCGCTTTTGGTACCGATCATTATTATTTTCGGTATTTATGTAATTTTAAACGGGCACCTGTCGCCGGGAGGCGGCTTTTCCGGCGGAGCGATTATTGGCGCGGGATTGATTTTATATCTGAATGCCTTCGGGTTTAAAAAGACAGAGAAATTTTTTACAGAAAAAACATATAAATGGATCAGCTTTAGCTCGCTGGCATTTTACTGTCTGGCAAAGAGCTATTCGTTTTATACCGGCGCGCATCATCTGGAGAGCGGGATTCCTCTGGGGACGCCGGGCGCGATTTTGAGCAGTGGTCTGATCCTGCCGCTTAACATCTGTGTCGGAATGGTGGTGGCCTGCACGATGTACGCGTTCTACGCACTGTTTCGAAAAGGAGGATTTTAACGCATGTTGGGATCAAATTTTATTGCCAATATCGGAGAAGAGATTGCCATGGTGCTTTTCGGTATCGGTTTTGCAAATCTGCTTTTCCAGAAAAATCTGATTAAAAAAATTATCGGTATGAATATCATGGATACGGCAGTGTATCTGTTTCTTGCGGAAAAAGGCTATATCAGCGGGCGTGTGGCGCCGATCGTGGTGGACGGGATCCAGAGTGTGGACAAGTACATTAACCCGATTCCCAGCGGTCTGGTGCTGACCGGTATTGTTGTTTCGGTGTCTGTGACAGCGCTGATGCTGTCCTTGACTGTGCGTCTGTACCGTAGATATCATACGTTGGATTTGGATGAAATTTCATCCAGATTGAGGAAGGAGGGGCGCTAAATGGCATTTGTACAAAACGTCCCTTTTTTCTCCATCATTCTGTCAATGTTTTCCGGTACGATTTCTTCGGTACTGCCGGCAAAGTGGGCAAAATGGTTAAACACTGCGGTGATTATTCTTGTCGGCGCCATGTCGGCATGGCTTTTGGGATTCCTTTTGGAAACCGGCGGAAGCTACACCTTTATGATGGGACATTTCCCGGCGCCGTGGGGGAATGAGATCCGCGCAGGCGCGCTGGAAGCGGGAATGGCGCTGTTTTTTTGCGTTATTATGCTGCTTTCTATGCTGGGCGGACGAAAGAAGCTGAAAGATGAGGTTATCATCAGCAAGCATAACATTTATTATATTCTTACAAATCTGCTGTTAAGCTCTTTGCTGGCGCTGGTTTATACGAATGACTTATTTACGGCTTATGTATTTGTGGAAATCAACACGATTTCCGCCTGCGGTCTGATTATGATACGTCAGAACGGACGTACGATCGAGGCGGCTGTGCGTTATATGATTATGAGCCAGTTTGGTTCGGGGCTGCTGCTGCTTGGAATTTGTATGCTGTACGATTTGACCGGACATCTGCTGATGCCGAATATCCAGCAGTCTGTGGCAGAGATTATGGCGGCTGGCACCTATCGTATTCCGATGACGATTACCATTGGACTGATCACGGTCGGTCTGGCGATCAAAAGCGCGCTGTTTCCATTTCATGCGTGGCTGCCGGATGCGTATGGGTATTCTACAGTATCATCAGCAGCGATGCTCTCCAGTCTGGTTTCAAAGGGATATCTGTTCCTGCTGATCAAAATTTTCTACCGTGTGATTGGTTTTGATATCATCAGCAGCAGTAATATTCTGAATGTTCTCTACGTTTTCGGACTGTGCGGTATGATTTTCGGATCGTTGAGCGCGATATGGGAAAAAGACATCCGCAGGATGATTTCTTTTTCTTCGGTTGCGCAGATCGGTTATATTTATATGGGCTTAGGTCTCGGTACAACCGAAGGTGTGGTAGCAAGCCTTTTCCATATCATGGCACATGCGGCGACAAAATCTCTGTTGTTTATTTCCGCAATCGGTCTGACGGATGTGTCAGGCGGCAGCAGGAGCTTCTTTGAACTGAACGGCGCAGGTTACCGTAATAAGATCGCCGGCATCGGTTTTACTGTTGGTTCGCTTGCAATGGTCGGGATACCGACGTTTGCCGGATTTGTGAGCAAGGTACTGTTTGCGGAGGCTGCTGTCCTTCATCCTGATATGAAGATGATCCCGACACTGATTGTTCTGGCGGTCAGCACGATCTTAAATGCGATTTATTTCTTAAAGACGGTGGTTCGTATTTATGTACCGGAAAAAAGATCTGTGGAAAAGAAAAAAGGATACTTTACCGTCAGAGCAGGGCAGCAGAAACTCTATACGCTTACGATCGCTCTGTTCGTTGTGCTGAATCTGGTACTGGGCATGCTGTCCGAACCGATCCTGCATATTATCGAGACGGGCCTTAAGAGCTTTGCGTAGAGGGAGAGGAGAAAACAGATGAATCAATCATTTTTGATAGGAGCGGCAGTAGCATTTCCTATTTTATATGGAGCGTTTCTGCTGCTGTTTCCGGGCATTCGAAAGCGAAAAACGCTGATCACTGTCACAGCAGCAGGGCTGGGGATTGCGACGCTGCTGGGCCTTTTGGTTATCACAGACGGTGATGCGCAGCTTGAGGTGCTCAGATTCGGAGAAAATCTGAAGATTTATTTTCGTGTAGATAATATAGGAAGAGTGTTTGCGGCGATAACAATGTTGGTTTGGCCGCTGGCAGGCGTGTATTCTTTTGAATATATGAAACATGAGACGGAAGAAAAGCGGTATTTTGGATTTTATACAATCGTGTACGGTGTGATTTTAGCACTCTGTTTTTCCGGTAACTTGATCACCTTCTATATGTTCTTTGAGATGATGACCCTTACAAGCTTTCCGTTGGTCCTTCACTCAAAAACAAAGGAAGCGATGCTGGGAGGTCTGAAATATTTATTTTATTCCCTGTGCGGCGCATATATGGTGTTGCTCGGCATTTATTTCTTTAGCCGATATACAACGACGCTTGATTTTGCGGCGGGCGGAAGCCTTGATATGGCAGGTATTAGCGGAAGAGAAGGACTGCTGTTGGTAATGGCGTTTTTTATGATCCTGGGATTTGGTGTAAAAGCAGGCATGTTTCCGATGCATGCATGGCTCCCGTCTGCGCATCCGGTGGCTCCGGCTCCAGCCAGCGCAGTTATGTCCGGTCTGATCGTTAAGATGGGAGTGCTTGGCATTATTCGCGCCGTTTACTATGTGGTGGGCGCAGATTTCCTGCAGGATACCTGGGTGCAGCGCGTTTGGCTGATACTCTCTTTGATCACGGTATTTATGGGTTCGATGCTCGCGTACCGGGAAAAGGTGATGAAAAAACGACTGGCGTATTCGACGGTCAGTCAGATTTCCTATATTTTGTTCGGCCTGGCGCTTTTGCAGCCGTATGCCATGACAGGATCGTTGCTGCATGTAGTGTTCCATGCGGTGATCAAATCCTGCCTGTTTTTGGGCGCGGGAGCGATTATTTACAAGAGCGGAAGAACGAGAGTGGACGAGTTGACCGGCATTGGCAAGGAAATGCCGGTGACAATCTGGTGTTTTACGTTTGCTTCTTTGGCGCTGATCGGTATTCCGCCTGCCAGCGGATTTATCAGTAAATGGTATCTGGCAGTTGGCTCTCTGGAATCCGGTATTGCCGTTTTTACATGGCTAGGTCCGGTGATCCTTCTGGTGAGCGCGCTTTTGACAGCGGGGTATCTGCTGCCAGTTGCGGTGAAAGGATTTTTGCCGGGGGCTGATTTTGATTATAGGAAACTGAAAAAACGGGAACCTGTGAAACTGATGACGGTGCCAATGGTGATTTTGGCAGCTTTGGCCGTTCTTTTGGGTGTGTTCCCGAATTCGCTGATCGGTTATCTTGCAGCCATTGCAGGCAGTCTATTTTAAAAGAGGTGGAGAAATGAGTCAATTTTGGATTTTAGCAGCAATTCTGCTGCCGATTCTGGGAGGCGCGCTGGTGCCGTTTCTTCCGTTTGGCAGTCGGAAAAAAATGATGATTTATCTGGAAATTCTGATGCTTACGACCTCCGCCATTGTGCTTGCCTTAGTATTTCACGGACCAATGGAAGTTTTTCATGTGATCTACTTTGTCAGAGGTTTGTCAATTTCCTTTAAGATAGACGGTATGACGATGATCTTCGGCGGTTTGATCGCGGTGCTGTGGCCGCTTGCAATGCTGTATTCGTTTGAGTATATGGAACATGAAGGCCATGAAAAGGTGTTCTTCTGTTTCTACAGCATTACTTATGGCGTTACGCTTGGTATCGCGTTTGCGTCTGATATGCTCAGTATGTATTTCTTCTATGAATTGCTGACGCTGGTGACGGTACCGCTGATTTTGCATTCGCTTTCCAGAGAAGCGATTCTCGCGGTGCGTAAGTATCTGTATTATTCTGTCGGCGGCGCGGCATTTGCTCTGATTGGCTTGATCTTTCTGATTGTGTACGGCGACACCTGCGAGTTTGTGATGGGCGGCGTGCTGAATATGGAAAAGATCGGAAGCCGCGAAAATATGATTTTGTTTGTTTATATGCTGGCATTCTTTGGCTTTGGCGTAAAGGCAGCTATTTGGCCGTTAAATTCCTGGCTGCCGCAGGCGGGTGTTGCGCCGACTCCGGTGACGGCGCTGCTGCATGCGGTAGCGGTTGTAAAAGCGGGCGTTTTTGCAATTATCCGGCTGACGTATTATAGTTTCGGCGCGGATTTTCTGCGCGGTACATGGGTACAGAATATAGTGATGGCCTTTGCTGTATTTACGATTGTGTACGGCTGCAGCAAGGCGGTAAAGGAAACGCATATTAAACGCAGGCTGGCGTATTCTACAGTCAGCAACCTGTCTTATATTATTTTTGCGGCAACGATTATGACGCCGCTGGGGCTGGTGGGTGCTTTGTCGCATCTGATATGTCATGCGGTAATGAAGATTTGTTCGTTTCTGTGTGCCGGCGCGATCATGCACCAGACAAAGAAATCTTATATTTATGAATTAAATGGGATGGGGCGGAAGATGCCGGTGGTATTCGGCTGTTTTACAGTCTCCGCGTTGGCGCTGATGGGCGTGCCGGGTCTGGCTGGCTTTGTGAGTAAATGGAACATTGCGCAGGCAGCTGTGGAAAGTGGAAATGTGCTTGCTTATGTCGGAATTGGTGCGCTGCTGATCTCGGCATTGCTGACGGCAATTTACATGTTAACGATTGTGGTACGCGCGTTTCTGCCGGCAAAAGAGTTTGATTATGGGACGATTGCGCAGGTAAAAGATCCGAGCTGGAAAATGTGTCTGCCGCTGCTCCTGTTTGCGGTCACTATTGTGGTACTGGGACTTTGTTTTGCTCCGGTGACAGCCTTTTTTATGGATGTCGCGGCCGGTATTTATTAGAAAGGAGAGGCGGAAATGGAAAACACAACGTTTCTTTTAGCGGTGATCGTATTTTTTCCGATGTTGGGCGCCGGGATTTCTTATCTGGCAGGCAGAAAGGATAAGATACTGCGCGACCGGCTGGTGGGCGCGGTTTCAATCGCGGAATTTCTGCTGCTTGTTTTTCTGTTGGTGTTTGCGCAGGGTCAGGGGGCGCTGGACGCGCACAGCGAAGTGCGCATGAGCTATACCGTACCTGGCGTATGCGGATTTGGACTGCGTTTTACCGTAGACGGTTTTCGTGCTGTTTACGGTACGATTGCTGCGTTTATGTGGATGATGACCAGTCTGTTTTCGGCGGAGTATTTTGCGCATTATAAAAATCGCAACCGATATTACCTGTTTCAATTGGTGACATTAGGAGCGACCGAGGCAATCTTTTTCTCGGCGGATCTATATACAACTTTTGTATTTTTTGAAGTGATGTCACTGGCATCCTATGTATGGGTGGCACAGGATGAGCGAAAGGAATCGCTGCGTGCCGCGGCTACGTATCTGGCGGTAGCGGTGATCGGCGGTCTGGTCATGCTGATGGGATTATTTTTACTCTATCATCAGGCGGGCACGCTGGAAATTGACCGTCTTTACGAGGCGTGCGCGGGGAAAAATGTTTATGTCGCGGCAGCTTGTCTGTTCTTTGGATTTGGAGCAAAGGCGGGTGCGTTTCCGCTGCATATCTGGCTGCCGAAAGCCCATCCGGTGGCTCCAGCTCCGGCCAGCGCGCTGCTCTCCGGTATTCTGACAAAAACAGGTATTTTCGGTATTCTGGTGATTAGCTGCAAGATTTTGCTGCATGACTGGAAGTGGGGTACTTTTGTGCTGGTCGTCGGCGTGCTGACGATGGTGGTTGGAGCGGTGCTGGCGCTGTTTTCTGTGGACTTCAAGCGTACGCTCGCATGTTCTTCCGTATCGCAGATCGGTTTTATTCTGGTCGGTATCGGTATGCAGGGGCTGCTTGGCGAGGCGAACGGTCTGGCTGTGCGCGGAAGCTTTCTGCATATGGTCAACCATTCTTTGTTTAAATTACTGCTGTTTATCGCAGCCGGTGTGATTTACATGAATCTGCATAAACTGAATCTGAATGAGATTCAGGGCTTCGGGCGAAAGAAGCCGCTTTTGATGGCGTGTTACCTTAGCGGCGCGCTTGGAATCGGAGGTATCCCTCTGTTTTCCGGTTATGTCAGCAAGACTCTGATTCATGAGAGTATCGTAGAATATATTCTGGAACTGCAGGAGGGTGCGGCGCACGGCGGATATTTTGCGGTCGGGGATATGAAGCTGATCGAATGGCTCTTTTTGATCAGCGGCGGTCTGACCGTTGCCTATATGTGCAAGCTGTTTTTTGCGGTATTTATTGAGAAAAATCAGGATCCGGAAGTACAAAAAAAATATGACGCTTTATGCGGCAGATATATGAATAAGATCAGCAGCGCGGTGCTGAGTATCTGCGCGATACTGTTTCCGGTACTGGGAATGCTGCCGCATCTGACGATGGATAAAATTGCTGATCTGGGCCAGAGCTTTATGGGATTTGAGGGGCATGCGCATAAGGTGGCGTATTTCAGCTTTGTGAATCTGAAAGGCGGTCTGATTTCAATTTTGATCGGAGCTGCGCTGTATCTGGTGATAGTGCGGATGTGGATGTGCAAAAAAGATAAAAGCGGCACATGCGTATATCTGAATCGCTGGCCGGCAGCGTTGGATATCGAAGATTATGTATACCGTCCGGTTCTGCTGCATATTTTGCCGGCAATCTGTGGGACGATCTGTAAACTGCTTGACGGTGCTGTTGATCTGGCAGCGAAAGCACTTCCAATCGCTGGCAGCGTACAGGCAGGATTTTTTGATACGATTACGGACAGCGTGGTCGTGTTTCTGAGAAAGACGATCTACAAGGACAGCCCGCGACCGCAGGAACTGGAAGAGGGCAATGTGGTTACGTACGCTTTAGGACGTTTTGTGAATGGGATTGTCGCCCTGCTTAACAAGACGATCTGGCGCAGGCAGCCGAATCAGAAGGATTATGTGCACCGCTTCGCATTGGCCTATGCCGGATTTAAGGAGAACAGCTCCCTGATCGGGCGCAGTCTTTCTTATGGGCTGGTATTGTTCTGCGTGGGCTTCTGCGCAACCTTGATCTATCTACTGATCAGTTTGTTAGGGCACTAGATGGATATGGCACTATATATGAAAGTTTGTAAACGCAATGTGGTTTATGACTTTTGATCTTGACATTTCAAAGAAGTTATCAGAAAAAAATAATTTATGGTTTAACTTGCACATACAAATAAAAAATGTTAAGATAAAGCTGAAGTATACAGGCATGCAAACAAGGTGTGCGCATCGACCTGATACATAAATTTAAAGGAGGGATTTTTATATGAAAAAGAGATTTCTTGCAGCCGTGCTTGCAGGCGCGATGGCTCTGTCCGTGACGGCATGCGCAGCAAAGCCGAAGGAAACAGAGGCGCCGACGGAAGCCAAAACAGAGGCGGCAGAAACCGAAAAAGCAGAGGTTGTTGACAGCGAGAAAGAAACAACAAAAGCTGCAAACAGCGAGTATAAGATCGCTATGATCACGGACTCCGGAGATATCACGGACCAGTCTTTTAATCAGACTACCTATGAAGCATGTCAGGCGTTCAGCGAAGCAAATGGCGTGGAATTCAAGTATTATAAACCGGACGGAGATACTGACGAAGCACGCAGTGCCAGTGTAGACCAGGCAGTTGCGGACGGTCATAATATCGTCGTTATGCCGGGATATCTGTTCGCGCAGGCAATCATTGACGGATCTGAAATGTATCCGGATGTAAAATTTATCGCGCTTGACGTAGCGGCAGCCGATCTCCTCGGAAAGGCAGTTCCGGACTACAGCGGCAATCCGGATGATTATGATGTGACAGAATACTACAATGCAGACAATGTTTACATTGCGGTTTATCAGGAAGAACTTTCCGGTTACATGGCTGGTTACGCAGCTGTAAAGCTTGGTTATAAGAAACTTGGCTTCCTGGGCGGTATGTCTGTACCGGCAGTTATGCGTTTCGGTTATGGTTATGTACAGGGCGCGGACGCTGCTGCAAAAGAACTTGGTATTACAGATGAGGTTTCTATTGAATATGTATACGGTAACCAGTTCTATGGCGATGCGGATATCACAGCTTACATGGATACCTGGTATTCCACAAACGGTGTGGAAGTTGTATTTGCCTGCGGCGGCGGTATCTATACATCCGCAGCGGAAGCAGCGGCAAAGGTTGGCGGTAAGGTAATCGGTGTTGACTCCGATCAGTCTCCGATCATTGATGAGTATGGCGAAGGCATGACGCTTACTTCCGCAATGAAAGGTCTTGCACCGACCGTTAATACGCTGTTGACAGAAATCGTTCTGAACGATAACTGGGATGCATACAAGGGACAGATCCAGAACCTTGGTCTGGTTTCTGAAAATCCGGAAGAAAACTATGTACAGCTGGCAGCTACTACACAGTGGGGCGATGGCTTTACAGAAGATGATTACAAAGCGCTGGTAAGCGCAATGCACGCAGGCGAAGTTACCGTTTCTAACGATATCTCCGCTATGCCGGCTACAGAAATCACAGTAAATGAATACGGCAACATCAAATAATAGATGAGGCTATGAAAAAGGAGCGTGGCAGGATTGCCCGCTCTTTTTTGCGACATGGGAAAGTTTTCACTTTTTATTTTACAAAAAACAACTTATTTTTAGAAGATTCAGTATTGTCGGAAAATGGGGGAAAAGATTTGGTGAATAAAGAGAAATTTCTTTTAATCTTTGTTGAAGTGTGTTAAACTAATCGTGAAAACACGATACCATGAGAAAAGAATGAATAATTTTTTATGGATGTGTAAAGAACGTAAAAAAAGAGAAAGGGGGAATGGGAGTTGGAAAAGTATGCTGTCGAGATGCTCCATATTACAAAGAAGTTCCCGGGAATCATAGCAAATGACAACATTACCTTACAGCTTAAAAAAGGCGAGATACATGCGCTGCTTGGCGAAAACGGCGCTGGAAAGTCTACATTGATGAGTGTGCTGTTCGGCCTCTACCAGCCCGAAGAAGGAGAAATCCGCAAGGACGGAGTGAAAGTGGAGATTAAAGATCCCAATGACGCAAACCGATTGGGGATTGGCATGGTGCATCAGCATTTTAAGCTGGTGGAATGCTTCAGTGTTCTGGACAATATTATTCTTGGGGTAGAGAATACAAAAGGAGGATTTCTGCAGAAGGAAGAAGCGCGCAAAAAGGTAATGGCGCTTTCGGAAAAATATGGATTGCAGGTTGACCCGGATGCGATTATTGAGGATATCACGGTCGGTATGCAGCAGAGAACGGAGATTCTCAAAATGCTGTACCGCGACAATGAAATTCTGATTTTCGATGAGCCGACGGCGGTGCTGACACCGCAGGAAATTCAGGATCTGATGAAGATCATGAAAAATTTAGCGAAAGAAGGAAAAAGCATTCTCTTTATTTCTCATAAACTTTCTGAGATTATGCAGGTTTCCGACCGCTGCAGCGTACTGCGTAAGGGAAAATATATTGGTACGGTGGAGACGAAGGACACTACACCGGAAAAGCTTTCCGCGATGATGGTAGGCCGTGATGTTAATTTTGCGGTAGAAAAACAGGAGGCGAAACCGGGAGAAGTAGTGCTGGATGTTCAGAATATGACTGTTGCATCCAAACGCCATAAAAACAATGCAGTGAATCATGTTTCTCTGCAGGTGCGCCGCGGAGAAATCGTCTGTATTGCCGGTATCGACGGTAACGGTCAGACAGAGTTTGTATATGGGCTGTCAGGACTGGAACCGATCAAAGAAGGCAAAATTATTCTGGATGGCAAGGATATTACGCACGAACCGATTCGCAGGCGTTCTGTCATGGGCATGAGTCATATTCCGGAGGACCGTCATAAACACGGTCTGGTGCTTGATTATTCTCTGGAGGACAATATGATACTGCAGCGTTATTTTGAACCGGAGTTTACGAATAAAGCCGGATTTTTAAGAAGAAAGAATATCCGCGCTTACGCGAACCGGCTGATTGAGCAGTATGATGTGCGTTCCGGGCAGGGAGCGATCACGAAGGCGCGTTCTATGTCGGGCGGAAATCAGCAGAAGGCGATCATTGCCCGCGAGATCGATAAAAATCCGGAGCTTTTGATCGCGGTACAGCCGACCAGAGGTCTGGATGTCGGTGCAATTGAATATATCCACAAACAGTTAGTAGCGCAGCGAGATGCCGGGAAAGGTGTCCTGCTGGTGAGTCTGGAACTGGATGAGGTTATGAATGTTTCTGACCGCATTCTTGTGATGTATGAGGGCGAGATTGTCGGAGAATTTAATCCAAAAGAAGTAACCGTGGAAGAACTCGGTCTTTATATGGCCGGAGCAAAGAGAAGGGAGGCATAGGCGTATGAATAAGAAAAAAAACGGCGGTCTCCTTCGCAATAGTGCAGTACAGTCTTTGTTGGCGTCTCTGGTGTGTATTGTTTCGGGACTTCTCGTCGGATATATTGTACTTTTGATTATTAATCCGGCCGGCGCAGGAGGAGCGATCGTAGCGATCATGAAGAACTTCCTGTATTACCCGAGCGCGAAGGCAGCTCTGAAATATCTGGGGACCACGCTGGTAAAAACGGCGCCGCTTCTGATGTGTTCACTGTCGGTATTATTTGCCTATAAAGTCGGGCTGTTTAATATCGGGGCGGCAGGTCAGTATGTGGCAGGCGCGGGCGCATGTCTTTTCTGTGCTCTGCAGTTTAAGCTGCCGTGGTACGTATGTATTTTAGCGGCTGTTTTAGTGGCAGCTTTAGTGGGCGGTATCTCCGGTATGTTAAAAGCATACTTCAATGTAAACGAGGTTATTTCCTGTATTATGCTGAACTGGATTGGGCTGTATGCGGTAAATATGCTGTTAAGCAGGGTAAAGGACGCTTCCAGTCCTTATACGATCTCGCTTACTTCTGGAAATCCGGATGCGCTGATTCCGAATGCCGGATTAGACGGTATATTTTCTAACAACCAGTATGTGACGATTGCCATTCCGCTGGCCGTGGTGATGGCGATATTGGTATGGATCGTATTGGGAAAGACGAAATTCGGCTATGAGCTGAAGGCGACCGGTATGAATAAGCAGGCAGCAAAATACTGCGGTATGCATGAGAAAACGAATATTATTCTGACGATGGTGATTTCCGGCGGTTTGGCAGGTATGGGTGCTGGATTTTTCTTCCTGAGCGGAATGGAGCAATGGATGGTGCAGCAGACCAGCGTTCCGGCAATGGGATTTAACGGGATCGCGGCAGCGTTTCTGGGCGGTTTAAATCCGATCGGAACGATATTTTCCTCCTATTTTATCCAACACATTACCAGCGGCGGATCATATGTGGACAAGACGATGTACTGTACACAGATTTCTGATTTTATTTCCGCGATCATCATTTATTTGTGCGGTTTTACCTTTATCTTTAAGCTATGGATGAACCGTATGCTGGATAGAAGAGCAGAAAAACTGGCTGCAAAAGGACAGAAAGGGGGCGAAGCGTAATGTTGCTGTTGATTCAATATACCTTAATTTTTGCTTCTGTTCTGGTTCTGGTGGCGCTGGGCGGATGCTTCTCTGAGCGAAGCGGCGTGATCAATATCGGGCTGGAAGGAATTATGGTTATGGGAGCGCTTGGCGGCGCGCTGATGATGAAATTCTTACCAAAGAACTGTCCGGCGATTCTGATTGTTTTGCTGGTTATTTTGGCAAGTCTTCTGGTCGGCATGGTTTATTCTCTGCTTTTGGCAGTGGCGGCGATTAATTTCAAGGCAGATCAGACGTTAGCCGGTACGGCGCTTAACCTGCTTGGTACTGCGGCAGCTGTTGTTATTGTAAGAGCGATCAACATGGCGCAGGATCCGAACAACGTATCATCGGCAATTTCTTATATCAGTGCCAAGAAAGCGTTCATTGTGCGTATTGGCAGATTTGAGTTTAACTGGTTTATGCTGGTTGCGCTTGCAGCTTTGATCGTTTCTTATATTGTATTGTACCGCACGAAATTTGGTCTGCGGCTTCGTGCGTGCGGAGAACATCCGCAGGCAGCCGATTCGGTTGGTATCAATGTTTATAAGATGCGTTATGCCGGTGTATTGATTTCCGGTATGCTTGGCGGTCTTGGCGGTATCGTATACATTACCGCTGGCGTAAGCGAATGGAAATTTGAAAACGGTGTGGCGGGCTTTGGTTTCCTGGCACTGGCCGTTATGATCTTTGGTCAGTGGAAGCCGATTAATATTGGTCTGGCAGCTTTGTTATTTGGGCTGTTCCGTGCGCTGTCAAATGTTTATACCGGTTTTGACGCTCTGGTAGCTTTAAAGCTTCCGAGTACTGTGTATAATATGCTTCCGTATATTATCTCCCTGGTAGTTTTGGCCTTTACCTCCAGTAAGTCCAGAGCGCCGAAAGCGGAAGGTATTCCATATGATAAAGGACAGCGATAGCGTCGGCTAAATATAACAATGCCTTATTTGCCAATAATCTTCTGGTTTGGCATATAAATAAAATTTAAGTGCGCTGCAAGCAGATGTACACTCATCTGTTTTGCAGCGCTTTGTTTATAAAAAATTCTTTTGTATGCTTCAACCGTAAAAACAAAAAAACATGGTATAATTTTGCCTGAATTTCAAATACTATCCTCAATCATATGTCTGCAAATTTTCAGGCGAAAAAAAGTAAACAGCATATCCGTCAGGAAAAAACAGACAGGGTTTCAGGAGGGCGTGCATGAAACAGTACGTGGGAAAGCAGAGTATTCAGTTTGAAAGAGCGCCGCATATCATCGGTTCGGCGTCGGTGGTCGGTAAAAAAGAGGGCGAAGGTCCATTTGGCAGAAAATTTGATCTGATCTGTAATGATGACAAATTTGGTGAAGAAAATTGGGAAAAATCGGAGAGCACCATGCAGAGGGAGGCGCTGCAGCTGGCTTTTGCAAATGCGAAGCTGCGGCCGTACCAGATCCGCTGTTTATTTGGCGGCGACCTTTTGGGACAGCTGATCGCTACCTCGTTTGGCGTGGAGGACTACAATATTCCGTTGTTCGGACTGTACGGAGCCTGTTCGACCTGCGGTGAATCTTTAGGTCTGGCGGCGATGACGATTGCGGGTGGTTTCGCGGATTATACTGCGGCGGTAACTTCCAGTCATTTCGCGAGCGCGGAAAAGCAGTTCCGCTTTCCGCTTGCTTACGGCAATCAGCGTCCGTTGTCCGCGACATGGACGGTAACTGGAAGCGGTGCGTTCGTGCTGGCGGAAAAAGGCGGAAAGGTGAGGATCAGCGGGGTTACAACCGGAAAGGTGGTTGATTTTGGTGTTAAAGATTCCATGAATATGGGTGCGTGCATGGCTCCGGCGGCCTGCGATACTATTTATCAGAATCTGATGGATTTTAATCGCCAGCCGTCTGATTATGATGCGATCATTACCGGGGATCTGGGTTATGTCGGACAGGAAATTTTGATAGAATTAATGAAGGAAAAAGGTTTTGATATTTCAGAACAGCATCAGGACTGCGGCATCGAAATCTATGATCGAAAGATACAGGATACACATTCCGGCGGAAGCGGCTGCGGCTGTTCGGCGGTAATGCTTTCGGCCTATATTTTGCCGCGCCTCGAAAAAGGAGTATGGAAGCGTGTGCTATTTGTGCCGACCGGAGCGCTGTTATCTACGGTCAGCTTTAATGAAGGACAAAGTGTGCCGGGGATTGCGCACGCGGTCGTATTAGAATATTGCGGCTGAAACGGGAAATGAATATAGGAAAGGAAGGAATACAATGGACTATATCAACGCATTCTGGGTGGGCGGCTTAATCTGCGCCCTTGTCCAGATCCTACTGGAAAAAACAAAACTTCTGCCGGGACGCATTATGGTGATATTGGTGATTTCCGGTGCCATTTTGGGCTCGGTTGGCCTATATGGACCGTTTCAGGAATATGCCGGGGCGGGAGCGAGCGTTCCGCTGCTTGGCTTTGGCAATGTTTTGTGGGAGGGAATGAAAAAAGCAATCGATAAAGACGGTCTGCTGGGACTTTTTACGGGAGGTTTTACCGCCAGTGCAGCAGGCATATCGGCTGCGCTGATTTTTTCATATATTGCCAGTATGTTCAGTCAGCCGAAAATGAAGAAATAGAGCAGAAAATCCATTGACAATCAAATTATTTCGCAGTTTAATGTTTACTAGGAAATGGCAGTTTTTAAAAGAACTGCGACATTGAAAACAGAGCGGGTGAGAAAAATCATGGAATACTATCGAGAGGAAATAGAGACGGATGCGCTGGTTCCGGCAATGATTTTTTACGGAGGCGGAAGCGCCGACAAGCTGCGATACCCTCTGCATTGGCATCAGAATCTGGAATTTGATCTGGTGCTTTCCGGAAGTATCTGCGGCAGGATTTCCGGGCAGGCGACAAAGGCAAATCCTGGTGAGATTTTTTTTGTAAACAGCGGTGATCTGCATGAGACAGACGGCGGGCAGGACGGTCCGCTGCGTTCGATTACGGTGCTGCTTTCTGATGAATTGCTGCGGGAATACTGCCCGCAGTTTTCTGAACTTTATTTTGAGATAGAAAAGGGCAGCAGTCAGGAAATGCGTCTGGCGGAACTGATCAGGAATTGTGCCACGGTTTATGATGAAAAACAGCCGTATTACGAATTAGAATTATCCGTTCTGCTGCGGCAGATCTGTCTTTTGCTTTTAAAAGAGTGCGGCAGAAAAAAGAGTGTGCATGATCCGGCGGCGCTGACATATAAAAGTACGAAGCGTGTCAAAAAAGCAATTACATATATGGAAGAAAATTTTGAGAATCGTATTTCTGTGGAGGATATGGGCAGAGTGATGGGAATGACACCCTCTTATTTTTCCAGATTCTTTCGCAATTCTACCGGGCAGACGTTTCATGCGTATTTGACACATATCCGTCTGATTTATGCAAGGAGGATTTTGCTGGAGCAGGAAGAAACGATCACGGATATTGCCATGAACTGCGGTTTCCCGAATGTAAAGGCATTCATCGACGCTTTTCACAGGGAATACGGTACGACACCGGCAAAATATAAAAAAGATAAAAAACAACAATAATATAGCGAAAAACTGCAAGACACCTCCCTGTATTTGTGTTAAAAAAGACATAAGAACAAGATAGGGAGGTTTTTCTTATGAAATTTACAGAGGGTTATTGGCTGCAAAGTGAACATGCAAACGGCCTGTTCGCGGCGGAGGCATACACCGTGGATAAAATTCCAGGCGGTATGCGTGTTGTTGCGCCGGTAAAAAAAATCGAATCGCGAGGGGATACGTTAAATACGCCGACGATCACAATTGAGTTTCGGGCATGTACGGACCGCACGATTTCTGTGAAGGCATGGCATTACGAGGCATACGACAATCATTTGCCGGAGTTTGAAAAAAATGAGAGTATTTTGGAAGATGCTGTTGTTGAAATCAGCGAAGAAGAAGCGGTTCTGGACACCGGACTTTTAAAGGTGCGTGTCAGCCGTAAACCGTTTGGCTATTCTTTTGAGGCGGACGGAAAAGTGCTGACAAGCTGCGGCTTTCGTAATCTTGGCCTGATGCGCTGGAACAGGCAGCCGAGCACAATGTTCTGCGCACAGAATTATCTGACGGAGGATTATGAGCCGTACATGATGAATGAGCTTTCTCTTTCAGTGGGAGAGTGTGTGTACGGTCTCGGAGAGCGTTTTACAGCGTTTGTAAAAAACGGTCAGACGGTCGATACGTGGAATGAGGACGGCGGCACGGCTTCTCAGATTTCCTACAAAAGTATTCCGTTCTATATGACAAATAACGGATATGGCGTGCTTGTGGACAGCAGTGATAATGTTTCTTTTGAAGTGGCAAGTGAAAAAGTAGAGTATGTCGGTTTTTCTGTTCCGGGTGAAAAGTTGTCTTATTATTTCTTCTATGGCCCGAACGGAAAAGAGATTATGAAAGAGTACACGGCACTGACCGGACGTCCGGCTCTGCCGCCTGCATGGTCTTACGGATTGTGGCTGTCTACCTCTTTTACAACGAATTATGATGAACAGACGACCAGTTCTTTCATTGACGGAATGTTTGAGCGCGATATTCCAATGAGCGTATTCCACTTTGACTGTTTCTGGATGAAAGCGTTCCATTGGTGTGATTTTGAGTGGGATAAAGAGTTTTTCCCGGATATTAACGGCACCTTAAAACGATATAAGGAAAAGGGACTGAAAATCTGTGTCTGGATCAATCCGTATATTGCGCAGGGAACGTCATTTTTTGAAGAAGGCGTTAAAAATGGTTATCTGTTGAAACGTGCCGACGGAAAAGGCGTATGGCAGACGGATAACTGGCAGGCAGGCATGGGACTGGTGGATTTTACCAATCCGGCGGCGGCAAAATGGTACACAGATAAGCTGAAAACATTGCTGGACTGCGGTGTGGACTGCTTTAAAACAGATTTCGGCGAGCGTATTCCGGTCAATGTAAGTTATTATGACGGCAGTGACCCGCAGGCAATGCATAACTACTATACATATCTGTATAATAAAACGGTGTTTGAGCTGCTCAAAGAGGTAAAAGGAGAAAATGAAGCCGTGCTTTTTGCCAGAAGCGCGACTGTCGGTGGACAGCAGTTCCCGGTGCATTGGGGAGGCGACTGTTCCGCAAATTACCCGTCTATGGCAGAAACAATCCGCGGTGGACTGTCCTTCGCGATGAGTGGTTTCGCATTTTGGAGCCATGATATTTCCGGTTTTGAGAATACCGCGACTCCGGATCTTTACAAGAGATGGGCGGCGTTCGGACTGCTTTCCACACATAGCCGTCTGCACGGAAGCGGCAGCTACCGTGTGCCGTGGCTGTTTGATGAGGAGGCAAGCGAAGTGGTCGGCTTCTTTTCCAAGTTGAAATGCAGATTGATGCCATATATCTACGCAAAATCAATTGAAGCACATCGAGAGGGTACACCGGTGATGCGTCCGATGATTTTTGAATTTGGTCAGGAACCGGGTATTTCCTATTTGGATACGCAGTATATGCTTGGCGATGCGCTTTTGGCAGCTCCGATTCTGCGGGAGGATTCTTTGGCGGAATATTATCTGCCGGAGGGCTGCTGGACACATTTGCTTTCAGGAGAGGTAAAAGAGGGAGGCAGATGGTACCGCGATACCTATGATTATTTTTCCCTGCCGCTGTTTGTCAGGGAGAATACGCTGCTGGCTCTGGGAGCAAACGATCACAGACCGGATTATGATTACACAAAAGATCTTACCCTGCGCCTGTATCAGCCGGGCAGCGGCAAGACGGCAGTCTGCGAAATACCGGATACAGACGGCAACATTGTGAATACGATTATCGCAAAATGTACTGGAAACGAGATTAGTTTTTGCCTGCGGCAAGCAGCTGCGGAGATTTCCGTAGAAATTTATACAGGCGTGCAGGTGCAGAAAATGACAATTCCGGCGGGTACAACAGAAGTGAAAGTGACAATGGTATAAAAAAGATTATTTCTCCTGTATTGGTATGATACAGGAGAAATTTATTATCATAGTAGCACAGAAAAGGATAGACATATTGTTACTAAAATGTTATAGTGATTACAGGTATATTACAAATGTGAGATACCTGATTGAAACTGTGCGCAGGGCAGAGGCGGCGGATGCCGTATTGTGAATCCAGAGTGGCAATGGAGAAAAGTCCTGGGCGCGTGTAGAAAACAGCAGCGGGCGGATTATTTCGGCACGCTGCCCAAATTTCAGCAGAGAAACGAGGGATAATATGAAGCGAAAAAAGAGAATGGCGAGAGCGCTTTCGCTGTTTCTGTCCGTCGTGATGCTGCTATCATCACTCGGAACATCTGTTCTGGCCGCGGATGCGGGAGGAACTCCTCCAAATGCACATGAAAAGGCGGCAGAACAGACAGATACCGGGGGTGGGTACAATGCACTCGTACCCGAGACACCAGAGACTGCACAAAGTAGGACTGTTGAGACATCAAGTTCCGAGGAAAACATTTCTGCGAATACAGGAAATGATCTGACAGCAACATTACAGCCGGAAACGCAACCGGAGATACCGGGGACACAGCCAGAAACACCGGAAACGCAGCCGGAGATACCGGAGACACAGCCGGAAACACCGGAAACGCAGCCGGAAATACCGGAGACACAGCCGACAATACCGGATACAGAACCGGAAACACCACATTCAGATCCGGTTACGCAGCCGGAAACAGAAAAGACGCAGTCAACGACAGGAACAGACGAGACGCCATCAGAGCAGGAAGAACTTACTTATCGGGTAACCTTCGATGCACATGCGGCGGATTTCGGTACGGTTTTGACAGACGGAACACCGATCGATCCTGCTTCTTATATAAATGAAGTACAGGAAAATGCGCCTTATGTTTTCCATATCAGAGCAGCGCAGGGCTATGAGGTGGAGAAAGTCCGTGTAAATGAAGAAGAGATTTTTGAGGACGGACAGCCGGAGAGATACCGGATACCGGCAGTGACAAAGGATACTGTGATCACTGTTGTATACAGAGAACTCCCGAGGGAATCCGAAGAGGTAACAGAAAATGTTGTCACTTTTCAGACGGAAGAGGGAGCGACGGTAACCATAGACGGTGTGGATGCCACGAATGACACCGCTATGGCAAAAGACGGAAAAATAATATTTACTGTTGCAGCACAGGAAGGATTTTCAGTGACGGAGGTTCTGGTAGATGGAACGATTCCGGCACGTACAACGGGAAATCCGAACGAGTACATCATTGAGGGAATCCAGACAGACGCAACGGTAGTCACGATAAATACAGCTTCGGCACAGACCGAAGAGACAGAAACAGAAGAGACAGAGATGCCTGTAACCGAGAATCTTGTAACGTTCCAGAGCGCTGAGGGCGCGACCGTTATTGTAGATGGAATAGACGTTACGAACGGAACGGCTACCGCGGAGAACGGTACGCTCGTATTCACCGCAGCGCCGGCAGAGGGCTTCCGTATTTCGGAGGTTCTGGTAGACGGAGAAGTTCCGGCGAGAACGACAGGCAATACCGGAGAGTATATCATTGAGGGTATCATGACAGACGATACCGTAGTAATTGTGAATACGGCTCCGACAGAAGAAAAAGAAGACGAAGAAACACAAGAACAGGAGAAACCGGCGCAGACCATGACAGTGACGGCCAGCGACGGAGCGACGGTCATCGTCACGGCACCGCAGGGTGCATTGCCGGAGGGAGCGCAGGTTATTGCACAGGCAATCTCATCCGCCGCGATTGAAAACGCTGTGTCAGACGCTGTGGCAGCGGAAGGAAAATCACTTGTTGATTACAAGGCTTATGACATTACGATTATCGACGGCGCAGGCAATGTGATTCAGCCGGATGCCAGCGTGCAGGTAACGATCAACAACGCAGGCGTGGCAGGCGAGGAGACTGCCGTATACCACGTAGAGGGCGCGTCGGCAGACAAGATAGCCGAGGTTCCGGGCGGAGATTACGCAGCGTTCGCGGCAGCGCATTTCTCCATCTATGTTGTGGCAGGAAGCCAGACCGAACAGCCGGAAGTGGATGAGGTGCTTGTTACTTACAACATGATCTATGACAATGGTGTGGCTGTAGTACCTCCAGATACGGTAGCGTATGACCTGACAAAAGAAGGCATTACCACAGAGTATGCAGTAGTGCCGCAGCAGGGCTACACAATTACCATGTCGGTGGAGGGCGAAGGAGCAGAACATTTCCGCTATGAAAACGGAAAAGTAGTTGGAAGTTTCACTGCTTCGGGCAGCTATGAGGTGGTTCTTACCTATACACCGAACGAGATCACTTATACGGTAACACACTATTACCAGAATGTGGATCGTACCGGTTACGACGAAGATCCGGTTAAAGACACGCTGAAGGGTAAAGTCAATACCATGACGGCGGCGCAGGAACGTCGGAAGGAAGGCTTTACAGTACAGTATATTGAACAGGATAAGATTCCGCAGAACGCGCAGAGTAACCGCATTGATATACCGGTATATTACGACAGAAATGAATGTCTGCTGACTTACAATACGATGGGCGGCAGTTACATTGAGTCGGAGATTCTGGCATACGGCGCAGAAGTGGACCTTCCGGGAAGGTTTGATCCAAATGCTCCTGTGCGGGAAGGCTATCGTTTTACAGGCTGGTATTTAAATGAGGCTTGTACGGATCCGGTGCAGAACAATACGATTGAAGTCACCGGAGAAACAACCGTTTATGCCGGCTGGGAAGGTGACGAAGTAAACTATACAGTTGTGTATATGGCTGAAAACGCCGATGACGAGAATTATTCTTATCTTGCCAGTAAGACGTTTACGGCAGTTGCCGGTACAACAGTGCAGGTAAATTCCCGTATACATGGATTGACTGCAAGGGATTATAAGGATATCGCACATTTTGAGTTCGACAGTGAAAAAGCGACATCCGATGAGATAGCAGCGGATGGAAGTACGGTACTTCTTGCGTATTACAACAGAAAAGTATATACGCTTACGTTTACGGCAGATGCATTAGTATGTGAAATACCGGAACATGAGCATATACGGCCGAACCGACAGAACAGCTGTTATGAGCTGACTTGTACCAATGAAGACTGGTGGCATATTCACAGCGTTACAGATGACTGTTATGAGGTGATATGCGGGCTTCAGGCGCATCAGCATAGTGCGAGGAGTAGATGTTACGATGAAGTGACACGAACGATTACGGCCAAGTATGAACAGGATATCTCAAAGCTATGGAATGAGGCCGTAGGTCCGGGCACTCCCCTTGAGGGCAACAACTGGGAATGGGATGGAAGTAAAGCGACTGCTTTTCAGACTACCATGCCGGGAGAGAACAAAGATCTTACACCTAAAAATAATGGAAATACGCGGCATGAGCTTCACTATTATATAGAAGATCCGAATGGAACGATTCAATACCGTGAAAAGACGTTCCGGTTATATACAGATGTTATTCTGAATGTCAGCAGTGGTTCTTATCCTACGTTCAATGAGGAATTTTTTGAGATTGACGGATATGAGAGATTCGGAAGTTCAATTGAAGAGTGGGCGAATGGGAGCGGACCGACGAATGGAAGCTGGGGAGCAGAAGAAAGCTTTTACTACACAAGAGCGACCTACGATCTGTATCTGAAAAACGGAGAGGAAGAAAAAAAGAGAAGGTTCCTTATCTGAGTGATATTTCTGGATACCTGACTGAGCCGACGCAGTCTCCGATACCGGAAGGGACGTTTGCAGGCTGGTACCTCGACCCTGAGTTTACGACTCCGTTTACCGGTACGACGATGCCGAAAGGACTTTCCCTTTACGCGAAATGGGAGCCGAAGTCCTTTACTGTGACGTTTGTGAGCGATGACAAACCATATGAGACGCAGAACGTCATCTATGGAAATACCGCGAAACAGCCGGTTCGTCCTCCATGGAAGGATGAGTTTATATTTGAAGGCTGGTACACTTCAGCGGACGGAGATGACAAATATGATTTCAACGCTCCGGTGACAGAAAATAGAGTAATCTATGCAAAGTGGACACCGATCACAGATACCGTCTACAGAGTTGATTATGTGACGGCAGGCGGAAGGACTGTGGCACAGTCTAAAAACGGCACAGGAACGGTCGGAGAAGTGATACAGGAATTTGCGGTAAAACCCCAGGGTGAGTACTCCGATTATACGGTGGATGAAGCCGAAAAAACGCTGGAGCTTACAGCAAATACAGAGGAAAACGTTATTCAGTTTACCTATACTCGTGTGAGAGAACTGTACTATACAATCGAGTATCGGGATATGGATACGGATATGCTGATCCATTCGCGGGCAGATATTCCAAGTGATGCAAATCAGCTGGTAGTTCATCCGTCTCAGGAGGATCTGGATGCTTTGGACAATGAGGGATATGAACTTGTTGATCATCATAAGAATGTAGAGCTTACGGTAGATGGTGATAATATCGTTGTGTTCCGCTGTAAAAAGGGTGAGTATACGATTACGTATACCGGTGATGAGAATGCAGCTTATCCGGATGGAACAAATCCGACAACCTATACTTTCGGAGACACCATCGCGCTTCACAATCCGCAGAAACCGGGTTATGAGTTTACAGGATGGAATTTTATATCCGAAGGCGGAGAGACGTCAGGGGATGTTCATGATGGTATGAACACTCTTATTGAAGAGGGGTCTCATGGCGATCTGGACTTTGAGGCGACCTGGCGTGCGATTGAGTATACCGTTCATTATAATGCAAACGGCGGTACGCCGACACCGGCTTCGAAAACGAACGTTGCATGGAATCAAGGCGCGCTGCTGCCGCAGGAAACACCGGTCAGAAACGGCTATAAGCTTACAGGCTGGACATATAACGGCACAGCTGTGACAGCGGATCATACGTATGCGAGTCTGGCAGGCACAGATGATGTGATGTCCATTACGCTGACGGCACAGTGGACGGAGGATTTTGATGCAAAAGTCCGCGTAACGTACGAGGCGGATCCGTCAACAGGCGGAAGCGTAAGTAAATCGGGTGAAGATATCACGATCGTTTCGGCACAGGGACTGACCGGCGCGGTGGCAAGTGCAACGGTAAATGGTTACAGGTTTGAGGGCTGGTATCAGGGCACGACACTGGTTACCAAAAATCTGGTGCTTTCAAGACAGGATGCATTATCCAAGCTGAATACGGCAGAGGACGGCACATATCTGGCGACGACCTTTACAGCAAAATTTGCTGAAGCGGACAATGCAACGCTGACGTATGTTGCATCACCGTCAGAGGGCGGAACCGTGACGAACAGTCCGGAGAGTATCGCACCGGTTACAGGTCAGCCGAAAGGCTCAAAAGCCACGGCAACCCCGGGTTATGTGTTTGTGAACTGGACGACAGCGGATGGCAGAGTAGCCGGAACAGGCGAAACGCTGACAAGAAGCCAGATAGACAGAGCTGCGAAGGAAAATGGCGTCTATGTGGATACAGAATTTACAGCAAATTTTGTTTATGATACCGCTGCGACGGCAGATGTTACTTACGAAGCAGACCCGGAAAAGGGAGGAAGAGTAACCAATCCAAGCGACAAGGTTCAGGTCATCACGGCAGACGGACTGGAAGGCTCAACGGCAGAACCGGCAAACGGCTATAAGTTTGTTGGCTGGTTTAAGGATAATGAGCAGACGGCGTTTAGTACAAATGTGAATCTGACAAAAGAGGAAGCAAGAGAAAAACTCAATCGGGATCAGTCAAACGGAACCTATATGGCAACGCGTTTTACTGCGAAGTTTGAGGTAGACGAAACCATGACAACCACGGTTACCTACGAATCATCGGATGAGACGATGGGAACTGTATATCCGGAGTCAGAGACAATCCAGATTGTAACGGCAGCCGGACTGAACGGTTCGGTGGCATCGCCAAAGCAGGGCTACAAGTTTACCGGTTGGTATAAGGGAACTGAACTGGTAAGCGAAGACGAGATGCTGACAGTCGCTGAAGCGAAACCAAAGCTTAACCAAAATGGCGACGAAACGTATAGAAATACAACATTCGTAGCAAGATTCTCCTATGATGATAAGGCACAGGCAACGATTTCTTATCAGTCGCAGAACGAAAACTGGGGTACGGCAGCGCCGGGAGAGGAAACAATCCAGATCGTACCGGGCAATCCGAATGTCACAGTGATCGGTTCCACGGCAACACCGAAGGCGGGCTATAAGTTCGATGGCTGGTACAAGGGAGATTCTCTGGTCTGCAGCGATAAAGTGCTGACATCGGAAGAGGTGAAGGTCAATCTCAATACAGACCCAGTGAATAACACCTATACGGATACGACGTTTGAGGCAAGATTTTCGCTGGATGAAACAGCGAAAGCAACTGCAACCTATCGCACTGCCGATAGAACAATGGGTCGGGTATATCCTATAAGCAGCGATTTCCAGATCGTTGACGCACAGGGACTTGTGGGATCGACGGCCAGACCGAGAAACGGTTACAGATTCGTCGGCTGGTACAAGGGAGACGATACGACGACTCCGATCAGTACGGACGCAGCTCTGACGGCGGAGCTCGCGAAGGAAAACCTCAATAAAAATCAGGATAACGGAACGTATACAGATACTGTGTTTACAGCGAGATTTGAGATCGATCCGACTCAAACGGTAAAGGTATACTATAAGCCGGAATCTCAGGAAATGGGAAGCGTAATTCCTTCGGAGAAAGAAATCCCGATAAGGGATGCAAGCGGCCTGACAGATGCTGTGGCAGAACCGGAACCGGGCTATGTATTTACCGGCTGGTATCTGACGGATAGCATTAAGGTATGCGATACGCCAACACTTGATGCTGAGACTGCTAAGAAATATCTGTTAAAGGCAGAGGACGGCAGCTATAGAGAAACTACATTCTGGGCTTCCTTTGCAGACGCAAGTGATGTGACGCTTATGTATCTTCCGAATCCGTTACAGGCCGGAACGACGACACCGGGACATGAAAATCTTGCTCCGGCGACCGGTCAGGCGAAAGGTTCTACAGCTACGCCGAACAACGGCTATAAGTTCATAAACTGGACGACAGCAAATGGTGACGTAGTGGGCGAGTCGCTTACTCTGACAGGCGCAGAGGTAGATAAGTGGGCGAAGACCGAAAAAGACATCTATGAAACGAAGGTTTTCAGGGCAAACTTTGCAATTGACGAGGATCAGACGGCAACGGTTACCTATACCGCGGAAACAGGCGGCAGTGTAGATAACCCAAGCGATACAATCCAGATCGTCACAGGAAATACACTTACGGGCTCTACAGCAGCAGCGGCTAAGGGCTACCGCTTTATCGGCTGGTATAAAGGAGAAGAACAGATCAGCCGTGAGCTTTCTCTTACGCCGGAAGACGTAGAAGCGGAGCTGGAAAGAAATGAAGACCGGACGTATAAAGATACGACGTTTACGGCAAAATTCGAACCGGACCCAAGACAGTGGGTAATGGTTTCCTATCAGTCAGAGGATCAGACGAAAGGAACTGTTGACAGAGTTTCTGATTTCATTCAGATCGTCACAGGCGAACCGCTGAATGGCTCGGCAGCGACAGCAAAACCGGGTTATAAATTCGTCGGCTGGTATAAGGAAGGCGAAAAGGATCCGATCACCACAGAGACAGCGCTTACGGCTGCGGCGATCAAAAACGCAGACGCACTGAATAAGGCCGAGGACGGCACTTATACGGCAACGGCCTTTATCGCAAAATTCGCTTATGATGAAGCGCAGGAAGTAACGATCTCCTATGAATCATCAAATAAGGACTGGGGAACAGTGAATCCTGGATCAGAGAAGATCCAGATCGTACCGGGCAATCCGGATGCTTCGATTAAAGGTTCTGCTGCGACAGCGTTGACCGGTTACAAGTTTGTCGGCTGGTATAAAGGCAATACGCCGGTAAGCGCGGCGGCACAGCTGGGTGCGAAAAGCATAAAGGACGCGCTGAATAAGGACGCAAACGGGAATTATGCAGCGACGACCTTTACGGCGAAATTCGATTATGACGAGACGGCGCTGGCAACAGTGACCTATGTATCTGAAGATGCAGAGAAGGGAACGGTTGACAACGGAAGCGACACGATCCAGATCAGAACCGGCGAACCGCTGGAAGGTTCAAAAGCCACAGCAAAAGCAGGTTATCGGTTCACGGGCTGGAAGAAGAGCGTGGACGGTTCAGATCTGGTTGTGACAGAGCAAGTGACACTTGACGGAACGACAGCAAAGAATAACTTGAACACCCTAAACGACAGATATACAACAACAACATTTATCGCGACCTTTACGGAGCAGGACAATGTGACATTGACATATGCTGTAAATCCGACAGAGGGCGGAACCGTGACAAACAGTCCGGAGAGCCTTGCGCCGGCGACCGGCCAGTCACAGGGATCTACCGCGACAGCAGCGCCGGGTTATAAGTTCACAAGCTGGACAGCAAACGGCGAAGAAGCTGGGGAAGAGCTCGTTCTGACACCGGAGCAGGTAGACGCAGTAGCAAAGAAGACCGGAATTTATGAGGCAACGACCTTTACGGCAAACTTTGCGATCGACGAAGACCAGACGGTAGAGGTTACTTATGAGGCGGATCCGACAGAAGGCGGAATAGTTACGAATCCAAGCGATACGATCCAGATCGTGACTGCGGACGGTCTGAAGGGTTCGAAAGCGGAAGTGGCAGACGGTTATAAGTTTATCGGCTGGTATAAGGGAAATCGGTTTGTGACGGCAGAAGCAGAGCTTAATGTGGAAACCGCGCTGAAATTCCTTGAAAAACCAAATGGAAAGACGTATGAGGCGACAGTCTTTACGGCGAGATTTGAAATCGATCCGACACAGACGAAGGAGCTGAGCGCGACAGTTGATTATATGCTTGCGCAAGACCTACAGCCAGAGGATCATGTAGAACTCAAAGAGACGGTGCAGGTACTGCAGCCGGATAAACTTTCGACTGCAGGTGTGACAGGAAAGTCTTATCCAGGCTGGAAGTTGGATAAGATCACGGTCAATGGAGAAACGGTGGAAACGCTTCCTTCAGAGGTGGACAACAAAGCAAAAGTGATTTATCACTATATCGCAGATTTCAGCAGTCTTGACGCGGCAGGATTTGAAGAGTTCTACAGCGGACAGACCTATCAGGTAAGTGTGACAGGTACACTTGAAGGAGATGTGATCCGGTTCTACAAGACGGATGCGCAGACGCCGGAAACAGCAGGAGTCGGAAAAGAAATCCAAAATTCCTTTGTGAATGTTTCGGATTCGACCGCAGTTCTGGTTGAGGTAACGCGCGGAAGCAACGAGCAGACCTGGACAAAGACCGTAAATGCGGCAGTGAAACCGGTTGAGGTAGAGCTTACAGCAGACAGCGGCAAAAAGGTTTATGACGGAACACCTCTTGAAGTTTCGACCTATAAGATCACCGCAGGCGCGTTTGTAGCTGACGAGGGTCTGGAGATTGTAACGATAGAGGGCAGTCAGACGTATGTCGGCAGCAGCGCTGCTGAAATTACAGCGTATACGTTTAAGAAAGGCACACTGGAAGAAAACTATAGCATCATCTGTAAACCGGGCACTCTTACGGTGACAGAGGAAGGCGCAGATCCGGACGACATCATGACAAAGACGCATGAAGGAAAGACGTATGGACTTGGCGATGTAATCACCTTCACGATTAAAGTGAAGAATATTTATGACAAGTCTTGTGATATCACGATTAATGAGCAGCAGGGTGTGAAGATCACCGGTGAATCGAAATTTACCGCAGTGAAACCAGGCGAGGAAGTAAGCACGACAGCCGTTTATACGGTAACAGAGGCGGATCTTCTGGCAGGCAGATTTACAAATACGGTAACTGCTTCTATTGATGAGAACACACATACAGCGACGGATACGACAGACACGTTTGAAGATCCGAAATCTCATCTTACTGTAGATAAAAAGACAACCAGTACGCCAAAAGACGGTGTGGCTTATACGCCGGGAGAGACGATCACCTATGCGGTGACAGCAGTCAACGACGGAAATCTGACACTGACAGGTGTGACAGTTGTGGATGAGCTTACGGGAGATGTCTGGAAGATCAAATCACTGGCTCCGGGCGAGAGTCAAACCTTTGAGGCGGAATACCTTGTCACAGAAGCGGATATGGAAAACGGAACAGTCAAAAATGTGGCGACTGCTGTAGTGGAAACACCGGATCCGGAGCATCCGGGAACCATTATAGTTCCGGGCGATACGGAAGATCCAATCGTGACGGAGCACGCAAGTCTATGGCTGGAGAAAACGGTAGATTCGGAAAAGGACAGCTATGAAGTCGGTGATACCATTCGATATACCATTCATGTGGTAAATAACGGCAACGTAACAATCCGCGATATTGAGGTCCGTGATCCGCTGACCGGCGATACATGGACAATCGAAGCATTAGCACCGCAAGAAAAGCAGGAATTCCATGCGACCTATAAGGTAACCGAAGAGGATGCCAAGAAAGGCAGTGTGACAAATACTGCAGAAGTGATCGGAACGGATCTAGGAGACAACGAGATCAAGACGGATGGTTCGGTAACTGTTCGGGTTGTTCCGAAACCTTTGAAAGCAGAAATGTCAGAAGATGATATGCCAAAGGGCGGTGTACCGAAAACCGGAGATGAGACAGCTGTTATGCAGTGGCTGTTGCTTATGGCAATAGCGGCAGGAACGGTTCTGACTGGTACATTGCTGCGAAGAAGACGTAAAGAGTAAGGTAGATTACTAAAAGAAAGGAGAGCCGCGCTGACAGAGATGTCAGGGCGGCTCCTACATTTCTTATTGCTTTGCCAGTTCTTTGATCCTATCCAGGCATGTATCAAAAAACATGCGGTAACTTTCGCAGAAATAATTTTCATAAGTATCGGTTACAGGCATATAGTCTCGATTACGCTGACATCCTCCTTTACAGATCCAGTGATGCGGACAGCTTTTGCAATGAGGTGACAGATTTTGTGATCGTTCGATAAATCGGATTTCCTTTCTTTTTTCATTTGTCTGGGAAAAGCTGTTTTCGTTAAAATTGCCGAGAAGATATTCATCGAGCATATAAAAATCACAGGGATATACATTGCCATTGGCTTCTACGACATACTGGACACTGCATATGCCGCATTGATCGCAGGCAGCTGATACATGGACAGTTACTTGTCCGTGGGCTCCGTCTGGTGTTGCTGCAATGGTAAGCCAGCAGGCAGCTACAAAATCTACAGAGTACTCAGATAATCTGATACTTGTAGCAGAAGCAGTAAAGGGCGATGCAGCTACTGTAAATACATGGGTTGCGGCAGCAATGGCAGCGGCATTGATTCTTGGTATTGTAATTGCAATTATTTTTTATGCAATGGCAGTCGGTCTGGCAGTCGGAATGGGCTTTCTGTCATTGGCAGCGCTTTTAACGATGGTGGTCGGAGTGGTGATTCTGCTTTTGGAAAAATCCGGATTTGGAAGTCATACAACAAGGGAGCGGGAACTTCGTATTACGATTCCGGAAGATTTAAATTATAATGGAATCTTTGATGATGTATTCCAGACGTATACCAGATCACATATGTCTGAAATTCCGGTAGAAGAAATAAAAGAAAAACAGGATTTTAGCCAGATTGAGGATCGTGAAGACAGAATCATATTGGAAACGGCTTTTCAGGTACTGTCAAAAGAAGAGTGTCAGATTATTGTTCTGCATGCGGTATCCGGTATGAAACACAGAGAAATCGGAGAGCTGCTGCATGAGCCGCTTTCTACTGTTTTGTCTAAATATAATCGGGGAATAAAAAAACTGCGCCGACAACTGGAGGAGAGATTATGAAAAAATTACAGATTCTTATATTCATTTGCATTTACGGTCAGCGATGAAATCTCTTGTTCCGGAGAAGGCTGAGGAACTTTGGCAGATGGATGTGCCAAGAGCAGACGGAAACGAATGGTATTTAGATGGAACCGGACATAGACGTTCGGGATTTCATTATATAGCGCGGGCTTTGTCTGCGACAGCGGCTTGTCTGTATGATCGCATTTTATATGATCCAGCTGCGTACGGATGCGACCATTTACCTGGATGTAAATCCAAGTGCGGAACTGCAGATCAATCGTCGGGAAAAAGCAATTCTTGCCAGAGCGGCCAATCCGGATGGAGAAGTAATCCTTGACAATATGGATTTAAAGAATACAGATCTGGATATTGCGATGAATGCGATTTTGGGATCGATGGTGCGCCATGGCTATTTGAGCGAAGCCGAAAACCTGATTCTTTTGTCTGTAGACAGCAGAGATACTGGACGTGCAGAGGAACTGCAGAAACGTCTTACGACAGATATCGATGAATGTCTGGTTTCTATGCTGGGAGAAGGAACTATACTCAATCAGACTTTAGAAACAGCAGAGGAATTAAAAAATCTGTCTTCCGAATATCAAATTACGCCGGGAAAAGCGTATTTGCTGCAGCGGATTATAGAAAAATATCCCGAATTGAGTTACAAGAAGCTTGCAGAGTTTACAATGAATCAATTGATTCCTTATCTTCAGGAAAATGGGGTGGATCCGGAAGAATTTGTAATCTGGTCCGGGACACCAATGAAAAAGCCGGAAACAGAAGAGGAAGAAAAGGATTCGGAGGATGAAAAAGAAGAAAGACAGGATGAGGAAGAAGAGGATTGAATAAAGAGGAATACAGTGTCTCTTTTTGATGAGGTTAGAATTGACGCTGTACGTCTGGAAGATTATAATAAATAATAAAAATATATGCATAAAGCGATAGTTTACAAAAGAGCGGGAGGAAATTAGATGGAAACGATGATTATCGGAATTGCCGGTGGGACCGGATCTGGAAAATCTACCTTTACGAATCGTCTGAAGGACGCTTTTGGGGATGAAGTGGCGGTGGTGTATCATGACAATTATTACCGCAGGCAGGATGATGTTCCGTTTGAAGAACGCAAAAAGGTCAATTACGATCATCCGGACTCTCTGGAAACGGAGCTTTTAGTGGAGCATCTGCACAAATTAAAAAACGGAGAGGCGGTAGAGTGTCCGGTTTATGATTACAGTCTGCACAATCGTTCGAATGAAGTGGTGCGTATCGAGCCGAAGCGGATTATTCTGGTGGAGGGGATTTTGCTTCTGGCAGATACGAGAGTGCGCGATCTGCTTGATATTAAGATTTTTGTGGAAGCGGATGCCGATGAGCGTATTCTGCGCAGAGTGGTGCGCGATGTCAAGGAACGCGGCCGCGATATCGACAATATTGTGCAGCAGTATCTGACAACGGTTAAGCCGATGCACTATCTGTACGTGGAGCCGACGAAGGCAATGGCGGACATTATTATCAACAGCGGTATGAATGATGTGGCATTCGATATTGTAAAATCAAAAATACAGCTTTTATTGCAGAAAATGAACTGCAGCTTTTAAGTCGGAAAACTTTTGGAGGAGTTTTCGCATCTAATAGACAGGCGAGGGGAGTACCGGGAAACCAGATTGTAAAAGACAGGAATAATGGGGGCGCATGGGGATGGAAGAACGCGCGAGAAAAAAGAGGAACCGTCTGGAAAAAGAACGGCGGAAAGAAGAAAAACATAAAAAACGGCAGCGGACGCTGAAAATACAGATCGGTGTTGTCTGTCTGTTGTTTGCCGCCCTTTTTTATGTGGTTTATGATAAGGTAATGGATTCAGATACGATGGGGTGCCGAATGTCGGTGTGCGGTGCAAATGTTTCGTGGATGTCTCCGGAAAAAGCGCAGAAAAAAATAGAAGAAGATTTTGCGCAGACGAAGGTAACGTTTGAGGAAAATGGAAAAACCATTTATCAGACGACATTGGCGGAGGCGGGGTATTCACTGAAATCTGATCAGGTATTGCAGGAATTGGTACGCCTCAAGAAAGAGCGCAGGCCGTGTCTGAGTCTTTTGGAGCCAAAAAAGAATCGTAAAATCAGCTGTGAAATTCAGCAGAAGACGGAGAAGCAGGCGGCTGCGTTTGACGCCGCACATCTGACGAAAGATGGTAAGCAAAGAAAAGCGGCGCAGAATGCGGAAATTTCCTTTAATGAAAAAGACGGTAGGTATGAGATCCGTGCGGCGGTTCCGGGAACGGAGATTGACGCGGCAAAGCTGCAGGCAAAGACGAGGGAGACTTTGGAGAACAGTTTTGAAAAGGATCTGCTTGCCGGAGAAATTGAAATAGAGATCAACGAAGAAGTTTATAAAGAACCGCCTGTTACAGATCAGCAGCTGGCTTTAAAAGAAGAATTGGAACTGCTGAATAAGCGGTTGGAGAATTATCCGGCCGCGTCTGTCACGTACACGTTCGGCAGTGTAAAAGAGCAGCTCAGTGCAGATACGATCAAAGAATGGATTGTTCAGAATGAAAAAGAACTCTATCTTGATGAGGAGAAAATGCGCGCTTATGTTGCGGAACTGGCGGAAAAGTATAATACAAAACGGGCTGACCGTATGTTTATGACTTCTTATGGCTATGAGGTGGGGATGTGGCAGAGCGAGTATGGCTATGTGATCGATCAGGAGGCGGAGTATCAGCAGTTGTGTCAGGATCTGGAGAGCGGAGTGCCGGCAGAGCGCGAGCCGGTTTATGCGCAGGTGGGATATAACCGTGAAGGTACGGATGATCTGATGGGCAATTACATAGAGGTCAGTCTCGACAATCAGTATATGTGGTGCTATCAAAACGGCGAGGCAGTCATGGAGACGGCGATCGTTTCCGGCAAACCGGAAGGGATCAACCAAACGACTGGGGAGACAGAAGACTGGTCTACTCTGCGCGGCGCGTTTGAGCTTGCCTATAAGGCGAGTCCGTTTGTACTGAGCAGCGACATTTATGGTTATGAAACAAAAGTGCAGTACTGGATGCCGTTTGAGGACGGACAGGGCTTTCATGACGCCGACTGGCAGACTTCGTTTGGCGGCACGGTATATCAGTATGCGGGCAGTCACGGCTGCATCAATATGCCGATCGATCAGGCTGCGGCGCTGTACAGCTATGTCGAGGGCGGATATCCGGTGATTATTTATTAAAGGGGATATCGGAAATATAGGGCAGCCGGGAAGTGTAAAACGCTTCCCGGCTGTTTGTCTTTCAATGTGAAGAGGAAATATTTAATTGCTTTTGGAGTGTTTTTACGGTTTTCCGGTAAACACCATAGATCAAAAGACCGACCAGGACAAGCACAGCTGAGCAGGCAAACAGTCCGTACATTTCACTGGAACTGAATTGGCCGTCATTTGCGAGCATCATTAGGCAGTAGAGACCAAACATGGCGCCTATGCCGACGATCGCCGGAACCTGAAAGACACTGCGGCACTGCATTTGTACTTCTTTTTTCAAAAAGGCGGGCGGCGCGCCGAGTTTTTTCAGATCGTCAAAGATATAGCGGTTATTCAGGGCGATTGTCTGACAACGCATATACGCGATCACACAGGCTGCCGTAATGCAGATGATAAAGATAAACAAGAACATCATCAGAAAGACGGAATAGGTGCGCAGAAAATCCTGTTCATCAAGAATACGGAACTTTGGCATATACGTCCAGAACGTACGAAAATCGGAGCCGTTCGGCTGCTCGTAACTGACCGGAGTCATATCCGGCGTATCGCCCCAGTAGATTTTTCCGGCTTCTTCATCCGCGATTTTCTCGACCGGATCATAGTAGACTGGTTTTTCGCAAGATTCATCGAAGGAACCGACAAACCGCAGGAAGAAATCATTCGCAAAGGAATAGCTGTCTTTGCCGTCGATATTAAACGCGTGATAGGTGCCTTTCCATTCTCCGGTCAAATCTTTTGAGAGCGCGGCAAAGTCGGCATCGTCAAGCACATAGGATCCGGCATTTGTGGTGAGCTGTTCATAGTGCGCGTACCCGGCAAAAGAGGTGGACAGGGTTTCGCGTGTCGTCATATTTGTCAGCAGGGAAGCGCCTCCATTTAGCCAGTAGGTGCCGGTTTCTTCATCATCGGAAATACCCATGTAGGAGCCGGAGGCGACGTCGATGTTCTGGCCAGTCAGGTGATTGTAACCGGATTCACTGAGAAAACGACCGCCTTGGAGAAGACTTGCGTATTCAAAATGAAAGGAATTATCCTCTTCCTCGATACGGGCTTTGCCGTCCATGCCGAGAAAAATGTAGTCTGCCTGTTTCCAGTCTGTTGTGGCAAGTCCATAGTCGCCTGCCAGTGTCTCGACCTCTGCCTGCGACGGCACATGTTGATCGGAGCGGTAGTGATAGAGATAATCATAGGGGCGGTTTTGGACGGCAAGCGCCTGTCCGGTGCCGAGCATCGGAATATAGAAAAGACCGAAACAGGCCCCGGCGATCAGTACAGTATTGACGATCAGGTTATTGACTGTCTGGCGTCCCTGAAATTTCATCATGCTTCTGGCAATCAGGTTTTTGTAAGGTGTCTTTTTATGGGAGCGCCAGCCGTGTACGATGGTGTGAAGCATTACCAGATAAAGCCCCGGCGCGATTGGCAGGTAAAACAGCTGGAACAGCGGCCCCGGATAGCGCATGAACAGATTTTGGTAGATTGTTCCGGCATAGTAGCCCATAACGGCTCCGGCAAGGATCAAAAGGAAACCGACTGGTCCCATCCATCTGCCATATTCCTTTACCGGTTCATTTTTGTGTTCCTCACAGATGGTATCCATAATGTTGGTGCGCCGCAGATAACGGGAAGCCGTCACGATCGAGAGGAGGATGACCATGATGGCAAACAATACGGCGAGAATCAGGTATTCGGGATTGATGCGCAGCTGCATCTGCGCGCTGTCAACGAGCAGCAGGCGGAACAGGTTCCATAAAAGAAATACAAATGGGATTCCCGCCAGTATTCCGGCGATGGCGGAGAGACTGCTAAGAAGAAGTAGTTCCCGGAACAGACCCGGTGCCAGCGCGCGTCTGGAAGCGCCAAGCGCCATCAAAATGCCTAGCTGTCTTGATTTTTTGCGAAAGAACAGACCGGAGGCATAGACGGTAAAGACGGTACATCCAAAGAGCGCCAACGCAAAGATCATCAGCATTTGTTTGCGGCTATCACCGCCCTCTGGGAAAACTTCCATAATGGTGGGCGAGTACATCATCGCGCTGTAGGCGGAGATCAGCATCAGAGAAATAAAGTTGCAGAATAAGTATAGGACGGCCTGCTTTAAATCGGCGCGCCGCAGTTTTCTTTCTAATAATGTCATATTCATACGTCATCACCACTCATTTCTTTAATTGTATCAAGAAGTTCTGTGTGGAACTCTTGGCGCGTGCCGGTACGTTCCAGCTGTCTGTAAACGCATCCGTCCTTTAAAAGAATGACGCGGTCACAGAAAGAGGCAGAAAAGCTGTCATGTGTAACCATGAAAATAGTTGCGTTCATCTTATCGCGGGCATTTTCAAAGGACTCAATGACTGTGCGGCTGGATTTGCTGTCCAGGTTTCCGGTCGGTTCATCAGCCAGAAGAACGAGAGGCGAATTGATGAGACTTCTGGCAACTGCCGTTCGCTGGCGTTCTCCGCCGGAAATATCAGCAGGATATTTGGCGCGGATATGGGAAATGGCGAAAAGCTCCAGCAGTTTGTCTGCAAGATGTTCGCCCTCCATGTCCATGGTTCCTTTAATAATGCGCGGCACAAGGATGTTTTCGCGTACGGTCAGTCCATCCAGAAGCATGAAATCTTGAAAAACAAAGCCGAGTTTTTCATTGCGCACGCGGGCCAAAGCATTTTCGTTTAGATGAGCCAGATGCTGACCGCCTAAGGTAATGTCTCCCTTATCAAAGGGAATATAGCAGGAGATACAGTTTAATAGCGTGGTCTTACCACTTCCGGATGGTCCCATGACGGCGACAAATTCTCCGGCTGCCACATGGAAACTGACGTCTTTTAAGACCGGATATTCCGTTTTACCGGAAAAATAGGATTTTGATAGATTTTTTACGTAGAGCATTTTTTAACCTGCCTTTCTGAATAATGTACGGTGAGATGTCCGGCATATGGTTTTGTGCTTTTAAATCCCGACATCGTAAATTCGTTATAGCATAAAAAAACACAACGCGGATTTTTCCATGTCATGCGTGACGGTATTTTTGTAAAGTTTGGCGGCGGCTCTGTGCAGATGTAAAGTTTGGCGTGTATAATGTAAAAAACGGTGCGCCCTGGGACGGCGGCAGCGTGTGCGTGGATTGATAAAAGAGAAAATATCGCTTATACTGTGATTACAGTGCAGAGAGAAAAAAGGAGAGGAAAGAAAATGCTGAGAATAGCCATATGTGACGATGAAACAGAGGCAAGGGATGCTCTGCGCATTTGTCTGGAAAAAATGATAGATGAAAATACGGAGGAGATTGTTTACGAGTTTACTACCGGAGAACGGGCGGTCAGCTGGCTGAAGAAGCATCCCGGTGAAATCGATGTGTTGTTCCTGGATGTGGAGATGAAAGGGATCAACGGCATGGAGACGGCGCGGCAGATCCGTACATTTAACAAGAATCTCCTGATTGTCTTTGTGACCGGATATGCAGATTATGTCTTTGACGGATACCAGGTGGGGGCGCTGGATTATTTAATGAAACCGGTGCAGCCGGAACGTTTAAAAGCAGTCTGCGCGAGGATCCGTCAAAATCTGGAAAAACAGGAAAAAAAGACGCTGCTTCTTAAAAATGCAGACGGAATTTACCGCTTTGCGTTTGACGATATTCTGTATGCGTATAGCGAGCGGCGATTGGTTTATCTTGTGACGCGAAACAGCGAATATCCCTTTTATAAAAAACTGGATGAACTGGAGAAGCAGTTGGATACCTCGTTTGTACGCATCCATCAGCGTTATCTGGTGCATGCGAAAGCAGTGTCCAAAATTACAGCCGGGACGGTGGAGATAGAAAAGAAAGAAGGCATCGTAACGCTTCCTATCAGTCGGGCTTTCAAGGAAACGGCAACTGCAAAATTAGCGCGAACCATGCTGGAGGAATAAAAGATGTATGAATTTTTGCAAAAAGCAGGGATTTTCATGTATTTGATGGCCGGTGTCGTCAATTACTGCAGTGTCTGCTGTCTGCTGCAGGTAAAAAAACAGCTCTGGGCGCAGGGCGGAATCCTGACTGCATCAATGCTTTGTACCGGTATGGTGATTTATGTCGGTGATTTGGTAAATTTGCCGCCGACGCTGGCCATTTTTTTGCTGGCAGTGATTTTTTTGTGTGAGGGCAGCTTTCTGAAACGGCTGACATTGGGAACTATCACGGCCTGCGCGATTTTTGCGGGAAACGCTCTGATCGATACGTATCTGAAGGTGATCATAGAGTATGATTCTGTGGAAATGATACTGCGGCTGGTCTTTGCCTTGCCGTTGTACGGTATCATCCGCGCACTGCGTCCGGAGAAAGGGATGGAGCTGACTGCCTCGATGTGGAAGCTGCTGCTGCTTTTGACGGCGGCGCCGGGAGGAATTGTTTTGAGTGTGGTACTGTTGACGCCTCGATATGAAATAGAGACAGCTGCAGGTGTATATCCCTCCATTGCTTATTTTTTAGATGCGCTTTCTTTACAGATGGTGGTGTTTTTAGCAATCGCTCTGGTTTCTTTCTGGGGCCTTTTGTGGGCGGCAGTTGTGCTGGCCAGACAAAAACAGCTGGAGGATATGGCAAAATATGGAGAGATCAACCGCAGATATTATGAAAATATGGAACAGCAGCATTTTGAGATCCGCAGGATGCGCCATGACATGGCGAATTATCTGCAGACTTTGTCGGTGTTGCCTCAGGAAAAAAGAGATATTTACATCGCACATCTGTTAAAGGATAAGGCAGTTACCCAGATGCGGACCTGGTGCGGCGACGCTACCGTGAACGCGGTATTGACGTTAAAAGAACAGGTGATGCGGGAGAAAAACATAGATTTTGTATACGAACTGGAGATTCCGGAAACGCTGCCGTTTTCGAACGTGGATATTTGCGCGCTGTTCGCAAATGCGCTGGATAATGCGACGGAGGCCTGCGGCATAGTCGGAGCGGAAGGGAAAAAGATCATTTTAAAGGCGAAGATGAAAAAGGGTATGTTTATGATGTCGGTGAAGAATCCGTCCGGGCTGCAGATTCAAGGCGGCGTTCTGCCGCATTCTGTCAAAAAGGATCGCGCGAATCACGGTTATGGCTTGAAGAGTATGCAGGAGATTGTGAAACGATATGGCGGTCGTATGGAATTGGAAACGGCAGAAGGATGGTTTGAGTTATTTGTTTATATGCCGCAGCCAAGTGCGCGGAAGGGCTTGAAATAACAATGCGCAAATTAATTTTTGCAAAAGTGGTACAGCTTTTAAATATGTGCTATAATGCAAAAACAGTGTAAGGTATGGTCGGCTTTGCAGAATAGAAAAGAAAGTCTGACCGGTAAATAAAGAAAGAAGGTACGAAAGATGTCTTTAACAGAGCTTACGGGTAGGATAGAGGGACTGGATAGGCAGGCGATGGAGCTTTGTCAGAAAAAATGGGACAGTATCGCAAAGCCGCTGCACAGTCTTGGCAAGCTGGAGGATTATCTGGTGCAAATTGCCGGAATCTGCGGCAGCAGCCGGATTTCACTCGCGAAAAAGGGACTGGTTGTGATGTGTGCGGACAATGGGATCGTGGAGGAAGGCGTGACGCAGTCCGGACAGGAAGTGACGGCGCTGGTATCCAACAATTTTGCTTCCGGAGAGGCAACGGCGGCAGTTTTATGCAAAAAGACCGGCGCGGACATTATCCCGGTGGATATTGGGGTTGCGGCGGATACAAAGATTTTAAACCGCAAGATTACAAACGGCACGAAAAACTTTGCCAAAGAACCGGCTATGACAAGAGCAGAGGCGCTGCGCGCGATACAGACCGGTATAGATCTGGTAAAGAAATTGTCAGAGGGAGGATATCAGATTCTGGCAACAGGAGAAATGGGGATCGGTAATACTACGACGAGCAGCGCGCTTGCCTGCGCGATTTTAAAAGAAAAACCGGAGCGTATGACCGGACGCGGCGCTGGACTGACCAGCGCCGGTCTGGAAAAGAAAATTGCGGTTATCCAAGAAGCGCTGGAGCGGTATTTGCCAAACTGCGAAGATGTGATTGATATATTGGCATGTGTCGGCGGGCTGGATATTGCCGGATTAGCCGGTGTGTTTCTCGGCGGCGCCATTTATCGGGTACCGATTGTCATTGACGGATTTATTTCCTCGGTGGCAGCTTTGACCGCGGCGCAGATAGAACCGAAATGCCGTGATTTTATGCTGGCTTCGCATGTGTCGAAAGAACCGGCGGCGCATTTGGTGCTGGAGGCGTTAGGACTTGAAGCGGCGCTTCACTGTGAGATGTGTCTCGGTGAGGGTACCGGGGCGGTGACGCTTTTTCCGATTCTGGATATGGCCTGCGAGGTTTATGAAAAAATGAGTACTTTTGATGAGATCAAACTGGAAGCGTATCAGCCGCTTTCTTGAAATGGGAGGAAAAGATGTTCAGCGTAGTGACAGGCGGCAGCGGCAGCGGAAAATCAGCCTATGCCGAGCAGCTGGTATTAGAAGCGGGAGAACGGAAACGCTATTATATTGCGACGATGCAATGTTTTGATAAAGAAACTGAGGCACGGATTCTGCGGCACCGCAGTATGCGCGCGCGGAAAAAATTTGAGACGATTGAATGTCCGATGGATCTGGAGCAGGTACGGATTGAGCCGGGGAGTACAGTGCTTTTAGAATGTATGTCGAACCTGACAGCAAATGAATTTTTCCGCACTGATTTAAATATTTCTTCTGTAAAAAAAGAGGCAGAAGTGCGGGAACGGATTTTACGCGGCATCTGTAAGCTGCAGAGAAAAGCGGCGCATCTGATTGTGGTGACAAACGAAGTCTTTTCAGACGGAATTCTTTATGACGCGGAGACAATGCAGTATTTATCCTGTTTGGGAAGTATTAATTGTGCGATGGCAAAGCTGGCGGATCAGGTGACAGAGGTCGTTTACGGCATTCCGCTGATACGAAAAAAAGAAGGAGAAACGTTATGAATTTGTTAGGTGCGGTAGTGATCGCATTTTCTATGTATTCGCGTATTCCGATGCCGCGGATCGAATGGACAAAAGAGAGAATGCGCTATATGCTTTGTTTTTTTCCGCTTGTCGGGGCGGCGATCGGGGCAGGCATGTTGTTGTGGATGCGGTTTGGCAGGATGCTTGCCGGAGATGGAAATTTTTTCCGGGCGGTGTTGGTGATGATTCCGGTTTTTGTGACCGGTGGGATTCATCTGGACGGATTTCTGGATACGGCAGATGCTTTAAGTTCTTATAAACCGATAGAAGAAAAGCTGGAGATTTTAAAGGATTCCCATGCCGGAGCGTTTGCAATTATCTTTGGCGCGAGTTATTTTCTGCTGATGTTCGGGCTGTACAGTGAAGTGACAGCGGAGCAGATGCGTCTTTTAGCAGTCGGATTTGTCCTTTCCAGAGCGCTTAGCGGATTGTCGGTGGTACTTTTTAAAAAGGCAAAAAACAGCGGTCTGGCCGCATCATTTTCAGATATGGCACAGCAGAAATGTGTGGGAGCTGTGATGATTTTTGTGATCCTGCTCTGCGGCGCGGCACTTCTTGCGCTTGATCCTGTACTGGGCGGCGCAGTGCTTCTGGCGGCAGCGGCAGTATTCGGATATTATCGCTGGATGTCTTATCGGAAATTCGGCGGAATCACCGGCGATCTGGCCGGATTTTTTCTGCAGGTGTGCGAACTGATGATGGCGCTTTTTGTAGTGATTGCAGCAAGACTTACAGGAATAGGGGGATAAGCATGATACTGGTGACAGGCGGAGCTTTTCAGAATAAAAAACAGACATCCTGCGAATTGTTTGGGATAGCGGAAGCAGATGTTTTGGACGGCGGCAGCTGCGGCCTGGAAGAAATTTTTTCCTGCCGGGCGCTTGAAAAATTTCATCTCTATGTAAAACGGTATCTGAAAGCTGGAAAAGAGCCGGAAAAACTTGCTTCGGAGCTGACAGAAAAAAATCCGCAGATTTTGATTGTTACGGATGAGATTGGTTATGGAATTGTGCCGTTGGAAAAAGAGAATCGTTACTGGCGGGAACAGACCGGGCGCATCTGCTGTACACTTGCAGCACAGGCAGAAACGGTTGTCCGTGTGGTGGCGGGAATCCCGACAGTGATTAAAGGAGAAGCGAAATGCTGATCTATTTATTGCGGCACGGAAAGACGAAAGGAAATTTGCTTGGGCGCTATATCGGCACAACGGACGAATCGCTTTGCGAGGAATTTGAAAAAGAACTGCAGGAAAAAAGCGGCCGTTATACGGCGGATCTTTTATTTGTCAGTCCGATGAAGCGCTGCGTGCAGACGGCACAAATATTATTTCCGGAACAGAAGCAGCATCCGGTAAGCGACTTCCGGGAATGCGATTTCGGAGCCTTTGAAAATAAAAACTATCAGGAGCTCTCAGGTGAACCGCGTTATCAGGCATGGATCGACAGCAATGGTACGCTGCCTTTCCCCGAAGGGGAAAGCCGGGAAGCGTTTCAGCAGCGCTGTGTCCGCGCGTTTCAAAAGGTACTGGAAGAGGCAAAAAAGCAGAAAGCAGAAACGATTGCCTGTGTCGTACATGGCGGAACGATCATGAGCATTCTGGCAGAACTTGCGTATCCGCAAAAAGATTACTATTCGTATCAGGTGAAGAACGGATGCGGGTATGCGGCGGCGCTGAGAGCGGACGGGATGCTGGAGATAGTGGATGTTTGCTGACGGCAATGAGGGAGTGAAATTATTCTTTATAAGCTATCTTGCTTTTTAGTGGTTTCAAGCGTATAATGAAGAAAAAAACTGAGCATTTCTTTGGAAGCAGGTGGAAGTCCTGCGCAAGTCCGTTACTGTGAAAGTCAGATACAAAAAATGCTTGGAGAGGGTGAACTGTCTGCGGCAACCGGACTTGTTCACAGCAGCAGGCAGTCTGCTTAGAAATGTTTTATCCGTTGTCCTTAGGACAGCGGATTTTTTTGTCGGATAAGAAATACAGACTTTTGCGAAAAAGCGAAATATATGACATGAGGCGGCAGAACAATGGCAAAAACCGGACTGGAGAATTATTACAGTATTAAAAATAATAAAAAAATGCGTTTCGGTTATACGACCGGATCCTGCGCTACGGCAGCGGCAAAGGCTGCGGCGAGGCTTTTGCTGACTGGAAAAACGGCTGCGGAGGAAACGCTTTTGACACCGAAGGGGATCGAGCTGCATCTGGAAATTCTGCATCCTTTGTGGGAAAAAGATACAGCTTCCTGCGCGGTGAAAAAGGATGCCGGGGATGATCCGGATGTTACGAACGGATTGGAAATTTTTGCAAAGGTACAAAAGAGCGCGGCAAACGGAATCCATATTGACGGCGGTATTGGCGTCGGACGGGTAACGAAAAAGGGACTGGAACAGCCGGTCGGCAGCGCGGCGATCAATCAGGTTCCGCGCAGGATGATCGAACAGGAAGTGGAAGCCGTTTGCGAGGAAGCCGGATATGACGGCGGTCTTTCGGTCACGATCTATGTGCCGGAGGGGGAGAGCGTGGCAAGGAAAACCTTCAATCCGCGTCTAGGGATTGAGGGGGGGATCTCTATTCTGGGCACTTCCGGAATTGTTGAACCGATGAGCGAGGCGGCGCTTATCAAAAGCATTGAGGTAGAAATGCGCCAGAAGGTGGAAAACGGTGCAAAGTATTTGCTGATCACACCAGGAAATTACGGCGCTGATTTTTTGAAATCCAGGAATGGACTGCCGCAGACGGAAAGCATGAAATGCAGCAATTATGTCGGTGAGACGCTGGATCTGGCGCTGGAGATGGGGGTGGAAGGAATTCTGTTTGTCGCGCATATTGGAAAGTTTATTAAGGTGGCAGGCGGAATTATGAACACACATTCCCGCAATGCCGATGCCAGAGCGGAGATCATGGCAGCGAACGCCGTTCGGGCCGGATGTTCTATGGAATGTGTGCGTAAGATTTTAAATACGGTCACAACAGAGGAAGCGCTGACGCTCATCAAAAAAGAAAATTGTCTGCCGCAGGTTATGCAGGAAGTGACAGGGCGGATTGAGGAATATTTGAATTATCGTACCTATCAGCGGATGATGCTCGGGGTTGTTTTATTTTCCAATGAACATGGCTATTTGGGAGAAACGGAGGCCGTACCGGAATTGATCAGAAGAATTACCAAACAGAAAAAGGGAGGACAGTAAGATGTCTGGAATATTATATGGGATCGGAGTGGGACCGGGAGATCCGGAGCTTTTGACTTTAAAGGCATTGCGTCTGATAAAAGAAAGTGATGTGATCGTCGTGCCGGGAAGGACGACGACAGAAAGTGTGGCCTATGAGATAGTGAAAGGCGCATATCCGCAGTTGGATGAAAAAATGCTGGTGTCGGTAGAGATGCCGATGACGAAAGATCCGCAGATTTTGGAAGCGAACCATCAGAAAGCGGCGGAGCTGATCGAAGGCTTTTTAAAAGAGGAAAAGAAGGTTGCTTTTTTGACGCTGGGAGATCCCACTGTGTATTCGACCTATCTGTATGTACATAAACGGATTTTAAAATATGGCTATAAGGCGGAAATTGTCAGCGGGATTCCATCTTTCTGCGCATCGGCCGCACGGCTGAATATCGGTCTTGCGGAACGCAGAGAACCGCTTCATATTATTCCGGCTTCTTACCGGGCAGAGGAAATGGAACGGTTTCTTGAACTTCCGGGGACAAAGGTGCTGATGAAATCAGGAAAGAAGATGGGACAGGTAAAGGAGAGTATTCTGCGCAGCGGGCAGCAGGCTGTGATGGTGGAAAATTGCGGTATGCCGGGCGAGAATGTCTATCATTCTGCGGAAGAAATCCCGGAACAGGCAGGATATTATTCTTTGATCATTGTAAAAGAAAGCTGAAAGAAGGACAGGAGAGAACGCTATGATACATTTTGTTGGAGCCGGAAGCGGCGCTGCGGATTTGATCACCGTAAGAGGAAAAAGATATTTAGAGGAGGCGGATGTGCTGATCTATGCCGGATCACTGGTAAATCCGCAGTTGTTGGACTATGCCAAAAAAGAGTGCAGGATTTATAACAGTGCAACGATGACACTGGAGGAAGTACTGCAGGTAATGACAGATGCAGAGGCTGCGCAGAAAACGACTGTTCGCCTGCACACGGGCGATCCTTGTCTGTACGGAGCTATCCGTGAGCAGATGGATGCGCTGGACGAAAAACAGATTGCTTATGATTACTGTCCGGGTGTCAGTTCTTTTTGCGGCGCGGCTTCGGCTTTAAATCTGGAATATACACTGCCGGAGGTTTCCCAGAGCGTGATCATTACGCGAATGGCGGGCAGAACGCCGGTGCCGGAAAAGGAGAGTATTGAATCCTTTGCGGCACATCAGGCAACGATGGTTGTTTTTTTGAGTACGGGGATGCTGGAGGAGCTTTCAGAGCGTCTGATTGCGGGAGGCTATCAGCCGGATACTCCGGCGGCCATTGTTTATAAGGCAACCTGGGAGGATGAACAGGCGTATGTATGTACGGTATCGACACTGGCGCAGACTGCCAGGGAGCATCAGATCACGAAGACCGCACTGATGATCATCGGTGACGCGGTGGCGCATAATTCCTATGAACGATCAAAACTTTATGATCCGGGCTTTACTACAGAATTCCGGAAAGGAACAGACTAATGAGTGCGGAACTGGTGCGGATTGCAGTGATCAGTTTTACGGAAAATGGCTGTTTGTTGGGCGAAAGACTGCGGCAGGACCTGGAAGCGCGCGGCTGTCAGGTAAAAGCGTATCTGAAAAGCAGATATGGTTTGCCAATGGGTGTACAGGCAGGGCTTTTAGGGGAGGATACGCTGAATCATTGGACAGAAAAACGGTTCTGCGACAGCGAAGCGATTATTTTTATCAGCGCCTGCGGCATCGCTGTACGCAGTATTGCTCCGTTTGTGAAAAGTAAACAGACGGATCCGGCGGTTGTGGTGATAGATGAGACCGGAGCGTTTGCGGTCTCTTTGCTGTCCGGTCATTTGGGCGGAGCGAATGAACTGACGGAACAGGCGGCAAAGATACTTGGAGCGCAGGCGGTGATTACGACAGCGACAGACCGTAATAAGAGGTTTGCTGTTGATGTGTTCGCAAAACAAAATAATTGTGTGATCGCGGATATGAAGTTGGCAAAAGAGGTTTCCGCCGCGCTTCTTTTTGGTGAGCCGGTTGGTTTTTACAGTGAGTTTCCCTGTGAAGGAGAGCTGCCGAAAGGTCTGGTGACAGACTGGGGAGAAGATGTGCCGCGTCTAGGTGTCTGCATTACGCTGCACAAGGACAGACGGCCGTTTGCACAGACGTTATATCTGATTCCGCAAGTGCTTACGGCAGGCGTTGGGTGCAGAAGAGGAACGGAGGCAGCGGCAATTGAGGCTGTGATAGAGAAAATCTGCGAACAGGCAGGAATTTTTTCAGAAGCCATCGGTCATGCTGCAAGTATTGATCTGAAAAAGAATGAACGGGGGCTTTTACAGTACTGTAGGGAACATGGTCTTGCTTTTGCGGTTTTTTCTGCAGAACAGCTAAAAGAAGTAAATGGAAACTTTACGGGCTCTGCGTTTGTGGAGCGCGTCACAGGCGTGGATAATGTCTGCGAGCGCGCTGCTGTTTTGGGCAGCGCGAAAGAGGAAGCAGGCGCGCTGCTGTGCGGAAAATATGCAGAAGACGGCGTGACGGCGGCGTTGGCGCAGAAGAAATGGAGGGTAAAATTTTGAATAAAATATATGTAGTCGGAATCGGGCCGGGCGCCTATGAAAAAATGACGATTGAGGCGGCAGAAGCCTTGAAAAACAGTGATGTGATTATTGGATATACGGTGTATGTGGATTTGGTAAGAGAACACTTTCCAGGGAAGGAATTTCTGACCACGCCGATGAAAAAAGAGGTTGAGCGCTGTGTAATGGCTTTTGAAGAGGCCATGAAAGGGAAAACAGTGTCGATGATCTGCAGCGGGGATGCCGGAGTTTATGGCATGTCCGGTTTAATGTACGAGGTGGGCGTCAATTATCCGGAGGTGGAACTGACAGTACTTCCGGGCGTGACAGCGGCAACCGGCGGGGCGGCGGTTTTAGGCGCGCCGCTGATTCATGATTTTTGTTTGATCAGTCTGAGCGATCTGCTGACACCGTGGGAAAAGATTGAGTCAAGACTTCTGGCAGCGGCGCAGGCTGATTTTGTGATTTGCCTCTATAATCCGTCCAGCAGGAAAAGACATGATTATCTGGAAAAGGCCTGTGATCTGATGATGAGATACAAGGCGCCGGAGACAGTCTGCGGTCTGGTGGAAAATATCGGCAGAGATGGGGAAGCGATGCGGGTGCTGACTTTGCAGGAATTGAAAAAAACAAAAGTAGATATGTTCACAACGGTATTTGTCGGTAATTCGCAGACAAAAAAGATTGGCGGAAAAATGGTGACACCGAGAGGCTATCGGAATGTGTAGGGTAATTCTATTTGCGGGAACAACAGAGGGACGACAGATAGCAGAATTTCTGGAAAAACAGGAGATTCCGGCATATGTTTGTGTGGCAACGGAGTATGGGGAGCAGCTTTTGCCGGAGGGAAAGTTTCTGGAAGTTTCCCATGAGCGTTTAAACAGAGAAGAAATGACAGCGTTGATCGCAGAAAAAGGATGTCCGCTTGTCATTGATGCCACACATCCATACGCAGCGGAGGTGACAGAAAATATACGGGCTGCCTGTGATCAGAACAAAGCAGAGTACGTAAGGGTGTTGCGGGGCGGTGCGGAAGACGGAAATTCCTTAAATGGAACAGGGGATATGTTTTCCGAAAGCAATACGGAAGAAAAAGGTGGAAGCGCGTGTCAGGATGTTGTGTACGCGGATGATGTCGAGGCGGCAGTTGCATATCTGGAACAGACACAGGGAAATATTCTTGTGACTACCGGAAGCAAAGAGGCAGCAAAATATACGAAGCTGACAGATTACAAAAATCGTGTATATTTGCGGGTGCTCTCGCTGGCCAGCGTTGCCGCGCAGTGTGAAAAGCTGGGCTTTTCGGGCAGTCATCTGATTTGTATGCAGGGACCGTTTTCCACGGAATTAAATGCGGCGATGCTGAAACAGTGGAACTGCAGCTATCTGGTAACAAAACTCTCCGGCGCGGTCGGCGGTTTTCCGGAAAAAGCGGAGGCGGCCAGAAAGTGTGGCTGTACACTGCTTGTAATAGGCAGACCTTTACAGGAGTCTGGGATTTCTGTGATGGAATGCAGGCATTTTCTTTGTGAGAAATTTAAGTTGACATCAAAAGCGGAGATTTCACTGGTCGGTATTGGCATGGGAAATGCGGCTGTACGCACGGAGGAGGCATCTCGCGTGATCGCGGAGGCGCAGCTTCTGATCGGCGCCAAGCGGATGTTAGACGCCTGCGTACATCCGGGACAAGATACTTATTGTGCGTATGACAGTGAAAAAATCGCCGCTTATATCAAAGAGCATCCGGAATATGAAAAAATTGCGGTCGTGCTTTCCGGGGATGTTGGATTTTACAGCGGAGCAAAAAAATTGCTTGACCGGCTGGGGGAAACGGTAAATGTAGTCTGCGGAATTTCTTCAGTGGCTTATTTTATGAGCCGTATTCAGAAATCCTGGGAGGATGTTTATTTAACCAGCGCGCACGGAAGAGGCGCGAATCTGATTGCTTTGCTGGGAAAGCATCAAAAGATATATTCTATTTTAGGGGAACAAAATGCGGTGGCAGAGTTGGCGAAAAAGCTGCTTTTTTATGGAATGAATCAGGTGCGGCTGTATGTCGGGGAACGTCTTTCCTATCCGGATGAGAAAATCAGCAGCGGCCGGGCAGAGGATTTTATTGAGTATGAGACGGATTCTCTGAGCGTGGTTTATCTGGAAAATCCGCTGCACGATGCGCGGACAACGCATGGCATTTCCGACACACAATTTATCCGTGACAGCGTGCCGATGACGAAAGAAGAAGTACGCACGGTTTCTTTGTCGAAGCTGCGTTTAAAAGAGGATTCGATATGTTACGATATCGGAGCCGGAACTGGTTCTGTATCGATTGAGATGGCACTGCGCTGTGTATCAGGAAAAGTATATGCGATTGAGAAAAAACCGGAAGCGGTTCAGTTAATTCAAAAGAACAGACAGAAATTTGCTGCGGATCACCTGCAGATAATCGAGGGAACAGCGCCGGAGGCGTTAGAAAGCTTAGAGGCGCCGACACATGCGTTTATCGGCGGTTCCTCGGGAAACATGGAAAAGATATTAGAAACATTGCTGCAAAAGAATCCGGCTGTGCGGATCGTAGTGAACTGCATTGCGCTGGAGAGCGTTTCGGAAGCTGTGCAGTGTATGAAAACGCTGCCGGTGACGGATGTGGAAATCGTACAGCTTTCTGTGAGCAGGGCAAAGACGGTAGGAAAGTATCATATGATGATGGGGGAAAACCCGATTTATATCGTTTCTTGCACAGGAGTGGGAAATGCAGTTAAGATATTAGGAATATAAGCAGCAGACAGTATTTGAGATACAGATATTTTAAAATTAAGAAGGAAAATAAAATGGCAACACCTCGGATTTTATTGACTGCGGGAGCCAGCGGCAGCGGCAAAACCCTGATTACCTGCGGTATATTACAAGCTTTAAAAAACAGAGGGCTGACGCCTGCATCCTTTAAGTGTGGACCGGATTATATTGATCCAATGTTTCACAGTAAGGTGATCGGCGTCAGATCCGGAAATCTGGACACTTTTTTTACAGATACGCAGACGGTTCGATTTCTTTTGAAAAAAAACAGCAGAGACTGTGATCTGGCGGTGCTCGAAGGCGTAATGGGGTATTATGACGGTGTTGGAGGGACGACATCGCGCGCCAGTGCGTTTGATCTGGCAAAAAAGACAGAGACGCCGGCCGTGCTGATTGTAAACTGCAAAGGAATGAGCGTTTCTGTTTTACCCTATATCAAAGGTTTTCTGGAATTTGAAAGAGACAGCTGGATTCGCGGTGTACTGCTGAACCAGATGTCCCCGATGCTGTATCCGCGCGTGAAAAAGATGATTGAGGAACAGCTCGGTATTTCTGTGTATGGTTATGTGCCGAAGGTGGAGGACTGTGTGATCGAGAGCCGTCATCTCGGGCTGGTATTGCCCGAAGAAGTGACGGATTTTCATGAAAAATTGAAAAAACTGGCTGATATTTTGGAAAAGAGCGTGGATATAGACGGACTGTTAGCGCTGGCGGAGACAGCGCCGGAGCTGTGTGAAAGGGAATCTGGCATACAAAGATCAGAAACAGAGATGCCAAAAACTAAACGCATACGTATTGGACTGGCGCAGGATGAAGCTTTTTGCTTTATTTATAAAGAAAACCTTCAGCTGTTGGAAGAACTGGGAGCCGATCTGATTCCGTTTTCGCCTCTTCATGATGTACATATGCCGAAGCAGCTGGACGGTCTGTTGCTTTATGGCGGTTATCCGGAACTGTATGGAGATCAGCTGGAAGAAAACAGGTGGATGCGTCAGGAATTGAAAGAAGCGCTTCTGGCCGGACTTCCGGTTATGGCAGAGTGTGGAGGATTTATGTACCTGCATGATACGTTTGAGGATATGCAGGGGAAAAAATGCCGGGGACTTGGTATCATAGAAGGGGACGCTTACCGTACAGACAGATTATCGCGCTTCGGATATATTGAGGCAAACAGCAGACAGAAACAGGTTTTCGGAAAAGAAATCGGGAGCTGCCCGGCGCATGAATTTCACTATTTTGATTCTACCAACTGCGGAACAGACTTTTACGCGAAAAAGCCGGAAAGCAGCCGGGGATGGGAATGCATACATGCGACGGACACTATGCTGGCCGGATTTCCGCATTTTTATTATTGTGGGAATCCCAGACTGGCAGAGGCATTTATCGAGCGCTGTTATAAACACAAAGCGGTGCGTCAGGAGAGAGAAGGATAACAAAATGATGAGATGGACAACAATAGCCCTCATACTGGGGTTTCTTGCGGATCTGCTTTTTGGCGATCCCCGATGGCTGTATCATCCGGTACGGCTGATCGGTACGGCAATCACCTTTCTGGAAAAACGGCTGCGCAGCCTTTTTCCGAAAACTGAAAAAGGAGAGTATGCGGCAGGCTGTGTGCTGGTAATCGGGATTTGTCTGTTTAGTGCGGCAATTCCGCTTTTAGTGCTGAAGATCGCGTTTCGTATTCATACATTTGCGGGAATTGCGGCAGAGGCTTTTCTTTGTTATCAGATGCTGGCGGTGAAATCTTTAAAGACAGAGAGTATGCGGGTGTATCGTGAACTGAAGAAAAACAATCTGGAGGGCGCAAGATATGCGGTTTCCATGATTGTCGGAAGAGATACTGCGTCGCTGGATGAAGCAGGGGTGACGAAAGCGGCCGTGGAGACCGTGGCAGAAAATACTTCGGACGGCATTATTGCGCCGTTGTTTTATATGGCGATCGGCGGACCGGTACTGATGTGGATTTATAAGGGAATCAACACGATGGATTCCATGATTGCTTATAAAAATGAGAAGTATCTTCACTTTGGAAGATGTGCGGCAAAGTTGGATGATCTGGCAAATTTCCTTCCGGCGCGTCTCTCTGCCATTTTTATGATACTGGGGGCATTTCTGGCAGATTATAACGGTAAAAATGCAGCGAAGATTTTTAAAAGAGACCGGTTTAACCACGCAAGTCCAAATTCGGCGCAGACAGAAGCAGTGATGGCAGGGGCCTTGGAAATCCAGCTGGCGGGAAATGCGTTTTATTTTGGCAAGCTATATGAAAAGCCGACGATCGGAGATGCCATCCGATCAGTACAGTATGAGGATATTCGAAAGGCAAATCAGCTTTTGTATGTGAGCGCTGCGCTTGCTGCCGTGACATTTGCGGCGGTAAGGCAGATCATATGGATACTCTGCGTATATTCGTGAGAAAATTCTTTCAAAAAGGATTACAACAAAGGAGCAGCTTTATGAAAAAATATATTCACGGTGGCGATATTTATCGTTATCCGGGTGTTCTGGATTTTTCAGTGAACTGCAATCCGTACGGAATGCCGGACGGCGTGAAAAAAGCAGTAATAGAGGGATTGAATCAGGCGGAATGTTATCCGGATGTGAATTGTATACGATTAAGAAAAGCCATCGGCGAGGCAGAAAAGATTCCGCAGGAACAGATCATCTGTGGAAATGGGGCGGCAGAACTGATTTTTGCGCTGGTATTTGCCTTAAAGCCGAAAAAAGCGCTGCTGATGGCGCCGACGTTTGCAGAATATCAGCAGGCATTGGAGGCGGTCGGCTGCGAGGTCTGTTACGCATGGTTGAAAAAAGAAAATGGTTTTGTTCCGGACGAGGAGATTATCGAACAGATTTCCGAAGAAACGGATCTGGTATTTTTCTGCAACCCGAATAATCCGACCGGAGTGGCGTCAGAACGCGTTTATGTGAGGCGACTGGCCGACAGGTGTCGGTCGTACGGCGCTTTTCTGGTACTGGATGAGTGTTTTATTGATTTCCTGGAACAGCCGGAACAGTATACGATGAAGGCATTTTTAAATGAATTTCCGGGGATATTTTTACTGAAAGCGTTTACAAAAAAATATGCTATGCCTGGGCTGCGCCTGGGATACGGATTCTGCAGTGATGAGCAGATTTTGGAAAAAACGGCGGCAGTTATGCAGCCCTGGAATGTTTCTGCGCTAGCACAGGAGGCAGGAATCGCTGCCTTAAAGGAAACGGCATATGTGCGGGAAACCTTAGAAAAAATACGCGGGCAGCGAAAGATTCTGATCGAAGGGCTGAAACAGTTTGGCTGCAGGGTATACGCGTCTGAGGCAAATTATATCTTTTTTCAGGGACCGAAGCAGTTGGCAAAGAAATGCCTGGAATATGGTATTCTGATTCGCGACTGCAGCAATTATGAGGGACTCTCAGAGGGCTTTTATCGGATCGCCGTGCGTAAACCGGAAGAAAACCAGATGTTTTTGGCAACGCTGCGGACGATCATAGAGACGAAAGGTGGGAAATAATAGTGGCAAAAGCGATTATGATACAGGGAACAATGTCAAATGCGGGAAAGAGCCTGCTTGCGGCGGGACTTTGCCGTATTTTCAGACAGGATGGTTACCGCGTGGCGCCGTTTAAATCACAAAATATGGCGCTGAATTCTTTTATCACAGAGGAAGGCCTTGAGATGGGACGAGCTCAGGTCATGCAGGCAGAGTCAGCTGGGATCAAGCCGTCTGTTTTGATGAATCCGATTTTATTAAAACCGACCAACGATGTCGGCAGTCAGGTGATCGTGAACGGAGAAGTGTTGGGAACGATGAGTGCCCGGGAGTATTTCAAATATAAAAAGCAGCTGATTCCAAAGGTGATGGAGGCGTATCACAAGCTGGCAGAGGAGTATGATATTATTGTGATCGAGGGTGCGGGAAGTCCGGCGGAAATTAATTTAAAACGGGAAGATATCGTAAATATGGGTATGGCAAAGCAGGCAAAAGCGCCGGTGCTTTTGGTCGGGGATATCGACCGCGGCGGTGTGTTTGCCCAGCTTGTCGGGACTGTTTGGCTGCTGGAAGAGGACGAACAGAAGATGATAAAGGGCATGATCATTAACAAATTTCGCGGTGACAAGACAATTTTGGAACCGGGTGTGGCTGCGCTTGAGGAAAAAACAAAAATTCCGGTTGTCGGCGTAGCGCCTTATATGGAACTTGAGGTGGACGATGAGGATAGTTTGACGGAACGTTTTTCTGGACAGCAGGAGGTCGGTCTGATCGATATTGCTGTGATCCGTCTGCCGCGTATTTCTAATTTTACAGATTTCAACGCGCTTGAGATTATCCCGGGCGTTTCTGTTCGTTATGTAAAGAGTGTGCAGGAGCTGAAAAATCCGGACATGATTATTTTGCCGGGAACGAAAAATACGATGGAGGATCTTCTGTGGATGCGTCAAAATGGACTGGAGGCGGCCGTTTTGAAAAAAGCAGCGGAACAAAAAGTAATTTTCGGTATTTGCGGCGGTTATCAGATGTTGGGAGAAACACTTTCTGATCCGCAGCATGTAGAGGCGGGCGGCGAGATGAAAGGTATTGGCCTTTTGTCGGTAGACACGACGTTTACCGCTTCTAAGACGCGCACGCGTGTGCAGGGAACATTTACCGGAACGGACGGCATTTTGAAAAATCTGGAAGGTACGCCGCTGGAAGGGTACGAGATTCATATGGGGGAAAGTACCTTAAAAGAGGACGCACGCAGTTTCACAGAGATCACAGACATGGTTGCAGGGAATTCAAAATCGGACGGCGCATATTGCGGCAATGTATATGGTACATATGTACATGGTGTGTTCGATTGCGAAGAGGTGGCAAAGAAGATCGTGGGAGCGCTTGGAGAGCGGAAAGGAATTGATGTTTCAGAAATGACCGGCATGGATCTGGCAGCGTTTAAAGAAACACAGTATGATAAACTGGCGCAGGGACTGCGGGAACATCTCGATATGAAAAAAATCTATGAGATTCTTGAGGCGGGTATTTAAGGAGTCTGAAAAAACACGGCTGAAAAAGCAGGCTGTGCACAGCAGGAACAGATGGAAAGGCAGGTTAGGATATGAAAATACAGTTGGAAAAAGTAGAGCCGCGGGAAATTGAGGCCAGAAGTTTTGAAATCATTACGGAGGAACTGGGAGAAAAAAAGCTGATTCCGGGAACAGAGCCGATTGTGAAACGGTGTATCCATACAAGCGCGGATTTCGAGTACGCGGACAGCCTCTGTTTTTCAGACGGAGCAGTGGAGGCAGCTTTGGAAGCGATTCGAAACGGTGCTTCGATCGTGACGGATACCCAGATGGCAAAAGCTGGTATTAATAAGAAAACGCTGGCGAAATATGGCGGCGAGGTGTATTGTTTTATGTCTGATGAAGATGTGGCTGAACAGGCAAAGAAATCCGGCAGTACCAGAGCAGCCGCCAGTATGGAAAAGGCGGCGGCGCTTGATAAGCCAGTGATTTTTGCAATCGGTAACGCGCCTACTGCGCTGATAAGGCTCTACGAGCTGATACAGGAACAAAAGATTACTCCACATTTGATCATCGGTGTTCCGGTCGGTTTTGTAAATGTCGTGCAGTCCAAGGAACTGATCATGGAAACGGATGTGCCGTATATTGTAGCCAGAGGCAGAAAAGGGGGAAGTAATATTGCGGCCTGCATCTGCAATGCGCTTTTGTATATGCTTGACAGAAATTAAGATTTTTGCTTGTAACTTTGATTATATGGTGTTATACTAAATGAGAAATTGAATATAGAAAGCAAACGGTGCCGATGCAGACGGAATAATCTTTTCTGTGTTGGTTAAAAGGGAAACAGGTGTAAATCCTGTACGATCTCGTCACTGTAAACAAGGAGCGCTGGCCATGTGTAAGACCGATATACTTCGGAAAACACATCCACTGGGAAACCGGGAAGGAGGCCTGTTGCGTTGAGCTGTAAGTCAGGAAACCTGCCGATTGCTGGTACGGGAATAATGTTATTCCAGATCACGAGTAATTGATTGTGCCATAGAAAAATATCATTCAGATCTTTTACTCAGCGGTAAAGGATCTTTTTTGTTGTGAAAAAGACTGGTCTTTGCGCTGAAAATTTGTTTGATGGGATCATGACGATATTCCTGTACTTATGTATGCTGATGCAAATTTTAAAATACATCAGAGGAAAGATAAACGTCTTATCTGAAAAAGGAGGAAAAATCATGAAAAGAAAAGTATTCAGAACAGTATTGGCAGGTGTAAGTCTGAGCACGGCGCTGACAATGGGAGCAGCTGCGGCGCAGGCGGAGGAAACGACAGAGACAGTGGAAACAGAAGCAGCCCAGACGGAAGCGGGGGCGGATGAAGAGGATTACACAACAGGTGATGCGTCTCTGGATAATATCAGAAATCAGGATGAGATCGGTGAGAACGAGCTTCTGGTTATGAGTTTCGGAACAAGCTTCAATGACAGCAGACGGCTGACGATAGGAGCAATTGAAGACGCGATTGAAAAAGCGCTTCCGGACTGGTCCGTCAGACGTGGTTTTACCGCGAATATTGTAATCGATCATATTGAACGCAGAGACGGATATCACATTGATGATATTAACGAGGCTTTGGACCGCGCAGTTGACAATGGCGTAAAAAATCTTGTTGTTCAGCCAACACATTTGATGAATGGCATTGAGTATGAGGAAGTGACCGGTAAGCTGGCAGAATATGCAGACAGCTTTGAAAAAGTGGCAGTCGGTGAACCGCTTCTGACGTCAGACGAAGACTTTGATATCGTTGCAGATGCGATCGTGGAAGCAACTGCAGATTATGATGACGGTGAGACGGCGATCTGCTTTATGGGACACGGTACCGAACATGAGGCAAACGCGGTTTACCAGAAAATGCAGGATATTCTGACAGAAAAAGGTAAGACAAATTATTTTGTCGGTACGGTAGAAGGCGCGCCGACACTGGATGATGTCCTTTCAGCAGTGCAGGCGGGTGAGTACAAAAAAGTAGTGCTCAGACCATTGATGGTAGTAGCGGGAGACCATGCAAATAATGATATGGCAGGTGACGAAGAAGGAACCTGGAAGAATGTGTTTGAAGAAGCCGGCTATGAAGTGGACGTAGTTCTTGAAGGGCTTGGTCAGATTCCGGCAATTCAGGATCTGTATGTGGCACATGCACAGGCGGCGGTTGAATCACTGGCAGAGTAAGAGGGGGTTTGCTGGTAATAGACGAAGCGGAAAATGATTTCCGCTTCGTTTCAAAAGAAGAAAGAAACGGATAAGAAGAGGAGACGAACATGAAGAAATTAAAAGGAATCGCAGCGCTTACAGCAGCGGCAATGATGCTGATAGCTTTTGGGGCAGGCAGCAGCGCCAAGGAACAGACAGAAGTGATGTCAGAAACAGAAAATGCGAAGGTAGCATCTGCCGATGAAATGGCGGAACCGGAAGAAATTGTGGAAGACTGGATGGTTCCGATCAAAGGAGAGGAGCTGAATGACGGTATCTACGAGATCGAGGTGCGCAGCAGTTCTTCTATGTTTAAAGTGGTTGACTGTAGATTGACGGTAAAAGAAGGCGAGATGACGGCCGTTATGACAATGGGCGGCACCGGGTATCTGAATGTTTTTATGGGAACCGGTGAAGAAGCGGTTAATGCGTCTGAGGAAACATACATTCCTTTTGAAGAGACGGCGGATGGTGCGCATACGTTTACTGTTCCGGTGGAAGCGCTGGATCAGGGGATTGATTGCGCGGCTTTCAGCAAAAAGAAAGAAAAATGGTATGACCGTGTTCTGGTATTTTTGTCAACTTCTTTGCCGGCGGAAGCATTTAAAGAATTAAAAGTGACGACAGCGGAGGATTTGAAGCTGGAGGACGGCACTTATCTTGCAGAAGGAACACTTTCAGGCGGTTCAGGGAGAACAACGATTGAATCTCCGTCAAGAATTACGGTTGAGAACGGTGAGTTGACGGCGGAAGTGGTTTTTTCCAGCCCGAATTACGATTATATGCTGGTTGATGATGAAAAATATGAGATGGTGAATACGGAAGGAAATTCGACATTTCTGATTCCGATACCAGGCTTTGATTATAATATTCCGGTGGTTGCGGATACGATTGCTATGAGTACACCGCATGAAATTGCGTATACGATCAGTTTTGACTCTGCAACGATCGAAAAGGTGGAATAATACATGAGATACGGAAAAGCCATTGCGGCATTTGGTGTAAATATGATTCTTCTTGGGGCATCCTGTACAGTAGTACAGGGTGCCGAACTCATATCCGGTCTGACATACAGTCACAGCATGGAGTTAGAATATGCCAGACAGTTTACCGTTGATTATTATGAAGGCGATTATGTGCTGATAACGATTCCAGAAGATATGCAGCGGTTTCTTGTTGTGCCGGAGGGAAAGACAGCGCCGGAAAATTTAAGCGAAGAGATTACTGTATTGCAGCAGCCGCTGGAAAATATTTATTTGGTGGCAACTTCAGCAATGGATTTATTCCGGGCAATTGACGGCATCAGCAGTATCCGTCTCTCCGGGACGGATATGGACGGCTGGTATATTGAGGAAGCAAAAGAAGCAATGAAAGCCGGGGATATGATTTATGCGGGCAAGTATAATGCACCCGATTATGAACGGATCCTGGCAAATAATTGTGAATTGGCGGTGGAGTCAACGATGATTTATCATACGCCGGAAGTAAAGGAAAAACTGGAGTCTTTTGGTATTCCGGTGCTGGCGGAACGCTCCAGTTATGAGAGTCATCCGCTAGGCAGAACAGAGTGGATGAAACTGTATGCCGTGCTGTTGGACAAGGAGGAAGAAGCGCAGAACTTTTTTGATGAACAGCAGAAGTCGCTGGCAGAGGTACTTAAAGATAAAAATACCGGGAAAACGGTGGCATTTTTCTTTATCAGTTCTAATGGCTATGTGAATGTGCGAAAGTCCGGTGATTATGTTCCGAAAATGATTGAGCTGGCAGGAGGAAAGTATATTTTTCCAGAGTTGGGCGATGAGGAAAACGCGCTTTCAACAATGAATATGCAGATGGAAGATTTTTATGCCGGAGCGAAAGATGCGGATTATCTGATTTACAACAGCTCCATTGACGCGGAGCTGCACTCTCTTGATGAGATGCTGGATAAAAGCCCTTTGCTGGCAGATTTTAAAGCAGTAAAAGAGGGAAATGTCTGGTGTACACAGAAAAATCTGTTTCAGGAAACTACCGGGCTGCCGGCGTTGATCACAGACATTCACCGGATGCTTGTCAATGAGGATCCATCCTTGAAAGAACTGACATATATGAACAGACTGGAGTAAATCATGCGCGGAAAAACAAATCTGAGATATCTGGTTTCCTTTATAATGTTGTTTATTTTACTGACGCTTCTGCTCATTTGGAATATCAATTCCGGGAGTGTGGATTTAAGTGTTGGTGAGATTGTTCAGATTTTGATGAAAAAGACAGGAGAAGAAACTGCTGTAAATATTATATGGGAGATCCGTCTGCCTCGTCTGCTGTCGGCATTGGTACTGGGAGGAGCGCTTTCTGTATCTGGTTTTCTTTTGCAGACATTTTTCGGTAATCCGATTGCCGGACCGTTTGTTTTGGGGATTTCATCCGGGGCAAAGCTGGTTGTTTCACTGGTAATGGTTTATATGCTGGGCAGGGGAGCGACAACCGGATCAGCGATGATGATCATTGCGGCATTTGCCGGATCCCTTCTTTCCATGGCGTTTATTCTCGCGGTATCTCATAAAGTAAAAAATATGGCGATGCTTGTTACCTGCGGGATTATGATCGGCTATATCTGCTCGGCAGTGACAGATTTTGTGGTTACTTTTGCGGATGATTCCAATATTGTCAATCTTCATAACTGGTCACTGGGCAGTTTTTCCGGGATGACGTGGGAGAACCTCGAACTGATGACGGCGGTGATTTTTCTTACGCTGCTTTTTACTTTTTTTCTTTCCAAACCAATCGGCGCATATCAGCTGGGTGAAGTTTACGCGCGGAATATGGGGGTAAATATCAGGCTGTTCCGTGTGCTGCTAATCTTGCTGTCGAGTATATTTTCAGCAACGGTGACGGCTTATGCCGGGCCGATTTCGTTTGTCGGTATTGCGGTTCCTCATCTGATGAAGAGTCTTTTACGGACAGCAAAACCGATTCTGGTGATTCCGGCCTGTTTTCTGGGAGGAGCGGTATTCTGTCTGTTTTGCGATCTGCTGGCGAGGACAATGTTTGCGCCGACAGAACTTTCTATCAGTTCGGTGACGGCGGTATTCGGCGCGCCGGTTGTAATTTACATGATGATGCGCAGAAAGAGATAGCGGTTTGCGCCGACAGAAGAACAAAAGGAAGAGAAAGCAGAATGGAAAACGCATTTGTATATACAGATAAGATGACGGTTGGCTACCATAAAAAGCCATTGATACGAGATATTGACATCCGTCTGGAACGGGGGCAGATCATGACGCTGATCGGACCAAACGGCGCCGGAAAATCAACGATTCTAAAGAGTATGATCGGACAGCTTTCTCTGCTGGGAGGAGTTGTCTTTCTGGATCAGAACAGCATACAGAAGATGGATGAAAAAGCGATTGCAAAAAAGATTTCTGTGGTGATGACAGAACGCCTCCATCCGGAATTAATGACCTGCGAAGATGTGGTAGGCACAGGACGTTATCCACATACCGGACGTCTGGGGATTTTGTCGGCGAAGGATCGGGAAAAAGTATATGAAGCGATGGAACTGGTGCATGCGTTGGAATTGCGCGATCGGGATTTTATGGAAATCAGTGATGGACAGAGGCAGAGAATTTTGCTGGCGCGGGCAATCTGTCAGGAACCAGAGATGATCGTACTTGACGAGCCGACCTCTTTTTTAGATATTCGTCATAAGCTGGAACTTCTGACGATTTTGAAACAGATGGTGCAGAAAAAACAGGTGGCGGTGATCATGTCTTTGCATGAACTGGATCTTGCGCAGAAAATGTCAGATATTGTTGTCTGCGTTCATGGAGATACAATCGCGCGTTTTGGTCCGCCGGAGGAAATCTTTACTTCTGCATATATTCAGGAATTGTACGGCGTGACAAATGGCAGTTACAATGCACATTTTGGCTGTGTGGAACTGGAAACGGTCATGGGAACGCCGCAGGTATTTGTAATCGGCGGGGGCGGCAGTGGTATTCCGATTTATCGTCAGCTGCAGAGAAAAGGAATCCCTTTTGTAACAGGAGTGCTGCATAAAAATGACATTGATTATGAAGTGGCAAAAGAACTGGCTGTGCAGACAATTTCTGAAGAGGCGTTTGAACCGATTGGGGAGGAAGCATTTTCCAGAGCAGTTTCTTTGATGAAGGGGTGCAAAAAAGTATTTTGTCCGCTGCAGCAGTTTGGAACGATGAATGAAAAGAACAGAGTGCTCACTGAATTGGCGGAAAAGATGGGAAAACTTTATGAAAAATAACTCTTTTATTTTTTTATAAGCCGTGCTACAATAACACAGATAAACTATTTCGCAAAAAAGACAAAAACTGACATGATAGAGGCGCAGGCTTCATCAGTACCGGAGACTTACAGGCAGGACCGCCGTTTCCGGGAAAGGGAAGACTGCCGAAGTTTCTTTCTCCGGTCCGGGAAAAGGAGCTGGGATGCCGCAGAATATGCGGCATACTGTCACGTAATGTGGAGCGCTATCTGTGATGATTGACTGATACGGATAAAATTTTAAAAATTTTATGTTTAGAGGTTACACCGCAAATGCGTTCTCCATAGAGAAAGTACTTGCGGTGTTTTTGTATTTGAATGTGAAAGAAAAAGGAGAGAGAAAAATGCAAAGAAACAAGAAAGTAAGGTTTTATCTGCTGCCTTTTTTGACGGTAATGTTTGTGCTGGCAATGGGAGTGCTGGCTGGTGCCGAGGAAGAAGCAGCAGAGTATGTTCCAAATTTGTATGCCACTGCATGGGCGCTTCTGCCGCCGGTTGTGGCAATTGGTCTGGCGCTGATTACAAAGGAGGTTTACAGTTCGCTGTTTGTAGGGATTCTGGTCGGCGCGGTGATTTATTCCGGATTTCATTTTGAGATGACGGTAACGCATATTTTCCAGGGAGGAATTATTCAGGTGCTGTCAGATGAGTATAACGTCGGCATTCTGGTATTTCTGGTGATCCTTGGGGCAATGGTCGGTCTGATGAATAAAGCGGGAGGCTCAGCCGCGTTCGGACAGTTTGCGGCAAAGCATATTAAGAGCCGTGTCGGAGCGCAGCTGGCCACGATTTTTCTTGGTGTGCTGATTTTTATCGACGATTATTTTAACTGTCTGACAGTCGGCAGCGTGATGCGTCCGGTAACGGATAAATTCAAAGTTTCCAGAGCAAAACTGGCTTATCTGATCGATGCGACGGCAGCGCCGATCTGTATTATCGCCCCGATTTCTTCCTGGGCGGCGGCGGTGACTGGCTTTGTAGAGGGAGAAAACGGATTTTCTATTTTTGTGCGTGCGATTCCTTATAACTTTTATGCGCTTCTGACGATCGTAATGATGGTGTCTATGGTGCTGCTGAAGCGTGAATTTGGTCCGATGGCAAAGCATGAAAGAAATGCCGAAAAGGGGGATCTGTTTACGACAGAGGGACGCCCGTACGGCGAAGCGCAGGATGAAGAGACGAATTTTAACGGAAAGGTGATCGATCTTCTGATTCCGATTCTTTCCCTGATTGTCTGCTGCGTGATTGGTATGCTGTATACGGGAGGCTTTTTTTCAGGTACGGATTTTGTGACGGCATTTTCCCAGAGTGATGCGTCGCTTGGACTGACTTTCGGAAGCTTTTTTGCTTTGGTAATTACGATCATTTTATATCAGATCCGTCGTGTACTGAATTTTCATGACTGCATGGCATGCATCCCGGAAGGATTTAAGGCGATGGTTCCGGCAATTTTGATTTTGACACTGGCTTGGAGCCTGAAAGCAATGACAGACAGTCTTGGAGCGGCAGAGTATGTAGAAGCGCTGATCCGCGGAAGCGCGCAGGGGCTGGTGAAATTCCTGCCGGCGATTATTTTTGTAATCGGATGCCTTCTGGCATTTGCAACCGGTACTTCCTGGGGAACCTTTGGCATTTTGATTCCGATTGTTGTGGAAGCATTTTCGGCAAGCAACCCGCAGCTGATGATCATCTCGATTTCTGCCTGCATGGCAGGTGCGGTATGCGGAGATCATTGCTCACCGATTTCGGATACAACGATCATGGCATCGGCAGGCGCGCAGTGCGAGCATGTAAACCATGTAACGACGCAGCTTCCATATGCAGTGATGGCAGCGATTGTTTCTTTTATCACTTATATCGTGGCAGGTTTTACACAGAGTGCATGGATTTCCCTGCCGATCGGTATTGTGCTGATGCTGGCATTGATTACGGCTATGCATAAGATTACAAAACCAGCGGAAACGGATTGACGCTTTGAGATTCTTTTGCTATAATGATAGCACTATTTGAAAGGAATCATGGCTGTTTAAGATGGACGACGCGGACAGTGATAACGGAGACGTATCTTTTTCGTCAATTATAAGAAGACAGATAGGACATAGTCTATACCTGCGGGAATAGGCTGTGTCTTTTTGTGTTTTTATTAAAGAAAGGACAGATAAAAAGGAGGAGTTGTTTTGGAAAATTCAGTTTTACTTATGATACTGCTGCAGGTAGTGCTGATTGCATTAAACGCGGTGTTTGCCTGTGCGGAGATCGCGGTGATCTCTATCAATGATAATAAGCTTGCCCGTATGGCGGCTCAGGGGGATAAACGGGCAGTGCGTCTGGCGCGTCTTACCAGTCAGCCGGCCCGATTTTTAGCGACGATCCAGGTGGCGATCACGCTGTCCGGTTTTCTGGGAAGTGCGTTTGCAGCCGATAATTTTTCGGATATTCTGGTTCAGTGGCTGCTGGATCTGGGGGCTCCCATTCCTGCGGAAACGCTTAATTCGCTGGCGGTTATTTTGATTACGCTGATTTTGTCTTATTTTACGCTGGTATTTGGTGAACTGGTGCCAAAGCGTGTGGCGATGCGAAAGGCAGAGCCTTTGGCGTTGGCGATGTCGGCGCTGATCCATGCGATTTCTGTGATTGCCGCGCCGATTGTCTGGTTTCTTACCGCTTCTACCAATACTATTTTACGTCTGATTGGCATTGATCCGAATGCGGAGGATGAGGAAGTGAGTGAAGAAGAAATCCGCATGATGGTGGATGCGGGCAGTGAAAAGGGAACAATCGATTCTGATGAACGCAATTTTATTCAGAATGTGTTTGAATTTGATGATCTGACGGTGGGAGAAATTGCTACGCATCGTATGGATGTGACTTTTTTGAGTCTGAAAGACGATATGGAAGAATGGAAAAGAATTCTTTATGACAGCCGTCATACGCGCTATCCGATCTGTGGGGAGACGCAGGATGACGTAGTGGGAATCTTAAACGCGAAAGAGTATTTCCGCTTGGAGGATACCAGCCGTGAAAGCGTGATGGAGCATGCGGTTCGTCCGGCCTATTTTGTGCCGGAAAATATAAAGGCGGACGTTTTATTCCGCAATATGAAACAGAACCGGAATAAATTTGCGGTTGTACTTGATGAATACGGCGGTATGTGCGGTATTGTGACGATGAATGACTTATTGGAACAGCTGGTGGGTAATCTGGATGATGAAGATGCCGCAGATGAGATTACTCCGATCGAAGCAGTAGATGATACCACATGGAAGATTCACGGAACGGCGCTGTTAAAAGATATTTCCGAGGTGATGGGTGTTGCGCTTCCCTGTGAAGAGTGTGATACGTTTAATGGATTGATTTTCCAGACACTCGGGCGTGTGCCGGAAGACGGTACCACGGCGGAAGTAGAGGCTGCGGGGCTTGAAATCCGCGTTTTGGAAATTATGGATCATCAGGTGCAGAAAGCATTGGTGAGTAAAAAGAAAGAAGAACAGAAATAGTCTGCGCATTTTGTGCAGACGGGGAGTGTATGATGAGCAGTCAGACAGAAACGATGACAGAGAAAACAGAAGAAAAACAGATGAAAAAATCTGGTAACGAAATCAATCCTAAAAAGAAAATCATGCTGCAGATGAGATGGATCGGAATAGCCCTATTGATCGGAATTTTTGTCGGCGCGGCGAGCAGTTTGTTTTCAAAGGCTTTGACATATGTGACACAGTTTCGGGGAACGCACGGCTGGATTCTTTTTCTGATGCCGCTTGCCGGTGTCTGTATTGTATTTTTATACCGAAAATACGCACAGAAGGACGGCGGCACCAATCAGGTGTTGGCAATGATCCGCTCACAGGATGACGTGGCGTTTCGTTCGGCGCCTTTGATCTTTATCACTACTGTGCTGACCCATCTTGTCGGCGGTTCAGCTGGCCGCGAGGGTGCGGCGCTTCAGCTGGGCGGCAGTATCGGAAATAAGATAGGAAAAGTGCTGCGTATGGATTCAAAGGATTGCCATGTGGCTGCGATGTGTGGGATGAGCGCGGCATTTGCGGCTATGTTCGGTACGCCGCTTGCAGCTGCGTTTTTTTCGATGGAAGTAGCCAGTGTGGGGATTATGTATTATGCAGCGCTGATGCCATGTGCAATTTCAGCTTTGATTGCCGCAGGGCTGGCAGGAGCTTTGGAAATTCATGCAGAAGCGTTTCAAATCCTGGAAATTCCGGCTTTTACACTGGCTGGCGGTTTGAAAATCGGGCTGGTGACGCTTGCGTGTGCGGCGGTAAGTGTTGCGTTTTGTCTGGTGATGAAGGGAACGGGTACACTTTACAGACGTTTTCTGAAAAATGAATACACGAGAATAATTGCGGCAAGCGTAATTTTTATTATTGTGACATTGTTTTTACAGACCGATGCCTATATGGGTGCAGGAACAGGACTGATTGTCCGCGCTGTGGAAGAGGGGAAGGCAGGATATTTAGATTTTGTCTGGAAACTGCTGTTGACGGCGATCACCATGAAAGCCGGTTTTCGCGGCGGCGAGATTGTACCGTCGTTTTGCATCGGAGCGACGTTTGGCTGTGTGATGGGGCAGCTTTTGGGGATTTCTCCTTCTTTTTGTGCGGCAATCGGTATGACGGCGTTTTTCTGCGGAGTGACGAACTGTCCGATTACTTCTATATTAATTGCCTTTGAAATGTTCGGATTTCAGGGACAGGGCTTCTATCTGATTGCGGTTGCTGTCAGCTATGCTTTCTCAGGATATTACAGTCTTTATAAGGAGCAGCGGATTATGTATTCTAAATATAAGGCAAAATATAGGAATCAAAGTACGGAATAGGATTTCACTTGAATAAATATGCAATATCAGTTATACTAAGGAACTGACAATGCATAGGAGGAAAGAGGAAAATGGAGAAGAAACGAAGTAATTTTACAGGCCAGATTGGTTTTGTACTCGCTTCAGCGGGAAGCGCGGTTGGCCTTGGAAACATATGGAGATTTCCATATCTTGCGGCGAAGGACGGCGGGGGTGTTTTCCTGTTATGCTATATTATTTTAGCATTGACATTCGGATTTGCGCTTTTAACGACAGAGATTGCAATCGGACGAAAGACAGGACAGAGTTCCCTGACTGCCTACAAGGTACTTCATAAAAAATGGGGATTTCTTGGCGTTCTGGCAAGTGCTGTGCCGGTGATTATCCTGCCGTATTACTGTTCCATTGGCGGATGGGTATTGAAGTATCTGTCAGTATTTTTATCAGGCGGCGGTGTGGCAGCCGCGCAGGATGGCTTTTTCAGCGGATATATTTCTACGTTATGGCAGCCGCTGGTCTGGATGGCGGTGTATCTGCTTTTGACGGCTTTTGTTGTGTATAACGGTGTAAATAAAGGAATTGAAAATTACAGCAAAATTTTGATGCCGATTCTGCTGCTTCTGGTGATCGGAATTTCTGTTTTTTCAATGACACTTTCCAGTACCGATGCAGAGGGTGTGACCAGAACTGGTCTGCAGGGCTTAAAAATCTATATGGTTCCTGATTTTAAGGATATGACGTTTAGCAAATTTCTAGTGGTGCTGATGGATGCGATTGGTCAGCTGTTTTTCTCAATCAGTGTGGCGATGGGAATTATGGTTACATATGGTTCTTACGCAAAAAAGGAGACGAACCTGATCAAATCGATTAATCAGATTGAGTTTTTCGATACTTTCGTGGCGATTTTGGCAGGTATGATGATTGTTCCGGCAGTATATACCTTTATGGGAGTGGAGGGAATGTCAGCTGGCCCCGGTCTGATGTTTGTATCTCTGCCGAAAGTGTTTGAGGCGATGGGAAAGGCCGGCGGTTTGATCGGCACGATGTTTTTCGTGATGGTAGCCTTCGCAGCGATTACTTCTTCTGTTTCTGTCATGGAGACGATTGTTTCCAGTATTATGGATAAGTTTCACTATTCCAGAAAAAAGAGTACGATTCTTGTAACAACATATGGAATTCTTCTGGGGGCTGTTGTCTGCCTGGGTTATAACGTGCTGTATTTTGAGCTGACACTGCCGAACGGAGCAAAGGCGCAGATTCTTGATGTACTCGATTATATCAGCAACAACTGTTTGATGCCGCTTGTAGCGCTGCTGACCTGTATTTTGGTTGGCTGGATCGTGAAACCAAAGGCGATTATTGACGAAGTGACTTTGGGCGGATATAAATTTAAAAGACGCGCGCTGTATATTGCGATGATCAAAGTGGTTGTGCCGATCCTGCTGTTTGTATTGCTGCTGCAGTCAATGGGGCTGTTTATTGTGAAATAGGAGAGGGATTGTTTTCTTAATATTACAAAAGACTCCGCAGACAGAGAAGTCTGCGGGTAGATTTTTTTGAGGAAGGAGAAAGAGTATGCCAGTATTTGATTTTGGAAATTCCTCGGATCAGAAAAAGGAGCCTGAGTGTACGTATACGGTTTTTCGGTCGAACGAGTCGGAAACGTCACCGGAAAAACCAATTTTGCTGTTGGATAACCATGCGCGAAAGTGGGCGCATCATTCCTGTGGGATTTTTACAAATCCAATTAAGCGCACCTCGTTTGAGTTTAAGGAAACGGATGGTACAGTCTGTGCAGATATTTTGAAAATTGACGCGCGGTTTGTCAGTCTTTTAAAATGGCTGGGAGAGAATCATATTAATGTGCGGCTGTCCGGTGAAAACAGAGAAGAAGGATATGCCGTCTATAAAATCCGCGAGGTTGCTTTTGGAGGAGGAGCAAAGCTTTCGGCGGAGGACGGTTTTCTGCAGTTTATGATTGAACGCTTGCTTGCAAGCGATGCTCCGGAGGAAGAGTCTGCGGATGAAGAAGCGGAGGAACTCGGAGATGATATGAAACTGACCAGTATTCAGAGTATTACGGATTTTATGAACTGCGCGGGCAGAACATTGCCGGATAATATCCGTTTATGGGCTCGCCGCAATCTGGCGGTTGCCCGTTCGCATGAAGTCTCCCCGGAAGAACGCAGACATGCGCAGCGCGCGCTTTCTATGATGATGAATATCCATTGGAAGAATAATTATTTTGAGTCGATTGATCCTGTGGAGGCTCGTCGTATTCTGGATGAACAGCTTTATGGAATGGAGCGGGTAAAGCAGCGTATCATTGAAACGATTATTCAGATCAACCGCACGCATGTCCTTCCTGCATACGGGCTTTTGCTGATCGGTCCGGCTGGTACCGGCAAATCACAGATTGCCTATGCAGTCGCGAAAATTTTGAAACTGCCGTGGACAACGCTTGATATGAGTTCGATTAACGATCCGGAGCAGTTGACCGGAAGCTCTCGTGTTTACGCGAATGCCAAGCCGGGCATTATCATGGAAGCATTTTCGATGGCGGGTGAGTCGAATCTTGTATTTATTATTAATGAATTGGATAAGGCGGCAGCGGGAAAAGGCAACGGCAATCCGGCGGATGTATTATTGACACTGCTGGATAATCTGGGCTTTACGGACAACTATATGGAATGTATGGTGCCGACCGTGGGCGTTTATCCAATTGCTACGGCAAATGATAAGAGTCAGATCAGCGCCCCTTTGATGTCGCGCTTTGCAGTCATTGAGATTCCGGATTATACACCGGAGGAGAAGAAAATTATCTTCCGAAAGTTTGCACTTCCGAAAGTCTTGAAACGTATGAGTATGCGTAAGGAGGAGTGCGTTGTTACCGATGAAGCGCTGGATGTGATTGTAGAAACGTTTGCGGATACAAGCGGCATTCGTGATCTGGAACAGGCGGCCGAGCATATTGCGGCGAACGCGCTGTATCAGATTGAGGCTGATCATGTACCGTGCGCAAGATTTGATGCGGAAGCAGTGCAAAAATTGCTGAATTAAACTATGATTTTCAAACATCTATACATGTGGTATAATCACAGGTACAGATGTGTTTGGTTTAGGAGGGTAAAGAATGAAGTATTTAAAACAGCTTTTTCTTATTTTGTTGATTTCTTTTCTGGGAGAAGTTTTAAAAGAACTGATTCCGCTGCCGATTCCGGCAAGTATTTATGGGATGGCGCTTATGCTGCTGGGGCTGATCAGCGGAGTGATTCAGTTGGAGCAGGTACGGGAGACGGGAAAATTTTTAATTGAGGTAATGCCGGTGATGTTTATTCCGGCGGGCGTTGGACTGATGGATTCCTGGGAGGTTTTACAGCCGCTGCTTCTGCCGGTTCTGGTAATTACAGTGGTATCACTGATGACGGTAATGGCAGTGAGCGGACGAGTGGCACAGGCAGTAATCCGGCGTGAACAAAAAAAGGAGACAGAACATGGTGAATGAGTTTTTTACGGACTCCGTATTTGCGGGGGTAACATTGAGCCTTTTGGCGTACATGGTCGGTATGCAGTTAAAAAAGCGTTTTAAGAGCGGCATTTTTAATCCGCTTTTGGTCGCAATCGCGGCAACGCTTGTCGTACTTTTGGCAGCTGATGTGGATTATGAAATCTATCATGAGGGAGCAAAATATCTGAGCTGGTTTCTGACACCGGCAACAGTCTGCCTGGCAATTCCGCTTTACGAGCAGATAGCGCTTTTAAAGAAAAACTGGAAGGCGGTACTTGCCGGTCTGGTTTCCGGTGTGCTGACCAGTATGGTGACGATTCTGGTTCTGGCAGTGCTGTTTGGACTGACGCATCAGGAATATGTGACACTGCTTCCAAAATCTATTACAACGGCAATCGGTATGGGTGTTTCGGAAGAGCTTGGCGGTTATGTGACGATCACTGTGGCAGTGATCATCATTACCGGTGTGGTGGGAAATATTTTTGCGGAAGTTTTGTGTAAGATTTTTGGTATCAAAGAACCAATAGCAAAGGGAATTGCAATCGGTTCTTCCGCGCATGCGATCGGTACGGCAAAAGCAATGGAAATGGGTGAAGTGGAAGGCGCGATGAGCAGTCTTTCGATTGCTGTAGCCGGGATGCTGACAGTGGCAGCGTCTTCGGTTTTCGCGGGATTTTTATGAAATGGTAAAAAGATGTGAGAGAACAGAAATGTGTGAGTGTTTCGTTTGTAAACGAATTGAATTAATAAAAAAACGACAAAATCCTTATTTTATACGGGAGTTGGAGACAGGGTATGTGGTTTTGGGGGACAGTCAGAGATTTCGGGGTTATACTTTATTTTTATGCAAACAACATGCGACAGAACTTCATTTTTTAGAAAAGAATTTTAGAAATAAGTTCTTACAGGAAATGTCTCTGGTAGCGGAAGCGGTTTATAATGCTTTTCAACCGGAAAAACTGAATTATGAACTTCTTGGTATAGGAGATGCAGTACATATGCACTGGCATATTTTTCCGCGCAGAGAAGGCGATACGCCTCTGCCCGGACCGGTATGGAGAATGGATAAACAAGAAATGAATGCTGTATGTTACAGACCGGATGCAACGGAGTTGGCATATTTGAAAGAAATGGTGAATGAGGAATTGGAAAAGCTATTAGGAAAAATGCATGGTGAAAATTAATTATTTTCTAAAGAAGGAGAAGAAAAATGAGTAAATTTCAAATTCAGAAAATACGTGAATGCGAAGAACTGGCGAAGACGGCCGCCGTATGGTTTCATGAAAAATGGAATATACCGCAGGAGGCTTATGCGGAAAGCATGGAAGAATGTATGAGAAATAAATCGGCAGTACCACAGTGGTATGTCATTCAGGATCAGGGAAGGATCATCGCCGGACTGGGTGTGATTGAAAATGACTTCCATGACCGCAAAGACCTGACTCCGAATGTATGCGCGGTTTATGTGGAAGAAGAGTATCGCAGGCAAGGGATTGCCGGAGAAATGCTGCGGTTTGTCTGTGAAGACTTTAAAGAAATGGGGATAGAAACGTTGTATCTGATCACCGATCATACATCCTTTTATGAGCGTTATGGATGGGGATTTTTGTGCATGGTGCAGGGAGATGAGGAGCCGGAACTGACGCGGATGTATGTTCACAAAATGAAATGAGGTATATACGGGGGAGGAAATTGCATGATTACAATTATTAATAGAAAAGAACTGTGCATTACCTTTGATATGAAAAAACAGGTCAAAATCCGGGAAAGACTGCAGGCACAGCAGATTGATTATGAGATAAAAACGGTCAACCGCATGAGTCCGTCTCCGATGGGGACAGGTGTGCGCGCAAGGATGGGATCAGCCGGACAGAAGCCGGAACTGGAACGGGAGTATATTTTTTACGTGCGCAAAGCAGATTATGAAAAGGCACGCGAGGCAGTGCAAGGGATATAGAAGCAGGGCGATTGGAATAACGCAAATCCGGTAAGAATCAGTAAAAGGAGCAGCAAAATGGAAAACATAATCAAAGTGGGTATTGGTGTGATGGTCTTAAAGGATAACAGAATTTTGCTTGGGCATCGGGTGCAAAATGGCAGAGATACCGGGGGTATTTATGAACCGGACAGCTGGTGTCTGCCGGGAGGCAAGCAGGAATATGGCGAAACCATTTTTGAAGGAGCCGTGCGGGAAGTAAAGGAAGAGACCAATCTGGATATTGCCAAGTTGGAGCTGTTTGGGGCGGTAGATGATATTCAGCCGGGAAAGCATTTTGTGACGCTTTGGGTACTCGCACGGGAAGTTGATGGAGAACTGAAGGTAACAGAGCCGCAGAAGCAGGATGCATGGGAATGGTTTGCTTTAAATGCATTACCGCAAAATCTGTATTCGCCGTCACGTAAGTTTCTCAACGCGTATTTAGAAAAAAATAAAATCTGACAGTAAAAGGAGAATATAAATGTCATTTATCAGCGTATTTGAGGTGCTGGGACCGATTATGATCGGGCCGTCCAGCTCCCATACTGCCGGAGCCTGTGCAATTGCCCATCTGGCACAGAAAATGAAAAGCGGAAGTTTAAAAGAGGTGGAATTTACTCTGTACGGTTCTTTTGCGAAAACATATCGCGGACATGGAACGGATCGAGCGCTTCTGGGCGGAATCATGGGCTTTGCCACAGATGATGTGCGGATTCGAGATTCCTTTGAAATCGCCAGAGAACGAGGGATTTCGTATCGTTTTGTTCCGGAGGAGGGAGAAAATGATGTACATCCGAATACCGTGGACATCCGTATGGTGAACGACAGCGGTACACAGACAACGGTTCGTGGCGAATCCATCGGAGGCGGAAAAGTAAGAATTGTGCGGATCAACCAGGTGCAGGTAGATTTCACCGGTGAATACAACGCAGTTATTATTATACAGAAGGACAGGCCGGGGGTTGCGGCTCATATTACAAAACTTTTGAGCGATCGTGGCGTGAATATTGCCTTCATGCGCTTATTTCGGGAATCTAAGGGAGAAAAGGCCTATACGATCGTGGAATCTGACGGAAGACTTCCGGAGGATATCACTGGAAAGTTGCTGGAAAATCCCAATATACAGGAAGTGATGCTGGTGCAGGAGGATGAAAATTCATGACAGATTTTAAAAACGCGGCAGAATTGCTGGAGATTTGCAGACAGGCTCACAAGAAAATTTCCGAGGTGATGAAACAAAGAGAATGCAATCTCGGGGAAGTTTCTATGGATCAGATTTGCAAACGGATGAAAAAGGTGCTGGACGTGATGAAACAGTCAGCTGTGATGCCGTTAGAAACAACAGTAAAATCTATGGGTGGTCTGATCGGCGGAGAGGCGCAGAAACTGAATCAATATCAGAATAGGGAAAGCGGTATTTGCGGAAAGGTGATTGGGCGCGGGATTACCTACGCGATGGCAGTGCTGGAAGTAAATGCTTCTATGGGCGTGATTGTGGCGGCACCTACCGCCGGTTCTGCGGGAGTTGTTCCGGGCGTTTTGCTGGCACTGCAGCAGGAGTATGGCTTTTCTGATGCGCAGATGACGGACGCTCTGTTTCATGCCGGTGCGATTGGCTATCTTGCAATGCGAAACGCAACAGTGGCGGGCGCGGTTGGCGGCTGTCAGGCCGAAGTGGGCGTCGCGGCGGCGATGGCTGCGGCAGCCGCTGTGGAACTGATGGGAGGAGAACCGGAGCAGAGCCTGGATGCGGCGACAATCGTTCTGATGAATATGCTGGGGCTGGTGTGCGATCCGGTCGGCGGTCTGGTGGAGTATCCTTGTCAGAACCGCAATGCGGCCGGGGTGGCAAATGCTCTGATCGCCGCGGAAATGGCGCTTGCCGGAATCCGTCAGTTGATTCCGTTTGACGAAATGCTGGATATTATGTATCAGGTCGGCAAGCGAATACCGTATGAATTGCGGGAAACAGCGTTGGCCGGATGTGCCGCTTCGCCGGCAGGATGCCGGTTCTGCGGATAAAATATGTCTTTGAAAAAAAGAATCCGACGGGTTTATACCTGTCGGATTCCGCTGATATCCGAATCAATAATCATGGAATAATTGGTGTGGTAGATGACAAAGCCAGGCTTTGCGCCTGCCACTTTTTTTACGTGTTTTTTTTCAATATAATCAATTTCTACTTTTTTGGCATTGCGGTTTTTCGAATAATAAGCTGCAAGCCGCGCTGCCTCCTCAAAGGTGCGGTCGGGAAGCTCTTCATTGTTGGTTTTTACGATCACATGAGAGCCGGGCGCGCCTTTGGCATGAAACCACCAGTCATTTCCGGTGGCAACTTTAAAAGTCAGTTCTTCGTTTTGAAAATTATTTTTGCCTACATACATATGATAACCGTCTGAGGAAATGTAATGAAACGGTTTGGAGGTAATCTTTACGCGTTTGCCGGTATTGTGCCGTTTGATATAGCCGTACTGCGTGAGTTCTTCTTTGATCTGCACCAGATCGTCTTCAGAAAGCGCGATATCGAGCGCAGTGCTGATGGATTCCAGATGCTCGATCTCCTCACGCGTTTCTTCCGTCAGAGAGGTCAGCGCTTCGTAGGTGCGTTTTAATTTACCGTATTTATCAAAATATTTTTTTGCGTTTTCCTGCGCTGTCAGAGTATCGTCCAGCGGAATGGTTACTTCCTCATTGGTATAGTAATTCAGCGCCGTCAGTTTTTTGGCGCCAGGTTCCAGACTGTAGCCGTAGGTATTCAGCAGTTCTCCATAGATGCGGTATTTGTCGCGTTTTTCTGTATCTTTCAGCTGTTTGAGCTGCAGATCGTATTTTTTACGGCTGCGATCCAGCGCGTTCTGGACAATCTTTCGCAGATCTACCGATCGCTGCCGGATGCGGGTGATGATATTTTTTTCCGCATAATAGGTTTCCAGAAGACGGGAAACACTTTCATAGGGAACGGTGTCATTGTTCTGATAGAGAGTTAACGGTACGACCGAAAAATCAACCGGAGCGCCGTCATCATAGACGATAGCCGGTGAAAAATCCCCTTCTTTTACAGAGTCCATTAAAAGCTCAAACTGCCGATAAAGATGAGTCAATTCCAGTTCAGAAAAGCTGTTGGCGCTTTGGGCGGATTCCAGAGAAGCGCGGTGGCAAAGTTCTTCCGCGATCAGCGGGCTGATGCCGGTGTACGAGGTATAGATTGCCTTGGCAAGCGGCATGGGCTTACTGGTTATGGCTGTGTCGAAAGTATCAAAGGAAAGTTTCAGCGGGTTTTCTTTTTTCTGCGTTTCCGGAATGAAATAGGCGCGTCCCGGAAGTACTTCGCGCACGGAACTGACTGCCTGGGAAATATGTTTAATGCTGTCAATGATCATGCCGCTGTCATTACAGAAGATAATATTGCTGTGTTTTCCCATGATTTCTACAATCAGGGTTTTCTGGCAGAGATCACCCAGTTCATTTAAATGTTCAATGTCAAAATGGATGATGCGTTCTAAGCCCGGCTGATAAATACGCAGGATCTTGCCCCCGTTGATATGTTTGCGCAGCAGCATACAGAAATTTGGTGCGGTCATCGGGTTTTGTTTGTTTGTTTCTGTCAGATAAACCAGCGGAAGACTGGCGCCGGCAGAAAGCAGCAGCCGGTAGGTGGTGCGTTCGTTCTTAATGGTCAGCATCAGCTCGTCCGGCTCCGGCTGTGCGATTTTATTGATACGTCCGCCGCTAAGAGAACGGTCAAGTTCCCGAACAAGCGCGGACATTACGATTCCGTCTAATGCCATGATGATTCTCCTTTATTCATTGGTACAAGTAGTATATCAGATGAAAAAGTGTCTTGCAAGCGGATGGATTATGTCTTATAATAACTTAGAGTGGCTTGGTATGCCATACAGCAATCCGGCATTTGCCGGAAATCTAAATAAATGAAAAAGGCACATCTGTAAAACGCTGCGAAATGTGCCTGCCGGAGATAAGCGATGATTAAGAGTATGACAGGTTTCGGCCGGTGTGAGAATCAGCAGAACGACCGGAAGTTCACGGTGGAGATGAAGGCGGTTAATCATCGGTATTTTGATGTTACGATTAAGATGCCGAAAAAGCTCAGTTTCTTTGAATCATCCATCCGTACACTTCTGAAAGAGTATATTCAGAGGGGAAAGGTGGATGTTTTTATCACCTATGAGGATTTTACGGAAGAAAATGTTTCTCTGAAATACAATGAAGGGATTGCCGCGGAGTATCTGAATTATTACCGCAAAATGGCGGAGACGTTTGGCCTGAAGGATGACATCAGCGTATCTGTTTTGGGACGTTGTCCGGAAGTACTGACGATGGAAGAACAGACTGTGGATGAGAAGGAAATCTGGGCGGTATTAGAGACTGCTATAAGAGGCGCAAGCGAGCAGTTTATTGCCAGCAGAGAACGTGAGGGAGAGGCCTTAAAGCAGGATATCTTTGATAAACTGGACGGTATGCTGCAGGATGTGAAAGCAGTGGAAACGCGTTTTCCGCAGATCATGTCCGCCTACAGAGAAAAATTGACGGCAAAGGTACATGAATTATTAGGAGATACCCAGATTGAGGAAGGCAGGATTGCCGCTGAAGTGGTGCTTTATGCTGATAAAATTTGTACGGATGAGGAGACAGTACGGCTGCGCAGTCACATTGAGGGGATGCGCGCGGAACTGGAAAAAGGCGGCAGTGTCGGCAGAAAACTCGACTTTATCGCTCAGGAGATGAACCGCGAGGCCAATACAATTCTTTCCAAGGCGAATGATCTGGAGACATCCAACCTTGCGATCAATTTAAAAACGGAGATCGAGAAAGTCAGAGAACAGATCCAGAACATTGAATAGGTGGGAAAACAGTGGCAAGATTGATGAACATAGGGTTCGGCAATGTGGTGAATACCGCAAAGATCATTGCTGTGGTCGGGCCGGAGGCGGCGCCGGTGAAACGTATGGTGCAGAACGCCAGACAGCTTGGCAAAGTGATTGACGCTACGCAGGGGAGACGCACGAAGTCTGTGATCGTGACGGAAGATGATTTTATCGTGCTTTCCGCATTGCAGCCGGACACGTTGGTGAAACGGTTTAATTTGAATTTAGAGGATATGAAAGGGGATACGGATGAAGCATAAAGGAATCTTGCTGATCATCTCAGGGTTTGCAGGTACGGGAAAAGGAACATTGGTTTCTGCTCTGCGTGAAAAATATGATAATTATGCGCTGTCGGTTTCCGCGACTACGCGCAGACCGCGAAAAGGGGAGCAGGAAGGCGCTCATTATTTTTTCAAGACAAGAGAAGAATTTCAGCAGATGATCGCGCAGGAGGAATTGATCGAGCACGCGGAATATGTGGGAAATTTTTATGGCACGCCGCGCGCGTACGTTGAACAGCAGATGGCGGCGGGAAAGGATGTCATTCTGGAAATTGAGATCCAGGGAGCGTTAAAGGTAAAAGAAAAATTCCCGGATACGCTGCTTCTGTTTCTGGTGCCGCCGAGTGCGGATGAACTGGAAGCGCGTCTGCGGGGACGGGGAACAGAGGATGAGGAGACAATCCGCAGGCGTCTTGGCCGTGCTGTTGAGGAAGCGCAGTATATTCCGCAGTACGATTACGTGATTGTGAATGATGAGATTGATGCATGCGCAGAGCGGACGCATGCGCTTATTCAGAGTGAACATTTCCGTACAAGCCGCAGCACAGAGTTTATCGCGGGACTGACAGAGGATCTGCAGAAGTTCCGTTCGTAAGAAAAGCGCGCTGTTAAGACGGCAGTAAAAAATTCGTTGGAAAATATGTGAATCAGACGGCGGCCGAATCTGCAAAAATTCGGCTGCCGCAGAAAATAAAAGTATATTATATATTTCAGGAGGAAAAATTTATGTTACATCCATCTTATGCAGAATTAATGAAAGTAGTAAACAGTGATGTGGAAGACGGAGAAAATCCGGTAGTCAGCAGTCGTTATTCAATTGTGCTTGCGACAGCAAAGCGCGCCAGACAGATCATTGACGGAAAGAAACCGATGTCTATGCCGAGCATTAACAAGCCGCTCAGCATTGCGATTGACGAGTTGAATAAAGGGCTTCTGAAAATTGAGCTGGGAGATGATACGGAGGAAGAGGAAGTAACCGAAGAGACCTTTTCTGAAGAAACGTCGGCAGAAGAGCCTGCAGCAGAAGAATAATATACTGCGCAGAGCGCAGGGCAGGAGGAATTGCCGGTGAAAAGAAGCAGAGAATACAGAGAAGTAAAAATGAGTTATTGTGTTTTAGCGGCAGCCTACGTGATTTTAGGCAGCGTGCTGCTGATCTGGCCGGATATTTCGGTGCGGACTTTTTGCTATGTTTTCGGTGTGGGTATGCTGATTTTTGGTCTGGCACATCTGATTTTATACTTTACCAAAGACAAAAGGCAGAGCCTGATGCAGATGAATATGGTAGCCGGAGTGGTCGGTATCGCGACAGGCGCGTATATTCTGATTAAAATGGAATATATGCTGGAGATTATTCCGTTTGCGCTTGGGATTGTAGCATTGCTCGGTGCAATTGCCAAAATCGAGCATGCATTGGATTTGCGCAGTCTGGACTGTACGAAATGGTATGTTATGCTGATTGTTGCGCTTCTGTTATTGATTCTCGGCGCGCTTTTGGTGATCAATCCGTTTGAGGATATTGCTATTATTGAAAAGCTTATTGCCGTATCTCTGATCATCGACGGCTTTGGTAATCTGGCCGGTATTTTCTGGATTCAGCATCTGATTAAGTCGCTGGGGAAACCGCGCAAGAAAAAAGAGCACATTAAGACAGTAACGGCAGACGAGGTGGAAGAAATCAGTACGGACGGACAGCAGTCGGCGGAAGATGATTTCGTAGAAGAAGAGATACAAACGGAAGCTACCGAGACGGGAGTATCTAAGATAAGTGTGTTCCCGGGAGAACGCAGCAAAAAGTAGGAGACAGAACATGAATGTATTATTCGTATCGCTGGGATGCGATAAAAATCTGGTAGATTCTGAGGTGATGTTGGGACTGCTTGAAAAACGGGGCTATCAGATGACAGATGATGAAACGCAGGCGGATATCATTGTTGTGAATACCTGTTGTTTTATCCATGACGCAAAAGAAGAAAGTATACAGACCATTTTGGAGATGGCGGAGCTACGCAAAAACGGAAACTGCCTGGCTCTGATCGTTACAGGCTGTCTGGCAGAACGTTATCGCGAGGAAATTACGGAGGAAATCGAGGAAGTAGATGCGGTTCTTGGAACAGCTACCTATGATAAGATTGTAGAAGCGATTGACGAGGCGCTCGCGGGAAAGAAATATCTGGAGTTTCAGGATACAGACAGACTTCCGCTGCCGGAAGTAAAACGTATTGTAACGACTGGCGGTCATTATGCGCATTTGAAGATTGCCGAGGGATGTAATAAGCATTGTACGTACTGCATTATTCCGAAAATCCGCGGTAATTTCCGCAGTGTGCCGATGGAGCATCTTCTTGCCGAGGCTCAGCAGCTGGCTGACCAAGGCGTAAAAGAATTGATTTTAGTAGCGCAGGAGACGACGCTGTACGGTATAGATCTGTATGGCAAAAAGAGTCTGCATGTGCTTTTGAGAGAACTTTGTAAGATCAAGGGAATTCGCTGGATTCGTGTGCTATACTGTTATCCGGAAGAAATTTATGATGAACTGATTGAGACAATCCGCGACGAAAAGAAGATCTGTCACTATTTGGATTTGCCGATTCAGCACGCGAGTGACCGTATCCTAAAACGGATGGGACGCCGCACTTCAAAAGAACAGCTGATTGGAATCATAGAAAAGCTCAGAAAAGAGATTCCTGATATTATACTCAGAACGACACTGATCAGTGGATTTCCGGGTGAAACGCAGGAGGATCACGAAGAACTGATGGAGTTTGTCGATACGATGGAATTTGACCGTCTTGGTGTATTTACCTACTCCAGAGAAGAGGATACGCCGGCAGCGCTTATGGATGAGCAGATTGATGAAGAGGTAAAAGAAGATCGTCGTGCGGAACTGATGGAACTGCAGCAGGAGATTTCTTTTGAAAAGAATGACCAGATGGAAGGAAAGACGCTGACAGTTATGGTAGAAGGCTATCTGTCAGATGAAAATGTTTATGTGGCGCGTACTTACGGTGATGCGCCGGGCATTGACGGTTATCTGTTTATCGAGACAGGAGAGACACTGGTAAGCGGCGACTTTGCAAAGGTAAGAGTTACCGGAGCATTGGAATATGATTTGGTGGGGGTGTTGGAGCATGAATTTACCGAATAAGCTTACAATTGCAAGAATGATTTTAATTATTCCGTTTGTAGTTTTGATGATGATGGGTGAATTCCAAACGACCCGCTATGTGGCGCTGGCAATCTTTATTATTGCCAGTGTGACAGACTGGTTTGACGGATATTTGGCCAGGAAAAACCATCTGGTGACGAATTTCGGAAAATTTATGGATCCATTGGCAGATAAGTTGCTGGTATGTTCGGCTATGATCTGTCTGGTGGCGGAGGGAAGCCTTCCGGCCTGGATCGTAATCATTATTATTAGCCGTGAATTTGTTATCAGCGGATTCAGATTGATCGCTTCTGACAATGGTATTGTGATCGCCGCTAGTTGGTGGGGGAAGTTTAAGACAACCGCACAGATGCTGATGATCATTTTGCTGATCCTGAATCTGGGTGAAAAAATGGCAGTGTTTGTTGTTCTGGAACAGATTTTCATATGGCTGGCATTGATTTTGACTGTGATTTCATTGATTGATTATATCATGAAGAATAAACAGGTCATTAATATGCAGGGATAATATACATGTACATAATGAGTTAATATTTCAGGATATGCCGGATACAGGATTGTATTCGGCATATCTTAAAATACAGACAATACTTTCAGGAGGAAGAAAACATGGTAGTGGAACTGATTTCGGTTGGAACAGAAATTTTGCTGGGCAATATTGTAAATACGAATGCGGCATATTTGTCAGAAAAATGTGCGCAGCTGGGGCTCTCTCTTTTTTATGAAACTTCGGTCGGTGACAATGAACAGCGCTTGACCAAGGTGCTGCAGACAGCGCTGGATCGTTCAGATATTGTGATCCTCTCTGGTGGTCTGGGACCGACGCAGGATGATTTAACGAAAGAGATTGCGGCGAAAGTCTGCGGAAAAAAACTGGTAATGGACGAGCATTCCAGAGAACGGATACAGAATTATTTTACGAACAGTAGGGCTGCAAAAATCACGGAAAATAATTGGAAACAGGCAATGGTGCCGGAGGGCTGTATTGTAGTGGATAATCACAATGGCACGGCGCCGGGAATTATCATAGAAGTAAATGGGAAATCGGTGATTCTGCTTCCGGGGCCGCCAAACGAATTAAAGCCGATGTTCGAGCGGGACATTTTTCCGTACCTGAACCGTTTGCAGCCGGAAGTGATCTATTCTGTGATGGTGAAGCTGTGCGGACCGGGTGAGAGTGCGGTGGAAACACAGATTCGGGATCTGATTGATGTACAGACGAATCCGACGATTGCTACTTACGCAAAAACCGGCGAGGTACATCTGCGCGTCACGGCCCAGGCATCTGATGAGGAAGCGGCAAAAGAATTGGTAAAGCCGATGGTAGAAGAGCTGAAGAGACGATTTGCGCGGGATATTTATACACTGGAAGAGCAGGTAACACTGGAGGAAGCAGTGCTTTCGCTTTTGCGGGAACGCGGCGAAACGCTGACTACGGCTGAGTCTTTGACGGGCGGGATGCTTTCTGCCCGTGTAACGAACGTCTCGGGCGCGTCCGAGGTATTGAAACAGGGGGTTGTGACTTACTGTAATGAAGCAAAGGAGAAGCTTTTGCAGGTGAAAAAAGAGACGCTGGATGCATACGGCGCTGTCAGCGAACAGACCGCAAGAGAGATGGCAGAAAATGGAGCATCCCTGACAGGTGCGAATGCCTGCGTGGCACTGACCGGAAATGCGGGTCCGACAGCTTCCGAAGGAAAACCGGTAGGACTTGTCTATATTGCCTGCTGCTATCATGGAAAAACAGTAGTGAGGGAATTTCATTTTAACGGTGAGCGGGCAAAGATTCGCGAGTGGGCGGTGGTGAAAGGACTGACGCTGCTGCGTGAATGCGTGATTGGATAATTGATTTTTGACAGGATACCCACAGGAGGATTTCAAGATAGGGAAACCTTCCTGTGGGTATTTTGTATTAGAAAATGGATGAGATAGAAAGCTAATGTTTGCCGCGCATCTGCCGCAGCATGGTGATCATTCGGTCGATTTTTGCAGTTTCCTCTGCGCTTTTTCCCTGTTTCATGACATTGACGATCAGATCTGCTTCCTGGTCGGAAAAAGAGGTTCCGTTTGACTGTGACTGTTTGGCCGCTGCCATCAGAAAAGGCAGCAGATCATTTTGAGATTTTCCTTTTCCCTGACGGGCAAACTGCATCAGCATCTGCAGTTTCGCATTGTCTATTCCTTTTAAAGAAGGATCATTCATCCATGAAAAATCATCTTGGGTCATATTGATATTCTCCTTTTACATATTTTGAATTTCTTGATACATTTTTAAAGTATTGATCAGATTTAATGCATGATCGAGCGATTGACGCTGCGTTTCGTTACAGTAGGCACGAATATCGTTTAAAATCTCTTCGCTGTTTGCAGAAGCAGTTTCCGCTGAACAGGCGCGGACGGGCTGATTATAATAGGTCATCAGATTCTGCAATTCCAGTAGTTTTGCATAAAGGGACATTCCTTTCTGCATGGCAGGCGGCAGATAGGGAATAGCAGCTTTCATCATCTGAAGGTTACCGCCGTCGGCAATACGGTCAACAGCAGTCTGCGGCGTTGGTGTTATGTTTTCCATAAGCGTTCCCAAAGCTTTTTTCTATTTATATGCATGGATAGGGTTGTTCTATGACAGAAATGACTTTTTGGTTCAGGAATCATAATATAATAAGGAATACAAATTGGGAGCTTGTGATGAAAAGTCATATTGTAATAAATGGAAATGCTTTTTATGAGATAGATGAGGAATGTCTGAGAAAACAAGAGCAAGAGAGGAAAAAGCAGCAGGTAAAAAGAGAGGGAATGCGCGAGAATGCATGCAGTCAAAAAGGCGGCGGTGTTCAGAAAAACAGATTCGGATGATAAAAAACCCGGCTCATAGAGCCGGGCTATTTTGTTTGTCTGATCTGTCAGAAGGTTTTTACACCGCCTGGAACAGACTTTGCAAAAATTTAGCAGAATCCACCGAAACCATTGTCGCCGCCGCAGCAGAACAGAAGCAGGAGAATCAGTAGGCAGCTATTATTGTTGTCGCAGCCATCGCCCCATTTAGAGCCGCCGCAGAAGATGCTCAGGATAACCAGCAGGTAAATAATAGAGCATGCACAGTCATTTCCGCCGAAGAAACCGCATCTGTTATTGTTTCTTTCTTCACATCCGCATCCGCAGTTTGTTGCTGTTAAATCACTCATGGTAGAACCTCCATAAATTTGCTTTACACTTCACTTTATGCGAAAGGAGGCGGAAGTGTTACATTAAAGTTTCAAAAACACGATATAAATTTAAAGTACCATAACCCCATTCCCGGTTTGGGTAGAGGAGTGTATCCTGTCGGTTGGCGGCGCGCGTCAGATAATCCTTGACGGTTCGGTTTGTCATATTTCTCGGGAAAGGACGCCTGGCATTCCAATTCAAAAGAAGGGCTACAGCGCCGGCTGTGATTGCGCAGGCGGCGGAAGAACCGGTTTTTCGGATATATTTGTTTAGGGGCGGTAAGCCGGCTGCGCTGCTGACAGCAGGACCGTATACATTGACGCCGGGCGCGGCGAAGTCTGGTTTAGAAGTTCCGGCACGGATCGGTCCACGGCTGGAATGGATGAAAAGATTGCCGGTATAAGCATCATAGGTGCTGACAGTCAGCATGGGATCGGAGGTGGAGGGAATGGTTAGAGTCGTGTAGGGATTGGGAGCAAGGAAAACGGTTCCGGATGAAATAAAGCTTTCCACGGGAAGCCACATATGATAAGAACCAAAGGAGGTTCCGCTGGCTGTGACACCGAGCCGCCAGATGCCGGGTGTCGGATTCTGGAAGCGCAGGGTGATCAGCTGAACACCGGAGGCATATTCTGCAATCTCATAGGAAATTTCCAGTACCGTCTGCTCCGCCGTAAATGTCAGCGTGGTGCGGTAGCCGGGGCGCGGCGGGATACGAGGAATGTTTTCACCTAAAGGAGAGGTGATGGAAACACCGAATAAATCCGGTGCTTCCGCCCAGATTTCCAGCATAAATCCGCGGGTGTTTTCCTCTACGAGAATTTCTGCCGGGGCTGCGTCAAAAGAATTAGTCAGCGGCTGATAATAATGATGTGCCAGACCCGCTTCGTTTCCGGCAGCAACTGCGCCGAAACAGCCCAGATAATCCATGAGAAAGGAAAGCTGACGTTCTAGCGGGGCATTGCCGCTGTGATCACCTTGATTGGTTCCGAGTGCGATACAAAGAACCAGCGGCTGCTGCAGCTCTTTGGCGAGATTGAGAAGATAGTGGATTCCCATCATAATGTCCGTTTCCTGAAAGGCAGCGGCATTTTCCTGAATCAGAAAATAATTGCGAAGATTTTGTTTTGCGGGCTTGAGTTTTACCATAGCGATGGAAGCGCCTGGGGCGGCGCCGGTGAAATTTTCGGGAGTGTCCGCACTTCCGGCAGCGACACCGGCTACAAAGGTACCGTGACCATTTTCATCGCGGGAAGGCACAATGCTGTAGGGATCATCAGAACGCAACGCACGGTTTAAATCAGTGATTGTATAGGCGGTTCCATAGCCGCAGTCATAGGGCGGTGCTTCCGATGGGATAGTCTGGTCCCAGATTCCGACGATACGGCTGCTGCCGTCTGCGCGGCGGAAGGCGCTGAGCGTATAGTCGATGCCGGTATCCAGAAAGCCGATCAATATATTTTCTCCTGTGTAGCCAAGAAACGGCTGATTCTGTACGCGCAGAATGCCGGATACTTCAAGACTGGCAGTGTCCAGAGGAGCAAAGAGTTTTGGAATCTGCGAGTAACGCACAAATTCCGGCAGTGGGCGGTTTAAAAGAGGAACGTGCAGCATACCGAAGCGCGCGCCTAAAATCTGAGCACCGAGTGGTGAAAAAATGTTTAGAAAGGATTCGTCTGTTGTGCGGATCGGAAGGATCAGATCAAAATAATTTTCGGAATAAATTTTATCCTGAAGCGTTGGTTCTGTCATGTTATTCTCTCTTTTTCATAGATTTTATATAGTATTCTATATGTATTCGGGAGGCGTTTATGAATCGGGCGCGCAGAATCATTCATGCAGAGGAAGTATGGAGAGCGGGAATTCGCGGCCAGGGTGTTGCAGTTGCGGTGTTGGATACCGGAACTGCGCCGCATCCGGATTTTGAGGGCCGTATGACTGGTTTTTATGATTTTATGAATCAGAAAAAAGAGGCGTATGATGATTTTGGGCATGGCACGCATGTGTGCGGAATCTTATGCGGTGCGGGAAAATCACAGCATGCTTACTGCGGAATTGCGCCGGAGGCAGAATTTGTCAGCTTGAAGGTGCTGGATCGCAATGGAAACGGAAGAAGAAAAGATGTGATAAACGGGATTTACTGGACGATTGAACATCAGAAAAAATATCGGATTCGGATCATGAATATTTCGGTGGGTACAGTAAAAGAAGGAGATGTGATGGACGAACAGCTGATCAGGGCGGTGGAAGACGCTTGGGATGCCGGGATCGTTGTAGTGGTAGCTGCCGGAAATCTTGGGCCGGAGCCGCAGACGATCACCGCGCCGGGCAACAGCCGTAAGGTGATCACAGTTGGATCTTCTGATGAGCGTAAGCCATTTTTTTCCGGCAGGGGACCGACCAGATGCTGCGTCTGCAAGCCTGATATTGTTGCGCCTGGATCGGATATTATATCCTGCAGCAGCCAGTTTGGCCGAGGACGGCCTTATTATTGCAGAAAAAGCGGCACCTCTATGGCTACGCCCATAGTATCCGGTGCCGCTGCGCTTCTGTTATCCAAAGAACCCTGGCTGACAAATGTAGAGGTTAAGATGCGCCTGCGGGAATCCGCTGTCGATCTTTTGCTGCCGCACAGCCGTCAGGGATGGGGGCTTTTGGATGCCGCCCGGTTTTGCCGAATCAGTTCGATTTAATCTGATTCCAAAGTTCATTGTAGATGATATCGTTTTCGTCGCCGAGGAATGCAAACGTTTCGCAGTCTTTCAGCATGTCCTCTGTCGGGAAAGCAACTTTGCTGCTGCGGATATCCGGATCCTCGATCAGTTCCTGCGCTGCAGTGTTCGGGGTAGAGTAAGTGATATATTCAAAATTCATCAGCGCAATATCCGGACGGCAGAGGAAATTGAGAAATTTCTCTGCATTTTCCACATGCTTTGCATTTTTGGGAATTACCCAAGAATCAATCCACATATTGGAGCCTTCTTTTGGAATCACGTATTCCAGATCCGGATTTTCTTTTTGCGTGTAGATTGCCTCACCGGAATAGATTACGCCGAGCGCAGCTTCGCCGCCGATCATTTTATCACGTACTTGATCAATAACATAGGCCTGTACCAGCGGTTTTTGTTCGATCAGAAGATTTTTGGCGGCAGTTAATTCGTCAAGATCAGTGGAATTTAAGGAGTATCCAAGGCTGCGCAAAGCGACGGCAAAAGCGTCACGGACACTGTCCTGCATGAGAATATTTCCGGCATATTTTTCATCCCAGAGAATCTTCCAGCTGTCTACCGGCTCGCTTACCATCGTTTTGTTGTAGAGGATGCCGACGGTTCCCCAGCAGTAGGGAATGGAATATTTATTTTCCGGGTCAAATTCTTTTGATTTTTCAAAGTAGGTGCTGCCGATATTTTTGACATTGGGAATATTCTCAAACTGTATTTCCTGAAGAAGATCATTTTCAATCATCCTCTGGATCATATAATCGGAGGGACACACCAGATCATAGGCAATTGCGCCTGCGTTGATCTTCGGGTACATGCTTTCGTTCGTTTCAAATTCTTCATAAACCACTTGGATGCCGGTTTCTTCCTCAAAAAGATCAAGAACCTCCGGATCAAGATACTCTCCCCAGTTATAAACAATAACCGTATTGTTTCCGGTCAGATTGCCTTGAGAACCATAATAGATGCCGCCGCCGATGATTACGGCAGCCAACAGGGCCGGGACTACTTTTTTAAATAGCAGCGCTTTGACACGCGTTGTTTTTGTAACAGCTTTTCTGCTGTTTCCTTCCGGTTTTTCCGGTGAATAATTGACCAGGATCAGCAGCACCAGTACGGAAACAAACAGCAAGGTTGACAGTGCGTAGATTTCTGGTTTGATGCCCTTTCGCACTTCCGTGTAGATTTTGGTGGACAGAGTATCGATTCCCGGTCCTTTTGTGAAGTGCGTGATTACAAAATCATCCAGCGACATTGTAAAGGCCAACACAAAGCCGGAGAGTACGCCCGGCAGGATTTCTGGGAATACGACCTTCAAAAACGCATATATTGGTGAAGCACCGAGATCCATAGCAGCTTCATAGGTGCTGCGGCTGGTCTGCTTTAGCTTCGGCATAACGCTTAATATTACATATGGAATGTTAAACGTGATATGCGAAAGTAAAATCGTCTGAAAACCGAGGTTTATACGCAGCGCGAGAAAAACCAGCATCAGAGAAATTGCAGTCACGATCTCCGCATTGACCATCGGGATATTTGCAAGCGCCAGGAAAAAACCACGCGCTTTCTTTTTCATGGACTGAATACCGATACAGGCCAGCGTACCCAGCAGTGTGGCGATCAGCGCGGAAAGTACGGCGATGATCAGAGTAGTATAGAAAGCGTTCATGATTTGCTCGTTTTTAAATAGACTCTGATACCACTGCAGGGTGAAGCCGCCCCATTTCGCGCGTGTTTTAGAAGCGTTAAAGGACAGCACGATCAGAGTGACAATCGGTGCGTAAAGCAGGATAAAAATCAGAGCGAGATAAATCTTTTTTACTGCGGATTTCATCAGAATGTCGCCCCCTCTCTGTCTTTGTCGTATTTATTGACGATACCCATGCTGGCGATTACAAATACCATCAGTACCAGCGAGAGACCGCTTCCAAGATTCCAGTTGCTTCCCTGCTTAAAGGTCTGTTCGATGACGTTTCCAATCAGCAGGATCTTGCCGCCGCCTAAAATATCGGAGATTACAAAGGAGGTCATTGCCGGTACAAATACCATAGTAATGCCGCTGATCACGCCTGGAAGGCTCTGCGGAAAAATAATTTTTGTAAATGTCTGGAAACTGTTCGCGCCGAGATCTCTGGCTGCGTTTACCATGTCTTTATCCAGCTTTACCAGCACGTTATAGATCGGAAGGACCATAAACGGCAGAAAATCGTATACCATACCGAGTACGATTGCGTACGGGGTGTTGATGATATCAAGCTGCGGCAGATGCAGAAAACGCAGCATCATATTGATGATTCCGTTTTTTTCCAGCAGTGTCTGCCAAGCCAGCGTACGCAGCAGAAAGTTCATCCACATCGGCAGAATGAAGATCAGCACGATGAAGCTGGACTGGCTGACGTTGGCCGAGCTTAAGATCATTGCCAGCGGATAAGCCAGAATCAGGCAGATCACAGTACAGAGAAAGGCCAGAAGCAGCGCCAGTCCGAGCGCTTTTAGATTTTCCGGTGTGGTGATCTTTGCAATGTTATCCAGAGTGAAGCTGCCGTCAGGGGTTGTCAGCCCATAGTAGACGATCAGCAGCAGCGGAATGACAATGAAGGAAACTGCCCAGAAAAGATAAGGGCCGGAGAGTAATCGTCTGTTATTCTTCAATGTTGACTGCCTCCTCATCCTCGGATAACGGCTTGTTCATAATCTGGATGTCGAACGGCACAACGCGGATGCCGACTTCCGTTCCAATCGGGAACATATCCGTACTGTGTACGAGCCATTCATAGTTGTTTGCCGTTACTTCCATTTCATAATGTACGCCTTTAAAAATAAGATGCGTGACAATGCCGCGGATCGTGCCGTCTTCCGGTTTTACCAGATCAACGTCTTCCGGACGGATTACAACATCGACCGGAGTGTTTTTGCCGAAGCCCTCGTCTACACACTGGAACGGAGCGCCGAGGATATTTACCAGGCGATCCTCAACCATGATGCCGGGCAGGATATTGCTGTCACCGATAAAGTCGGCTACGAAGGCATTTTCCGGTTCATTGTAAATTTTTTCCGGTGTACCGATCTGCTGAATATATCCCTGATTCATGACGACGATCGTATCGGACATTGTCAGAGCTTCTTCTTGATCATGAGTGACATAGATAAAGGTGATGCCGAGCTCATTCTTTAAACGAATCAGCTCATATTGCATATCCTGACGGAGCTTTAGATCAAGCGCGCCCAGCGGTTCGTCCAGAAGCAGCACTTTTGGTTCGTTTACAATCGCGCGGGCGATGGCGATACGCTGCTGCTGACCGCCGCTTAAGGATTCCGGCAAACGGTTTTCGTAACCGTCCAGATTAACGAGTTTTAACGCATATTTGATCTTATCGTTGATATACTGTTTGCTCTTGTTTTTGATCTTCAGCCCGAAGGCGATATTTTCTGCAATACTCATATGAGAGAAAAGCGCGTATTTTTGGAAAACGGTATTGAGCTGGCGCTTGTTTGGTGGAAGGTGTGTGATATCTTTGTTGTCAAAAATTACACGACCATTATCCGGCGTCTCGAATCCACCGATGATCCGCAGGGTTGTTGTTTTGCCGCAGCCGGAAGGACCAAGCAGGGTCAAAAATTCGTTTTCCCGGATATACAGATTCAAATCATCCAGAATCATACTGGTTCCATAAGATTTGGAGATGTGCTCCAGATTAATTAGTTTATTGCTCATTTGCGGTTCCTCCTGAAACATTTTTTCACAGGGTTGTAATTGCATTAAAACATACCAAATTCGAGTATACACAGATGGGAGGAGATTTCAATTGTTTTTTGCAGATTTATCGGGAATTTTGCAGTAATTTTGCAGATATGAAAAAAATTTCATGTTCGTGTTAACAAGCAGAAGGAATTATGGTATACTTATTATCAAAATACTGCGTTATGATATCTGGAATTCTAAGGGGAAAATCCCTGTGCATCTGGAATCGCGAAAGGATGGTCTGACGATGGAGAAAGAGAAATATGTGGCATATGTGGGTACTTATACGCACGGCAGCAGCATTGGTGTGCATGTATATGACCTGGATGTGGAAAATGGATATATGACGGAACGCAATGTGGTTCCGGTGAACAATGCGTCTCACCTGACGAAATCTACAAATGGCAAGTATCTGTATTCGATCGCGGACGAAGGGGTGGCCGTGATGAAGATAGATGAAGAGACCGGTGATCTGACACCTATCAATAAAGTCGGTATTGATGGGATGCGCGGATGCTTTCTTTCGACGGATAAGCTTGGGAAATTTCTGTTCGTAGCGGGTTACCATGACGGTAAAGTGACGGTTGTGCATACGCATCGTGACGGACGTCTCGGAAGTGTGCTGGACGGTATTTTTCATAAGAGTGTGTTCAGCGTAGCGGAGCGTAATTTCCGTCCGCATATCAGCTGTGCGCAGATTACACCGGATGGGAAGTTTCTCTGTGTAGTGGACTGTGGTATCGATCACATCAATATTTATAAAGTAAATCCGACCAGCGGGAAATTAAAGCTGCTCGATATTGTTCGCTGTGAACTAGAGTCCGGTCCGCGTTTGATCCGGTTTAGTCCGGACGGCAGATTTGCCTATGTAAACTGTGAATTGAGCAATGAAGTACTGGTATATTCTTATAACGGAGAGGGCAAGCTTCCCAAATTTGAATTGATTCAGAAGGTAGATTCCCGTATGGATACGAGGGAACTGGGCTGCGCAAGTTCCGGACTGCGCATTTCTCCGAGCGGGAAGTATCTTTATACCTCTACCGCGGGAGACAACAGTGTTTCGATTTATCGGATTGATCCGGAAAATGGAATGCTTTCTGAAATCTGCAAACTGCCGATCAGCGGCAAATACCCAAAGGATATTGAGGTATTTCCGGATGAGAAAACTTTGGTAACTTTAAATCACGAGTCGAATGAAATTCGTTTCTTCACGATTGATTATGAAAAAGGACTGATTGTGATGAAGGGGCGTCCGATCAAGGTGGAAACGCCGAACTGTATTTTAATTTCCAAAGTGGGTGAGACAACTGATCTGGAGCAGCTGACAGAGGAAGAGGCAGCGGTAATTGTAACGAAAAAAAGAGGAAAGTGATTGGGAACAGTACGATTATGAGAAATCCTTAGCCAATATCTGGCTGATTCTTTGGTTGGTTCGGCGAAGAAACAATATGAAGGAATGATTATTTTGGAGTATTAAGAAAACAGAAGAGGATAAAAGTGGCTCTGCCTTGCGGTAGGGCCACTTTGCTGTATTAGTTTTGATAAAATTGGATAATTCCATCCATCTGCGCTGACATATTTGACAGTACAGCATCCAACACGGTCAGAGCCGCCATAGATTCTACAACAACGACAGCGCGCGGTGCAATGATCGGGTCATGGCGTCCCTTGACATGTACCTCTATTTCATGACCGTCGCGGGTAACGGTGTGCTGCGCTGTTGAAATAGAGGGAGTCGGTTTAAAACCGATCCGCATGGAAATGGTACTTCCATCGCTGATACCGCCTAAAATACCGCCGGAGTGATTAGTTTCTTTTTTGATGCTGCCGTCAGAGGCAATGATAAAAGCATCGTTGTTTTCGCTTCCTTTTGCTTTTGAAACAGCAATTCCGTCACCGATTTCAAAGGATCTGACTGCACCGATGGAGAACATCGCTTTGGCTAGGTTGGCGCTTAATTTTTCAAAAACCGGATCACCGATGCCGGGCATCAGATTTTCAATCAGACATTCTACCATTGCGCCGGAGGAATCACCGGCTTTTTTGCATACTTCAAGGTAGGAGGCAGCTTTGGCCGCAGCTGTTTCATCCGGCATATTTAAGGGATTTTTGTCGCGGACGGAAAGATTAAAGCGCGCCGGATCAATTTCGACCGGACCGACAGAGCGCACATAAGCGGTGATCTTGATACCGAGCTGCGCAAGCAGCTTTGCGGCGATTGCTCCTGCGGCGACACGTCCGATGGTTTCGCGTCCGGAAGAACGTCCTCCACCGCGGTAGTCGCGAAAACCGTATTTCTGATCAAAGGTATAATCGGCGTGGCCGGGGCGGTAATATCCGGCAATCTCGCTGTAGTCGGAAGAACGCTGCGTCTTATTGTGAACAATCATAGAAATTGGTGTGCCGGTTGTTTTTCCTTCAAAAATGCCGGAAAGGATTTCTACTGTGTCGTTTTCCTTGCGCGGCGTGGAAAAAGCGTTTTGTCCCGGTTTTCTTCTGTCAAGAAATGTTTGAATATCCGCTTCGCAGAGCGGAAGTCCTGCCGGACAGCCGTCCACGACAACACCAAGCGCTTTTCCATGAGATTCTCCCCAGATGGTGATTTGAAATATTTTTCCGTATGTAGAACCGGACATGATAACTGCCTCCTTATGTCTATTTTACATAGACAGAGATTCTCCAAGACTGTATGTACAGTTGGGAAACTACTGCCATTAGAACCTGTATCTAAGTATACGCAATTGTGAAAAAAATGTAAAGTTATTTGGTTTGATTGACAAATAACAGGTAAAATCCTATACTATAAAATTAGATGTTCCGCTTTGCGGAATATGATTATCAGAAAGAAAAGGTGTGACTATGAACTGGATGAACAAAATGGAACGAAAGTTCGGCAGATATGCGGTACACAATCTATCCGCATATATTATTGCGCTTTATGTGGCAGGATATTTGATGGCTGCGTTTTCGCCGCATATTTTGAACTATCTGACTCTGGAGCCGGCTTATATTCTGCGCGGACAGGTGTGGAGACTGGTGACGTGGCTGTTGATACCGCCGGAGCAGCTTAGTATCTTTACGATCATTATGCTGTATTTCTATTATTCGGTAGGAAATGCGCTGGAGCGTACTTGGGGGGCGTTTCGTTATAACCTCTATATTTTCTCAGGTGTTATTTTTACAACGCTCGGAGCGTTTATTCTCTATGGGCTGCTGAAACTGAACTATCCGCCGATGGTGATTCCGACGATGGGAGCATCGTTCAGTACGTATTATATCAGTATGTCGATTCTGTTGGCGTTTACGGCAACATATCCGGATGCGCAGGTGTTGCTGTATTTCTTTATTCCGATCAAGATCAAATGGCTGGGAATCTTGTATGGCGTTATGATCGTGTTCAGCCTGATTCAGAACAACTGGAGTGGCAGAGTGGTGATTATTGCTTCTCTTTTGAATTTTATCGTATTTTTCCTGACCTCCAGAAACATGAGACGTTTTTCGCCGTGGGAGCAGAAACGCAAATACGAATATAAAAAAGCAACCGCACAGCAATATCAGACAAAGACGTCAGACGGACGGGTGGCAAAACACAAATGCGCGGTCTGCGGCCGTACAGAACTGGACGGAGAGCATTTGGAATTCCGCTTTTGTTCGAAATGTGATGGAAACTATGAGTATTGTCAGGATCATTTGTTCACGCATGAACATGTCCATAAATCATGAGTAAGGCATTGAAGATGAAAAAAATACGAAATTTTAAAATTACGGCGACAGCGCCGAAAGTGTTTTTGATGATAGTACTTCCGGTACTGACACTGATGTGTATGGAATTTTACACCCATGTACCCTGGGATTTGACGGTACCGATTTTTCTGCTGAATTTAGTATTTTATTATCTGCTGTTTGGAATCTGTACCTTTTTATTTGGAAGCACGGGACGCGGCTATGCCGTAGCACCGGTGCTTCCGATGCTGTTTGGGCTGATCAATTATTATGTGGTGGATTTTCGTTCATCACCGATTGTACCGTGGGATATTTTTTCTATCGGTACGGCAGTGTCGGTTGCGGGCAATTACGAATTCGAGATTAAAGCGCGTGTGGTATATGTAGTGCTGGGCTTTCTTGCAATTATTTTGATTGGCAGTCGTCTGGGCGGTAAAAAAAGAACGATTCGTTTAAAACCAAGAATGCTTGGGCTGGCGCTTTCTGCTATCAGTATGTTTGGATATGTGCAGTATATTGGTACCGATGCATCTGTAAAAGCGTTCAGTCTGGATACAACGTTGTTTACGCCGAATGTTCTTTATCGTAATAATGGCCTGGTGGGGGGGTTTTTAGGAAATCTGAAATACCTTAAAGTAGAAAAACCGAACGGCTATTCTGCAAGCGCGGCGCAGGAAGAAGCAGAGTGTTATAAAAAGGAAACAGCGGATGTAGAGACAGAAGAACTGCCGAATGTGATCGCGATTATGAATGAGGCGCTTTCTGATCCGGCTGTGTTCGGGGAGTTTGAGACGAGCGAAGAATATTTTCCGTTTATCAATTCTCTGACGAAAAATACGGTAAAAGGAAACTGCTATGTTTCCGTCAAAGGCGGTAATACGGCAAATTCCGAATATGAATTTCTGACGGGCGACTCGATGGCTTTTATGCCGACCGGCAGCGTACCCTATCAGCAATATGTAAAAGGAGAGATGCCGACGCTTGCCAGCCATCTGAAACAGATGGGCTATAAAACGATCGGGATTCATCCATATAATGCTTCTGGTTGGGCGCGCGATAAAGTGTATCCGTGGTTCGGATTCGATGAAGCGCTGTTCCGCAGTGATTTTGAAGATCCGGCCTATATCCGCGATTATGTCAGCGATCAGTCCGCATTTGAAAAAATCATTGAATTGTATGAGGAAAAAGAGGCTTCTGAGCGTCTGTTTGCGTTTGAAGTAACGATGCAGAATCACGGTGGTTACAGTAAGGAGAGCCCCGGTTTTGAACCGTCGGTGCACCTGCCGCAGCTGGAAAATAAAACGACCAACGTAATCGCGGCGGAAAAATACCTGACGCTGATGAAAAAAAGCGATGAGGCTTTTGAATATCTGGTGAATTATTTTGCAAAGCAGAAAGAGAAAACCATTATTCTGATGTTTGGCGATCATCAACCGTCCGATTATATCACAAATACGTTTTTGAGATTGACCGGCAGGAAGCGTGAGGGCGCGGATGCCGATAATGTTTATTTTGATAATTATATCGTTCCGTTTGTTATCTGGGCAAACTATGAGATTGAAGAGGAAGAAATTGAGGCGATCAGCGTAAATTATCTGAGTGGATTACTGCTGGAAAAAGCCGGCATTCCAACGATGCCGTATCAGGATTTTCTCTCGGATATGCGAAAAGAGATTCCGGCGGTGACTGCAAATATGATTATTACGTCAGAAGGCGGGAGATGTAAGTATACGGAAGGCGCGTCGGCGGCAGCCGATTGGCTGAATCGTTATCAGATTCTGACTTACAATCATCTGGTGGACGGTAAAAACCGTGTGGAAAACTATTTTGAATAAGAAAAATATTTCAGGGAAGTAAAAAGTGTGTTATACTATATCCGCTTGGTCAGAAATAGTAATATGACCAGCAGCAACTTGTTATAAAATACCGGGAAAAGAAAAGGAGAAAAGGAAGTATGAGATTTGTAAAAACAAAGGATTACAATGATATGAGCCGTAAGGCTGCAAATGTGATCAGCGCACAGATGATCGAGAAGCCGGATTGTGTGCTCGGACTCGCAACAGGTTCCACTCCAATCGGATTATATAAATGTCTGGTAGAACGTTATGAATCCGGAGATCTTGATTTTTCAAAGGTATCAAGTGTGAATTTGGATGAATATCGCGGATTGCCGCATGAAAATGATCAGAGTTATTATTATTTTATGAATGACAATTTATTTTCACATGTAAATATTGATGTAACAAAGACACATGTGCCGGACGGCACGATTGCAGATGCCGATGAGGCTTGCAATGCATATGAAGAAATTATTGCCAGCGTGGGCGGCGTTGATATTCAGCTTTTGGGTATGGGACATAATGGCCATATCGGTTTTAATGAGCCGGCTGATACTTTCGCGAAAAAGACCAACTGCGTACAGCTCGCAGAGTCTACCATTAATGCGAATGCCCGTTTCTTTGCTTCAAAAGAAGATGTGCCGACACAGGCATATACAATGGGAATCGGTACAATCATGGCAGCAAAAAAGATTCTTGTGGTTGTCAGCGGTGCAGATAAAGCAGATATCGTAGAAAAAGCTTTCTTTGGTCCGGTAACGCCGCAGGTACCGGCATCTATTCTGCAGTTCCATCCGGATGTGACTGTTGTTGGTGATGAAGCTGCGTTCGCGAAGATTGCAGACCGTATTTAATTTGCAGTAAATAGGCAAGTGTAAACTTGCCTATTTTACAAAACGCTTTGCAAGATGCATATTCCTTGTTTTTTAAGTAAGGGGGTTACCAATGAAAATTATAAATGGAACTGTTTTTTCGGAAGATGGAGTGTTTGAGAAAAGAGATGTCAATATCTGTGAGGGGCGTTTCTGTCAGACTGATACGGCAGACACGGATGTGATCAATGCGGAAGGTCTGTACGTGATTCCGGGACTGGTGGATATTCATTTTCACGGCTGTATGGGATACGATTTTTGTGACGGCACAAAGGAGGCTTTGGATGCGATCACATCCTATGAAGCCAGTCAGGGTGTGACGAGTATTACCCCGGCAACCATGACGCTTTCAGAGGAGATGCTGACAAAAATTTTTGCCAATGCAGGTGCGTATGATAATACCGAAGGCAGTGCGCTTCGGGGAATCAACATGGAAGGTCCGTTTGTTTCCGAGGCAAAAAAAGGAGCGCAGAACGGCGCATACCTGCATAAACCGGATGTAGACTTTTTCCAGAAAATGCAGAAGCTTTCCGGCGGTTTGATCAAGCAGGTGGCTGTAGCTCCGGAAGAAGACGAAAATTTGAATTTTACCAAAACGCTGAAGGATGAGGTAGTGATTTCGGTTGCACATACGACAGCGGATTATGATACGGCAAAAGCGGCATTTGACGCGGGAGCATGTCATGTGACACATCTGTTTAACGCGATGCCGAATTTCAGCCACCGTGCGCCCGGAGTAGTGGGAGCGGCTTTTGACAGTAAGGATGTGACGGTTGAGCTGATCTGTGATGGCATCCATATCCATCCATCGATGGTGCGTTCTGTATTTGCACTGTTCGGCGCACAGCGCGTCTGCATGGTCAGTGATAGTATGATGGCGACTGGATTAAAAGACGGACAGTACGCGCTTGGCGGTCAGCCGGTAAACGTAAAAGGAAGATTGGCAACATTGGAAAACGGCACAATCGCAGGTTCCGCATCGAACCTGATGGAATGTCTGCGCGTAGCAGTAAAAGAGATGGGAATTCCGCTTGCGGACGCGGTGTTGGCATCTACAGCGACACCGGCGAGATCACTCGGTCTTTATGATGAATGCGGCAGTATTACAGCCGGCAAATCAGCCGACGCAGTACTTTTAGATCAGGATTTGAATATTGTGCAGGTGATCTGCAGAGGAAAATGTTTGATCAATAAATAAAAAGTTGTCTGCATAAGCAGCAGATATTGTAAAAGAAGAACCATATGGAGAGTTGCCGAATGCGCAGTTTCCATATGGTTCTTTATTATTATTTTTCCAGAAATGGTTTTGCCACATGATTGTTGAAATAGTCGATCAGAGGGCCCATGAAAAAGGCGGTGATGATCGTTCCGATTCCGGCAATTGTCGGAATGGAGGTAAAACTGCCGCCTGCCAGCAGGTAAAGAATACATCCGGCAGCGACACAGACGATATCGGTGGCAATACGAATATATTTAAATTTTCCGATGTGCCAGTTTTCAGTAAGAATCAGGGCTACGGCGTCGTAGGTGGATACACCCATTGCTGCGGTGAAATAAAATGCGGAGCTAAAACACATGATCACAATAGCGATCAATAGAAATACTACGCGCACCGGCATGGACGGTTCTCCGAAGATGCCTTGAAAGAAATCGTAAGAAAACTGTACGATGTAGCCGGTCAGAAACAGATTGATAAAGGTACCAAGTCCGATACGACGGCGGTCAAAGATCAGACTGAACAGCAGCAATGCTACATTGGCGATCACATAAAGTGTACCGAAAGAAATTGGAATCAGAGCATCCAGACCGGCCATAAAAGACTGGAACGGATCGACACCGAGCGCCGCCAGCTTAAATAGACCGACACTGACAGCGCAGCTGACAACGCCGAAAACAGTCATTCCAACACGTTTTGCAAATTTTTTGTCTGTATTCATTTTTCTCCCTCTTATTATATATAGATTGAAAACGAAGGAGCGGCTGCCGCTTCGCTTTGTATTTAAAAAGTATAGAAACTTCCACAGGAAAAAGCAATGTTTTTTTCTGTTTTATTTTGGAAATATTTATGGTAAAATAAAAGGAAACAGAGCAATAAAAGACATGACAGAAAAGAGGCAGATACAAAGATGAATTACAGACAGGAAACAAAGTGTGTACAGTCAGGGTGGACTCCGAAAAAAGGGGAACCGCGTATTCTCCCAATTATTCAGAGCACTACATTCAAATATGATACGACAGAGGAAATGGGCAGGCTTTTTGATTTGGAAGAGGAGGGATATTTTTATTCCCGCGTACAAAACCCGACCAGTGACGCTGTAGCGGCTAAAATTGCCGACTTGGAAGGCGGTGTAGCGGCGGTTTTGACTTCCTCCGGACAGGCGGCGGTTTTTTATGCGATCGTTAATATCTGTGAGGCGGGGGATCACATTGTTTCGACAGCGACGATTTATGGCGGTACGCACAACCTGTTTCATGTGACCTTAAAAAAATTTGGCATCGACTGTACTTTTGTGGACGCCGATGCGGATAAAGAGACGATTGCGGCGGCTTTCCGTCCGAATACAAAAGTACTGTTTGCGGAAACGGTGTCGAATCCGGCGTTGGTCGTGCTTGATATTGAAAAATTTGCAAAGATCGCGCACGAACACGGTGTACCGCTGATGGTGGATAATACTTTTGCTACGCCGATCAATTGCCGTCCGTTTGAATGGGGCGCGGATATCGTGGTGCATTCCACAAGCAAATATATGGACGGACATGCGATGCAGCTTGGCGGTGCGATCGTGGATTCTGGAAACTTTGACTGGAATGCGTACGGAAGCAAATTTCATGGTCTGACCGAGCCGGACGAATCGTATCATGGCATTGTTTATACAGAGAAATTTGGGAAAAAGGCATATATTACAAAGGCGACTGTGCAGCTGATGCGTGATCTTGGAGCTGTGCCGTCTCCGCTGAACAGCTTTTTGCTGAATGTGGGGTTGGAAACGTTGGCGCTGCGTGTGGAGCGTCACTGCAGCAATGCGGCAAAGATTGCAGAATATTTGAGTCGCCATGAGAAAGTGAATCATGTGAATTATGCTGGACTGCCGGGAGATAAATATCACGAACGGGCGAAAAAATATATGCCGAATGGCACCTGCGGTGTAATTTCGTTTGAACTAAAAGGGGGACGCGAGGCGGCGGTTCGTTTTATGGACAGCCTGAAGCTGGCAGCGATCGTAACGCATGTGGCGGATGCGCGCACCGGTGTTCTTCATCCGGCCAGCCATACACATCGTCAGATGAACGATCAGCAGCTGAAGGATGCCGGAGTATCTGCAGGACTGATTCGATTCTCTGTCGGGATAGAAAATGTAGAAGATTTGATTGCGGATTTGGAGCAGGCGCTTGAGCAGGCATAAAATTAAAATTTTTGCTTGCAAATTGGTTCAGTATGTGGTAGAATGATTTTCGGTTGGTAAGACCGGACAATTTTACAATAGAACTGCCGGTGTGTCGGAATTGGCAGACGAGACAGACTCAAAATCTGTTATCCATCCGGGTGTGTGGGTTCGAGTCCCACCACCGGCACCAGAAAGTAATGCTCCTTAAGTTGTTGGAAACAGCTTTAAGGAGCTTTTTTAATACTTATAAAAAAATACGAGGTTTAAGATAGATGGATTGTAAGACAGCACAGGAAAAAATCATGCCATACATCCGCTGGGAACTAGACGACCGGGAGATGGAGGAATTTATCGAGCATATTCGTGAGTGCAAGACCTGCAGTGAGGAACTGGAGGTCTATTATACCATCTATTATGCGCTGGAAAAGCTGGAGGATGATGAGGGGCAGGGATCTTTTGATATTCGAAAGCTTTTGGAAAAAGATCTGGAAATGGCCCAGCAGCGCATCCGTAATCACCAGATTGTACATTTTTATCAAAAACTGTTTTTGACAATTATGGGATTTTTGTTGGCAGTTTTACTGCTCACAGGTGTGCAGGCGCTGATACGCGGGTCCCTGTATGAGACAACCTTGTATAATTTGTTTGGACAGGGGACAGAGGAAATTACCGTTTTGAGTACGTATCAGGAAGAACAGAGTGAGGAGACGACAGAAGCGCGGGAGCCGGAGACGAACCGTAAGCGTCAGGTGATTATTACGACGCCGGAGACGGAGGCGCAAACGCAGGAAATGATGCCAGGCGATGCGGTGGTGTAATACAGTCGATGACAGAAATTGCAGTATAGTCATAATTGAGCCGGAGGTAGAAATGCAGGAAAAATTAGTTTTGATAGATGGACACAGTATTTTGAATCGGGCATATTACGGTGTGCCGGATTTGACAAATGCGGAAGGGCTTCATACGAATGCAGTATACGGATTTTTAAATATTATGTTTAAAATCATTGACGAGGAAAAGCCGGATTACTTTGCGGTAGCGTTTGATCTGAAGGCGCCGACATTCCGGCACAAGATGTATGATGCCTATAAAGGAACCCGAAAGCCGATGCAGGAAGAACTGCGTCAGCAGGTTCCGGTGATAAAAGAATTGCTGACGGCAATGAACGTGCCTTTGATGATGCTGGAGGGCTACGAGGCAGACGATCTGTTGGGAACGGCGGCAAAAGCCGCTGAGGCGAAAGGGTTGGCCGTATCGGTCATTTCCGGCGATCGTGATCTTTTGCAGCTGGCAACGGATCAGATCCAGATTCGTATTCCGAAGACAAAAAAAGGCGGAACAGAAATTGAAAATTATTTTACGGCGGACGTGATTGAAAAATATATGGTGACACCGCTGCAGATTGTGGACTTGAAGGCGCTGATGGGAGATGCGTCTGACAACATTCCGGGTATTCCGGGAGTGGGAGAAAAGACAGCTGGCAAGATCATTTCTCAGTTCGGGAGTATTGAAAACGCTTATGCGAACATTGATGATGTGAAACCAAACAAAGCGAGAGAGTCCTTACGTGAACATTACGATCTGGCCGAGCTCAGTAAAAAACTGGCTAAGATTGATACGGAGGCGCCGTTTGTACTTGATATGGCAGCGGCGAAAATGGAAAACTTGTTTACGCCGGAAGCGTTTGAAATTTGCCGAAGACTGGAATTTAAGCAAATTTTATCACGGTTTGACTGTGAAGAACCGGATAATGCAGTGACGGACTTTTTCCAGAAAATAGAGGATTTTTCTGAGACGGAGCGGATTTTTGAAACGGCATCTGGAGCTGAGCTTTGCGGTTTTTCTTTACTCTGTGAAAATGAGGATTTTCTTGGCGTGACGCTCTGTTTTGGAGAAAACGAAATATATTTTATGCCGGTAGGGGGATTTCAGACAGAGGAATATCTGGCTGGTAAGTGTTTGGAATTACTGAGAAACGGTAAAAAGAGCGTGACGATCGGGTTAAAAGAGCAGCTAAAATGGCTGTCGATTACAAAGGAAATGCGTCCGGCGATTAAGGATGCAAAGATTGGAGCTTATTTGATTAATCCGTTGAAAGGGCAGTATCTGGTGGATGATATTGCAAAGGATCATGCGGATATGCTGATTCCGTCAAAGTGGGAGCGATTCGGTAAAACTCCGCTTCGCACAGCGGTTTCAGAACAGGAAGAGAAGATATTGGAGTATGCCTGTTATCTTTCTTATACGGCATGGAAGTCATGGCCGCAGATTGAGAAAAAATTGGAAGAACTGCAGATGACGGCACTGTTTAATGAGATTGAAATGCCGCTGGTTTATACACTGTTTGATATGCAGCAGGAAGGCGTGCGTGTGGACGCTGAAAGCCTGAAAATCTATGGTGATGAACTGCAGGTGCGCGTTGAACAGTTGGAACAGGAGATTTACGCGGATGCGGGAGAGACCTTCAACATCAATTCTCCAAAGCAGCTCGGCATCGTATTATTTGAAAATATGAAGCTTCCGGGTGCGAAAAAAACAAAGAGCGGTTATTCAACCGCCGTTGATGTACTTGATAAATTGGCGCCGGATTATCCGATTGTTTCTAAAATTCTGGAATATCGTCAGGTGGCAAAATTAAAATCCACCTATGCGGATGGTTTGGCGAATTTTATTCGGGAGGACGGTCGTATCCATGGTAATTTTCATCAGACGATTACTGCAACGGGGCGCATTAGCAGTACAGATCCGAATCTGCAGAATATCCCGATTCGTACAGAGCTTGGACGAATGCTGCGAAAAGTATTTATCGCGAAAGATGGCTGTGTATTGATCGATGCGGATTATTCACAGATTGAACTGCGTGTGCTTGCGGCGCTTTCCGGAGACGAAACACTGATACACGCATTTGCTGATGATGTGGATATTCATCGACTGACGGCTTCGCAGGTATTTCATGTTCCGTTCGATGAAGTAAGCGATCTGCAGAGACGAAACGCCAAGGCGGTAAATTTTGGCATTGTATACGGCATCAGCGCTTTCGGACTGAGTGAGGACTTAAAGATTAGCGTTAAGGAAGCCGGTGATTATATTGATAAATATTTTGCGACCTATCCGAAAATTAAGGAATTTCTGGACGCAGCAGTGAGCGGTGCGAAGGAGCATGGTTATGTCACTACGCTTTTTGGACGGAGACGTCCGGTACCGGAGCTTTCCAGCAGTAACTTTATGCAGCGCTCGTTTGGTGAGCGCGTGGCGATGAATTCTCCAATCCAGGGAACTGCGGCTGATATCATCAAGATTGCGATGATTCGTGTTAATGAGCGTCTTCGGGCGGAAAATTTCCGCTCCCGATTGATTTTGCAAGTACATGATGAGCTTCTGGTCGAAGCAACAGAAGAAGAGGCAGAGGCGGTAAAACAGGTGGTATTTGAAGAAATGACGCATGCAGTGCAGATGAAGGTAGCTATGGAAGTAGATTTAAACTGCGGCAGCAACTGGTTTGAGGCACATTGATAGGGAGCAGAGCGCGGCTTTTTATACTGCGTGGGAACCTTCGGGCAGCAGAGGATTGTTTGAGCGCATATGCAGGGAGCATTTGAAAATATGAAAATTCTTGGAATTACCGGTGGCGTAGGAGCCGGAAAAAGTACCGTTTTGCAATATTTAAATAAAAAATATCAGGTGCGTGTGATGGAACTGGATAAGGCCGCGCATCTTTTGATGGGGCCGGGACAAAGCTGCTATACGCCCCTGACAGAGAAGTTCGGGATGGGGATTCTGAGTGCGGAGGGGCGGATCGACCGTCAAAAACTTTATGCCGAGACGTTCGCGAAACAGAGCGGTATTGAGGCGTTGAATCAGATCGTACATCCGCGCGTAAAAGAATATGTAAAGCAGGAAATTATAAAAGAGGAAAAAAATGGGCGGCCGTTTCTGGTGCTGGAGGCGGCGCTTCTTTTGGAAGATCACTATGAGGAGATCTGCGACGAGATCTGGTATGTTTTTGTATGTGAGGAGGCGCGTAAAAAACGTTTGATATCATCCAGAGGATATTCGGAGGAAAAAATTGCGCAGATTCTGAGCAATCAGAAAACAGACGCGCAGTTTCGCGCTGCATGTCAATTTGTGATTGACAATAGCAGCGATATTATGGAAAATACATATGAACAGATAGATAAAGGATTGAAAGAGCATGGATTTGTGTAGTATAGCAAGCGGGAGCAGCGGAAACTGTATTTTTATGGGGACAGAAAATACCAGCATTCTTATAGATGCAGGCATCAGCGCAAAGCAGACACAGCTGGGGATGCAGACGATAGATCGTTCTCCGGCGGATTTGAACGGTATTCTGGTAACACATGAGCATTCCGATCATATCAGAGGGATTGGCGTGCTGACAAGAAAGTTTAAAATTCCAGTTTATGGAACGGCGGGGACGATCGCGGCGATCAAACAGAGCAGTTCTCTTGGCAAGCTGGATGAAAGTCTGTTTCATGAAATTGAAGCGGATGTGAACTTCCAGATCGGTGATATGGAAATCGTACCGATCCGTACCTCGCATGATGCTGCGCAGTCGGTGGCATACCGTGTAAACGCGGGCGGAAAGTCAGCGGCAGTTGTGACAGATCTTGGTGTTTATACCGATTATACGATTTCAAAACTGCAGGGATTGGATGCAATCGTACTGGAAGCAAATCATGATGTGCGGATGCTGCAGGCCGGTGTTTATCCGTATTATTTGAAACGGCGTATTCTAAGCAATCACGGGCATTTATCAAATGAAAATGCGGGACGTCTGCTTTGTTCTATTTTGCATGACGGAATGAAATATATTTTTTTGGGGCATTTAAGTAAAGAAAATAATTATGAAGCGCTGGCGTATGAGACGGTCTGTACAGAGGTCACACTGGGCGATAATCCTTACCGGGCGGATGATTTTCACATCTGCGTTGCGAAAAGAGACTGCCCATCAGAATTGGCCAGCCTTTAATAATAAAGAAAGTTGGACAGAAAATGTCCGGGAAAGGAAAGTAAAATGAAAAAAACAATTATTACAGTAGTAGGAAAAGACACCGTTGGAATTATCGCAAAAATCTGTACCTTTCTGGCAGAAAACAATGTCAATATCCTGGACATTTCGCAGACGATCGTGGACGGATTCTTTAATATGATGATGGTAACAGATGCATCTGCTTCTCCGAAAGAGGTTGCCGAGCTGGCAACAGAACTCAAAGCGCTCGGTGATGTGATCGGCGTTACTATCATGTGCCAGCATGAAGACATCTTCAACAAGATGCATCGCATTTGAGCCATGCAATCGTCATGAAAGAAACATGTGCAAGCTTGCTTGCGGAAGTGTTTCTTTCATGACGATTATACGGCGAAAGCCGTCATCGAGAACGAGCATGGCGAGTTCGAGATGAGCATGGCGGAGTGGAAAGAAACAAGCTTGCGGAAGTGTTTCTTTCATGACGATTATACGGCGAAAGCCGTCATCGAGAA
>CALDMO010000044.1 GCA_937915375.1 uncultured Marvinbryantia sp.
TGTCCGATGGTACCAATGTTACAATGCGGTTTGGTTCTTTCAAATTTAGCCTTTGCCATTGTGAATTTCCTCCTTAAAAATGTACGCTTTACGCGCTTTTCTTTATTCGTTGATATTTCAACAGGCTATCTCTGATTATATTTCAAATCAGAGATATTTTCAAGCCTATTTTACAAATAAATACAATCTTACTGCCTATTTCAGGCATTTTCAGCACATTTTATATCTGAAAATTTATTTAGCTTTTGCGCTCAGTACTTTTTCCATTACAGATTTCGGTACCGGCTCATATTTTTCAAAGAACATTGAGTAGTTACCGCGTCCCTGTGTCTTAGAACGAAGGTCTGTAGAATAACCGAACATCTCAGCAAGCGGAACATATCCACGAACCATCTTGCCGCCGCCGATATCTTCCATACCCTCGATACGTCCACGACGAGAGTTGATATCACCGATAACGTCACCCATATATTCTTCCGGCATCGTTACCTCAACCTTCATGATCGGCTCAAGAAGGATTGCGTCACCTTTCTTCATTGCATCCTTAAATGCCATAGAACCAGCAATATGGAATGCCATTTCAGAAGAATCGACTTCATGGTAAGAACCGTCGTATACATTTGCATGAACACCCAGTACCGGGAATCCACCAAGGATACCAGCTTTTGCAGCCTCTTCAATACCTTCGCCTACTGCCGGAATATATTCCTTCGGAATAGCTCCGCCGACAACAGTGGATTCAAATTTGAAGGTTTCTTCACCATTCGGATCCATCGGTGTGAAGATAACTTTACAGTGACCATACTGACCACGTCCACCGGACTGTTTTGCGTATTTGCTGTCAACTGTAACTTCTTTCGTAAAGGTTTCTTTGTAAGCAACCTGCGGTGCGCCTACGTTTGCCTCTACCTTGAACTCACGGAGCAAACGGTCAACGATAATTTCCAGATGGAGTTCACCCATACCAGCGATGATAGTCTGTCCTGTTTCATGATTTGTATGAGCACGGAAGGTCGGGTCTTCTTCTGCAAGTTTTGCAAGAGCTTCACCCATCTTGCCCTGTCCTGCTTTTGTCTTCGGCTCGATTGCCAGCTCGATAACCGGTTCCGGGAATTCCATGGATTCCAGAATAACCGGATGCTGTTCATCACAAAGTGTATCACCAGTACCTGTAGTTTTAAAACCAACAGCAGCAGCGATATCTCCGGAATAAACCTTGTCAAGCTCTGCTCTCTTATTTGCATGCATCTGAAGGATACGTCCTACACGCTCTTTCTTTCCTTTTGTAGAGTTCAGAACATAGGAACCGGAGTTCATTGTACCTGAATACACACGGAAGAATGCCAGCTTACCAACAAACGGGTCAGCCATGATCTTGAATGCAAGTGCGGAGAACGGTTCATCATCAGAAGAATGTCTCTCAACTTCATTTCCGTCCATGTCGGTTCCCTTAATAGCCGGGATGTCGACCGGAGACGGCATGAATTCGATAACAGCATCCAGAAGTTTCTGAACACCTTTGTTTCTATAAGCAGTACCGCAGCATACCGGAACAGCAGTACACTCGCAAGTACCCTTTCTCAGAGCTGCCTTCAGAGCGTCTACGGACGGTTCTTCACCTTCCAGATACTCCATCATCAGATCATCATCCAGTTCACAGATTTTCTCTACTAATTCTGTACGATACAGCTCTGCGTCTTCCTGCATATCTTCCGGAATATCTACGATAGAGATATCATCACCCTTATCATCATTGTAGATATATGCCTTCATTTCAAACAGATCGATGATTCCCTTGAAATCATCTTCTTTTCCGATCGGGAGCTGAATGCAGATTGCATTCTTACCCAGACGGTTCTTAATCTGTTCTACTGCGCCGTAGAAATTTGCGCCCATGATATCCATCTTATTGATGAATGCCATACGCGGTACATTGTATGTGTCAGCCTGACGCCATACGTTTTCTGACTGCGGTTCTACACCGCCTTTTGCACAGAATACACCGACAGCACCGTCAAGTACACGAAGGGAACGCTCAACCTCTACCGTAAAGTCAACGTGTCCCGGAGTGTCAATGATATTGATACGATGTTCCAGGGCACCCGGCTTCGCTTTGCAGTTTTCCTGCAGTGTCCAATGACAGGTAGTAGCTGCGGAAGTGATTGTGATACCTCTTTCCTGCTCCTGTTCCATCCAGTCCATGGTAGCAGTACCTTCGTGAGTATCACCGATTTTATAGTTTACACCAGTATAATACAGGATACGCTCTGTTGTGGTAGTTTTACCAGCATCGATATGAGCCATAATACCAATATTTCTGGTTCTCTCCAGTGGATATTCTCTTCCAGCCAAGGTATATTCCTCCTATTAGAATCTGTAATGAGCGAAAGCTTTGTTTGCTTCTGCCATTTTGTGCATGTCTTCTTTTCTCTTTACAGATGCGCCTGTGTTGTTTGCTGCATCCATAATTTCATTCGCCAGTCTTTCTTCCATAGTCTTCTCGCCTCTTTTGCGGGAGAACATAGTCATCCAGCGAAGAGCCAGCGCCTGACGGCGATCTGCTCTAACCTCGATCGGTACCTGATAAGTCGCACCGCCGATACGTCTTGCTTTTACTTCAAGAACCGGCATAATATTGTTCATTGCTTCTTCAAATACTTCGATAGCCGGTTTTCCGGTTTTCTCAGTTACTTTTTCAAAAGCTCCGTATACAATCTTCTGAGCTACGCCCTTCTTACCATCTAACATGATGTTATTGATAAGCTTAGTAACCACTTTATTATTGTACATCGGATCTGCTAATACGTCTCTTTTCTGAGTATGTCCTTTACGTGGCACGTTACTTCCCTCCTTAATATTGTTTTCTGATTGGAACAGCGGATAAACGGGAAAATGTTTTTGCAAGCTCGCTTGCGTAAAAACATTTTTTTGTTTAGCCATTGGGGCGACAGCCCCAAGCGAGAAACAGCTCCCAGCTGTTTCGAGCTCGGCTGTTCTTTCAGCCGTCCTCACAGAATGATTAATTCATCGGTACTCACATGTGTCGTTCTAATGTGTTCGCACTCTAGGACTTCTATTTTCAACCTGCAACCACCTGGTAAATAGAATCCCGGCACTAATTAGTTCTGTTTGTGATACGATTGTGTTACTTTGTTTGTTCACTCGAAAATCCAATTCCTTCGCGTTTGCACGCTTACACACTTAGTGATTTTCTCATGATTACTCGGGTTGAAAACAAATGCTCCCTTCGTTCGCGTTTGTTTCCCTTCCTCTCATTTCTTATTTCTTAGCGTCTTTCGGTCTCTTTGCTCCATATTTGGAACGAGCCTGTCTTCTCTTAGCAACACCTGCGGTATCCAGTGTACCACGAACGATATGATATCTGGTACCCGGAAGGTCCTTTACTCTACCGCCACGGATCAGAACAACACTATGCTCCTGCAGATTGTGTCCTTCACCTGGAATGTAGCTGGTTACTTCAATGTTATTTGACAGACGTACTCTGGCGATCTTACGAAGAGCTGAGTTCGGCTTTTTCGGTGTAGCAGTTTTAACTGCTGTACAAACACCTCTTTTCTGCGGTGCAGATACATCCGTGCTTTTTTTCTTCAGAGAGTTGTAACCTTTCTGAAGTGCCGGTGCAGTAGATTTCTGAGTAGATGTCTGTCTGCCTTTTCTTACTAACTGGTTAAATGTTGGCATTCCTTTTACCTCCTGTGTTATTCCCTATGGGTTGTGGTTGCCGATTATTCATCAACTGAATAACAGTATTCATGCACAAAAAAACTCTGTTCCTTTGCACACGACATCAGTATACGTGGAATCCCTGTTTCTGTCAAGATTTTTTTGTACAATCCCTTAGAATTTTCTTAAGTACATAGACATCATCCATTTCCTATGCTATGATACAAAGCATAATTTAAGCACCTATATCGTATTCTATTTTCAGGAGGTATTATGTTTGTACGAATTTTTCTAAAACCACTTTCATTTATACCGGCCCTGCTTCTGATGTATATGATCTATAATTTTTCGGCGCAGACTGGAGACATCTCCTCACAGCTCAGCTATAAAGTCAGTTACAAACTCGTCGAAACCGCTGATATGATATTAGAAACAAACATGGAAGATTGGGAGATTGAAAGCTGGTCCTACCGTATCCACGGTTTTACTCGGAAACTGGCACACATGGCCGAATACTTTGCCCTTGCTGTCGCAATTTCCTTTCCATTATATGTATATGGTATCCGCGGTATCTGGCTAATGTTTCTTGCCGGACTGATTTGTGTGGCTTTTGCCTGTGGGGATGAGTATCACCAATCTTTTGTTGACGGACGTGGGCCTTCCAAACGCGATGTATTCATTGACAGTTTCGGCGCTTTTTGGGGAATTGTGCTGGTAAGAATTGTCGGCTGGACAGGCCGCAAAACCATCTTTCGGCCTTTTGCCAAAAAGAAAAAACAGAAAGTAAAAAAGGGAACATATTATGAAGCCGGTTATCCGCAGGAAAACTCAAATTTCCGGCAGACGTATCCGTATCCTCAGGGCAATCCGAATATTTCCCGCCAGCCGTCTGCCAGATCAATCAATTCGCCGGAGTCTTCACCGTATTGGCATCAAATGGAACAGCTTTACGGCAAAGATACACCTGCCACACAGGAAACAAAAGTTTATTTGCAGAAACCCTATGTATCTCAGGACACGCGCGTCTATCCGTCACCAATGGCAGAAAATAAACCTTCAAACACCGACACTGATTCATATAACCAATAAACCCTTTCGTTTAAAAACAGAGAGCCGATCACGCGTAAAATGTGATCTGCTCCCTGTTTTTTTCTCTTATCGTAAATGTTCTTTTAAATCCTCATCCTCAAACTCAAACAAACATCGTTCATATGCATTGATGATATTTGTTTCTTCATATTTATCATAACGCTTAAACTGTCTACCATAAGACATATGCACATGACCGTGAATAAAAAAACGCGGTTTATATTTATCCATCAAAAAAATAAAATCCTGAAATCCCTGATGCGGCAAATCTCTTCCGTCATTCACCTGATAAGCCGGAGAATGTGTCAGAAGAATGTCAAAACCGCGTTTGCGGAACAGCTTAAACCTCAGCTTTTTCACTCGTTTGTGCATCTCTTTATCTGTGTACTGGTGTCCGCCGGGTCGGTAACGCATAGAACCTCCCAATCCTAATATCCGCACGCCACGATATTCATAAATATCATCTTCTATGCAAATACATCCCTCCGGCGGTTTTCTTGCGTACTTATCATCATGGTTACCATGTACATAAAGTACAGGCACATTGCTCATCGTTACCAGAAAAGACAAATATTCCGGCTTTAAATCTCCAGCGGAAAGAATCAGATCCACATCCTGCAGTTTATCTTTTTCAAAGAAATCCCACAGATATTTTGATTCCTCATCCGCTATTGCTAATATTTTCATGTAAATCGTATTCCTTTCCGGGCAGCAAGCAGCCATTTCGCTGCCAATCTATTAATTCTCCTCGATTTTATTCACTCCTTGCTGGAGTACGACTGGCTTTGCCTTTTCTTCCAAATCTGAAATTTTTGGAATCTCACCAATCACATTTTCCGCCAGCCAGTCCATAGTAATAATCATTTCCGCCGTCAATGTCTTTTCTCTGTCATTTTGAATTATGCCATTCTGTGAATATAAAATTCCCTCAAATGGATTGAACTCTCCCTCACTGATTGTTTTTTTCAAAAGACTTACCAAACGCTCTGTACCAATCGGCAGGTTCTGTGAACAAATAACATCCACTACACCGGAAGACATTCCCCACCAATAATTCACAGATTTTGTCTTGGAATTTTCCTCATTTTTCCAGGTACCGCTCAAAATACTGCGAATCATCTCTTCATAAAACTTGCCCCAGTGCCATACCGGCATTGCCACATTATGCGGCGAATCTTCATCCAAGCGGAACACGCCAAAATGACGAGAACCCTGATTTTTACCCGGAATAATAATATCTCTGCCGGACACATAAGAAACGTTTTGTTCACGGAAGGTCTGATAAATATCCTGGTTCTTTTTCGATGTCCATTCAATATATACCTTTGCACGCGGATTCACCATTTGCGCTCCCAGCGCAAACGCATTCACATTGGCAACCGTTCCATAAATCGGATAATCCGCGACAAATCCAAGCCGTCCATCCTCCGAAAGCGCGCCTGCAATCGCACCCATCAAAAATTTTGCCTCATACATGCGGGCACTATAAGTACGAATAAATCCGTGGCTTGACAGTAAAGAGCAATTCAAGATTTTAACATCCGGATAATCCACTGCTGCTTTAATACTGGCATGCGCCAATACCGGAGAAGTCGTAAAAATAATTTTATTACCATCCTCTACCGCACGCTGAATAACCGCCTCCTGCTCTTTCATATCCTGAGACTTAAGACAGTACACCGAAGTAGAAACTTCATCCGAAAAAGTCTGGTCCAAATGCATACGTCCAAGATCATGCGCGTAGGTCCAGCCTGATTTCTGCGGATCTGTCTCATGCACAAACGCGATTTTCTGTACCGGAGTGCTTGCCGGAAGTAAACGTTTAAACAGCGATACTTTCTTTTCCGCCGCTTTTGCCTTCGGTTTCATCTGAATTTCTACCGAATCATCGTCTGCCAGACTGTCAAATACTTTCCAGCCCTTCGTCATCTTTTCTGTCAGCTCCGATGACGTCATATTATCCATTTCTTCCAACCCATAAATCTCCAGAAAATCCAGAAATGCATCTCCGGTCGTAATTGGCAGCTTATCTCCGCCTTTCGCCTCATAAGCAGCCGTAAATCTCGCGTAAAGTGAGCTAAACGTCAAGCGATCGTCAGCTGTCCATACCTCATCCGGACGTTTTTCCAGCAGACGCTGCAGCTTTGCAAAACGTCCTAATTCTGAAAACCAAATATAATTCACCTCAGAGAGACGATAAAAATCCATAAATTCATAATAAATACGGTTTTCTTTTTCTGCAGTACGCTCCGGAACAATACGCGTTACTGTCCCTGTAATCGAAACTGCATCAAAAAATTTCAGGACACTGACACGCTTATTTCCTTCCAACACATAGAATTTATTCATAAACTCATACGCCTTGATCGGATCGCGGATTCCCTGTTCCAGATGTGACTTGCACAGGTTTGACCATTTCTGCGCAAACTCCGTATCCTCTCCCAAAATCGGCATAAAATTTGCTGCAAACGCACTGCTTCTGCCGGCTGTTTTTGTACCTACAATCTGTTTTGTCGGAATCTGTACCAGACCGAGCGGATATTCCATAATGGAATTTGCCGCCTCCGGAATATTATCAAGTACTGGCAGATACGGATTTTCTCCTTTTGCCATCCGTATTATCATTTCCCTTTTTCCCATCTTATAGGCTTTTAAATATTCTTCTAAGATCATTTTATTCGCCCTCCATCAATGTATTTAAAATCTCCATTGCAACCGCTTCTTTACTCATTAGTTCCAGCTGACGGCTGCTATTTTTGTCAATTAGAATAACGACATTTGTATCTGTTCCAAACCCGGCTCCTGCAACCTTTACATTGTTTGCCGCAATCAGATCCAGATTCTTTTTTAGTAGCTTTTCTTTGGCGTGCACCTCCATATCTATTGTTTCCATTGCAAAACCACAAAGCTTTTGTCCTTCTTTTTTATGTTCGCCGAGATATTTCAATATATCATCTGTCCGTTCCAGACGGATTACCATATCATCATCTTTCTTTTTTACCTTTTCAGGTGCCACTTCAGCCGGACGATAATCTGCTACCGCTGCTGCTTTAATAATAAAATCCTGCTCCTTGCTGACTGACGTAACCGCCTCAAACATCTCCTTTGCGTTCACTACCGGCACAATCTTTACAAACTTCGGAGGCTGAATAGCGGTCTTTCCTGTCACCAACGTTACGTCCGCGCCCCTCAACATCGCCATACGCGCAATCGCATATCCCATTTTACCAGTCGAATGGTTAGAAACAAAACGTACTGGATCGATTGCTTCCTGCGTCGGTCCTGCTGTCACCAGCACTTTCTTATTCTTCAGATCTTTTTTCAGCGCAATCGCACGAATCACATATTCCAGCAGTGTCTGTTCATCAAGAAACTTTCCGCCGCCAATATCACCGCAGGCCAGTCTTCCGACAGCCGTTTCTGTAACGGTAAAGCCATAATGCTCTAATTTTTTGATATTATCCTGCGTGATCGCATTCTCATACATCGCAGTATTCATTGCCGGAGCAATAATTTTAGGACATTGGCACGCCAAAATCGTCGTTGTCAGCATATCATCCGCCAATCCATTCGCCAACTTTGCCATTACGTTTGCCGTAGCAGGTGCGACAAGTACCGCATCCGCCTGTTTTGCCAATGCAATATGTTCTATCTTAAATTCAAAATTACGGTCAAATGTATCCGTCAGGCATTTTGTTCCGGTCAGAGACTCAAATGTGATCGGATTAATAAAATTCATGGCATTTTTCGTCATGATCACATGTACTGTCGCATGCTGCTTGATCAAAAGACTCGCCAAATTTGCTGCTTTATACGCAGCAACTCCGCCCGATACACCCAAAATAACTGTTTTTCCTTTTAACATTCTTCTCCTCCCTTTCTACTATTTAAAGTATGCCATCAGAATTTGCTACTGTCAAGGAAACTCAAAAAAAGATGATTGTTCGAAACAATCATCTTTTGCTTATCATATCATATTCAAATATATGTACCTTCAAAACCGCATAGGAAATAGCTTTCCATCCTTTACCCGGACCT
>CALDMO010000045.1 GCA_937915375.1 uncultured Marvinbryantia sp.
CGGCAGCAGAGAGAATCGACGTAGACGAGACTGGAAAGATTTCCGGATTGTTCTAAATTTGTAAAAATATCATAATTATACAGGGAGGATACCGGCATAAATTCCAAAGAAAAGCGACTGTTTTCTGAGGAACCCATGCCGGTATCCTGCTAAGAACAGCAATGGAATGAAAAGAATACATTACAGGGAGGCTACTTATGTTTCGAGATGAATACAGTGCTCTTGCGAACGGAGCAAAAGCGAAAGTAACTTTATTAGAAAAAAATCTGCCGGCATATCTGATCATGTCTATGCTTGCTGGTTTGTACATTGGATTTGGCAGTGTGCTGATGGGCGTGACAGGCGGAGCGCTGGCGGGACAGCCCGCACAGAAGATTGTCTGCGGATTTATTTTTTCAGTAGGTCTTTGCATGGTTGTGATGGCAGGAGCAGAGCTGTTTACAGGAAATAACCTTGCTATGGCAGCAGGAGCGCTGAAAAAGACGATCACCTGGGGACAGGCGATAAAACTTTGGGTTGTCTGCTATCTTGGCAATTTGATCGGTTCTATTTTTACTGGCGTGATGTTTCAGCTGACAGGTATCGGACAGAGCAATGAGGCAATCGGACAGTTTTTTGCAAATGCGGCGGCTTCAAAAGCAGCAGGCGATCCGCTGAATCTGTTTACAAAAGCAATCCTCTGTAATATTTTGGTATGTCTTGCAATCTGGTGCTGTACAAAGATGAAAACGGAAGGCGCAAAGCTGGTTCTGATTTTCTGTTGTGTGGGAACATTTGTAACCTGTGGGTTTGAGCATAGTATTGCGAATATGACATTCTTTACAATCGGCCTGCTTAATCCGATGGGTCAGGCGATTACTCTGGGCGGAGCATTTTACAATCTGTTAATTGTTACAATTGGTAACATGATCGGCGGAATTGTGTTTGTGGCACTGCCGTATTATCTGGTGTCGAAAGAAAAATAATTGGCGCTAGAGCTTAATATCTGGTGGAATTACACAAAGTTTACAAAAATGTATCATGGATATTGCGGCTGTTGCGAAAAAATGTCTCAATCTTTAAAAAAAGGTTGAGATATTTTTTTGTTGGTGCTATAATAATGGCATATTTGGGGAATATTGGAGGGAATATGAGAAAGCTTAAAGCGATGATAGTGACAGCACTGATGTGTCTGGTACTGAGTTTAGGAGTAAGCACATTCGGAACGCAGGTTCAGGCTGCGTCACCTGCCAATGTGATGAAAGCACCAAAAGCAAAAGCCGGCCGCTGGGTAATCAAATCAAAAGGTTATCGGTATCGGTTCAATCACAATAATAAATACGTAGAAGATAAATGGCTGAAGATTGACGGAGAGATTTATTATTTTAAAAAGGATGGCTATCTTCAGACCGGGTGGAAAACATATAAAAATAAAAGGTATTATTTTAATGATCAGGGACAGCTTTATACCGGATGGAAGAAAATAGGAAAGAGCAAATACTATTTTTCAAAATCAACCGGAGCGGCAGCAACCGGAAAAGTGAAGATTGCATCTAAATATTATTATTTTTCCTCAAAAGGTGTGATGCAGACCGGTTGGAAAAAAATTGGAAAGTATTATTATTACTTTAAGAAGAGCAACGGCAGTATGGCGGTGAACCAGAAAATACCGGGCAGCAAGTTTTATGTTGACAAAAATGGACGCAGATCCACAGCAGTCAGCGCAGCAAAGCCGGATAAGGATTCTGGTACAGTATCAAAGAGCGGCAGTGTAGATATTTTTGTGGGCGATTCCCGAACGGTTGAGATGGGTGATGCGACTGGAAAGCACAGTAAATGTATCGCAAAAGTCGGTCAGGGATATGACTGGTATGTCTCTACTGCAGAGCCGCAGCTTAAGAAAAAGCTGAAAAAAGATCCGACAGCAACCGTGGTGATCAATCTCGGTGTGAATGATGTAAGTAACTATAATCAATATATCAGCCGTTATAAAAAGCTGATCAGGAGTTTTCCAAAGGCAAAGATTTACTTTATGTCAATCAATCCGGTGGATTCGAAATATGACTGGGGATGGCTGAGCTGCTCTCAGATGAAATCTCATATTAAAAAGTTTAATTCAGCATTGAAAGATGCGTTTCCGACCAGATACATTGACTGTCATACATATTTGACAAAAGACGGATTTTCTACAAGAGACGGTATTCACTATAAGGATACTACTTACAAGAAAATTTATAAGTATATTTTAAAACAGGTATAAGATGTTTGCCCTGCCGTATGACGGCGGGGTAAACTTATATGTAGAGAAGGAAAGTGTTTTTTGCTGAATTTTCAAAAATGTTTCCGAAAAATGGTTGACACAAAACGGGTTATATACTATAATATCTCAATGTGTGAAAGTGTGTAAGCGTCCAGCCAAAGCCCCGGTATGACGTTTTACCATAAATAAAACAGTGTAACTTTCCAGCACTGTCAGGTTAAATATTCAAGGAGGAAAACCAATGAAAACTTATATGGCTAGTCCATCAACGATTGAAAGAAAATGGTATGTAGTTGATGCTACTGGATATACATTAGGACGTCTGGCATCAGAAGTAGCAAAGATCTTAAGAGGAAAAAATAAACCGGTATTTACACCGCATCTGGACATGGGCGATTATGTGATCGTTACAAATGCACAGAATATTAAAGTGACAGGCAAAAAGCTGGATCAGAAAGTTTACTATCATCATTCTGATTATGTGGGCGGTATGAAAGAAACCACCTTACGTGAAATGTTAAATAAGAAACCGGAACGTGTTATCGAGCTGGCTGTTAAGGGTATGCTTCCGAAAGGACCTCTTGGAAGACAGATGATGACAAAACTTCACGTTTATACTGGCGCAGAGCATGCACATGCAGCTCAGAAGCCGGAGACGTTAACATTCTAATAAGGAGGTAAAATACATTGGCTAACGTAAAATATTATGGTACCGGAAGAAGAAAAAAATCTATCGCAAGAGTTTACCTTGTACCGGGAACAGGAAAAATCACAATCAATAAAAGAGATATCGATAACTACCTTGGACTGGAAACACTGAAAGTGACTGTTCGCCAGCCGCTGGTAGCTACAGAAACAACAGATAAATTTGATGTACTTGTAAATGTTCGCGGTGGTGGTACTACCGGACAGGCAGGTGCAATCAGACATGGTATTGCAAGAGCACTTCTTCAGGTAGATGCAGACTTCCGTCCGACACTGAAGAAAGCAGGATTCTTGACACGTGATCCGCGTATGAAAGAACGTAAGAAACCTGGTCTCAAAGCTGCACGTCGTGCTCCGCAGTTCTCCAAACGTTAATCATATGTTTTTGGAACGAATTTCCAAAAGATTTTACAACTCCTCAGAACTTCGGTTCTGGGGAGTTTTTGCATGTATTTCAGGTAAAGATAATGGTATAGCTTATATAAAAATTTCGACATGGCTGTTATAGTCGATTTTCCTGTTATCAGGAAAATCGTTGGATTGGTGTAGTAAAGAGGGTGTCATAAAATTCATCAGAGTAGATGATTTTGCGACACCCTCGGTGAAGAAAAGTATTATTTACGTTCAAACCCTTGTTATACATGAGGTTGTGAAGTTATCAGATGTGGTGAAAAGCGGCGGAGTTTACAAAAATATACGTCAATATTGAGTGAGAAATCCGCCCATTTTTCTTACAGAAAAATTAGTGTTTTGGCTGGTTACAATTATCTTTTACGGAATTGCATTGAAGACAAATGAATTTATATAATTGTTCAGCAGCATCTCCGTGAATTTCTTTTGCTTGACGGTTTGTCATCTTCTTTTGAGCCTTCAAGTCATTCATAAGGCGAATTCCCTTGTTAACCTGACCTCTTATGGTAATTCCAGACCAGCTCATGCCAGCATGCATAAAGAAACGACGATTAATTGTCTCGCAACCAGGGATTGGAGAAGTGTGAATGATTGGGACGCCGATGACAGCAGCTTCTGTTGAGGTTAATCCGCCAGGTTTTGTAAAGACTACGTCACAGGCACGTAAATAAAGAGGCATTTGATCTGTGAACCGAATACAATTACGCGGTCTTCTTTGAATTTCTTTTTTAATTTTCGTTCAGCTTTTCGATTATTTCCACAAATGGCAAGAATTTGTTCGGTATCTGTGCTGGAAATTAATTTTTGGATAAGCTCTATAAAATCTCCGGCCCCCATACTGCCGCCAACGATTAGAAAATATTTTTGATGTAATTCTAAGCCTAATTTTTTGCGGGCTTCTGCCTTGCTGATTTTTAGCCGGCAGTTTTTAGCCACAGGAATTCCCAATGTTTGAATTTTCTCATTTGGAATCCCTTTTTTTATGCAGGATTTTCGTAAAGCTTCATGAGGAAGAATATAGTGATCACAGTCTGTTTCTTCCCAAAATGGAATGCAGGTATAATCTGTCATTACAGCAATCGTTACAGGAAGATCCATTCCTTTTCGCTTCATGTAAGTAATTGTTTCTGCAGGATAGAGATGGGGCATGATCAAAACATCTACTGGATGTTCTTTTAAGTAGCTGTTGAGATATTTTGCCATACGTCCATTAATATAATAAACGGGTGACTTCCGGGTAATCCGACTGATTAATGTTCCTAATTTATATACAAGTCCAAATAAAAGAGGAGTTTTCTTGACAATCTGCACATAGCCGTCTTCGACTAATTTTGATATTCCTCTGCCTGCGAGACAGAGATAATCTAATACATAAGCTTCTTCACCGTGGGAGAGAAGTTCTTCTGCAATTGCCTTTGCTGCAGAATTGTGGCCACCGCCGGTATTGCAAGATAATATTAATGCTTTCATCGAATCCTCCGTTCTTTACTTTTCTCATAGATTTTCTTGAAGTTATTCATGTGTAATTGCGCTTAAATAATGTTTGTGAATAACGATGCAAGCAATCAGGATACATCCACACATGACCATTTTGGCTTTTACGGCAAATATAGAGCTGATTCCAAATGCAAGGAACGCATATATGTTTTTCTGGTGTTGGATTTTGCCGGTAGTGCGGCAAGAAAGAGTAAATACCAGATGATCAGTAAAATCAGTGGCTGCCAAATTGGAAGTACTCCTTTTAAAAGATCCAGTAGTAAAACGAGAAGTCCGCAATTTGTTCCTCCATATGTAAATGCGTTAAAAGCGCCTGGATTTCCGTCATCGGATTCCTGGGCTACATCGACATTTTTAAAAAGAAAAGGAATGATTTTGCCAAAGAGGATGCTTCCGGAAAAAAATCCAACAATAATATAAAACAACCTGCTTTCTTGGAAGAAATCCATTTCTAATGATTTTTAAAGAAACAGTATTAGTTTAACATATCGAAAAAATGTCTGCAGCTAAATTACGTTATCAGCGTTGATTGCGATTATGTTTATTGGAATTGAATTACAGAAAAAGAGAGACGGTTGCCAAAAGATTTTTTATAAAAACAGTATTCTAAACAGGAATTGTTTATCGAACATACAATAAAAAAATTACAGCTCCCCAGAATTTTTCTCCGGGGAGTTTTTTTGCGGAGTATTTATTTCACAGGAAGCTGTAATTGGGTGATATATTCAGCTTCGTCAGAAGTTGTGTGGATATCAATCCAGAGAATTTCTAATAAGCTGCCAAGAACAGTGAAATTGTGAGAATGTGCATATTCTGTGAGTTGTTGTCCCCAGTAGGCGCTTTGCTTATAATTTCCGCGATAAGTGACGCAGAGGTAATCACCGCCGTCAATGATATCGGATCCTTCTTCATCTATAACGAAAACAGATTGGTAAGAAAGTCTTTTCTTATTTAGCAGTGATGGCAGAGAAATCATGGTTCCAATTTGATTATTACCAATAATATATAATCGATTCTGATTTAGGTTAATAAGCTGTTTGATCAGAAAATCCATTTCCTCTTCATTTTTGTATCCTTCTGGGAGACAATGGCAATGACGAAGGGGAATGTTTACCAAGTGGATTTCATCTAAAGGAAGTGATAGCGCGGAATGAATGTTGTTCAGTCTGTGTTCCACATTTTGCTGCAGCTTTTGCAGATACCGCATTTGCTTTAAAATAGTTTCTTTTTCGTCCTCCAGCATAGAAAGCGAGGACGAAACCGTATGGTGATCCAGATATTCGTGAATTTGTTCCATGGTAAATCCGATGGAGCGCAGATCGCGGATGACATTTAGCCTCCAGATATCGTGGATACTGTACTGGCGATATCCAGATTCGGAACGATCAGGTTTGATGATTCCGATTTCTTCATAATACCGTATCGAATCTACACCGATTCCATATAATTTAGAAATTTCTCCGATTTTAAAAAATTTTTTCATAGTTTTTGTTTTTCTCCTTGACTCTGGTATTATACCAGAGTTTATGATTGCTGTATAGATTGAATCATAAAGTAGAAAGGATGTTTTGAATGCGTTCAGTTTTGAAAGAAATGAAATTATCATCAGTATTGCTTTTGTTATTGGGAAGTGGAATATTAGCGTTTGGACTTTATAATATTCATTCTGTGTCTAACGTTACGGAGGGCGGAATCTTAGGGCTGACGCTTCTTTTGGAATATTGGTTTAACATTTCGCCTTCTGTTTCGGGGTTTGTACTGACCGTGTTATGTTACTTCTTGGGATGGAAATTGCTGGGAAAACTTTTTCTTGTATATTCCTTTATTTCGTCGATTGGATTTTCAATTTTTTACGGAATCTTTGAACAGTTTGAACCGTTGTTCCCGAATATTGGTGAAAAACCGCTTCTGGCAGCAGTTGTGGGAGCACTGTTCGTGGGGATAAGTGTAGGGATATGTGTTCGTGTAGGCGGGGCGCCGACCGGAGATGATGCGCTTGCCATGAGTTTGGAGCGGGTGCTTCCATGGGATATTCAATGGATTTATTTGATCAGTGATTTGAGTGTATTGCTTGTATCTCTTACCTATATTCCGGCAAGTAAGATTGGATATTCTCTGTTAACAGTTATTTTATCTGGGCAGATTATTGGGTTGGTGCAAAAGATTCGATTTCCCAAATTTAGGACAGCGTGTATATGACAGCGCCAGGAAAAGAAACGTTTTTTGTAGACACATCTATCAAAATGTCATATTTTTGTCAGTCGTATTTATTTTTGTCAGTCGTATTTATTCCTTCTTGCAGAAAAAATGTATAAGTGTTATGATGAAATTAACGTTAAAAACGTAAATTTTTGAGACATCTGGGAGGAGTAGCAATGAACTTTTTTGAACAACAGGACGGCAAGCTGATCTTCCGTGAAAACGGCGAGACAGTTCTTGTAGAAGCGTGGGGTGCAGACAGTCTCCGCGTGCGCAGCTGCATGCTGGGAGATATTCGAGACACGAATGCGGCGCTTTTGGAGCCGGAAAAAACAGATGCAGTAATTGAAGTATCCGACATGGAGGCAAGCATTTCCAATGGAAAGATTAAGGCACATTTGGAAGTACAGCCGTGGGGGAACAAGCTGCGCATTACATTTTTGAATCAGAAGGGAGAAGTACTGCTGCGTGAAATTTCAAATGGCGGTGCACTGGCCTTAAATGCCAGACAGTACAAAGCGCTTACCGGCGGTACCTATCGTCTGAAAGCAAGTTTTGATTCTGATCCGGCAGAGAAAATCTACGGTATGGGTCAGTACCAGCAGGAACGTATGAATTTAAAGGGCTGCAATCTGGAATTGGCACACCGCAATTCACAGGCGAGCATTCCATTTTATATTTCTAATCTCGGCTATGGTTTTCTGTGGAACAATGCTGCAATCGGTGAAGTACATTTCGGCTTCAATACGACAGAGTGGATTGCGGAAGCGACTGCGCAGATGGATTATTGGATCACAGCGGGAGAAACTCCGGCGGAGATTGAAGAACACTATGCGGATGCAACTGGAAAATCTCCGATGATGCCGGAATATGGACTGGGATTCTGGCAGTGCAAGCTGCGTTATTTCAATCAGCAGCAGGTGATTGATGTGGCGAGTGAATATCACAAACGTGGGATTCCGGTGGACGTATTTGTTATTGACTATTATCATTGGCCAAGATGCGGCGATTACCGTTTTGACGAGGAATATTTCCCGAATCCCAAGGAAATGGTAGACAAGCTGCATGAGATGGGTATGGAAACGATGGTTTCTATTTGGCCGCAGATTGATTGGCGCAGTGAAAACTATGAAGAAATGAAGCAGCAGGGACTTCTTGTAAAGAGTGATCGCGGTGTAGATGCGCAAATGATCTTCCATGGAAATAATGTATTCCTGGATGCGACGAATCCGCGCACCAGAAAATATGTCTGGGATAAGGTAAAGAAAAATTACGCTGATCTTGGTATCAAAACGTTCTGGCTGGACGAGGCAGAGCCGGAATATACGGGGTATGATTTTGAATGTTATCGTTATCACGAGGGACCGGTTCCGGAGGTAGGAAATATATACCCGAGGGAATATTCCAAAATGTTCTATGAAGGACAGAAGGAAAACGGTCAGGAGGATATCGTGAATCTGGTACGGTGTGCATGGGCAGGCAGCCAGAGATATGGCGCGCTGGTATGGTCAGGGGATATTTTCTCCAGCTATGAGGATTTTCGTAAGCAGATTTGTGCGGGATTACATATGGGACTTTGCGGAATTCCGTGGTGGACAACAGATATCGGCGGTTTCCATGGCGGAAACATCCATGATCCGGCATTCCAGGAACTTTTAGTTCGCTGGTTCCAGTTCGGTACGTTCCTTCCGGTTATGAGACTGCATGGCAGCCGCGAGCCGCATGAGCAGATTATTAATAATGCGGGAGAAGAACGGGAATGGACTGGTGCGGACAATGAAATCTGGAGCTTCGGTGAAGAAAATTATCAGATCATGAAAAAATTTATTGAAATTCGCGAGACAATGCGCGACTATACAAGAGGGCTGATGAAAGAAGCGCATGAAAAGGGTACGCCGGTTATGAGAACATTGTTCTATGAATTCCCTCAGGATGAAAAATGCTGGGATATTACGGATGAATATCTGTTTGGTGGAGACGTTCTGGTTGCACCGATCGTGCAGCCGAAAGCAACGAGCCGTGCCGTTTATCTGCCGAAAGGCGCGAAGTGGGTACATGCCGGCAGCGGAAAAGAATATGAGGGTGGTCAGACGGTCGAGGTGGAAGCACCGATCGACACACTGCCGATTTTCCTGCGTGACGGCAGACAGGAATATCTGGTTGGCAGAATTTAAGAAAGCACAACCAACTGTTGTTGTCAATTGTCAATAATAAACAGTTTTGAGAAGAGAAAAAGTGCACTTTGCTAAAAAAGCAAAATGCACTTTTTTCACCTCTTGAACCATACTATATATTGTGCTATGATAACTGAGCATTACAAAATATGGAGGAATGGGACATGACAATAGAAGAATGGCTGGGGCAGGAGAACCAGCTTGGAATTGATATTTGGGAAAAAAAATACTGCAATGAGAAAGAAATGTTTGACAGTTGGATTGATCGTATTTCCGGCGGGAATGAGGAAATCGGCGATTATATCAGAGAAAAGAAATTCTTGTTTGGCGGCCGTATTCTTTCTAACCGCGGACTGTATAAAACAAGTCGTAAAGTAACGTATTCTAATTGCTACGTGATCGCACCGCCGAAAGATGAAATAGAGGATATTTTTGATTGTGCGAAAAAACTGGCACGTACCTACAGTTATGGGGGCGGATGCGGTATTGATATTTCCAATCTTGCTCCGAGGGGGGCAAAAATTAATAATGCGGCGAAAGAGACAAGCGGTTCCGTTTCTTTTATGGAGCTGTATTCGATGGTCACTTCTCTGATCGGTCAAAACGGCCGGAGAGGTGCGTTGATGATCTCGATCGATGGTTCACATCCGGATGTGGAGGAATTTATCAACCTCAAGACGGATTTAGAAAAAGTGACAAAGGCGAATATTTCCATCCGCATTCATGAAGATTTTATGGAGGCAGTGAAAGAAGACAAGGATTTCACACTCTCTTATACAAGAGAGGCGACCGGGGAAGTGATTGAAAAGACGGTACGCGCCAGGGAATTGTTCCGCAGGATCGCGGAGACAAACTGGGATTACGCAGAACCGGGAGCGTTGTTCTGGGATCGTATTACCGGATGGAATCTTTTGAGCAACACAAAAGAATTTGCTTACGCGGGTGTAAATCCTTGTGCGGAGGAACCGCTTCCGGCGGGTGGAAGCTGTCTTTTGGGAAGCATTAACCTGTCTGCGTTTGTAAAGAATACTTTTACGGAAGAGGCATATTTTGATTTTGAGGAATTTAAAGCATGTGTACAGGCTGCTGTACGTGCGTTGAACGAGGTGCTTGAGGAAGGGCTGCCGCTTCATCCGCTGGCGGAACAGCGCGAGAGCGTGGCAAAATGGCGTCAGATTGGTCTTGGTATTATGGGACTTGCGGATGCGCTGTTAAAACTGGGACTGACATACGGAGAGAGCGATGCGGTGGAAATGTGTGACAGGATTGGTTTCACAATGGCAGATACAGCGATTGCCGCATCGGCGCTTTTGGCAAAAGAACAGGGTGCGTTTGAAGCATGTTGTGTGGAAGAAATTATGACAACGCCGTATTTTCTGGCGAATACGTCGGAAGAGACGCGCGAACTGGTAAAAGAATATGGTTTGCGTAACTCTCAGCTTTTGACGATCGCGCCGACCGGTACGTTATCCACCATGCTCGGCATTTCCGGCGGTATTGAACCGGTTTACGCAAATTATTATGAACGGAAAACAGAATCTCTGCACGGTGCGGATGTATATTACAAAGTATATACTAAAATTGTGGACGACTATATGAAGAAGCATGGCATCACCGATGAGAGCAATTTGCCGTCTTACTTTGTGACGGCTATGACGCTGAATTATCATCAGAGGATTGAGATGCAGTCTATTTGGCAGACGCATATCGATGCGTCGATTAGTTCCACGGTTAATGTGCCGAATTCTTTTACTGTGGAAGAAACGGAAGAACTGTATCTTTACGCGTTTGAATGCGGTTTAAAAGGAATCACTATTTTCCGTGACGGCTGCAAGCGTGTAGGCATTTTAACGACGAAAGAAACGAAAAAAGTAACGGCGGGCGAAGGTCTGGAGCGTGGAGAAATCATTCTGGTTACGGATGATGTGGTCGGTAAAAAACGAAAGCTGATCACCGGCTGCGGCAGCCTTCATTGTATTGCGCTGTTTGATCCGCATAGCGGGGCTCTTTTAGAGACCTATTTGAGCAAAGGCTCTACCGGAGGATGTAATAATTTTATGGTCGGTCTTTCTCGTATGATCTCAATCAGTGCCCGCGGCGGTATTGATATTGAGACAATTGTTGATCAACTTAACTCTAGCGGATCGTGCCCGTCTTACACAGCAAGACGCGTGACAAGAAAGGACACCAGCAAAGGGGCATGCTGCCCGATGGCGGTTGGGAATGCATTGATGGAGATGTATAACGAGATGCAGCAGGAATTGGCGCTTCGTCAGGCTTGTCCGAATGCGGCAAAAAAAACAAAACCGAAACCACAGGCAGTGCCGGTACCGGAGTCAGATGGCTACATGTTCTGTCCGGAATGCGGAGAAAAAATGGTTTTTGAGGAAGGGTGCAATATTTGTAAAAACTGTGGTTGGAGTAAATGCCATTAATGTAAGAAAACAGCGGGTATAAATTGAGTAATGGGGGATTTGTAAGTTGGCGAATATAAGAGAGGTTGCGAAAAAAGCTGGTGTGGGTGTCGGAACAGTATCTAGAATGCTGAATAATACCGGATATGTTTCTGAGGAAACGCGCCGAAAAATTACAGAAGCAATCAGGGAAATGGAATATGTTCCGGCCAAGCCAAAAACAAAAAATGGCAGAAAAACCAGTTTGATTGGTATCATGATTCCGGATATTGAACATCCTTTTTTTGCAAGAATGATGCGATGTCTGGATGAAGAATTGACGCGTTTTGGATACAAAAGTGTTTTGTGTAATACGATTAATATCGTGAATCGTCAGGTAGAGATGATTGAAATGTTGGAATCATATGCGCTGGATGGATTGATTGCCTGCGGAGATCCGCCGCCAGGATTTCAAGGAAGAAAGGGAAGACCGGTTGTAAGCTTGGATCGATTCTGGCATGAAGAGGTTCCAATTGTGCGTTCTGATCATCAGATGGGCGGCAGTCTGGCGGCAGAGGTTTTTTTGAAAGGCGGTTGTCATCGAATCATACAATTTTTAGGAGGAAGTGATTACGCAGACAGTGCAAATCAGCGTCATAAGACAGCTGAAAAAATCCTTAAGGAAAACGGATGCGATGTTGTTTCGGTTTTTATGCAGTGGGACGCGCTCAGTTATTCATATAATAAACGGATTGTGGAGAAATATTGGGAAGTGATACGTAAAGCAGATGGCTGCTTTACCAATGATATTGGTGCTTTGAGCTGTTTGAGTGTTGCGCAGAAGATGGGACTGCGGGTACCGGAGGATTTTAAAATCATTGCTTGTGATGGAACGGAGCTTACCAGAGTGATCACACCGGAATTGACGACGCTGCAGCAGGATTGCCAGGCTCTGGCGAAAAAGAGTGTACAGTTGATTATGGAGATGATGCGGGGAGAAGAACCGCAGCAGACGATGTATGAAGTTCCGATTCGTCTTTTAGAGCGTGGGACAACTTAAAAAATAAATATGGAACAAATAAAAAGTGTTCCATATAAAAAAGAGAATTCCAAGTAAACTTGGGATTCTCTTTTTTGGTTAATTAACAAACAAATAGTATAGTAATAATAGACAAAAAAAGTGGCATAAATTTGTTTAAGTATACAAAACAACGATAAAAAGCTGGTTTTGGGTTGACAAAGTATAAATGATTCGGCTATATTAACTGCAAGAGGGAAATGTGGAACGAAAACAAATGTTCCACAAAGCGTTCCACAAAATTTTGTAAGGAGGATGAGGGATGAAAAAGACGAAAGTCAAGAGGAGTAAGGAACGGGGAATCGGTCATGTGCTGCAGGCGTGGCAGTTATATGTGCTTCTGATTCCGGCATTGTTGTGGGCAGTGACGTTTGCATACTACCCGATGTATGGACTGGTAATTGCTTTCAAAGATTATAAAGTTCGGGAGGGAATTTTGGGCAGCCCGTGGGCAACGCCGATTTTTAAATATTTTGAGCAGTTTTTCAGTACCAGTATTGCTGTAAATGCGATTAAAAACACAATTGTAGTCAGTCTGGAAAGTTTGGTAATTGCATTTCCGATACCGATTATTTTTGCATTACTGCTCAATCAGGTACGTAATTCTAAATTACAGAAAACAATTCAAACCATCAGTTATGCACCGTATTTTATGTCAAACGTAGTAGTAGTAAGTTTGATTACGGTATTCTTTTCTGCAAATGGTGTGGTAAACAGTTTTATCACAGCGGGAGGCGGAAAGGAAATTCTCTTTACTTCTTTGCCGCAGTGGTTCCGGCCGTTGTTTATTGGAACAAATATCTGGCAGACAATGGGATTTAATGCAGTTATTTACATAGCGGCATTGACGGCCATCAGCCCGGATTTTTATGAAGCGGCAACGATGGACGGAGCGACAAGATTCCAGAAAATCCTTTATATAGACATTCCGATGATTATGCCAACCGTAATTTTGATGTTGATTCTGCAGATTGGTAATATTATGAATGTCGGTTATGAAAAGGCTTATTTGATGCAGAACGGCTCTAATACTATTGTCAGTGAATTGATCTCTACATATGTATACAAAGTCGGTTTGCAGACGGCACAGTTTAGTTTCGCGACAGCCGTTGGTTTGTTCAACTCATTGGCAAACTTTATTATCTTGATACTCGCTAACATAGTTGCGAAAAAATTCAGCGACATCAGCGTATTCTAAGGTGGAGGTGAGATGATGAAAAGAAAGAAAATGAAAATGTCCGGTGCGGACAGGGTGTTTACGATTATTAATGCGATTATCATGATTATTGTTTGCATCGTAATCGTGTATCCACTGTATTATGTAGTGCTTGCGTCCATCACAGATCCGGTAATTGTAAACTCTGGTAAACCGTTGTTTTATCCGGAAAAGCTGTATCTGAATGGATTAAAAACAACATTTGAATATAAACCGTTGTGGACGGCTTATGGAAATACGATTCTGTATACAGTGGTGGGAACACTTATTTCCCTGATTACAACTATTCCGGCTGGATATGCATTGTCGAGAAAAGATCTTCCGGGAAGACGTGGATTGATTTTTGTATTTACCTTTACGATGTTCTTTAGCGGCGGTATTATTCCTCTGTATCTGACGATTAAACAGTTGAATATTTATAATACGATTTGGGCAATGGTTCTTCCGGTGGCAGTTTCTGCGTACAATTTGATTGTTTGCCGTTCTTTTTTTGAATCTGGTATTCCGGATGAACTTTTGGAAGCGGCGAAAGTAGATGGATGTTCTGATTTTGGTTTCTTTTTCAAGATTGTACTTCCACTCTCCAGTACAATCATTGCTGTTATGTGTCTGTTTTATGCAACGGCAATGTGGAATCAGTTTTTTAATGCATTGATGTATCTGCAGGATGACAATAAAATGCCGCTGCAGGTGGTACTGCGAAATCTGGTGTTGATGAATCAGGCAAACCAGATGGGATCTTCCGGTGATGCGATGATTGCAAAACAGAAACTGGCAGAACAGCTAAAATATTGTGTTGTTGTTGTTGCTGCAGGTCCATTGTTAGTGGTATATCCGTTTGTGCAGAAATATTTTGCAAAGGGTGTTACGATTGGTGCTGTAAAAGGATAAAATAATTTTTTGTTATTGTTGTTAATTACATCCCGGCAGAGGGATGAATTATAAAAAATATATGTTTTAAGGAGGAAAAGAACATGAAGAGAAGAGTGATTTCTGCTTTGCTTGCATCGATGATGGTAATAGGATCTGTACCGACGGCATTTGCGGAAGAAACAACAGAAACGGCTACAGAGGCGGCTGTGGAGGAAGCAGCTCCGGCAGAAAAGGAGCCGATCACAGTAAATGTGGACGATTTAACAGATGTAGAAAAGGAAGCATATGAAGCAGGGCTGATTAATCTGGACGGAACATTACCGATTATTACGGATCAGGCAGCGTTTGAAGAAAAATATGGACAGATTTCCGCATTGATTGTTAATTCTGCAGATCGTGTGGTAGATGTTGCAGAATTGGATATGGTAAAAAAATGGACCGAAGATACAGGAATTGCTTTTGAATGGCAACCAATCCCGTCGGAAGGTGCACAGGAAAAAATCAATTTGATGCTTGCCTCCGGTGAAGAACTTCCGGATGTATTCTGGAATTTTGGAGATGGAAAATCGGGAAATATTGTTGTACAGTATGCAGATCAGGGAATCTTCACACCTACAGAAGATCTGATCAATAATTATGTCCCATCTCTGAAAAAGATTCTGGATGATAGCGATAAATACTGGGAAGAAATCACTGCACCGGATGGACATACCTATGGATTTCCATATATTGAGGAAATGTATGGTTTGGTTCTGACGCCTGGTCCACTTTTGATTAATAAGACCTGGTTGGATCAGCTTGGGCTGGAAGTTCCGACTACCGTAGACGAATGGGTAGAATGTATGAAAGCATTCCGTGATGGCGGTGACTTAAACGGTAACGGTGAAGCGGATGAAATTCCGTTGGCTAGCTGGTTCGGAGCAACTGATACGTTTGGTTCTTACAATATGTTCTATCGCTTTACAGGTGCATTTGGTCAGGCTGACTCTTATTGCGGTGGTAACCAGTATGCAGATCATTTAAGAATGATTGATGGAAAAGTAACCTTTACTGCAATGGACGAAGCATTCAGAAAAACAGCAGAATTTTTCAATATGCTCTACAACGAAGGACTGATCTGGAATGGTTCCTTTGAGGCAGATGAAAGTGCAGCTTATCACAAATCTCTGATTAAAGAGGATGTGGCAAGAATCGGCTGTTTTGGTACATGGACAGATCAGGAAATCACAAACCTTGATGTACACGATGAATACGTAGCACTTCCGCGTCTGGAAGGCGAAGCAGGAAAGATGGGATTTGAAAATAACTATTCTGAACTGCAGGATTCTTCTAATACCGCGATTACAGTTGACTGTGAATTCCCACATGTAGTTGCAGCATTTATGGAATATATGGTAGGTGATCCAGCGATTTCTATCCAGTCTAACTGGGGTTCTGTTGGATACAATTATGAAATTGATGAAAATGGTATTATGAGAACACCACTTGACGAGCAGGGACGTTACATTGCTCAGGTTCCGGAATATACAGATTTTGGTAAGGCACGTGTGAACTCTACTACCTGCCGTGGTTCTATGGTGGTTCTGAATGAGTACTATGAAACAGTTGTTGGTTATACATATGATGCGGTACAACTTCTGGAAAATCAGAAAACAAACGGAAAAGATGAAATTATGGAAGAGTATGAAACAATTCCGAGAGTAATGATGACAACAGAAGAGATCCAGAGATTGACCCAGATTCAGCCGACTGTTTCTGATATTGTGGACAGATATATTAATGTATGGGTAACGGAAGGTGTGACAGACGATAACTGGAATGCATATCTTGGAGAACTGGAAGCAGCAGGTGTGAACGATGTTATAGCAATTTATCAGGCTGCAGTTGACAGAAATACAAAATAAGTGTGTGACAGATCGATAGGAAAATATTCTGACGATAGTTACTAAGCGTTTTGTGAGAGCCCGGAATGCTGGGAAATCCAGTGTTCCGGGCTTGCACTTTAATATTATATGTAAATTATATGAAAAAAGTCTGGAGAATGCAGCAAGATAGTACATGGAATGGAAAAAGAAATTGAGCTATCATATATTTTATATGGAAGTAATTTAAAAAGAAAAAGGAGAATAATGCTTTATGAAAAAAGAAATGACTTACCGCCCGCTGGTTCATTTTGCACCGGCTGATGGCTGGATGAATGACCCGAACGGAATGGTGTACATAGATGGAAAATACCACTTGTTTTTTCAGTATTATCCGCAGGTTCCTCTCTGGGGACCGATGCACTGGGGACATGCAGTATCAGAGGATCTGCTTCACTGGGAGGAACTTCCGGCGGCGATTTATCCGGATGAAAACGGAATGATTTTTTCCGGTTCCTGCGTGTTTGATAAGGAGAATGTGTCTGGACTGGGGCAGAAAGCGATACCGGAACTTGGCGTGCCGGAAAAAGCGCCGCTGATTGCTGTTTTTACCAGCCATAAGGATATTGTGGAGGGGGAAAACAGAAGGAGTCAGGAACAGCAGAGTATCGCCTACAGCACAGACTACATTCATTTTGAAAAATACATTGGCAATCCGGTGATTAAAAATATAGAAAAACCGGATTTTCGTGATCCGAAAGCATTCTGGAATCCTGTGAAAAACTGCTATAGTCTGGCAATTGCGGCAGGGCCGAACGTGGAATTTTATGCGTCCAAAGATCTGAAAAACTGGGAAAAGACAGGCGAATTTAAAGCAGGAGAAACTGGACTTGGCGGAATTTGCGAGTGCCCGGACTGTTTCCGTGTTAAGACAGATGACGGCAAGGAAAAGTGGGTGTTGATCATCAGCATGATCCTTCCGCCGGAAGAAGTCGGAAAGAAAAATGATGTGACAGACCGCATGACGCACATTACGCAGTACTATGTGGGTGAATTTGATGGCAATACTTTCCATGATACCGAGCAGGCAGAGGAAGCGCTGGTATTGGATTATGGTACGGACAACTATGCCGCCGTTACATTCCAGAACCTTGAAGAACCGGTAATGATCGGCTGGGCGGACAACTGGAATTATGCAAGACTGTCGCCGACGGATGATGAGAAATTCCGCGGCAAGATGTCCTTTGCCAGAAAAATGCGTTTAGTGACGACAGAGAAAGGCTATCGTCTGTCCTATACCTATGAAGGACTGGAGGTGCCAAAGGCACATGCATGGGTGTTGGAAACAGGCGTGAACCGTCTGCGCGTGAAAACATTCGGCATCCGCGCGAAGGTGAAAGACAGCGGAGAAATCGTCATTGCGAATGAGGCAGGTGAAAAGATCGTTGTCTCTGTGACAGAGGATGAGATTATTGTAGATCGTACGGCAGCAGGACAGAAAGCGTTCAGTGAACATTATCAGAAAGAGAGCTATGGCATCAATCGTGCGCCGCGCACGAATAAAGCGTCTGACCTGGAAGTGATTTTGGATAACTGTGTTCTGGAAGTGCTGGCAGACGATGGCAGAGCGCCGTTTACTGTGTGCGTGTTCCCGATGAAACCGTATACGACAGTTACGGTGACAGGAGATGTGGCGGCAGAGATGTATGAAGTGAAATAATAACGGTTGGATTTTTAACAATAAGACAGTTGTTTCACTCTTGCAGTACAATTTGATATGTAGTAAAATAACAGATTAAGGGAGGCGATTTTGCCTCCCTTAATCTGAGAAAAGAAGGATGGTTGTCATGGGGGAACGTCTGACTGAAAATGATGTAAAAAAAATCCGCCAAGAGATCGAACACCGTAAGCTGGTGGTGCGAAAAGAAGCGCTTGAAGCGGTTAAGGAAGCGAGAGCACATGGAGATCTGAGTGAAAACTTTGAGTACCATGCTGCGAAAAAAGATAAAAATCAGAATGAAAGCCGTATTCGCTATTTGGAGCGAATGCTAAAAAATGCAACGATTATTAAGGATACTTCCCGCGCGGGAGAGGTCGGGATGAATAAAACCGTAACGGTTTATTTTGAGGATGACGATGAAACGGAGGTATACAAACTGGTAACGTCGATCCGTGGTAATTCTATGGATGGAAAGATTAGTATTGAATCGCCGATGGGAAAGGCGCTGCTTGGCAAAAAAGAGGGAGATCGTGTGTTTGTAAAGATTAATGAAACAGCGGGGTATTATGTAGTCGTGCAAAAAATTGAAGATTCGGATGATGATGGAGATGAGATTCGCAGATTTTAAGTGTATCCGCAGTTATTTTGAGTCGTTATCTTGCATGCAATTTGAATATGCGGATGTTGTCATTTACTAAAGTTTCATAAAAGGAGAACAGATCATGGAACGAAAAACAGCTTGTATTACAGGAGCATCCCGCGGAATTGGGCGTGCGATTGCGGAAATGTTTGCGGCAGACGGATACGATTTGTTTCTTACCTGTCATAAGAATGAAAAAATGCTGCAGGAGTTCTGCAGCCAGTTAGAAGAAAAATACTCTGTATCCTGTGCAGCGTTTGCCGGAGATATCGGGGATGCCGATCAGACAGAACAGTTGTTTACGATGATTGAGGAAAAAAGGGGACGGCTGGATGTTTTGGTGAACAATGCTGGGATTTCCTGGCATGGTCTTTTGACGGATATGACGCCGGATGAGTGGAATACGATGATCAATACAAATCTAAGTTCTGTATTTTACACCAGTAGACTGGCAATTCCTCTGATGCTGAAACGACATAGGGGGAAAATTATTAATATATCGTCGGTGTGGGGCTGTGTCGGCGCTTCCTGTGAGACTGCTTATTCCGCGGCAAAAGGCGGCGTAAATGCTTTTACTCAGGCGCTGGCAAAAGAACTTGCACCGAGTAACATACAGGTCAATGCGATTGCCTGTGGAGCGATTGATACAGAAATGAATGGGTTTCTGCTGCCGGAAGAGCGCAGAGAACTGGAGGAAGAAATACCGACAGGACGCTTCGGCACACCTGCCGAGGTGGCAAAATTGACGCTTTCCCTTTGCGGGGGAAATGAATATCTGACCGGACAGATCATCCGATTGGATGGCGGCTGGATATAATGAGATATAAGAAAATCCATCTCACGAACAGACAATGGAGGAAATTCAAAATCAATGTGTCTGACGGGAGATGGATTTTTCTATATATTATCTAATCTATGATATTTATCATTTGTGAATTTTACAGCGCTTCTATAAATCTCATAAATGCATCGCGTCCTTCTGCAGTGCATTTATAAACACCTGCATGTTCCAATACATGCATAAATACGGTACCGATCTCCGCATGCAGGATGTCCATAATGGTATCTGCATTTACATTGGAATACTTCGGAAGGAATTCTGCTACCCAGTCGGCATGTTTTTCCAATGTTCCATCGGCGCGGATATCTTTTCCTGACAGGATCGCTTCTGCGAGCTGCTCCATTTCTGATTTCAATCTGGCAGGGAGTACAGCCAGTCCCATAACCTCGATCAGACCAATGTTTTCTTTTTTGATGTGATGCAGTTCTGCATGCGGATGATAAACGCCAAGCGGGTGTTCGTCTGTTGTGATATTGTTTCGCAGAACCAGATCCAGCTCAAATTCATCTCCGCGTGCGCGTGCAATCGGTGTGATGGTATTGTGTGGTTCTCCGTCAGTCTCTGCAAATACAAAGGCAGCTTCATCAGTATAGCCTCTCCAGGTTTTTAAGATGTGATCAGCCAGATCTACAAGACGAGCGGTATCCTTACAGCGCAGTCGGATGACAGACATTGGCCATTTTACGATGCCTGCCTGTACATCTTCATATCCATTGATCGTGAAAGTACGTTCAAGCGGAGCTTTTGCCATCGCAAACTCATAATGACCGCCCTGAAAATGGTCGTGACTTAAAATAGAGCCGCCGACGATTGGAAGATCGGCATTCGAACCGACAAAATAGTGCGGGAACTGTGTCACGAAATCCAGCAATTTTGCAAAGGTGGCGCGTTCAATCTTCATCGGTACGTGCTGAGAGTTAAATACAATACAATGTTCATTGTAGTAAACGTAAGGAGAATACTGGAATCCCCAGCGGCTGTCGTTGATGGTGATCGGGATTACGCGGTGATTTTGTCTGGCCGGATGGTTGACTCTGCCTGCATAACCAACATTTTCCATGCAAAGCAGACATTTTGGATAACCGCTCTGTTTTGCCAGTTTTGCGGCAGCAATCGCCTTCGGATCTTTTTCTGGTTTGGAAAGATTAATTGTGATATCCAGAGTTCCGTACGGTGTGTCGGAAGTCCATTTTACATCTTTACAGATGCGGTAACGGCGGATGTAGTCGGTATCCTGGCTTAATTTATAGAAATAATCAGTTGCCTTTACTGGTGCTTCTTCGTAAAGTGCACGGAATTTTGCGATGACCTCATGCGGGCGCGGGGTCAGAAGTCCCATGATTTTTGTGTCGAACAGATCACGGTATACAATGCTGTTTTCTTCTAAAACGCCGGTTTCATGCGCGTAATCCAGAATGTTGTTTAACGTTTCTTCAAGGCAAATGTCGGAAACTGTTTTCTGCAAGGCCTCGTATTCATCCAGCTTCAGCAGTTCCAGCAGTTCGTTAACGGCGTAACCGCGGTCGTCTTCTGTCATAAGTCCCGTTTGTATTGCATAGGTGACTAAATTGGAAATATCCTGATAAATCATAATAAATCCTCCCTATATTTTTAGAGTATTTTGCCATAACAAGGCATACTAAGTATAGCATAGTTTGCTCTTTTTGTGAACAAAAATAAAAAATTTACAAAAAAGAACGAAATTTCTCTTTTATTTTTAGCTAAATTGGTGTATGATGAAAAAAGAGAAAGGTGTTGGGGTGAATACTATGATTTCAAATCAGATATTACAAAGTACGGTTGATGGAATTAAACAGATCAGCAGAGTAGATTTAGGGATTTTTGACACAGAGGGAAATATTCTGGCGTCTACATTTTTAGGGATGGAGCAGTACGCGGAACCGGCGCTGATGTTTGTGAATTCTCCGGCAGAGAGCCAGGAGCTGCAGGGATATCAGTTCTTCAAGGTGTATGACGAAACACATCTGGAATATATTTTGTTGGCCAGCGGAAGCAGTGACGATACGTATATGGTCGGCAAGATGGCTGCTTTTCAGATGCAAAATCTTCTGGTGGCATACAAGGAACGTTTTGACAAGGATAATTTTGTAAAAAATCTGCTTTTGGACAATCTGCTGTTGATTGACATTTACAACCGGGCGAAAAAACTTCATATTGATACGGATGTGCGCAGAGTAGTGTTTATTCTGGAGACAAGTTATGAAAAAGACAGTGTTTCTCTGGAAAATGTGCGGATGAGCCTGGGAAATAAGGCGCATGATTTTATCACGGCGGTTGATGAAAAGAGTATTATTGTTGTAAAAGAGCTTGCGCCGTCCGATGATTATGCAGAGATGGAGCATGTAGCGGAGCAGATTTTGGCAAGTTTGGACAGCGCGCGCAGAGAAAATGCGCACATTGCTTATGGAACGATCGTAGGAGAGATCAAAGAAGTTTCCCGTTCTTATAAGGAAGCGCGTATGGCGCTTGATGTCGGCAAGATTTTCTTTGATGAGAGAGATATTTTTGCTTACAGTTCCCTGGGAATCGGCCGCCTGATCTATCAGCTTCCGATGCCACTGTGCAAAATGTTTATCCGTGAGATTTTTGACGGCAAATCGCCGGATGATTTCGACGAGGAAACGCTGACGACGATCAACAAATTTTTTGAGAACAGCCTGAATGTTTCCGAGACGTCCAGACAGTTGTATATCCACAGAAATACATTGGTATAACGTCTGGATAAACTGCAGAAGAGTACTGGTCTGGATCTGCGTGTCTTTGAGGATGCGATCACATTCAAGATCGCGTTGATGGTTGTAAAATATATGAAGTTTATGGAAACAATGGAGTTTTAGAAATTTTGTTTCCGGCATGAACCATGCAGATGCGGCATAAGATAACAGTAACTGTATGAGGGGTTTGGAGGCGTCGGCTTCCAAATCCTTTTTTGTGAGAGGTAGAAATGGAAAAAGAAGAAAAAGAGCGTGTATTTATGAAGGGTCTGTACTGCGGCGTGATACTGACATTTGTTTGCCTGCTTCTGGCGGTTGGCTTTTCCGGGTGGCGCGCGCGGTACAGAGCGGCAGAAAAAGAAGAAAATATTGCGCAGGAGAAACTGGAGCTTAATGGCAGGGAAATCAGTCATAAAATAGACGAGATTGAAAAGACAGTGAATGAAATGTTCATGGGCGATATCGATTCGCAGCAGGTAGAGGATACGATTTATCGCGGTATGCTCTGGGGACTGGAAGATGCGTATACGGAATATTATTCCGAAGAAGATATGAGGGCGATGGAGGATTCAATCAGCGGTTCTTATTCCGGTATTGGAGCAACGCTTATGCAGGATATTGAGACAAAGCAGATTACGGTGGAATCTTGTTTCGAGGGATCGCCGGCTGCTGAGGCAGGCATATTGCCGGGTGATATTGTTTACGGCTTAAACGGCATGGAGATCGGAGATCGGAGTTTGACGGAAGTTATTTCCGAAATTAAATCGGAAGAGAATGATGCCATCACATTGATGATCCGGCGGGGAGAAGAAACCATGGAACTGGAAGTGATCCCGCGGGCGATTGAGGTGCCGACGGTGAAAGGGCATATGCTGGAGGAAAGCATCGGATATTTGCAGATTACGGAGTTTGATGATGTGACGGCAAAGCAGTTTGAGGAAACACTGGCGCAGCTGCAGTCGGAGGGGATGCAGAAAGTGATTTTTGATGTGCGCGGCAATCCGGGCGGTAACCTGGAGGTTGTCTGCGAGATTCTCGACCAGATTCTGCCGGAAGGCCTGATTGTCTATACAGAGGATAAAAATGGAGAGCGTAAGGAATATTTTTCTGATGCTGAGCACAGCTTGGCGCTGCCGATGGCATTGTTGATCAATGAAAACAGCGCCAGTGCGGCAGAAATTTTTGCCGGGGCGATTAAGGATCATGAGCTTGGAACACTAGTTGGTACAACGACTTTCGGGAAAGGGATTGTGCAGCGGCTGTTTCATTTTACGGACGGAACCGGAATGAAGCTGACGATCGCTAAATATTATACGCCAAACGGCAATGATATTCACCAAAAGGGGATAGAACCGGACGTTAAAGTCGAACAGAACGATGACGGGGAGGAGGAAGAAGAGGACGTCCAATTACAAAAAGCAATGCAGATTTTGCAGGATGCTTAAAGATTAGTTTCGGGAAGATGTCCGGTCGGAAAGTCCGGGCATTCTTTTTGGAAAAGTTTCAGTTCTTCCGGTGAAAGTTCTGATAAAAATTCTTTCGCAAAGGTGTTGTCGTCCATTTCTATCAGATGTTTGATGGTTTGTGATGTACTGGAGTCTATTTTTTTCATGACGGTATTCCTTTCGTGTTTTTGATTATTCTAGACGAAAAATGACTAAAAGTAAATGCCGATTTTTATATTGCATTAAAAAATGAAGTATGGTATGATAATAAAAAATAAAAGGAATCTTCGGGGCAGGGTGTAATTCCCTACCGGCGGTATAGTCCGCGACCCGCTTCGGCGGCTGAACCGGTGTAATTCCGGTACCGACAGTATAGTCTGGATGGAAGAAGAGTACAGATAGATGCTTGTATACTTTTATAAGCATCTGGATGATATGCGAATGCTGTCCCGGATAGAAATATCCGGGATTTTTGATATTTAGGAATGGTTTTACTTTCCGGTATCGCAAACTGCGAAGTTTCCTTTTGATTCAAAAAAGGAGAGATGACAAAATGAACAGTACCGTAAATTCTGCAAAACCGGCAGCAGTAAAAACAAATGTGAGAAAAATGGTAATGATCGCCATGCTGGGAGCGGTCTCTATGATTTTGATGTGGTTTGAAATTCCGCTTTGGTTTGCGCCGCCGTTTTATAAAATTGATTTAAGTGAAGTGCCGGTAATGATCGGTACGTTTGCGCTAGGACCGGTATCCGGTATTCTCATTGAATTGATGAAAGTGATTTTGAAAGTGATCACGAAGGGTACGACGACGGCTTTTGTCGGTGACTTTGCCAATTTTTTGATCGGCTGCGCGCTGATTGTTCCGGCAGGTATCATCTATAGCCGCTGCAAATCTAAAAAGAACGCGATGCTCGGTATGATCGTCGGGACAGCGGTAATGACGGTAGCAGGCTGTCTGATAAACGCTTATGTGATGCTGCCGGTTTATGGAAAAGCGTTTGGCATGCCTATGGATGCTTTAGTAGCGATGGGAAGCGCGGTGAATCCGGCGATTAAAGGACTGGGTACGTTTGTGATTTTGGCGGTTGCGCCGTTTAATTTGCTCAAAGGGGTGCTGGTATCCGTGGCAACCTTGCTGCTGTATAAGCATGTCAGTCCTGTTTTAAAGATCAATCGGATGTAAAGTCGCGGTTGTAAGACGTAAAACTGTGTGTTATAATGCATTCGTTATAGGACACAGTTTTTTTATTTTCGGAGAGGAAAACAGTATGAACGTAGAATTTGATGTGAAAATGACGCAAAAAATGCTCTATGATTTCTGGATGACGCATACATATAGGGGCTTTTCGGGAGTTTTCAGTATTGTATTTTCTCTGCTGGTAGCTGTGATCGCGGTTGTCAGCTGGAATACAATTACGGTGCCGATGCGTGTTCTGTATGTTGTGTTTGCGGTTTATTTTCTGTTGTTTCAGCCGATATCGCTTTATGTGCGGGCAGCTAAGGCAGTGAAGTTGAATCCGATGTTTCAAAAACCGCTGCATTATCAAATGAATGAAACGGGTATCATTACTTCACAGGGAGAGAATCAGACTACGATTCCCTGGGAGCAGATTACAAAAGTACTGGAAACGCGGTACAGTTATCTGTTATATACCGGCAAACGCACCTCATTTATACTCCCCTTGGAGTGCATGGGTGAGCAGGCAACTGTGGCAGAAGGGCTGATCCGTAAATACGTAAAACCGGAGTGTGTGAAGATAAAATGATCATAGAAAGCAGAAGCGAAGCGGAAACACATGCGCTAGGAAAAAAAATCGGCGAACAGGCGAAGGCAGGGCAAATTTTTGCACTTCTGGGTGACCTGGGCGTTGGAAAAACGATTTTTACAAAAGGTCTGGCAGAAGGGCTTGGCATTACAGAGCCGGTCAGCAGCCCGACCTTTACCATTGTCCAGATTTATGAAGAGGGGCGGCTGCCGTTCTATCATTTTGATGTTTATCGCATCGGAGATCCGGAGGAAATGGAAGAAATTGGCTACGAAGACTGTTTCTTTGGAAACGGAGTCTGTCTGGTCGAGTGGGCAAATCTGATCGAAGAATTGATGCCGCCGGAGACGGTTTGGATTACGATAGAAAAGGATTTGCAAAAAGGATTTGACTATCGAAAGATTGAGGTAAAACATGAAAGTTTTGGGAATTGACAGTTCGGGGTTGGTCGCTTCTGTTGCAGTAGCGGAAGACGAAATACTCTTGGCGGAATATACGGTAAACTATAAAAAAACGCATTCACAGACCCTTTTACCGATGTTGGATGAGATTGCGAAAATGACGGAGCTAGAGTTGTCTACAATCGATGTGATTGCGGTGGCTGCCGGACCGGGATCGTTTACCGGTCTGCGAATTGGTTCGGCGACGGCGAAAGGTCTGGGACTGGCATTAAAGAAACCGCTGGTTTCTGTGCCGACAGTTGCGGCGCTGGCTTACAATCTGTGGGGAAGCGATGCGTTGATTTGTCCTTTGATGGATGCCAGAAGAAATCAAGTGTATACCGGTGTATATCGCTTTGAGAACGGGAAGCTTATCACGGTGCAGGAACAGATGGCAGTGGCGGTGACGGAAATTGCCGAGCGGCTGAATGCGCTTGATGAAAAAGTGATCTTTTTGGGTGATGGTGTGCCTGTGTATCGTGAGATTTTAGAAGAGACAGTAAAAGTGCCGTTTTCATTCGCACCGGCACATATGAACAAACAGCGGGCAGGTTCTGTTGCTGTACTTGGCATGGAGCTGGCAAAAGAAGGAAAGACAGAGACAGCGGCTGCGCATCAGCCGGATTATCTGCGTCTGTCACAGGCGGAGCGTGAACGTGCGCAAAAGGAAGCGGCGAATAGATGACAGAGATCAGAGCAATGCAGATAAGTGACCTGGAAGCAGTTGTCTGTATTGAAGAGAAGCTGTTTTCACAGCCGTGGTCAAAACAGGGATTTCTGGATTCTTTGCAGGCGGACAATACGATTTATCTGGTAGCGCTGGCGGATGGGATAGTAGCGGGGTATTGCGGTCTTCTGCAGGTGCTGGATGAAGCGGATATTACAAATGTGGCGGTGGATGAGGCGTTTCAAAGACGGGGAATTGCCCGGGGGCTTTTGCAGGAATTGTTTGTACGGGCACAAAAAAAGGGAATTACGGCGCTGACTTTGGAAGTGCGTAAAAGTAATGTGCCTGCAATTTCGCTTTATGAAAGCCTTGGATTTGAAAATTGCGGCATTCGCAGAAATTTTTATGAAAAGCCGTTGGAGGATGCTGTTATTATGTGGAAACGCTGACAGCACTTCCCGCTGGGAACAGAGAAGAAAAACAGGTATAATTCTCCTGAGAATACAGTTTGGAAAAGGCAGAGACGGGAGGATTTTAGAATGAAAAAAGGAAACCATATTTTCTGCAATTGCTGCGGAAAAAAGATCAGACAGGAAAACAATATCTTGCTGGAAGACGTACTGTGTGTGAAAAAGTCATGGGGCTATTTTTCAGAAAAGGATGGTTCTGTGCATGAGTTCGATTTGTGCGAAGGCTGTTATGATCGTTTGGTAAAGCAGTTTGTACTGCCAGTGAAGATTTCGAGGCAGAAAGAGCTGCTGTAGAAAAGCAATAAAAGGATTTGGTGAAAGATGTTAGATATTTGTTTACTTGGGTGCGGCGGCATGATGCCGCTGCCATATCGGTGGCTGACTGCTTTGATGGTGCGGTATAATGGAAGCAGTATTTTGATTGACTGCGGCGAGGGCACGCAGGTCGCGATTCGGGAAAGAGGCTGGAGTTTTAAGCCGATCGACGCGATCTGTTTTACACATTATCATGGGGATCACATCAGTGGCCTGCCGGGGCTACTTTTGTCTATGGGAAATGCGGAACGTACCGAACCGCTGACACTGATCGGACCAAAGGGATTGGAACGTGTTGTAAATGCACTGCGCGTGATCGCTCCGGAGCTCCCGTATGAACTGCGTTTTAAAGAGATTCAAGGACCGGAGGATACATTTGAGATAAACGGCTGTCGGATCACGGCTTTTCGCGTTCAGCATAATGTGTTGTGTTATGGATATACAATGGAGATTGACCGTATCGGAAAATTTGATGTGGAGCGCGCAAAGGAGGCAGGCGTGCCGATGAAATTTTGGAACCGTCTGCAAAAGGGTAATGTCATGGAAGAGGACGGACACATTTATACGCCGGATATGGTGCTTGGACCTGCGCGTAAGGGGCTGAAGCTGGCATATTGTACCGATACCAGACCCGTAAAATCAATTGCAGAGCATGCGGCGGGAGCGGATCTTTTTATCTGTGAGGGAATGTATGGCGAGTCTGGCAAGGAAGCAAAAGCCATTGAGAATAAACATATGACGTTTATCGAAGCAGCCAAACTGGCGAAAGCGGCTCAGGTAAAGGAACTCTGGCTGACACACTATAGTCCGTCGCTTTCGCGTCCGGAAGAATATATGAAACAAGTAAAAGATATTTTCCCGAATGCATATCCGGGTAAGGACTGCAAATCGGCGGAATTGTTTTTTGAAGAAGAATAGAGGGTTTGACAGATGAAAGAGGAAAAAGACGTATTGATTCTGGCGATTGAAAGTTCCTGTGATGAAACAGCAGCGGCGGTTGTAAAAAACGGCCGCGAAGTGTTGTCGAATATTATCTCATCACAGATTGAACTGCATAAATTATACGGTGGGGTAGTTCCGGAAATTGCATCGCGCAAACATATTGAGAAAATCAATCAGGTGATCGAAGAGGCATTGTCTGAGGCGGGTGTGAGCCTGGATGATATTGATGCGATCGGTGTTACATATGGACCGGGGCTGGTCGGAGCGCTGCTGGTTGGCGTGGCTGCGGCAAAGGCAATCAGTTATGCCGCAAAGAAGCCATTAGTCGGCGTGCATCATATCGAAGGACATATTTCTGCGAATTTTATAGAAAATAAAGAGCTTGAACCGCCGTTTCCGTGTCTGGTGGTTTCAGGAGGGCATACGCATCTCGTTGTTGTGGAGGATTATGGAAAGTACCGCATTCTTGGCAAAACAAGAGATGATGCGGCAGGAGAGGCATTTGATAAGGTGGCTCGCGCAATTGGACTGGGTTATCCGGGCGGACCAAAGATCGATAAATTGGCGAAAGAAGGAAATGCCGGGGCAATTCCTTTTCCAAAAGCGCATGTGGCAGACGCACCATATGATTTCAGTTTCAGCGGCTTAAAATCAGCTGTTTTGAATTACCTGAATGGCTGCAGCATGAAGGGGGAAAATGTGAATCCGGCAGATGTGGCGGCCTCTTTCCAGAAAGCGGTTACGGATGTGTTGGTAGAGCATGCAATGATGGCGGTAAAAGAATATGGTTTTGACAAGCTGGCGATAGCCGGTGGCGTCGCATCTAATTCGGCGCTCCGCGGAGCTATGCAGGAGGCCTGTGCGAAAAACAATATTCAGTTTTACTATCCGTCTCCGATTTTGTGTACGGATAATGCGGCGATGATTGGAGCAGCGGCTTACTATGAATATATCAATGGAACCAGACATGGACTGGATCTAAATGCTGTACCAAATCTGAAACTGGGCGAACGTTAGAAAACAACAGCAGTCCGGTAAGAGAAGGAAAATAGGTGTGAGATGAGAGAAAAACATACAGCGATTGTTCTGGCGGCGGGAAAGGGAACACGTATGCAGTCGCAGACTGCAAAACAATATCTTTTAATAAAAGAAAAGCCGGTTCTTTATTATTCTTTGAAAGCGTTTGAGGATTGCCCGTTTATTGATGAGGTGATTTTGGTGACGGCAGAAAAAGAGAAAGAATATTGCCGGCGGGAGATTGTAGAGAAATACGGTTTTTTGAAAGTGAAACAGCTGATCTCTGGTGGAAGCGAGCGGTATGAGTCGGTTTATCATGGATTGCTTGCAGTAAAAGACTGTGCTTATGTTTACATTCATGATGGAGCGCGGCCGTTTGTGACGCAGGAAATGCTGGAACGTTTGCGCGCGGATGTAAAAGAGTACCGGGCATGTGTGGCGGGAATATCGGTGAAAGATACCATCAAGATCAGTGATGAGAATGGATTTATTGCGGATACACCGAATCGAGCGTTTGTTTGGCAAATTCAGACACCACAGGTGTTTGCTTATGAATTGATATGTTCTGCCTATCAAAAGTTATTTGCGGATCTTATAGAAGGGAAGACGGTACAGGTGACAGATGACGCTATGGTAGTAGAGTATGCGTCGGATACAAGGGTAAAACTTACAGAGGGTTCCTATAGCAATTTTAAAATCACAACACCGGAGGATTTGATCCTTGCGGATGCGTTGGTGTAACCGCTTTCGTTTATGTCTCGGACTGGCCGTTTTGCAGCTTTTGTTGCCGCTGGGTTTCCGTGAATTTAATGCAGAAAAAATGTTTTTGAAAAAAATTGAAAAAAATGTAAAAATATGATTGACAGATGGGAATACTAGTGATACAATAACTCTTGCATTTCGGTACTGACATGAAATGCAGAAAAACAAATGCATGGAGAGGTATCGAAGTGGTCATAACGAGGCGGTCTTGAAAACCGTTTGTCCGCAAGGGCGCGTGGGTTCGAATCCCACCCTCTCCGTTTCGGGATTTTAAAAATTCCGGACGATAAATTTATAAAAATGTTTTATTCAGGCATGGAGAAGTACCCAAGAGGCTGAAGGGACACCCCTGGAAAGGGTGCAGGTCGTTAATAGCGGCGCGAGGGTTCAAATCCCTCCTTCTCCGTTTGATTCAAACTTTGTTTGAATCAGATTGCGCAAAGTGTATTGCAACGGATAAAAACTTACATTTCGAATGAAGATGTGAAAAATCTTGTGAGATGATGAGTTTGTGAAGAGTGCCAGTACAAAGCTGTGCGAAACAACTACAAAAAAGATTTAAAAAAATCGAAAAAAGTAGTTGACAAAACAAAAA
>CALDMO010000046.1 GCA_937915375.1 uncultured Marvinbryantia sp.
CCTATGACCCTCTGCTTGTAAGGCAGATGCTCTCCCAGCTGAGCTAAGATCCCACATAGAGTGAACTGATTTCTCAGATCACTCTCATAGTATACCGAATTATCTGTATTTCGTCAAGTATTTTTTTTACTTTTTTATTTTCTCCATATTTCGCCGGATTTCGGATATTCACTGACTTCACTTCTTAACATTTCGTCTACCGCTTATTCCTTCACCACTTTAAAATAAATCTGGTACGGTTCATATCCAACCTCATTCAAACGCATAAAATCAATCCCAGGATCCTGATGCTCGGTACGGTAACGGAGCACAAAATCTCCCCATTGTCTTCCATGATCGAGCGCCAGTTCATTTATCGGATCTGTATCCTTTACCTTCAACACACGCTCTTTTTCACAGATACCGGCAAGTACCTCCGGACCATAGCGGAACGCGCCCATCTCATCATCATCCGGCAGCACAACAAACTGCAGCCCGATCGGCAGAATTACCGTGATGCGATCGCCGTCCTTCCAACACCGTGTAACTTCAAAAAAACTGCCGCTGTCGCTCTGCGTACCGCAAAGTTCTTCGTTCACATATACTTTCGCTTCTGCCGTAACCCACTGCGGAATACGAAGGCGCACTGTAAACTCCTGTTCCGCTTCTGTCTTTACTGTCAACACATACTTGCGGTAATCCGGCTTACTTGAAAAAGCAGCCGCAATATCTGTGATGGACTGAAAACCATCATTTACCGAAGAGGTCTGCACCATACCGTTCATATAATCTTCTTTCTGGATCAGAACAACCTTTTGACCGTTCAATTCAAACTCTGCTTTTGAATTAAAATACTGACCGACATAAATCACTGAGCCATCCTGATAGTAAATGCCTCTGTTAAGTGCCGCATTTGCCTGTACCATCGTTCCATGGCAGCAGAAAAAGCTGTCTCGCTCTCCGGCCCAATCTTTTCTGCTTCCGGCTTTCATCGGCAGGAAATAGGTAAGCAGTCCCTTCTGCGGTTCCCCGTCAAGCGGCTCTTTTTTCCAGTAGGTCTGCGCCATAATTCCATTGTACAGATTGTACTCCATATACTGTAAGTAATCCGGATCACCCGTATGACAAAACAGAAATTCTGCCAGGCGCATCATATTATATACCGTACAATGCTCCTGATTTTTGTCTCCGAGACGCTCTTTCAGACGCATTTTCGGTGTCCATACTTCTCCCTGCGTCTGTCCTCCAGTCACATAATAACCGCGATCCGTAACCGCGCATTTCCAATAAGCTTTTACGATATCCAGCCACTTTTCATCCCCGAACACCTCATAAGCTCTCGCACAGCCAAGCACCTCCGGAATAGTTGTATTGGCATGCATATTGGTCAGCACATCTTTTCCTTCCAGAAGCGGTTCAAACAATCTGCCGCGGTAATAGCGTTCTGCCAGCGTGCGGTATTTTTCTTTGCCGGTAATCGCAAACAATTCACACCAGATTTCCAGCATACCGCCTGTTTCCATATCAAGAATATCATCAAATTTCTCCCTGGAAAATTCACCGCTCCAATTGTAGAACCAATCCGCCAGATTTTCCGCTACAGTAAGCGCCTGTTCATTGCTTGCGAAAAGCACCATATCAATAAGTCCCATAAACAGTTTATGAATATTATACTGCGGCGCCCAGATGTTTTTTCCTCTGGCAATCCAATACAGATACTTTTCTGGGATTGCCGCTACCCACTGTCCGCCATTCTCCTGCTGGCAAATCGCCAGTTCCTCAATAATCGCGTCGGCTTTCGCTTTTATCTCCATATCCCCATACGCATGATAACGGATTGCCGCAGCAGACAGCCAATGCCCCAGAAAATGGCCTCTAATCTGACAGGTGGATGATTCCCAGCCGCCCAACCGTTCCGTACGGATTCCTCTGCCATTGTATCTGCCCGCCTCTACATTATATGTAAACAAAAGATCATCATTAGACAGAGACATTAGATAATCCCTGTTGCTTTTCTCTCTGTCGAGCAGTTTTCTCTCCTGAAGCGTTACTTCTTTTCCATTCAATCGTTTGATTGTATTTTCCATATTTTTGTTCCTCCAATGACCAAAGCCAGTTTGTTTTTCATATTGAAATTATAAGTCTGTTTTGCAAATATCTCAATATGCAGAATTCCCGATTTACACTCAGAAAGTAAGATGTTTTGCCCAAAGTCCCTATCCGATAAAATGAGCCCCGGAAAAAATCCGGAGCTCATTTACTTTTCCATTAACTGTTACAGCAGCTGCGCCCGCAGTTCCTCGCCGCTCTTCGGGGAAAGATATGCCGGTGCAATATCAAATACCGTTTTACATCCGGAAACGCCCTCGTCTGCCAGGCGTTTTGCCGCCCTAGCGTAGGCCACCAGCACACTTGCAGTAAATTCCGGATTGGAATCCAGCTTCAAACGATATTCAATAATATGCTTGTTACCGCCGTCTGTTTCCCCGCTGCGAATCACGAAACCACCATGCGGGATTCCTTTATGATTTGCGTCCAGTTCTTCCTGAGAAATAAAAGTAACTGTCGTGTCATAATCCGCAAAATAATTCGGCATATTTTTGATTTCAGATTCAATACGGGAAAGATCCGCTCCCTCTTCCGCTACCACATAGCACTCTCTCAAATGTTTCTGTCTGGTCGTCAGTTCCGGATTTTCTCCGTTTCTGACTGCTTCCACTGCCGCCTCGATCGGAACAGTATACTGTCTGGCATCCACAACGCCCGCCACTCTGCGAATCGCATCCGAATGTCCTTGGCTAACGCCTCTGCCCCAAAAAGTATAATCTTTGCCGACCGGCAGGATCGCGTTGCCGTACAGACGGTTCAGGGAAAACATGCCCGGATCCCAGCCAACGGAAATAATTCCCACATGACCGCTTTCTTTTGCCGCCGCATCCACATTGGCAAAATGCTCCGGAATCTTTGCATGTGTATCAAAGCTATCAATCACGTTAAACATCTTTACAATTTCCGGCGTCTGCTTCGGCAGATCTGTCGCGCTTCCGCCGCAGATAATACAAACGTCAATCTCATCTTTCATGGACGGCAGCGTATCGATATGAAATACCTTCCCGCCCTCTGTTGTGATCTTTACCGTCTCCGGATTACGGCGTGTAAATACGCCTGCCAGTTCACAGTCCTCGTTCTGACGAATTGCTGCTTCTACGCCCCGTCCGATATTACCATAACCTACGATACCGATTCTAACTTTATTCATTGTTTTGCGTCCTTTCTATTTCATGAAAATCATATTTTACTCAAATAATTTTGTAACTTTTTAGTAAAAATCCTGTCTTTCACATCTTTGCAAGAAACAAACCTCTCCTGTTTCCATTTTTTATAGTAACACATTCACTTTAAAAATGATATAAAAATAATTGCATCATTCTTATGTATAAACCGCATAAATAAGACCATTCAAAGTAAGAAAACACCAATAAATGATCCTAGCATCAATTGGGCATATTTCATAAATTCCCCCTCACACAAGCTTGCGGCGCCTTTTCATTGATATGCGGATTTATAATTAACTTAGATTGATTATCAAAACTATCCGTTATCCTTTTTTTAATATTGTATCATCAAAAAATCAAACCGTCATTCTTTTTCAATTACCAGACGATAGTTTAACTCATAGCTCTTTAAAAATAAAAAACACGCACCCGAAGATGCGTGTTTTTCATCATTTATTTACCCTGTCCGTAATATGCGTTCGCGCCATGTTTTCTGTAATAGTGTTTATCCTGCAGTTCCTGAGGAGCCGGCTGTACACGCGCATTGATACTTTCACAACGCGCTGCCATCTTGGCAACTTCTTCCAGAACAACCGCATTGTGTACTGCCTCATGTCCATCTTTGCCCCAGGTAAACGGGCCGTGATTCTTACACAGTACTGCCGGAACCGCCTCATAATCTTTATCCTTAAACAGATCGACAATCAGAAGTCCGGTATTTTTCTCATACTCATCGAATTCCGCGCCTGTCAGGCAGCGTGCGCACGGCACTTCGCCGTAGATATAATCCGCATGTGTGGTTCCGTAGCATGGGATCGCTCTGCCTGCCTGTGCCCAACTGGTCGCCCAAGAGGAATGTGTATGTACCACACCGCCGATCTTCGGAAACGCTTTGTAAAGCTCCAGATGAGTAGCCGTATCGGAGGACGGGTTATATCTTCCCTCTACCTTGTTTCCATTTAAATCCATCAGAACCATATCGTCCGGAGTGAGCTTATCATAATCCACACCGCTTGGTTTGATTGCGAAAATACCACTCTCGCGGTCAATTTCGCTGACGTTTCCCCAGGTAAAAGTCACCAGATTGTATTTCGGAAGCAGCATATTTGCTTCATATACGCGTTTTTTCAGTTCTTCTAACATATTCGTTCTCCTTAACTGTTCACTTTAATGGTCTCTACCGCTGCTTTTTCAGCCGGAAGCGCTGCCACATAAGCCTTAATAAATTCGTCAAAGCCGGCCACATCTGCCGCATCCGGAGCCATAGTAGAACCTTTTTCACCGGCAAATACTTTTTCATTCAGATACTGGTCGAGCGTTTCACCCTCAACCTTATTCTTCATATAAGAAGCCAGGATCGCGATACCCCACGCGCCGCCTTCGCCCGCCGTTTCCATAACCGTTACCGGTACGTTGCAGGCTGCCGCCATAATGCTCTGTCCAACGCCTTTTGTCTTAAACAGACCGCCGTGTCCCATCAATTCATCCAACGTAACATGTTCCTGTTTAAACAGAATATCCATACCGATCTTCAGTGTTGCCAGAGAAGAATACAGATGACTTCTCATAAAGTTTGCCAGATTGAATTTCGCGTTCGGTGTACGAACCACCATCGGGCGTCCCTCGTCAAAACCAGTGATCGGCTCACCAGAGAAATAGTTGTAGGAAATGATGCCGCCGCAATCTTTATCGCCTTCCAACGCCTTATTATACAGCGTGCCGAACAACTTGTTCATATCTACTTCCATACCCATTGCTTCCATGAAATCACGGAACAAACCAACCCACGCGTTCAAATCGGATGTACAGTTATTGCAGTGCGCCATTGCCACAAGACTTCCGTCCGGTGTCGTTACCATATCAAGCTCCGGATATGCCTTTGACAATTCCTTTTCCAGAACAACCATTGCAAATACAGAAGTACCTGCGGAAACGTTACCCGTACGCTGTTTTACACTGTTTGTAGCTGCCATACCGGTACCTGCGTCACCTTCTGCCGGACATACCGGAATACCTGCAGCCAGATTTCCGCTCACATCAAGAAGCTTTGCTCCCTCTGCGGTCAGCATACCTGCGTTTTCGCCAGCAACTAAAACTTCCGGAAGAATATCTCTTAATTTCCAGCCAAAATTTTTATCCGCTACCAACGCGTCAAACTTATCAACCATCGTCTGGTCGTAGTCTTTTGTTTTCGGATCGATCGGGAACATACCGGAAGCATCGCCGACACCAAGCACCTTTTTGCCAGTCAGCTGCCAGTGGATATAGCCTGCCAGTGTTGTTAAATAGCAAATATCCTTTACATGTTCTTCCCCGTTTAAGATTGCCTGATAGAGATGCGCAATGCTCCATCTCTGTGGAATATTATAGTTAAACAGATCAAACAGCTTTTCTGAAGCCTCTCCTGTCATCGTATTTCTCCAGGTACGGAACGGAACAAGCAATTTGCCGTCCTTGTCAAATACCATGTAACCATGCATCATTGCGGAAAAGCCAACCGCGCCGATATTCTTCAGAGTTACGCCGTACTGCTTCATTACATCAGAGGCCATGTCCGTATACGCATCCTGCAGACCGCTCCAGATATCATCCAATGTATATGTCCAGATACCATTATCGAGGCGGTTCTCCCATTCATGGCTTCCGGATGCGATCGGATTGTTGTTGGAATCAACCAGAACAGCTTTGATTCGGGTGGAGCCAAACTCAATACCCATAGAAGTTTTTGCGTTTAAAATATCCTCTTTAATGTGATTCATTTCCATTCGTTTTCTCTCCTTCTCTTTATACACGGGCAGCCGGCATCCACATACCGGCCATTCCCAATGATTTTTTTCTTATCTGTAGAACAGACTTCCCAACTGCAGATCTCTCTTAAAATTGCGGATTGTTGTATCTTTATCAATATAAACAGCCTCAATACCCATTGCCGCTGCCCAGTCGCCCATCTGCTCTGCAGTCAGGTCATAAGAAAATGCAGTGTGATGTGCACCGCCTGCCAGAATCCATGCTTCCGCGCCTGTATACAGATCCGGCTGCGGTGTCCAGTATGCTGTTCCTACCGGAAGCTTCGGCATCGGTTTTTCTACTTTCTTGCAGTCCACATCATTAATGATCAAACGGAAACGATTTCCAAGATCGATCAAAGATGTCGCAATACCCGGTCCGGTTTTGGATGTGTAAACCAGTCTTGCCGGATCTTCTCTGTCACCCATTGTAAGCGGGCAGACACGCATACTGATCGGACCTTCTGCAACTGACGGACAAACCTCAAGCATATGCGCTTCCAGAATGCCTTCCTTGCCCGGAACCAGATTGTAAGTATAGTCTTCCATAAAAGAAGTACCTTTCGGGTTTTTCACACCTGCTGCCATGATCTTCATCAAACGTACCATAGCGGCAGTCTTCCAGTCACCTTCTCCCGCAAAGCCGTAGCCTTTTTCCATCAGTCGCTGAATCGCCAGACCCGGCAGCTGTTTTAAGGAACCGAGATCACCGAAATGGGTAACGATTGCCTGATAATTTTTCTCTTCCAGGAATCTTTCAAAACCGATTTCAATACCAGCCTGTACTGCTACATGTTTTCTGAATTCCTGCGGATCTCTGCCGTCAAGAATGATGTCGTATTTGGTATAATATTCGTCAACCAGAGCGTTGATGTCACCCTCAGATACGTTCGCCACATATTCCGCGATTTCATTTACCGGATACGCGTCGATCTCCCAGCCGAACTTAATCTGTGCTTCTACCTTATCACCTTCGGTAACAGCAACATTTCTCATATTATCAGCAATACGGCAAACACGGATATGGCTGCTTTCCATAATACCGATCGCAGTCAGCATCCAACTGGCGATTCTCTCCTGAACAGCCTTGTCCTCCCAGTAGCCGACAATTACCTTACGCTCGATACCCATACGGGAAACGATATGACCATACTCTCTGTCACCGTGTGCAGCCTGATTCTCATTCATGAAATCCATGTCGATCGTGTCATACGGAATCTCACGGTTAAACTGTGTATGTAAATGCAGCAGCGGCTTGCGGTATTCCTGAAGACCGAGAATCCACGATTTTGCCGGAGAGAAAGTATGCATCCAAGTAATTACACCTGCACATTCTTCATCTGCATTCGCTTCATTAAATGTTTTACGGATCAGCTCATTCGTAATCAAGGTCGGTTTCCATACAATCTCATACGGAAGTACGCCGGATTTATTCAGAGCTTCTACCATAATTTTAGAGTGTTCTGCTACATGTGCCAGGCACTCTTCTCCATAAAGATCCTGAGAGCCTGTACAGAACCAAAACTTATAATTCTTTGCTGCTTTCATGAAATACCCTCCTGTATTTGTCAAAATTATATATTTTTACTATACACCAAAAATGTTCGTTTGTACAGATTTGCTTTTTATTTTTTTGTAAGATATTTTAGTTTTTTCTATACGAAAGCAATATATTTTCGCTTGCAATTTCAAATGGTTGTGCTAACATGGTAAAGAGTATATATAAAATCATAGAAAGTGTGTACATTATGCAGCAGAAAAATACGCTTCTGACCGAGGGCCCGGTCGGAAGAAAAATCATTGCTTTTGCGCTTCCTCTTTTTTTGGGGAACCTGTTTCAGCAGCTTTATAATACCGCCGATTCGCTGATCGTCGGCAACTTTTTAGGAAGCGACGCGCTGGCCGCCGTCAGTTCTTCCGGCAGTCTGATCTTTTTGATGGTCGGATTTTTTAACGGTATTTCTATGGGCGCCGGTGTTGTCACTGCGCGCTACTTCGGCGCTAAAGATGAGGAGAGCGTAGAAAAATCCATACATACCACAATCACCTTCGGTATTTTCTGTGGTGTATTACTGACGCTGATCGGTATGCTGCTGGCGCCGCAGATCCTTGTCTGGATGGGTACGCCCGAAAATGTTCTGCCAAGCTCCATCAGCTATTTTCGTATCTACTTTGCCGGATCAATCGCGTTTGTACTCTACAATATCTTTGTCGGCATTTTACAGTCTGTCGGTGACAGCAAACGCCCTTTGATTTACCTGATGATTTCCTCAGTTACAAACGTGATACTTGACCTGCTCTTTATCACTGTTTTCCATATGGGTGTCGGTTCTGCCGCGCTGGCAACGATCATTTCTCAGTTTTTGAGTGCAGCGCTCTGTCTGATACGACTGATGCGCACGCAGGAATGTTACCGCGTGTCTCTGCAAAAACTGCGTGTAGACCGTGTATTTCTGCGGCAGATTATTGCAAACGGTCTGCCGGCCGGACTGCAGAACTCGATCATCTCCATCGCAAACGTTGTTGTTCAGGCAAATATCAATGTATTTGGACCTGCCGCTATGGCCGGATGCGGCTCTTACTTTAAGATTGAAGGGTTTGGTTTTCTGCCGATTACCTGCTTTGCGCTGGCTCTGACCACCTTCGTCAGCCAGAATATCGGCGCCGGGAACTATGACCGTGTGCGAAAGGGCGCACGTTTCGGTATCCTATGCAGTATTCTTTCCGCCGAGGTCGTGGGCATTTTCATTTATCTGATGGCTCCGCTATTGATTGCAGGCTTTAACCGGGATGCGGAAGTGATCGCTTTTGGAACCACCCATGCCCGCATTGTCACGCTGTTTTATTTTCTGCTGGCTTTCTCGCACTGTCTGGCAGGTATCTTCCGCGGCGCCGGAAAAGCAACCGTACCAATGTTTGTCATGCTGGCCTGTTGGTGCATCATCCGCGTTTCGTATATCACGATCGCCGTCAAGTTCCTGCCGCAGCTACAGACCATCTCATGGGCATATCCAATTACCTGGTGTTTAAGCACGATTGTATTTTTGATTTATTATAAAAAAGCAAATTGGCTGCCAAAGCACAGCGCCTGATATAAAAGGGGTTATCGGAAAATAGATAGTTCCAAACAGGGGCAGATTTGATTCATGCGTATCAAATCTGCCCCTGAAATTTTTAGGCAATGCATAGTATTCATACATTTTCTAGGAAACCATGCTATAATAAACCTACGAATCAGAATTTAACGAGGTGAAAAACATGTGGATAATTTTTGCTATTCTATCAGCTGTTTTTGCGTCATTAACATCTATCTTGGCAAAGATAGGCATTGATGGAGTTCCTTCTAATCTTGCTACAGGAATAAGGACGATTGTGGTCGTAGCAATGGCTTGGGTAATGGTTTTTATAACAAACCAGCAAAACAGTATACTTGACATATCAAAGAAAAGTTGGATTTTTTTAATTTTGTCGGGATTAGCGACCGGTACATCTTGGTTGTGCTATTACAAAGCGTTACAAATGGGAGAAGCATCAAAAGTAATACCAATTGATAAAATGAGTATTGTACTTACATTGATAATGGCTTTCCTATTTCTGCATGAGCAGTTTACATGGAAATCCGCAGTAGGTTCTATTTTGATTACACTTGGAACGCTTATTATGGTGTTATAATTTCACTTTATAGAACGAAGGGGCTATCGGAATAGATAGTTCCAATCGGGTAGGGGAGTATCCCAACATTTTTACAATGCCTAGGTCATGAAAATTAAGAACCTCTCTTTTTCCTAACATCCACTGCCGTCAAACGCCGGAATAAAGCTCTCTTTTGCCGTATCGCCCTCCTGAAAAAATCCATTCTCCACACCGAGTTCAATTGCATAATCGAGCAGCGCCTCGTACTCTTTTTTCCTGATCTTTCTGCCGAGGCGCGGATGATCCCTCAAATGCTCCATCGGCGTATATTGATTCATCATACTGAGAAAAACCGTATCACCGTACAACTCATACAAATAACGTATGATCCGTTTGGAATCCGCCAAATGACCGGGTAGCATCAGATGACGCACGATCACGCCTCTCTGCATCATGCCCCGCTCATCAAAAACAGCTTCTCCCGTCTGACGCACCATTTCTCGTATCGCTTCTTTTGCCTTTTCCGGATAATCTGCCGCATGCGCATACTCCGCGGCAATCTTCTCGTCCATATATTTGAAATCCGGCAGATAAATATCCACCAAATGTTCCATCATTTTTAAAGTTTCCGCCTTTTCATAACCACTGCTGTTGTAGACTACCGGAATATGCAGCCCCTGCGCTTTTGCCAGCATCAGCGCCTCCGCCGTCTGTGGCACATAATGAGCTGCCGTCACCAGATTAATATTGTTTGCCCGTTTTTCCTGCAGTTCCAGAAAGAGTTCCGCCAGTCGGGAAACCGTGACCTCTTTTCCGGCTCTGCCTCCGGAAATCTCCCAATTCTGACAGAAAATACAGCCAAGATTGCAGCCGGAAAAAAAGACCGTTCCCGAACCTTCCTCCCCGGAAATACAGGGCTCCTCCCACATATGAAGCGCCGCTCTGGCTACAAAAACCCGTGCATCCTCACGGCAAAATCCCAGCTGTCCATTTAAGCGGTCAACACCGCAGGCGCGCGGACAGAGTGTACAAGCGCGCATCTGATTTTCAGTAAATATATTCATATCGTTTCACACTTTTCTTATTGGATGCCTAATGACAGTCTTCCACCTTTGCGGAACAACCTTTCCTGCATCAGACATCTTTCTTACATATTCCCCGTCTTTTGTATATACGTATCCATTTACGATTACGTCTGCAGCATCTGGCAATTCCAAATTCTCGTTTCATCAAACACCTCCGCCGCTTCAAATTTACTTCTTTAAAAAATGCAACTAACCAAATTTTTCTTTGAACGTTCTTAAACAAATGAAGCATACATGACATAAATCTCTGCCATCAAAACAATTCCAAGAACACCATCTACCATCAAATTATACTGTATATCTGTCAAAAATGTTTTTGAATGTGTTAAGAAATACTTTATTTCTTCCTTTCCCGTTAAAATCGTAATTATAAGCAGTAAAATAGGATACAAAAAAATTTCTATCTTATTTCCAAAATCATCTGCTATTCCATTTACAAAATGCACTGGAATAGTTTGAGGCAAGAAAAAAACACCTGCTATCGCTAACAAAATACCAATACCGCAAATTCCCCATGTTAATTTTCTACTTCCTGCAAGTTTCATAAAAATGCCTTCTTTCTGCTATTTTCCTATAATCATATTCCGATTTGGATTCAGTTCCGGTGCATTCAAAAAGAAATCTCCATACGCAATGATTTCTTTTTATTTCTTTTACAACAGTTTCAACAGCAGGACTAAATTTGAAACTGAAATAGCTTTTTTGAATAAATTCTTGTTTGCCAAACCGGCAGCTTTACGTTTTATAGGCACAGGTTTCAAAAAGAAAAAGACAGTCAGAATCCTGCAATCCCCACTGTCTCTTTTCGTCTATTTACACAGCTCTGCCACAACCGCATTGATGACCTTGCCGTCCGCCTTTCCTTTCAGCTCTGCCATTACTGCTTTCATGATCATGCCTTTGTTTTTCGTCGCCAGCACTTCCGCGAATTTTTCTGTCAATATCGCCTTTACTTCATCTGCAGATAACAGCTTTGGCGCGAACTCAGACATTACATCATAACGAAACTGATATTCCGCTTTCAATTCTGTACGCTCTGCCGGGCATGTCTCAATCTGTTCTTTTACTGTTTTAAGTTCTTTTAAGATTACCTGATCTACCATTGCGGTCGGAATATCTTCCCGACATCCCGCGTCAATTCCTGCCTTTTTTACTGCTGAAACAAGCGCGGAAATCGCTTCCTTTCTCGGTTTATCTTTCGCTTTCATTGCGGCGATCATCGCCTGCTGTAATACTGCCAGTTCCATACTTTCTACCTCTTTTCTGTTTTTTTACACTTTTGTAAACGCCCACAGACCCTTAATCTGCGTCTGTATCGTCTCAAAATCCCACATTCTTTCACTCCGGACTTTGCTGTTCGGATCATTTACGCGAACCTTTCCATCCTCCATGTCTGTCAACACGATAAAATGACCGCCATAGGTGAAATCTCCCGGACCCATACTGCAAATTACCGGTTTGCCGGCCTGCAGTGCTTCCGCCACTGCTGCCTCCGTCGGCTGAATAATCTCACCCTGAATACCAAAGTCCAGACAGCCCGCCGTCATCAGTTCCCAGTTCGTACCGGTTCCGAAAACATAATAAGAATTATCCATCGCATATTTTCCAACCGCATCCGGCGTTATCTGCGTTTCTCCGGTCAGTCCGATGATCACCATCGACAGACAGGTCGGCGCGCATCCCGACAAAGCCATATTATCATCCCCGTAAGACATATAACCCCAGCGCTTATCCCACTGCAGCAGATGCGGAATCTTCTGCGTCTTTTCCGCAGCTGTCAGCGTACTGCTCACTTCCTGATCTGCAGTCAGATACCCTTCCACAAAAGAAAGCATATCCGGATTGTTCGCAAGTGCCACCATCAAATCCCCTGGATATTTTTCAAAGTTTTTACAGATTTCCTCAAACTCCGGATAATCCACCGCCAATGTCTCTAACTGTTCCAACGCTTCCGTATAAGAATACTCCACCGGCTTGTGATACGGATACGGTCCTGGTTTCCGCACTCTTTCTGTCTGCGTCGTCTGCACAGTCTGCTCCGTTTCCGTTTCTGACATAGCTGTCTGCTGCAGTTCTGTCTCACGAACTTCTCTGATTTTTCCTGCTGCAACAACGCCTGCAGCTGTCAAAAGCAGAACGCTAAACATGATAATGCCCATCCAAAGCAGCCGTACGTCGCGTTCGCGCTGTTTCTGACGCCGTTTTCTCTCCTGTAACCTCAGGATTTCTTCCTGTTTCTCTGTATGTGTTCTCATTTGATATCTCCGATTTACAAAATATGCTTTGCCTGATGCTTGCAGGCCATTTATTGATATTCAAAGTATATCACAATTGTTTCTGAAGCTTTTCTAAAGCTTTTTAAAAAATTTATGAAGACCGTGGACGGTTGCTTTGCAATGCCCATATATAATTAGTATAACATGGACAGACGTCAAAGAAAATAGTCAAACTATACAGAATCCTGTCGAAAATCAAAAATAGAAATGTAAAAACAGCAAAGCAGCTGCATGCCGGAAACTTCCAAGCCATACAGCCGCTCTGCTTATCTATTACTTATTATGAAGGAAATTTATGAAGAAATTTTTAATGCCTGTGGTAAAAAACATCTCTTATATGCATCACTCCTCTGCTGTCTCCGTCGCTGCGTTATCAGCTCCAACCGTGTCCGCTTCTGTACTGTCTTCTGTCACTGCACTGTCCGCTTCTTTGGCTGCATCTTCCCCGAACACTTCTCCGGCATCTGCCGAAGATTCCGGCATAAACACGATCACATTTATCGCGTTTCCACTGTCATCTATTGTTGCATATACCATGTCACCTTCCAAAACCGCGTCAATCGAAAGCTCTGCCACGATTGGTTCCTCATTCGCAGTTTCTTCCGCCTCCACAGACTCTGCCGCATCTGTTTCGGACTCTGCCGTACTTGCTTCCACTGTTTCAGCAGCACTACTCTCCTCCGTATCTGTTTCAGAAGGTTCTTCTGCTGCATCGGTATCGCTCTCTTTTACCTCTGCTTCAGAGGCGACATCCTCATCTGTCACTTCTTCCGCCGCCGTGAGCTCTGCCGCTGCCGTTGTATCAGAATACTTTTCTGCCAGTTCCTGCATTTTTTTTGCGTCGGCATCCTGATAAATCAGCTGAACAACAGTTTCTTTATTCAGCATGATGTTCATTTCCTCACCAGTGTAGGTAAATACCCCTGCATAACTTTCCGAGCCGGAAACCGCTGTCTCATCTGCTGCGCTTTCAGCCTCGGCATCCTCACCAGTTTCCGCAGAAGTATCCGTTTCTGCCGCAGCTGTATCCTCTGTATCGTCCGTATTCTGCAAATCCGCAAGCTTTATCGTAATACTTCCCTCTTCTGCTGCCGTTACTTCTCCCCAGACAGCTGTTGTTTCTGCCGCTTCGGAATCTGTCTCTTCCTCTGAAATCTCCACCGTGCCGTCATCAGCCGCGCCGTCATCTACCGTTTCGGCAAGATTCTGCGTGCCGGCCTCATCCGCCACCGTTTCTGTTTGTGCTAGTTCCGTCTCTGCCGCAAATACATTCATGGAAGTGACGGACAACGCCAGGCCCAATACCATTGCTGCATATTTTCTTTTCATCTCTTATCAAATCCTTTCTATGTATTGTTCTTGTCGACATAGAGTATGATAAAAGAAAAATATGTTCATACTGTGTTTGAATTATGAGCATTACGTGTTTTATTTCTTAAAAAAATATGATTCGGCACATAAAACTTCAATTGTTCCTTAAAAATACAGTTTCACTGTCTTAATCTCAAACGGATGCAGCGTAAATTCCGCGCAGTCCTTTTCCATCGCTTCTCCACAGTCATGCTCCAGCAAGTTACACGGTACAAATTTCTTCACATCAAATTCAGAGAACAACGTCACTTTTCTGTGTCCGCCTCTGCATTCATGGAAACGCACTACAATCGCATTGTCGTCTTCCGCTTTTTTCACCGCGTCAATCTGTACTCCTTCGCCGTCCAGACAAACGATTCTACGGTTGTCCGCAAACGCTCCCCGAACTGCCTTTGCCGGAAGGTTCAGATAATTTGCCTCCTCAATCACGCCGCCTTCAATGACGCTTCCCTGATGCGGGTAAAGCGCATAAATAAAATCATGTTCACCCATATCCGCCTCGGTATCCGGGTATTTCGCGCTCTTCAAAAGACTCAGCTTCACAGCATTATCCTTGATGTTGTAACCATATTTACAATCATTTAACAGACTGACGCCATATCCTTCTTCTGAAAGATCAGCCCATTTATGACCGCATACCTCAAAGCGTGCCCAATCCCAGCTATTGTTCCAGTGTGTCGGACGCTCCACATGGCCGAATTGGATGTCGTAAGTTGCCTTTGTCGAACGAATATCGGTATAGAATGCTGTTTTTAACAAACGATGTGATTCGTGCCAGTCCACATGCGTCACAAAATCGATTCTTCCGTTTTCCGCATAAACGACCATATCCTGCACGATTTCTGATTTATGATATGGATACTGGAAGCGAAGCGTCATCTTCTGCGCGCCGTCCTCAATTACTTCCGGCGTGCCGCTCATCACAGCCGTCTCCATTTTCTGGGTATAGAAAATATCAATATCCCAGGCATCATACATAATCGGCTTGTCCTCATAAATTTCCAGAACGTTTCCTAGCTGTCCCTCGCGCAGTACCTGACGATCCGCCTTTTTATCGTAGATCATCATCAGCTGACCGTTTTCATTCCACTGCAGCGTATAATACGGCGTTTCTAAGGTATTCCCGTTCAGCACAAATGGACTTTCCGATTTTGTTTCACCCTCTGTAAAAAGAACCTCGGTTATACCAAACGGTACAGTCTCCACCAAAACTTCGTAACCATCTGCTGTTCTTTGGGAAGAAAGTACCTTTCCTTCTTTATCGGTAAAAGAACCTTCACGCCGCTCCGGAATACTCACCAGCTCTTTTCCGGCAAAACTGTTGGTAGTATAAATGCTCCAGCAATTTTCTGTCCCTTTTGTTAAACTGTCAACCGCCGCTTCTCTCACTTTTTCCATACGCGCCTTTGCAACGCCGTAATTTATGCGTGAATCCGCATACACCTCATGAATGGATGACCCCGGAATAATGTCATGGAACTGATGCAGCAGCACGCATTCCCAGCTGTCATTTAATTCTTGCTGCGCGTAATTTCCGCCAAGGATATAACTCAGAGAAGACAGCCATTCCGTCTGCGCAAGCTCCAATTCCAATTTTCGATTCGTCTTTTTATTGTATGCCTGAGATGTATACGTTCCTCTATGATATTCCAGATACAGTTCTCCATCCCAGGTATGTACATAACGATCCGTCTCTTCCACTTGTTTATGGATTCTGCGGAAGAAATCTCCGGCACGCTCAGTTTTTACATGCGGAAGCCCGGGGATCACATCCATCGCGCGGCGCAGTTCCAGCATCTCACGGGTAACACCTCCGCCGCCGTCACCGTAACCATAGGAAATCAGCACATCTTTGCTCAGTTCTTTGTTTTTAAATTTCTGCCAGCTTCCCAGAGCAGAATGCGGCGTCACAAGTCCGTTATAGGTAGAATAACGAGTGGAACTGTCCTGTCCCTCACCGGGCGTGTCTACAAAATAGGTCAGCACCTCTGTTCCATCAATACCGCGCCATTTAAACAAATCATCCGGAATAGAGTTAAACTGATTCCAGCTGATCTTCGTCGTCATAAACGTGTCGATCTCGCAGAGCTTTAAAATCTGCGGCAGCGCCCAGCTATAACCGAATACATCCGGCAGCCACAAATATTCGCACTTTCTTCCAAATTCCTGTTCAAAGAAACGGGTGCCATGCAGGAACTGGCGCACCAGCGCTTCACCGGAAGAAATGTTGCAGTCTGCCTCCACCCACATACCTCCGTCAGTTTCCCATTTTCCCTCATCCACACGCTTTTTAATCTGTTCATACAACTCCGGACAATCATTTTTGATATATTTATAAAGCTGCGGCTGTGTCTGCAGGAAAATATATTCGTCATACCGTTCCATTAAGCGAAGTACCGTTGCAAAGGAACGCTGCGCTTTTTCTCTGGTATGTTTCAGTCTCCACAGCCATGCCACATCAATATGAGTATGACCCACCACACAGACATTGACATCCGTATGTTTTTCTATTTTCTGCAGTTCATCCATCAGCACGCCGTGCGCAGTTTCCGCCGTCTCATAAAAAGAATCCTCATCCCAGTTGATGCAGGCCAGCGTCCGATCAAGCGCTCCTTTTAAGTCCTCATAAACAGACTCTTTCGGATCAAGCAGCTCTAACGTTTCCGTGATCGCGCAGACAAAATAGTACAGCTCATCTGTTTTTTTGTGAAGGTAAGCGACATCCGCCTGTCTGCACTGATGATAGAAAGTGCGGTGCTCACCGCCGCCTTCCAGTCCTGTCCATAAAAGGAAGGTCAAACGCACTTTCTGTCCGGCCAGTTCACCCAGCAGCACCTCTTGATGATTCGTATCCACACCTTGAAACGGTCTGCCATTTATATAAAGAAGTGATTCAAATCCACTATTGTATCCTCCGCCTGTTTCACCGAAATCAAACAGACCGACCACCTCACAGCCATCTGGATTTTCCGGCAATACAACTTCCTTTTCCAGCCAAAGATATCTGTCTCTTCCTACAAAAAAATCGTTTTTTCCAAATGGCTTTCCCTCGATTTTCTCTGGAAGTCCGTGATAAACTTCCTCGTCCGGCAGATTACCCTCCATCGATGTAAAAGGCGCTATACACTGCTGACCGAAATATCGTCTTTCTCCCAGCTCTTTTGTTCTGCTTTTAAATTTGTCAAGCGTCAAAAACATATTTTTGATTCCTTTCCTTTTTATTTGCAGAGAACGCTCCTGCCGCTCTCAAACATACCTATCTAAAAAACTAGCCAATATAACTCTTATCTACTGTAATCACGCAGACATACCGCGCATCCGCCTGTTTCATGGCACTGCGGATATAATCCTTTATTTTTTTCTGCGCCTCCTTGTCATAGGAAAACGGCACCAGAATATCGAAAATCAAATTAATCTGTTTATCTCCCCAAACCATACGAAAATCGTGGAAGGTAACTTCTTTATCATACTCTTTAAGCAGCGTTTCCAAACGTCCGCGTACCGCCAGTACACGCTCGTCACGCACCTCTACCGGATCCATATGGATCACCAAAAAAATCCCCAGTTTTCTGGAAACCTCACGTTCAATCTTATCAATGATCTCATGCGACACTTCAATGTCCACGTCACGCGGCACTTCTGCATGAATAGAAGCCATGCTCCTGCCGGGCCCATAATTATGTACAATCAGATCGTGCGTTCCCTCAATCCCCTCATATGCCTCCACCGCTACTTTAATGCGGGCACAGAGCTCAGGGTCCGGCGCCTGACCAATCAGCGGCTCCAGAGTATCTCTGGCAATACCGATACCCGCCCACATAACCAGCAGAGAAACTGCCAATCCTGCCACTGCATCAATATTAACACCGGTAAAATAACAGATCAGCACAGAAAAAATCGTCGCGCTCGTGGTCACCACATCCCCCAGCGAATCTGCTGAAGTTGCCAGCATTACTTTGGAATCAATTCGTTTGCCTAGTTTTCGGTTAAACAATCCCATCCAAAGTTTTACAAAAACCGACAGTACTAAAATAAGCAGCGGCACCAACTGAAAGGAAAGCTCCTCCGGATTGCGGATTTTACCGATGCTTGATTTAAACAGGGTAAATCCTACCTGTATCACCAAAAATGCCACTACAAGCGCAGCGATATATTCAATACGGCCATGTCCGAACGGATGCTCCTCGTCCGCAGGCTTCTGCGCCAGCTTAACGCCAACAAAACTGATTACGGAAGAAGCAGCATCCGATAAGTTGTTAAACGCGTCTGCCATGATCGCAATACTATTTAAAAGCGCGCCGATCGCCAGCTTTACCGCAAAAAGAATCACATTGCAGACAATCCCCACGATACTGGAGAGTATCCCGTAAGCAGTACGCACTTGCGTGTCTTCTGTATTTTCATAGTTTTTTACAAATCTGCGAACCAGAAATTCTGTCATACTCTGTTTCCTTTCTGTCAGAGCCTTCTGTTTTTATTTCTCTATCCATTTTACGAATACCAGACTGCATTTTCCATCTCAACATAAACCCATCCGGTCACTCCGCAATTTTCATCATTTCCCGCTTTTTTAAATGTCCGGAAAACACCATCAAAAAAGTAACGGTCGCTACACATGCCGCAACAAAATCAACGATCGGCTCCGCGTAAAATACAGCCTTTGCCGTAAAGAACAAAGGAAGGAGTACCGTCAGCAGCACATAACTGCCTTTGCGAAACAGCGATAATGCCAAAGCGGTCTTTGTTCTTCCAAGTGCAGTCAGCGCATCGACAAACTCATACTGAAAACTTAGCGGAATCACAGACATCGTGAACACCCGGATTCCCCAGACTGAAAGCTCGGTCAACTCATTACTGTCCGTAAAAATCGATACAAATACCGGTGATACCATCTGCGTCACACCAAACATAACTGTGGTAAACACCAGACACATTTTCAGAACACTCCATACCGTTTTCTTCACACGCTGTGTCTGTTTTGCCCCGTAATTATAGCTGATAATCGCCTGTGTACCGCCTGTAATTCCAATCAAAGGCCCAGTGATCAGCATCATGTAGCTCTGAACGATCGTTGCTCCGGAAATCAGCAAATCTCCCTGCCCGGGTCCGCCATATTTCTGCAGCACCGCATTTGTAACCAGAATAATCACGCTGTCCGTTGCCAATATCAGAAACGGGGAAAATCCGACCGCCAGAATCTTCATCATTATTTTACCTGAGTAATTTCCAAAGCAGATCCCGACCGGTACCTTCCTGCTCCATAAAAATGCCATTGCAAACAGGCAGGACAGCATCTGTGCGATCACCGTCGCAACCGCCGCTCCCGCCACGCCCATATCAAGCACAAAAATAAACACCGGATCAAGTATAATATTAGTAATCGCACCAGTCAGTACCGTTGCCATACCGACGTTCGCAAATCCCTGACAGGTAATAAAATAATTCAGCCCGATCGCCATCAGCGCGAAAAAAGTCCCTGCCGTATAAATCGTCATATATGTATCCGCATATACAAAAGTAACATCGCTCGCTCCGAACCATACAAGCAGCCGATCCTTCAGCAGCAAAAATAAAACCGTCAAAATCACGGAAACAGCGATCAGCATCAGAAATGAATTTGACATCAGCTGACGCGCCCGCTTTTCATTTCCCTCTCCCTGCCGCATCGCCATCAAAATGGAGCCGCCCAGTCCGATCAGCGTACCGAAAGAGCTAAGCAGCGTCACCACAGGTCCGCAGATCCCGACTCCTGCCAGCGCCAAATCCCCGATTTCGGCAATATTTCCGATATACATACGATCAATAATACTGTATAAAATATTCACAAACTGTGCAATCATCGTCGGCACTGCCAACCGTAGCACCAGCCTTCCCACCGGATCTTTCCCAAGATCATTACCATGCTTCAAAGCTCACACCTCTTCCCTGCGTTTTGCTCCGCTCATTATAGCATACTTTCCCTGCTTCGCAAGTCTCTTTTTCCCGCTTTGTCCGCGCATAAATTTCGTGGGAAATCTATGTTTCTTCTCATTAGGATTCCCGGTATTCGTCCACATTTTCCGCAGTAACAGGCGCATAATCCAGATAGACGTACCGCTCATTCTGCAGCGCTACCTCCTCCATTCCCTCACCTGTGAACAGAGCGACCGCCAGCTTCGCCATTGCATCTGCCTGCCCTTCCTTATCATTATAGACCGTCCCGGCCATCCGGCCGTCTGCCACCGCTTCCAGCCCCACATCCGTACCGTCAATTCCCAAAAAGACCGGCATAGATGCCTCCGTAAGATTCAATCTCTCATATGCATCGATCGCCCCGAGAACCATATCATCGTTATTGCCCAAAACCAGTTCAATCTGGTTCGGGTATTGCCCGATCAACTGTGTCATGCGGTTCTGTGCCTGCGCACGGCTCCAGTTCGCAGACGCATAGCTGACCTTATCTAATTTAACGCCGCGTTCTTTCAAGGTATTGACCGCATTTTCCGTGCGAATGATCGAATCCTGATGTCCCGGCTCTCCTTCCAGAACCACATATTGGATTTTACCGTCACGATTCCGGTCAACCCTTTCATTCTCCAGTATCACATCCGCTGCCAGATTTCCCTGAATAATACCAGACTGCTTCGCATAAGCCCCAACATAATAAAGCCCGCCCCATTGCTGCATATCCTCCGTCACCGGTTCTCGGTTAAAAAAGATAATCGGCACTTCATGATCTCTGGCAAAATCAATGATCTCCGACGGATCTGTGCGATCCACCAGATTCACACATAATACATTACATCCGGCAGCGATCAGTTCTTTGATCTGATCATTCTGTGTCCGCTGCTGTCCTGCCGCGTCCATGACCGTCACGGTTGCTTCCATCCTCTCATTTTCATATGTTCCGAACTGCTCCTTAAAGCTGTCGATCAGGGAACCGATAAAAGTGTCGCTGCGATTATAGCATGCCACGCCAATCTGTAACCTGGTACTGTTATTCGCCGTTTTTTCACCGCAGGCACACAGCAAAACCATTCCTGCTGTCAAAAACATTCCCATTGTTAAAATCTTTTTTGCCTTCATGTTTCTCCTCATTGATTCATGGTAAAAAGAATTTCCTGGTTTTCCTTTGAAAACAAATTTTCCCGGCGCATCACCGTATGAGAAACGGTTCTGTCCTGCATCTTGTAAAACCGGCTTTTCAGTTTATCTGCCACTTCCGAAAACGCCTGATAACCGATGTTAAATCCATCCGGCACCACCAAACTTTGTACGCTGCCGGAGTCCACATAATAAACCGCCTCTGTCGAACTGCCGATCCCATAGACAAGCGCGCCGTGCAGGTTGCGGGCTGCGGCCTCTTTCCCCGTCCACACAAGACTTCTGTCATCAAGCGCAATGATAAAATCTACAGTAGTCTGTTCCTGCAGAAGTTCTTCTGCTTTGCTCTCCTGCAAAGCGGAAACTGACCATAGAATTTCTCCGCCCCTTCCTTGTATCGCTTCGCACAGTCCTTTCTGCCGATTTTTTACCGCTTCCGAACCTCCCGCCTCGGCAATCAGCCCCAGCGTTTTTCCTTTCAGACTTCCGCTGCAGTCTTCCAAAAGCGCTTCAGCCAACGCTTTTCCCATCGCATAATTATCTGCTGACGTGCAGGGCAGCGGTAAATCCTCCGCCGCTGATTCCACAAGCATCACCGGAAGTTTCTTCTCCATCTTTTTGAGCATTTCCTTCTCGGCCCCATTCTGCGACAACTGCACGATAACCGCATCCGTCCCGTTTTCCAACTCTCGTTCCATCAGCTGTTCTTCCTGTGCAGCCGTCAGCTCACCTTCTGTACCGACAACTGACATCTCCATTCCAAAATCCTCCGCCGCCATCCGCAGTCCATACTTAAACGCCGACCACTGGCTCGATTCCGGATTCTGAATGATAACAGAAACACGTTCCAGTTCCCGGCCGCTCCTCTCCCGCAGCATTCCAACCGCCACCATCACCAAGACCGCTGCCAGAATTGTTTCTGATAAAATAAATGATTTCCTGCTACTTTTCATCTTTCTTTTCCCTGTCTGTAATTTCTTCACCGCCAAATACATGACCGTTTTCCAGAAGTCTGCGGTTTTCTTCCGTAAATGGGATTGCCGGAATACGAATGTACACGATCGTTCCCTCATCCGGTTCACTCTCAATCTCCAGACCATATTCCTTTCCAAACAGAATCCGGATACGGTTATTTACGTTTATCAGTCCCACACCGGAACCCTTTTTACGCACACGATTATTATTTGTCAGTAAAAGTCCCACTTCCTCTTCTGGAATTCCAATTCCATTATCCTTCACTGCAAGAATAATCATCTCTCCTTCTACTTTTGCAGAAATCGTAATTTCCCCACAATCATCCAGACCGTTGACCCCATAATTAATAGCATTTTCCAGAATTGGCTGCAGAATTAATTTTACTGTACAGTAATTTTCCGCTTCCGGATCCACATCATAAACAACAGAAAATGCGTCCTTACAGCGGATTTTCTGAATATTCATGTAACTTTTTGCATGCTGCAGCTCATCACGGATACTGATAATCGTGCAGCCCTTAGAAAGACTGATGCGGAACAATCTGGCAAGCTGCGTGACCATATAGGCCGCCTCGTCATTTCGTTCTCCCTCGATCATCCAGGTAATAGAATCCAGGGCATTATATAAAAAATGCGGATTAATCTGGCTCTGCAGGGCATCCAGTTCACTTTTCCGCCTCTCATTTTGTTCCCATACAATCCTGCGCATCAGCTCCTCAATCCGTTCATAAGAGCGCTGCACAGAATACCCCAAATGGCGAATTTCAGAAGAACCTCCAATATAAATCTCCGGCTTTTTCCCCGCCTCATACTCCATAACCGATTCGTTCAGCCGCTGAATCGGTCTGGATATTCTCCTGGAAACAACACGGTTAATGATCATAAACATCATCGCCATCAAAATCACGATCATAATGATAAAGTAGCGCAGATTGACCATACCGTATGTAAACATGGAATACGGCAGCACACCGACCAGTTTCCAGCCGGTGTAGCTGATCGTATTGACGATCACCTTACGTTTTTCTCCGTCAAACGTTTCATCATAAACTCCGTCTTTATAAGACGCGGCGGCAATGTTATTTTCCCTACCGTTGCCGTCCCCCAGCTGAACCTGTCTTTGATGATAAATAATCTCTCCATTGCTGTCACACAGATAATAATATTGTCCGTTATTTGCCATATTTATCTGCTTCAGCAGACGCGAAATACTGGAGTAGTCCATATCTACCAGCAGCACGCCCGTTTGAGAATCCCCACCGTTCGTCAATTCTACCGCGCGGCTTAATGAAATCACCCAATGATACTGAAATGCCGCATCATTAAACAGATTCTGAATATGCGGCGTGGAAAAATGCATATTTTCCATCTCATTCATCGCATTTACAAACCATCCCTGCCTGGTAACATCCGGATCTTCCTTCTGCAATGCAATTGGTTCCGCCGCGATCAAACTGCCGTAATTATTATAAATGGCAATACTGCGAAGCGTCCCTTTATTCGCCTCATATAAGAGATTCAGCCCGGTCTGTATTTCATTCATCTGGCTGGAAAGATCGCTCTTTTTAACCACATTATAATAAGCAGTATCTGAAATCTGACGCATTTTTATCAGATAATCCTCCAGACTCTCGCCGGTCTGTTCCATCAGCTTCTGCGTACTCTTTATTATCTCCTCTCTGGAAACCGTAGAAAACCGCAGGTAAAGAACGACACCCAGCATCAGCATAATAGAAAGCGAAATGCTGGAAAATGTCAGCATGATCATCGACTGAATTCCTCTTTGTTTTATTTGTCCCAAAGGATTGAAATGCTTATTTTTCACGTTTTACACGCTCCATCCGGTATTTTGAAGGCGACATGCCAAACCGCCGTTTAAATACATAGCTAAAATAATTTGAATCTGTATATCCCACATTTTGAGCAATAATATAACTCTTTTCATCTGTTTCCGTGAGCATACGTGAAGCCTGCTCCATACGGTAATCCGTCAGATAGCCCACAAACGATTTCCCGGTTTCTTTTTTAAACACCGTTGAGAAGTAAGAATTCGACACTCCCAGAAATTCACAGATTTGGTCAAGGGATAGTTCCGCATCCGCGTAATTTGTGCGCACGTATTCCTCCGCTCTGCGCACAAATGATCTTGTAGACCGGCTGCGCTCACTGACCAGATCCGCGCGCAGAGACAGACAGATATCCAGCAGCCATTTCTGCAAACGCTCTGGCTCCAGTTCAAACAGACGCCGATACAATCCGCTCATATCTCCGGAAAATTCCGCAATTTCAATATCATTCCCAGCCGAAAAACGATATAAGGCGCCAACTAGCTCTGTAACATCGATATGATGCTGCTGCAAAGATTTCAGCGGCGAAGCCAACTGCTTTAAATATTTTCCGACCGCCTCTGCAACCTCCTCCTCTGAGCCCATGCGTATTTTCTTAAATAAATTTACCAATTCCGGTTCACCGGTAATTTCCGAAGCATTTACCGACTGCGGCACGATTTCACAAATATTGATAGCCCGCGTAGATCCGTAAATACCACGATAGGACACTGCTTCTCTGGCTCCGGCATAGGACTTTGACAACTCCATAAGTGTCTGACATACTTTTCCGATCCCAATTGTGACTACCGCGCCGAGCATTCGAAGTACATACCTGCAAAAGCGATCGCTTTCATCCGTCAGATCTGAAACCTCACTTTCATTTTTCATCTGTGCGATCATAACCGTATTTTCCAAATAAGAAAAACATTTTGCCTGCCATTTTTCCCCGAATCGTTCTTCCACCTGTTTCTGTACCGATGTTGCCAAAAGCAGAGGATTCATTTCCTTTGGTACTTGACTGGACGAAGTATGAATCACCAGCACGCAGTAAAATGGTTCCTGAAACGAAATCTGGTAATCCGCAAGATAACTGGGAATCTTCTCTTCCGGAATTCTTCCCTCAATTAGAGTTGTATAAAAATTACTCCGCAGAAGCGGCAGCGACTCCAGATAGTATTTCTGCAGCGTTTGCGTATTACGCTTTTCACTGATCTCCTGGTCCAGCTTCCGCTTCATTTGCGTAAATACCTCCGTCAGTTCCACCGCGTTCACCGGCTTCAAAATATATTCCTCTACTTCCAAATGTACCGCTTCCTTGGCGTATTCAAATTCATCAAATCCGGTAAATAAAAGAATTTTCGTAGTCGGAAATTCCGCCTTAATGCGATTGGACAGCTCCAGTCCATCCATGTACGGCATTTTAATGTCCGTCATCACAATATCCGGCTGAAACTCTTCCACCATCTCCAAGGCCTTCACGCCGTTATTCGCTGAACCAATTACCGTAAAGCCCAACCCTTCCCAGTCAATTTTTTTCATGATGATCCGCGTTACTTCCTCTTCATCATCCACCAGCAATACCGTATAGTTATCTGTATGCATAACATCCCCCCGTTTTTATCTCTTCTGTTTTCAGTATACTAAATATGCTATTTAATGTAAACATCCCTCTATATTCCGCACAAACATCTCCGATATGATTGACACATTTCCATCAACCGCTTATACTTGTACTAATATTTTATAATTTTTTTATTTTTATGGAGGAATGGATATCACTATGGAAAAAAGAAACTGGAAAGCCCTTCTGCCGATCGGCGTATTTCTCGTAATGTACCTGGGGCTTGGAACCCTATTCGAGTACGGATTGAAAATCTCTATGGGATTTTATAACATCCCGATTGTTGTCTCATTTTTGACTGCGCTTCTTGTTGCCTGCATCCAAAATCCAAAACTGTCATTTGATGAAAAACTGCAGATCATGGCGCGCGGTGTTGGTGACAAAAATATCCTGACCATGATCCTGATCTTTATGACAGCCGGTATTTTTGTCGGTGTAGTTGGCCGAAGCAGCGCCGAGAGCGTTGCCTATTTTCTGCTCTCTATTATTCCTGCACGCTACGCCGTACTCGTTATTTTTCTTGTCAGCTGCTTTGTATCTCTGGCAATGGGAACTTCCGTCGGAACAATCACACTGATCACCCCGATTGCCATTGCCGTATCCAATAGTTCCGGTTTTAACGCTGCTCTCTGCGTTGGCGCGGTAATGAGCGGCGCAATGTTTGGCGATAACCTTTCGTTCATCTCCGATACCACCATCGCAGCCTGCAATGGTCAGGGCTGCCAAATGAAAGATAAATTCCGCGCAAACTTCGGTATTGCCCTGCCTGCGGCACTTGTAACCCTTGTCATCCTTTTTCTGCGCACCTCGGGAGATAACGGCGGTACCACAGTAATCAATGACTACAATCTGATCCAGATTATCCCGTATATGCTGGTATTGGCAGGCGGTATCATCGGCATCAATGTATTTGTTGTTCTGCTGATCGGTATTGTATCCGGCTCGGCAATCATGCTGTTTACCGGCGCGACCGCAGCAACTGATCTTCTCTCCAACATGGGCAGCGGCGTTGCCGGTATGTATGAGACAACCATGGTTGCTATTCTGGTTTCCGCAATCTGCGCTCTGATCCAGGAATACGGCGGCTTTGCCACACTGCTCGGTTTTTTCAAGCAGGTATTTAAAAACCGCAGCGGCGGAAAACTCGGCATGGGTCTTTTGGTAGGCGCCATGGATATCGCTACGGCAAACAACACAGTTGCCATTGTCATGGCCAATCCAATCGCCCGGGAAATGGCAGAAGAATATGATATTTCTCCGCGAAATGCCGCTTCCCTCCTTGATACATTTTCCTGTATTTTTCAGGGAATTATCCCTTATGGTGCACAGATGCTGGTAGCCATCTCCGCTGCTTCTGAGCTTGGCTGTGAACTTTCCGCATTCCAGATTATGCCGAATCTTTACTATCCGTTTATGCTCTGCATCAGTTCACTGCTTTTCATCTTTCTGATCCCGGAATCGGGCAGAAAGAAAAAATACTAGAACATAAAAAAAGAATGTGCCGAAACACATTCTTTTTTTATGTTCTGTTCTTTATTTCTTCTGTACATATTTCAGACAGTCAAGCATTACTGCTACCAGAATGATGATACCTGAGAATACAAACTGAAGGTTTGTATCAATACCAAGAATCGTCAGTGAATAAGTCAGCGCCGTGAAAATAAATACACCGACTACTACACCTGAAATCTTACCAATACCACCTGTAAAAGATACACCACCAACTACGCAGGCAGCAATCGCGTCCATTTCCCAGCCCTGTCCATAAGCTGCGGAACCGGAGCCAAACATTCTCGCACATTCCAGCCATGCGCCGAATCCATACAGGATACCTGCCATGATAAATGCGCCAACGGTCACTTTAAATACGGAAATACCGGAAACTGCTGCCGCTTCCGCGTTTCCGCCGACTGCGTACAGATTTTTACCGAAGGTTGTTTTGTTCCAGATAAACCATACGATCACAACTGCCGCGATTGCCCAGAGAATAATGGTCGGGAAGCCGTTCACTTTCGGAATGATCATATTCGGAATCGTACCTTCAATCGCACCAAAGGAAACACCTTTTGTTGCATAGGTAACAAGTCCGAAGATTACCAGCATGTTTGCCATCGTAGAAATAAACGGATGCATTTTAAACTTTGCTGTAAAGAAACCTGCGATTGTCGTAAAGAACGTACACAAAAGAACGCACACTACCAACGCCAGCAGCACCCTTCCGACTACCGGAATGCCGGTAAAGTCAAATACATGTCCGAAAACAGAGCCCGTATTGATACCCTGATGCATAATGATCGTCGCTGTTGTCATACCCATACCTACCATACGTCCGATGGAAAGGTCTGTACCTGCCAAAAGGATCAGCCCGGCAACACCCAGCGCAAGGAACATACGCGGAGATGCCTGCTGCAGAATATTCAGCACGTTGTTATACGTCAGAAGCGGCGTATGTTTAACGATCGGTGTAATAATACACAGTGCGATAAAGATCAACAGGATCGCAATGTACAAACCGTTCTGCAGAAGGAACATTCTGCTGTTAAACGTATATTTGTAGTTTTCCCACTTCTGCGCTCTTGACTCAAAGAAGTTAAATTTAGACATCCGAAGCAGATCCAGCATATGATATTTCTTTGTATATGCTTCATGTCTTCTGTCCTTAATCTGCTGAAGATCTTTCTGCAGACTCATTTTCGCATCAAAAAGACGGTTTTTATGTACATATTTTTCGTCTTTGATTTCATGATGATTGGAAAGCTTCGCAACAGTTGCCTGGTGCTCTTTCTTTAACTGCGCTACTTTTTCCTCGTATACTGTTTTGGCGCGTGCCTTTTCCTGACTGCAGCTTTCTTTTACCGGCTGATAATATTCCGTATCAAAGTGCGCTTTCAGATATGCTTCCGCGTCTGAGATCAGTCTTGCGACCTCATCTTTATTTTTTGCTTCTACCGCTTTGGCCTTTTCCAGATCGCCGCGAAGTCTTGCGATGGTACTTTCTTTCTCTGCTGCCGCCAACCCTTTATCTCTCTTGGTCGCGTCAATCGTATTTTGAAGAAAGATCACCTTGTCCGTGCCATCTTCTCTGAGTGCGTCAATTTTTTTCTGAATTTTACCAACGTACTCTTCAATTGGCTGCAGCAGCTTTTTTTCCTGCTCTGCCGTCAGAATTTTACCATTTCCATTTGCCATAGTTGTGTTCTCCCTCATTATAGGTATTTCGCGCTAAGTCTTAAAAGTTCTTCCTGATTTGTCTCTTTTGTGTTGACAATACCGGAAAGATGACCGTTTGACATAACGCCGATGCGGTTTGTAATTCCAAGGATCTCCGGCATCTCAGAGGATACCACGATGATCGTTTTTCCCTGCTTTGCCATCTCGATAATCAATTCATAAATTTCATATTTTGCTCCGACGTCAATGCCTCGCGTCGGCTCATCCATCATGAATACCTTCGGATTTCGTTCCAGCCATTTACCGAAAATTACTTTCTGCTGATTACCGCCGGAAAGACTGGTGATCATATCGTCCGGTCCCATACACTTAGTATGCATGATCTTGATCTCTTTTGCCGTCGCTTTCACCATCTTCTGATCGGAAAGCGCGATGCCGGATTTATACTTATCAAGATTCGCGATCGTCGTATTAAACGTAAGGTCTTCCTTCAGGAACAGACCGTTCGCTTTTCTCTCCTCTGTGATCATCGCAAATCCGTGATCCATCGCATCCTTCGCACAGTTGAAATTCATCAGCTGTCCGTTAAAGTACACACGTCCGGCCGCTCTGGTACGGACACCAAAGATTGTTTCCAGCAGTTCGGTACGCCCCGCTCCGACCAGACCGTACAGACCGAAAATTTCGCCCTCTTTTACATCAAATGTAATATCCTGAAGATGCGGCTCATATTTCGTCGAAAGGTTCTGGATGGAAAGTATCGGCTTGCCCGGTTTATTATCTACCGGCGGGAAACGGTTTTCCAGAGAACGTCCAACCATTGCCGCAATCAGCTCGTTCATGTTAGTATCTTTGGAACTCTTTGTCATAACAAGATTACCGTCACGAAGCACGGAAATTTCATCACAGATCTCAAAAATCTCATCCATTTTATGAGAAATATAAATCAGCGCAATGCCCTGTTCTTTGAGCATCCGCATCATTTCAAACAGCTTGTCAACCTCCTGTACCGTCAGCGAGGAGGTCGGCTCATCCAAAACGATTACCTTTGCATTGTAGGAAATTGCCTTTGCAATCTCGCACATCTGACGCTGAGATACCGACATATTCCGCATCGGCTGTGTAAGGTTTACTGTCATTCCCAGTCTTCTGAAAAGCTCAGAAGCTTCTTTTTTCATTCTGCCTTCATCAATGATCCCCATAGAATTGACCGGATACCGGCCAAGAAACAGGTTATCAATTACATTACGCTCCAGGCACTGGTTCAGTTCCTGATGAACCATCGCAATCCCATTTTCCAGAGCATCCTTAGGTCCGGAAAAATTCACTTCTTTTCCATCTAGGAAGATTGTTCCCTCATCTTTCTGATACGTACCGAAAAGACATTTCATCATTGTCGATTTTCCGGCTCCGTTTTCTCCCATTAGCCCCATAACCGTACCGCGTTTTACTTCCAGATTAATATGATCCAGAACCCGGTTTCGGCCAAAGGATTTGCTCATGCCGCGTATTGATAAGACATTTCCTTCTTTCTTATCTGCCATTCTCTTTACTCCTGTATCGTAGTTTGATCGTTCTGCTTCTCACAGAAAAGCATTAGGGAGAATTCCTTCTCCCTAATGATCTTATCCCTTTATTCTTTCGGTCTTACTGACTAAGCAGAGATGTATAGGAAGCTGCATTGTCTGTCTTAACCATGTTGATTGCAAATGCATCATACTGTCCCGGATTTCCAAGACGGTTTGTGATGTTGGACTCTGTCTGTCCGTCACCGCCGATGTATTCTACTTCCAGATTCAGAACATCATCATAATTCTGAAGAAGCGGCTGGTAAGTTGCTCCGAGGAAGTTATCAGCTGCGTTATAGATGTTCAGCCAAACCTTCTTTGTCGGATGTGCTTCTGCATCCAGCTGGTTAGATACTGGCTCGTAAATCTTTGTGGAATCTGTGAAATCCTGATAGTTTTCAGCGGTAACTGCTACATTCAGTGCGTAGTAGGAACGCTGTTCTTCATTGTATACATATACGTCTTCGCTCAGAACATTGCCTGCATCATCTGCAGTACCGATACCTGTATCGATATCTACACCGTCCAGTGCATTACGCAGAACACGAAGTGTCAGGTAAGCCTGTACGTCTGCATGCTGGCTGATGGTTCCGCCGTATCCGTCTGCGATTGCTTCTACCGCATCGCTGTTTGCATCATAACCAAATGTAGCAACGCCGTTTGCTTTGGACCACGCGTTAAACATGGACATTCCCATACCATCGTTGTTGGAAACAACCAGATCGATCTGATCGCCGAAAGATGATGACCATGTACCGATCGCATTTCCTGCTGTACCTGCATCCCAGGTAGCGCCTGCGGAATTCTTCATTTCCTGAGAAGCCAGCTCACGAACTATGAATGATTTGCCGTCTACCTCAAGAGCGCCATCCTGTACTGCTGTTGCGGAACCATCAGTGTTTGTTCCAACCGGATCACTGTTGATGTTACCGTCTTTGTCAACGCCTGTGCCGAGCGCTTTACGAACGCCTCTGGTACGTGCGATAGAATCGTTGTGTCCGATATCACCGATTGCCAGAACATATCCGATTACGCCGTCGCCGTTGCGGTCAATGCTGTCCGCATGTGCTTCGATATAATCTTTTACCATTGTTCCCTGAAGCTCTGCACCCTGATTTGCATCAAATCCTACATAATATGTATTGTCATTGAAGCTGAGCGCTGCCATATCAAGTTCACCTGTTGTACTGTTGGACGGCTGACGGTTGAACCAAACCAGCGGTTTATCTTTGTTAGCAACCTCACCCTCAGCAAATGCTGTTACGGACAATCCCATAACTGCTGCCATTGTCAGTGCAAAAATTCTCTTTTTCATACTTATTGTTTCTCCCTTCTATCTGAGCAAATGCTCAGTACGTTTATTTGTATTGACAATATAACCGATATCTAACCGGAAAAACATAGAATATTTTCCTGTTTTCATTGAAAATTTTATGATTGTGTTGGGGATTTTTTATAATTTCCTGTCGATTTTTGCGTTTTGCATCGGCGAAGTGCAATTGTAAAGCGAAAGCATCTGCCATTTCTGACAAATGCTTTCACATTTTTTTCTATTATATTTGCAGATTTTTACGAGGCGACGTATCTTCCTGTCTAAAATGCTCAGATACGACACACACAAAATAAATTTTCTCATACCAGATGCAGCACCTCAATCAGCAAAACCCATGTCAGCCCATAATAGGTCACCACCGCCACAAGGTCATTCACTGTTGTAATAAGCGGACCGGATGCTACCGCCGGGTCCACGCCCAGCTGTTTAAACAACATCGGTACCGCCGTACCGACCAGACTGGAAACAGCCATTGCCAAAAGCAGCGCGATTCCGATACACAAGGAAACAGCAAATGCTCCCTGCAGATTCATTCCCTTTGCCATGCAGATGTAAATTCCGACTCCGGCAAATGCCAGCATTCCAAGTATTACCCCGTTTGCGAACCCAATTCGCACCTCTTTCCATATTAAAAGCACTTTCTGTTTTCCCGTCAGATTTTCATCCATCAACACGCGAATCGTCACTGCAAGCGACTGCGTACCTGTGTTTCCGGCCATATCAAGAATCAGAGACTGAAAGCTGATGATCAGAGGCAATTGAGCCACTACGCCCTCAAACGCTCCGACTACTCCGGAAACAATCAATCCCAGGCCAAGCAGCAGCACCAGCCAGGGCAACCGTTTTTTCATGCTCTGTATAACCGGTTCCTTCAAGTCTTCCTCCGCTGTCAGACCACCGAGCTTTGCATAGTCTTCACCGAGTTCATCATCTACTACTTCAATCATATCCTGCGCAGTAATCACACCAAGAATCTGATTTGTATCCGACAATACCGGAATAGAATCCTCTGAATATGTCTTCAGCATTTCCAGGCAGGCATCAATCTCTTCATCCGCATACACATAGGGATATGCGGTAAGCGCGATTTCCTCCATATTCTGCTCTTTGCGGGCAATGATCAGCTCTTTCAAGCTGACTGCCCCGTAATAGCTTCCCCGCCCGTCTGTCACATAAATAACAGAAATATTATCATGCTCCGCCGCCTGCTCGATCACCGTATGCATAGCCTCTTTGATAGAACAGGTATTGGATACCGCTACAAAATTTGTCGTCATCCGACTGGCAATCCGATCTTCTTCATAGGATGCAAGCAGACGCAGGCGCTGCCTGGATTCTTCTTCCATCAGATCCAGCAGCACTTTCTGTTTTTTCTGCTCTACCATTCGCAGTACATCCACTGCGGTATCCGGTTCCATCTCCTGCAGAAGCTGCGCCGCTTTGCGGATGTCCATCTCGTCAAGATATATTTCCGCATCTTTCGCATACTCCAGAACAGCAGCCAGGTCTTCCGACTCCATGATCCGGTATAAATTTTCCCGTTCTCTTTTTTCCATCACCGGAAGTACTGCCGCGAGATCATTTTCATGATAACTCTTCAATTCCTCAGCCAGTACACCCGGAGATTTCCTGCTGCGAATCAAATCCAGAATCTCTGTCTTATAATCCGGCTTTTCTGTCTGTTTCTGTTTTCTGTTAAAAAAAATCTGTCTGTTCCGAATCATTCTGTTCATCGCATATTCCTCCTTTTCTTTGCACACAAATATACAGCAGCATATTTTCATTTGCTACAGTAAAACATCAAACTTCCTTTTCTGGTTGTTTAAAGATTACAGGAGAACAGGCAGACTATGCCCATAGATGTGTGATTCTTTCAGACAGTTCTTACTATACAGACAGACGCTGTGCATGCAGACACCGCGTCATCCTTCTGCTTCTGTTTTCCCGTAACCAGCGCTTACTTCGTCCGCTATTCTCACAACCGTCCATCTGTTTCACCTCACTTTTTTAAACTTTTACCTTTTCCGGTATTTTTTGATTTTAACACTATTGATATGGATTGTAAACCACTAAAATATTGAAAACAATTACAATTTTTCGAGCACCTTTTTTGCCTCCCTGATGCGTGTTTCACTGGTGCGCCAGATTTCATATTCACTCATATCCGCAATCCCCATGCTGACGCCCTCTTTTCTGTAAAGCATGCGGCTTTCCAATACTGTTTTTCCCGACATATGATATGCAGACGCATTTGTTTCCCCATGAAGTATCGGAATCATGGATGCATCCACGCCTCCCCCGATCATAATCTCCGGTTTTCCCTGTGTCCGGTCAACCAGTTCTTTCAGCAGCGCTGTTCCATCTGCACAGTGATTTTTCTGTCCGGAGGTAAGGATGGTATCTATTCCAAGCTTTTTCGCATCTTCCAATGCCGCGAACGGATCTTGGCACATATCGAATGCTCGATGCAGCGTAACGCCCATCCCTTTTGCCTCCTCCATCAGTTCTTTCATCTGCTCCATATTCAGCGTACCACCCGGCTTCAGAGTTCCGATGACAACGCCGTCTGCCCCAAGCTCTCTGAAAGTTTTTACCTCTTCTTTTAAAATTTCATGTTCAAAGTCCGTATAACAAAAATCACCGAACCGCGGTCTGAGCAAAACACGAATTGGAATATCTATCTGTTCCCTTATTTTCTGATAAAGCGCCGGTGAGGGAGATAATCCGCCGATCACAAGCGCGCTGCACAATTCCAGTCTGTCTGCGCCGCCTTTTTGGGCAGCAATTGCCGATTCTACAGAGTCTACACAGCATTCTAATATATATCCCATAATTTTCCTCCTGCAGATATTTTAAAAACAGAAAACATAAGGAAATGCATTTCTGCATTTCCTTACGTTTCAGTTATTTATGTAGTTTTTATTTACACAGTTTCTTGAATTCATCTGCAACATGCTGTACCTGTGTTCCAATGATAACCTGTACGCTTGTTTTACCCGGACGAATTACACCTGCTACACCTGCAGATTTAATTTTCTTTTCATCAACCTGTGTGTAGTCTTTGACTTCCAGACGAAGTCTTGTGATACAGTTGTCAATAGAAGTAATGTTTCCTTTTCCGCCTAAACCTTCCAGGACAATTCTTGCAACTTCTGTGAAATCGTTGTTTGCCAGAACTACTTTTGTTTCATCTGCATCGTCGTCTTCTCTTCCCGGAGTCTTCAGATCAAACTTCGTGATCGCGAAGCGGAATACCACGTAGAAGACAGCAAACGCCGCAAGACCCAGCGGGATAATCATCCATGTTTTCTGAGCTGCCGGAAGCGGAGCAGAAAACAGTAAGTCTGTCGCGCCTGCAGAGAAAGAGAAGCCTGCACGGAAGCCCAGCATTGCGGTTACTGCTACGAAAATACCGTATAACAGCGCGTAAACTACGTAAAGACCCGGAGCCAGGAACATAAATGCAAATTCAAACGGCTCTGTAACGCCGCAAAGGAACGAACAGATCGCTGCAGAAGCAACCAGACCGATCGCAACTTTTTTCTTTGCCGGTTTTGCAGTGTGAACCATAGCCAGAGCTGCTGCCGGAACACCAAACATCATACAAGGGAAGAAACCGGACATATACATACCAAGACTCCACGTAACCTCCGGAGATGCAGATGTCATACCAGCCCAGAACTTCTGTAAGTCGCCAAGACCGATGGTGTCAAACCAGAATACGTTGTTCAATGCGTGATGCAGACCTGTCGGAATCAGCAGACGGTTCAGGAATGCATAGATACCTGCGCCTACCGCATCCAGCTTCACGATGGACTGTCCGACTGCAACCAGCGCGCCGAAAATCACCGGCCATACAAACAGCAGTATTGCGGATGTGATAATGGACACAACGCCCGCAACGATCGCAACGCTTCTCTTGCCGCTGAAGAAAGCCAGCCAGGACGGCAGCTTTGTACCTTTAAACTTGTTGTAGCAGGTAGAACCGATAATACCTGCAATGATACCGATAAACGGGTTTGCAATTTTCTGGAATGCAAGCAGATATGTCTGATTTTCCAGAACAGACGGTCTGATTACCGTTACAACGCCCTCAGACAGAAGTGTTGTCATCATTAACCAGGAAACCATTGCCGCAAGTCCGCCGGTACCGTCATTGTCATCCGACATACCGACGCCCACACCGATTGCAAACAGGATTGCCATGTTGTCAATTAAGGCGCCGCCTGCTTTTACAAGGAACATACCAATGATTTCTTTTACACCCTCGATAGCTCCACCCTGCATTGTTGCCGGACACAAAAAGTATCCGATACCCATAAGGATACCACAGATCGGTAAGCACGCTACTGGAAGCATCAGCGCTTTACCTAATTTTTGGAGATATTTCATAACTTTTCCTCCTTTTCCTTTTTTATGAATATCTTTCCTTATATAAAAGCCTGTTTTCAGGCTTATATATCTATAATTATTTCGTGACCGTCAGGACTTCATCCAGCGGCTTCACAGCCTTTCCTGCCACTGCCTGAATGTCACTGTAATCCGCCGTATTGCAGATCACCATCGGCGCAACGGTTTCCAGTCCTGCCGCTTTGATCGCTTCAATGTCAAAGTCCAAAAGCAAATCTCCCGCTTTCACCTTGTCTCCCGCTGCTACATGTGCTTCAAACGGTTCCCCCTTTAAGGTAACTGTATCAAGTCCCACATGAATCAGGATCTCGATCCCGCTCTCAGAGCGCATGGAAATCGCGTGCTTTGTATCAAATACCATTTCAATTGTACCGTCAACAGGAGCAACAACCTTTCCAACAGAAGGAACAATTGCTACGCCTTTTCCAAGGATTTCTTCGCCAAAAGTAGGATCGCTTACCTCAGAAAGCGCAATCGCCTCTCCCTCAATAGGAGAGCCCAGTACTTCGCCTTTTTTCTTTCCAAAACCTAATTTATCTTTTAATGAACTTAACATTTCGTTCTCCTTTTTAATTCATTTCTCTTATTATTTTTCTCAGTTTCAGAATCATGGAAGGTGCGACAGACAATTCATCCACTCCCATATTTACAAATGTCTCTGTCAGTTCAGGATCTGCGCCAAGTTCTCCGCAGATACCTGCCCATTTTCCCGCTTTATGCGCATTCTCTACCACCATCTGAATCATCCGTAATACTGCTTTATGGTGCGGATTATAGAAAGCGTCCAGCTTTTCATTCTGACGGTCTATCGCAAGTGTATACTGGGTAAGATCGTTGGTGCCGATGCTGAAAAAGTCTACCAATTCTGCCAGTTCATCACTGATCATCACCGCTGCCGGTGTTTCGATCATGATTCCTTCTTCTACATCTTTATAAGGAATATCGCATTCATACAGTTCTTTTTTCACTTCCTGCACAATCGCCTGTATCTTTTTCACTTCCTCCACTGATGTAATCATCGGATACATAATCGCAATCTGTCCATAATTGGAAGCCCGAAAGATCGCGCGAAGCTGCGTCTTGAAAATATCAGTCTGGGTAAGACAAATACGAATAGCACGATAACCGAGAGCCGGATTTTCCTCTTTTCCCAGCTGCAGATAATCGGCCTGCTTGTCCGCGCCAATATCCAACGTGCGGATGATCACCTTTTTACCTGCCATATTCTGCGCAACCTGTTTGTATGCCTGGAACTGCTCTTCCTCACTTGGAAGCTCACTGCGTCCAATATATAAAAACTCACTTCGGAACAGACCAATTCCCCCTGCATCGTTTTCCAGTACATAGCCTACATCAGACGCGCTTCCGATATTAGCATAAAGTTCAATTTTTTTTCCGCTCCGGGTTACATTGTCTTTTCCTTTTAACTCCAGAAGAAGTGTTTGCTTCTCTTTTTCTTCTTCTATCTTGTTCTGTACTTCTTTTCTTACATCTTCCTCCGGCTCTACAGTAAATACGCCGGTAAATCCGTCAACCGCAGCCTCCATACCGGATTTCAGCTCATCTAAGTTCATCGCAACGCCGATCAGCGCCGGAATATTCATCATACGCGCAAGAATTGCCGTGTGTGAATTAGTAGAGCCATGAACAGTAACAAACGCCAGGATCTTTTCTTTATCCATCTGCACGGTTTCACTGGGTGTCAGATCATCCGCAACAACGATCACCGGTTCTTCGAAGTCCAGATCGTTTCCATCATTTCCTTCCAGATTTCGTACCAGCCGTTCTGAAATATCTTTAATATCTGCTGCGCGGGCTTTCATATAGTCATCGTCCATGCTTGCAAACATTTCTGAAAAGCTGTCTCCCGCAGAGGCAACCGCATATTCCGCGTTTACCTCCTGACTGCAAATGATATTCTCAACTGCCTCATTAAAATCCGGATCCTCCAGCATCATCTGGTGTACCTCGAAAATAGCCGCACTCGCTTCTCCCACTTCTTTCAGCGCTTTCTCATACAGCTTTCCCAGCTGTTCACCGGACTTTGCTTTTGCAGCTTCCACCCTTTGCAGCTCTGCTTTTGTGTCCTCAATATGAATGCGCTTCACAACATTTTCTGCTTTACGCAGCACGGAAATCTTCCCAAGGGCAACCCCTTTATATACTGATTTTCCTTTCAAACATTTCATATCTGCTTCTCGCCGCCTTTATAAATTTGCTTTAAAAAATTCCTGCATTGCTTCAAATGCCGCAGCCTCATCTTCACCTTCTACCGCAACTTCTACGGTCTGTCCGCATTTCACTGCCAGTCCCATAAGCGCCATCAGACGCGTCACATCTACGGATTTTTCTTCTCCCTTTTTTGAAATCGTAATCTGACTGCTAAACTGTTTTGCCTCTTTTGCAAGCATTCCTGCCGGTCTTGCATGGATTCCTAATTCGTCCTTAATCGTGTACTCAAATGTCTTCATTTTACTCTCTCCTTTTTACATTTTTTCTTTATCTGAAATATCTGCTTTCTGCTATAGATGTACAATTGTTTGGATAAGTACTGCAAGATATCCCAGTTCTTTCCTGTCTACTACTGTTCCCAGTTCTTTCGATATATATGTGCAGATTTTTTCTGCCACCCTTCCTGCTTTCGGATAACCCGTTCTGATAAAATCGTTCAGATCGATATGAATATCTTCCGCCGCCTTTATGCGCGCAATCATATAATATAAATGGCTCATCAGACGGATCCCATTCAAGGATTCTCTGCTGATTCTCTGCCCCAGCAATTCCTCGATGATCAAAAAACACTCATCTATCGTTCTCGTCACCCTCAGGATCTCCGTCACATGCTCATCCGACAAGCCGGAGTGAATATGCAGGGCAATAAATCCCACTTCAGCATCTGTAATCTGATACCCTGTCATCTTTTCGATGATATCTCTGCATTTAAAAACGACGGCATACTCTCTTCCAAACAGCGCTTTGATATCCGCGATAAACGGATTTGGGATATCTATTTTTTCTTCAGCGCGCTTTGCGGCAAAAGCAATATGATCTGCCAGCGGCAAAAGAACATCATGATTAATGAAGCCAAAAACAGCCTCAGCCTCATCGATAATTTGTGCTGCCGCTTCCAAAAAAATAGGATCTATCTCTTTTACGGCATTCACGCCTGACCTTGAAGCTTTTTTCGCTGTCAGTGTATACTCTCTGGCCCCCTTGATTTCCTGAAAACTCTCTCCGGTTTTTTTGCCGAATCCAATTCCTTTCCCAAGCAGGATCATCTCTGTCTCGCCATTTCGGGCTAAAAACGCGTTGTTATTTAAAACCTGTATCACCTGGTACATAATGCAAATTTCCCTTTATTATAAAGATGTCTTTCTGATGAAAACATCTTATAAATAAATAAAAAAGCATAAACGTATTCTGGCACATCATCTCCTATAACAATGAGAAATAAAAAGCCGAATAGTTTATGCCTGCTTATCAGTAACACACTATATCGTTTATTTGTTATTTAAGTCACTGACAACAGTATATACTATAAATATCGCCCCGTCAATTTGTGTTTTTTTATAAAAATTTTATTATTTTTTTGTATAATATATACAAACATACCACTTTTCTTTCTCCCATGATCTACAAAGCCTCCTACAATTCCAAATGTATATCATATATTGAGAAACTATATTTTTAAGTCTCTCCCCCGGCTCAAGACCATAGATGATCACAATCGTTTCTAAAATACCCTATCCCTGTTTTCCCCATGAAATATTGTACAAAAAAAAGTACAATTTTTCACCAAAAAATGATTGCGTTAAATATTTAACAGTGTTACAATGTTCTTGTTAAAAGATTAACAATTTTCGCAAGGAGGAAGATTCGATGGCTAGATTTACATTACCAAGAGATATTTATCATGGAAAAGGCTGCTTGGAGGAATTAAAAAATTTAAAAGGCAAAAAAGCTATTTTAGTTGTAGGCGGCGGTTCTATGAAACGTCAGGGATTTCTCGATAAAGCAGTTAACTATTTAAAAGAAGCCGGCATGGAAGTGCAGCTGTTTGAAGGGGTAGAACCAGATCCATCTGTAGAAACTGTTATGAAAGGCGCAGAAGCAATGCGCGCATTTGAGCCGGATTGGATTGTTGCCATGGGCGGTGGATCACCAATCGATGCCGCAAAAGCGATGTGGGCTTTTTATGAATACCCGGGTGTGACATTTGAAGATCTGTGTATTCCATTCAATTTCCCGGAATTAAGACAAAAAGCAAAGTTTGCAGCTATTCCGTCTACCTCCGGAACTGCAACAGAAGTAACTGCTTTTTCTGTAATCACAGATTACAAAAAAGGTATCAAATATCCGCTCGCTGACTTTAATATTACACCGGATGTGGCAATTGTAGATTCCGAACTGGTAGAAGCGCTTCCGGCACATCAGGTTGCCTACACCGGAATGGACGCTCTGACACATGCGATAGAGGCATATGTTTCTACTATGAATTGTGTATATACAGATCCGTTGGCAATTCAGGCAATTGAAATGGTATTTGATTACTTACCTGCATCTTTCCATGGAAACATGACTGCCAGAGCTCAGATGCACGATGCTCAGTGCCTTGCCGGAATGGCTTTTTCTAACGCGTTACTTGGCATCGTTCATTCCATGGCGCACAAAACCGGAGCAGCATTCTCTACCGGACATATTACACATGGTCTTGCAAACGCAATGTATCTTCCGTATGTTATCAAATACAACGCAAAAGATCCGGTTGCTGCAAAACGCTACGCTGAAATTGCAAGAAAAACAGGACTTGTCGGTGCTTCCGAACAGGCACTCATCAACAGCCTGTGCGCAAAAATTAACGAGTTCAATGTTATCCTCGGTATTCCGGCAACACTGAAAGATTTCGGCATCAAAGAAGATGAATTCAAAGAAAAAATCTCTGAAATTTCCAAAAATGCTGTTGGCGATGCTTGTACCGGTTCTAATCCAAGAAGTATCGATCCGCAAACAATGGAAAAACTCTTCACCTGCATTTATTATGGAACAGAAGTAGATTTCTAATTATAATCAGACTATATGCAGAGGGGCTGTCAGTGACAGCCCCCTAGTTATCCCTCCGTTTTCAGATATACAGACATAAAAACGATACACACAAAGAAAAGGTGGCATTTTGATGCTAATAAATACGTTTTAAATCTCCCTCGTTTGATTCAATAAAATCAATATAATTCTTTCTTCCAACTTCTCCTTTATGTTTTACAAACCACTGGAATGATTCTCTTAAACCGGTTTCCAAATCTTTGGTATCACCAATCAATTTCTGCTGCTTTGTTACATCCAAGCAATATTCATATTCATAGAAACAAAAATAATCCCTCTGATTTTCGTGATGATATACATTTACTGTTTTTAATTCTTTTCCAGCGACTGTATAACATAATGATACAAATTCGTTAATATCGACCATCTTCTGATTTCCTACATTTATTACATGATAATCCGGATGTGTTTCGATTATTTTTTCGATTACCCTGCATAAATCTTCGACATGAAAAAACTGCATTTTCATAGTTCCATCCTTAGGAATATAGAACGGTCTGTCCAATAATGCACACTCAAAAACAAAGGGCTCACGATATATATTTTGCATTGGTCCATATAAATAAGGTGGTCTTAAAATATATGCCGATGAAAATCTGGAAGTCAAAGCATTCTCAGCTTCTATTTTATTGGTTCCATATATCCCCCAAATAGAATTACTGCCCGTTTCTTGTTCTTCTGTAAATGGCTGCGGATTTGTTTCTGGATATACCGCTGATGAACTAATCAAAATGTAGTCTTTAACTCCCTCCGGAAGTGCATTTAACAAATTACTTACATCTTTACCTGTATATGCACAAATATCCAAGACAACGTCAAAATAGTATTCCTTCAAACAATCGCTCAGATTGTTTCTGTCAGCTTCTATCAAATGTACACCATCAAGTTGTTTTCTGCTGTTCCTGTTCAATACAAATACTTCATGGTTCTTCTTAAAATAATCGGCAACATATCTGCTAACAAATACAGTTCCACCTGTAACCAAAATATTCATACTTTCGACTCCTCTCTTAAATCATTATTTATCATTTTTATTCGTTTATTATTTTAACATCTTCTTCCTTTTTTCATTTATCAGAAGACCAACAGTAGTAACGCCAAATATTAATGCAGCAATCGCAGAAGCAATCCCGCTAGTAACCACGAATACAATAAAACTAGCCAGTGGAATATAATTAACAGCTGTTTTCAGATATTTCATATCATATCCTCCCATCTTTTTATTCAACTTAATGATGTCATCTTATTTTTCCATTCTGATATATTTTGTGCCAAAGCCGTTCCTTGTAGCTCATTTTTCACTAGTTCCAACTCTATTATTTCTAACACTTCCGCGTGCACTCCAAACGGAAGAACTTTGACTACTTCCCCCTTACTGTTTGTTGCAATAGAATTCCCTATGCAGTGCCATCCTTTCCAGGCTCCAAACGGTACTTCTCCCACGTTACTAACGCCTACAATCGGCATCTTATACATTTTTGAAAGCATTTCGTAAGGTATCGTCCACTCCTCACCGTATTTCTTTCCTGCTTTTATAAATTCATCCGATACTGCCCAGGAGGACGGAGATAACAAGAGCTGACACCCCATTCTCCCAAGCACGTGACCAATCACATCTGGCATTATTCGCCCCGCATTTGGAACACAACATATGGCTACATCTTGGTGTACCGGTGAATATTTATATCTTGTTTGTTTTTCACAGAAGCAATGTGGTTGTGGTACTTGAAATACGGATTTCATAGAATAAGAATTATCGCTTTTTAAATATGCTATTGCGCTTTCCTCTGGATGATGAGATCCCCTGCCAGCATTAAATAATAGCCATTCTATCTTATCAGCCATTTTGGCATGCCAGTCACCTGCAACAGCAAACAATAGGAATGCAATAGTTCATGAATCGAACAATATTCATACCCCGTCATAGTTGGATCCGCTCCATCCGAACATATCCATTCGTCACCTGTTGGCGCCCCACTCGGATTAAGGTACTTCTCCAATGCTCCTAAATAATTTTCCAGAAATTCCATTTTTCCAGTTGCATACGAATAAATGGTCAATGCCCTTAAATGCTCATATGTATGCACTCCATGACATTTAAATTGAATATCGTCGTTCTCTAAATTAGAGATTGTAATATCCGATTCTAAATTCTTTTCCTGACAATAACTTTCATAAAGGAAAACGCAATACTCTAAATACTTCTTTTCGTTTGTAATTCTGTATAGTTCCAAATAAACGTCTGTAATTGCCAATCCATGACTCAGCCCACCACAGCAAATGCCTTGTTGTTCTCGTTCCGTAGAGAATGGTCGCGACTCATTTATTGCATACATTCTCATTGTAAGGTCCAACGCACTTTTTATCTTATCCAAAACATCCTTATTGTTTGTATATTCATAATAAGCAAATAATGCTCGAATAAGTGTAGCCTGCGCCCAAAGTTCTCCGTTTTCTACCCCTTCCATATAACGCAAATCTTTTTGGTAAATCCCAAGATATCCATCTTCCTCCTGCGTTTTTAATTTCTCTTCAATATAATTCTTTGCTTTACTTATCATACAATTATTACGTAACATTACACTGGTGCGCATAAAACCATCTAACCAATTTGATTGTGTTTCACAATTCCACCATGCATATTGCGCTTCCGATTCAAAGCCAGTCTCAAGAACGCCTAAATCAGGAATTTCTGTATCCTTACCTCTTCGATTTTTCCATAAATATCATCTTTTACAATCAAATCTTCCGCTAAAATATCCAAATTTCCAATGAATCCTTGTTCCAGATCTCTGTTCATATAGTCTTTTAGCCAACCCGTTGGAACAACGCTTATCAAACTCGGTATCACAGATTTTAAAGTTTCCTTTCGTTCCATCAGTTTATCTTCCTTTTGCTAGTATTAGTGTTTATATGTATTTGCATTACCTTCAAATGGATTCAAAATATTATCCTTTTATTTTACATACCATAATTTCTTTAGTATTTTTCTATATTAAAATTCAAAGTTTCACTTTCTTTCATTATACTATGCTGCAGTTCAAACAGCAATTTAGTCTTTCAGATTTTTGCAGCAAAACAGATCAAACTGTCATGTATTTTAGATCCTGCTTGTTCTGCCAAAAACGAATAAAAAAAGAGAGAACGTATTTAAACATTCTCTCTCATATCTTCTTAAATAAAGTATCACCTTTCCTATATTCCCAAATGCCTTACATATTCATTTCATCATCTGGCTTAAAGGCTTACATCTTTAAGAATTTTATTCAATTTTTCGCGGCCAAAATCCCATCTTAATACAGTTTCGCTCCTGCCGGAATCTTGTCATCCAGGATCAGAACATTCAGTCCTTCTCTTCCTTCTACAAGGTGTGTAGCGGAGATGATCATACCGCATGAATCAATTCCCATCATCTTACGCGGCGGAAGGTTTGTAATTGCAAGCAATGTCTTTCCAACTAATTCTTCCGGCTCATAGTAATCGTGGATACCACTTAAGATCACACGATCTTCGCCACTTCCATCGTCAAGTACAAATTTCAGAAGCTTCTTAGACTTCGGAACCGCTTCACATTCTTTTACCTTTACGGCACGGAAATCTGACTTGCTGAATGTTTCGAAGTCTATCATATCTTCAAATAATGGTTCTACCTCTACATTAGAGAAATCAATCTCAACCTTCGCTGGTGCAGCTGTTTCTTCTGCTGGAACAACTACCTTTGCAGCTGCCGATGCAGACTGTGCAGCGTTGTTTGCTTCGTTCTTAGCAGCGCCCTGTGACTTCATTGTTGGGAGCTTGCAGCGAGATTTTATATATATCTATTTGCCTCTACGCTTCTCTATTC
>CALDMO010000047.1 GCA_937915375.1 uncultured Marvinbryantia sp.
TTCCTCTGTAATCGGAAACATATCTTGTATTAAAAATACACTTTCTCGACTATCATCCAACTTCACAATATGCAGAATATCGCAAGGCTTGCCTGATTGTTCTTTCTTCTCTATTATTTTCCGAAACTTATCTATTCTGCTAGAAAGCGGTATCATCCAATAAATTCCCGTAGAAGTATCTTCAAAAATCTCTCCTTTATGATATAAAATCCCGTTTTCTTCATTCGTTCCATCCTCTCTGCCGAAATATGGAAAAAGCCCCTCGCCTCTCGGCGAAGGACTAAACTTACAACCCAACCATTTATATACCGCATATCGGTCAGCGGTAAACTTTCTTTGTACTAATATACTAACAAGTACAAAGCGGAAAGTCAATAGAACTATCCATTAAAATTATATGCTGATTATACAAAATTATCCTATCTCTAAAAACCCAAACGGCTTCTTCTCATCCGCATGCAAAAACTGTACTAACGACTGCGCACACATCATCGCTACCTTTTCCTCGCGAAGAATACGCTTCACTTCCATACGATCCGCCAAAACAACTTCCATTTCTTCTGTCTCTTCACGGAATTTTCCACTTGGATTACCGCAGGCATAACCATATAAAATGCCGCAGGATTCGTCCGTCATACCAACTGTCGTATAAAATGCCTTTCGCAGCGCCGGATCGCCGCCTGTATATACTTCCAACTCCATACCAGTTTCTTCATGAAACTCCCTTGCTGCGGTAACTTCTACGGCTTCTCCTTTTTCCACTAAGCCCGCAGGCATTTCATAAACAAATGCATCCAACGGATAACGATACTGCCTTACCAGTACAATTTTTCCCGGATCTTCCTTACACACCGCGTAAATCATAATTCCGTCCACATGATTTTCATGTGTGATAAACTCCGGCTTCCCATTTTTTGCACGTGAAGCAACATAATAATGAAACTCCTTCCCACTGCGCTTGCACGCAGTAAGATCATAGAAATTCAAATGTGGATTTTCTGTTACTTTTCTTATATGAAGGATTTTATTTTTTGTATTCATGATTTTTCTCCAATTGCAATATTATTTTTATATTCATCATAATCCCGCTATTCCACAGTGTCAATTGCAGAAAGTGTATTTTGTTTCAGAAAACGATGTTCTAAATTATAAAAGCATCTGTCGAATTCCACTCCAAAATCCGACAGACGCTTCTTTTACGCTCTTTTAATGTTGTTCCTTCTTATTTTATTTATGGAAGCTTTCCAACAGCTCAATTACACATTTATAATTTTCCCCACCATCAAGATATGCATAACGGCCGCTCTTATCATCATAAAAACCATACTGTACCAAAGTCATACCTTCTGCTTCACATTCCTTAATCACTTCATCCATATTATCAACGTTAAATGCAATGTGATGAATACCTTCTCCTTTTTCATTCAAGTATTCTCTCCAGGTAGACATTTCTTCATTCGGCTCAATTAATTCTAGCTGTACACCAGGAACTAAATCAAAAAATGCCAATTTACTCTGCGCTTTTGGTGCCGGCTGTCCTTTATAATGTGTTTCCGCCGCTGGACTTCCGCACGGATTTGCAGGCGGCTCTGCACAACCTAAAACTTTAGCAAATTTTGCTTTTGCTTCCTCAATGTCCTTTACAATAAATCCTACCTGTGAAAATCTTTTTCCATCTAATGCTCCCATTGTTTTCGTCTCCTTTTTTATTTTTACAGCTTCTGCTGTTATTTATTTAATTGTTTTAAAAGTTCTTCAATAATTGCAACATTGTTGTGATTATCCTTAATATTAACTTCTGTTGCTAAAGCATCCTTCGTATCATAAAACGCGTATGCTCCGCCCGGATAATAACCGACATGATACCAGTCTTCCACACCGAATTTTTCTTTAAGCATTGCTTTTGCCTTTTCACGGTCTTCCACAACAAACGCAATATGCTGGAATCCTTCACCATGTTCTTCCAACCAGGTCTTCCATGGGCTCGGATTTTCACCCGGCTGTACAAATTCCAACACCAGATTATCCATCTCAATAACAGAAATTCTGCAGTCAGAGTAATCTTCCAGCTTTCCGTTTGTCAAAGCCGGTGCCTCCTGCGATTTCGGAATATTCCAAATTCTCGGTATACTGATTCCCAGAAAATCAGCCCAATTTCCAACGGTCTTATCAATGTCTTTTACAACAAAAGAAATATGACACACTTTTTTGGTTCCTAAACTCATTGTATTTTCCTCCTATTTTTCAAATACTTTTTACTCCGCAAAAATTCGGACACTACAGCGGCATTTCATTTCCCTGATAGTCAATAAACCATGCCCTTTTTCCATCCACCGGTATGGTTCCTTCGAGAATCTTGCAAAAACCTTCTGCGGATTCTTCCGGTTCAATCTGTGCCGTCGTCCGTCCCATCACGGTATTCATTCTACCCGGATGAATCGCTAAAATTTCTACATCATCCACTGTAAAACGCAAAGTCTGTACAACTTTATTTGCAGCTGTTTTAGATATTCCATAAGAAGGAAACAAACTACCGGCACAGGTAAAGCTACCGCCTTCGGAAGTAACTGCAAGAAAACGTCCTCCTTTTTTCAAAACAGAATAAAAACTTCTGAAAGCTGCCAACAGACCTGCTGCATTCACCGCAAAGTGACGTGTCACATCCTCAATTGATTGTTCCATCAAAGTCTGTGTACGGTCACATTCCATCAAAATACCAGCCACATCAACAATCGCATCCAATTCACCCAGTTTTTCACGGATGATTTCCGCATCATTTTTCAGTTGATCTTCTTTTAATACATTCATCGGCATACCGAGAATACCAAGATTTTCTGTCCAATCATCATTTGCTGTATTTAAGAAGCCAGAAACCACATCATGTCCACGTTTACGTAGCATCTGACTCAGTACCTTTCCAAGCCCCTGATCCGTTCCTATCACTAATATTTTCATTGTGCTGTCCTCCTTCACAGAAAAAGCCGTATTCAAATTCTTCTTATTTACAAATACACTTTCAAACGCTCTTTCACATATCTCACACTATTTACATAATCCTCATCTGAATGCAGATGTTCAATGATCATTGGCATATCCGGATCTGTCTTGCTTGCCAGTTCAGCATAACGTTCCAAACAAAACGTTCCTTCTCCACATGCACATTCACGAAGATTAAACGTAAATTCCTGTCCGAGAAGAACGTCCTTAATATGACAACTCTTGATATATTCTCCCAATAAGTCAAAGCACTGCTCCAGAAACGGCTGCGGAAAGAAATATCGTTCTGGTGTATTGATCATATTAATCACATCCATATGTACTGCAAAACGATCACGTTTTACATCCTCGATCATCTTTATATACTCTTCCGGGCTAGTGGGATACATCCACGGCATCGGTTCAATCGTAAAATACGTATTCTGTGGCTTTGCTTCATCAATAACCTCCTGGATCATACGCACTGCCCGATCCCAGGTTTTTTTTGTAAAATTATCCGCATAAGCGCCATCCCAACGCTCTCCTACCGATCCGATCACATTCACACAACATCTGGCGCCGATACGATCTGCCATTTTCAGCTGTGCAATACTATAATCCATCGCAGCCTGACGCTCTTTTTCAAACGGAGCAATTGCATTTCTCCAGATTCCAACCTCTGCAATCTGCAGATCATACGTTTGAGCCGCTTTTACATAGGAATCTACGACCGCTTCACCCTTAGTATGATCAACCGGAAATACTACTGTTCTGCATCCCAGATCACTGATTTTCTTTGCCCAATCCTGCGGCGAACTATGCTGCAGGGAAGATGAAATTCCAAGTCTCATTATCCGTTTCCTCCTAGCACTCCTGTGTCCAATCCCAGCTTTCAGGCTGTTCACAGCTAGTTTTCATATGATAGCAAATCCCTTTTTCTGATGATTCAAACATTCCCTGAATTACTTCCAAAATATGAATTGCCATTTCCACACTTGCCCGGTTCTTTCTGCCTGCTTCAATAGAACGAACCATCTCTGCCACTCCCGCACCTCTTGTATATTCCGCCACACTCTGACCCCGAAGCGGAACCTTATAACTCCTGGTATCTTCCTCAAGTCCATAGGTTTTACCAATTATCTGTTCCTTTCGGAAAATCGCCGCTTTTCCATCCGACATGTTTGGATCCGGCAAGGTCATAGTTCCTTCCGTTCCGTAAATTTCCATTTTCGGAAGAGTAGAATGCCAGATATCAAAGCTCATATTCATATTTACCAACACACCATTTGCCATTTTCAGAACAGAAGTATAATGCGTCGGTACTTCCACTTTCACAGTACTGCCTGCCAGCGGCTGACTGTATATCCGTCGTTCTTCAAAGCCTTTTGCACTATAAGAAAATACCTCCTGCACCGGCCCGAAAAAATGAATCAATACAGACAAATAATACCCGGCCATATCGTAAAGCGGTCCTCCGCCTTTAGAATAAAAAGCTTTTGGAGCCGGATGCCAAGTCTCTACTCCACAAGACATCATATTAGCTGTAACATATAGTGGTTTTCCAATCCATCCATCTTCCAAAAGTTTTCTGCAGCTCTGCATTGGTGCAGTCAAAAAGGTATCCGGTGCTGAACCAATATACAATCCCTTTTTCTGAGCCAATTCCGCAATTTCCTGTGCATCCTCTACCGTCAATGCAAATGGTTTTTCGCAAAAAACATGCTTTCCAGCCTCCAGTATTCTGCGATTCATCATCGTATGTGCCATCGGTGGTGTCAAATTAACAATCAACTCAATATCCGGATTTTCCAGCATTTCGTCAACCGTAAATGCACTGAAAATTCCAAATTTCTCTGCCATTTGGTGTGCCCGCTCCAAGTCTAAATCAGCCACGCAGGTAATTTCCATCACTGATGAATAAATACGTTTGATCTCCTGAATATAAGTATTACTGATAACACCGCATCCTAAAATTCCGATTTTCATACGTCTGTCACTCCTCGTCTTTTCCGAATCCCATGCCTTTAAACAAAATCAAAATAATGATCAGAGCAAAGATCAACATAATCCAAGCCTGCGCTGACGCATATCCCATTTTAAAATAAGAGAACGCATTATTATATAAATAAAGTGAATAGAACATGGTCGAATTATCCGGTCCGCCAGAGGTAATAATATACGGCTCTGCAAACCATTGAAGCACACCTATGATTAATGTTACCACATTATATAAAATTGTAGACTTTAAAAGTGGAATAGTTACATAAAACGTCTTTTTCAAAAATCCTGCGCCATCCAATTCTGCCGCTTCATATAATGTTTCCGGTATGTCCTGCAGTCCGGCCAAATAAATAATAATCGCATTACCACATGTCCAAATCATCATCAATATGAATGACGGTTTTGACCATGTCGGACTGGATAACCATCCAGGTCCTTCGATTCCGATATGCCCAAGAAGCTGATTAACAATACCACTATCTGGCTGCATAACCCAGATCCACAACAAACATGCAACAACTGTTGGAATCAACGTAGGCAGGAAAAACAGTACACGGATGATACCGGTATAATGTCTATTCAGTTCCTTATTATTCAGCATAACTGACACCCCAACCGCAATGATTGTTGTAATCGGTACACCCAGACAAATCATATAAACCGTGTTAGAAACCGCTTTTATAAATACACCATCCTTAAACAGATCCTTGAAATTCTGAATCCCGATAAATACTGGATCTTTAATAACACTGTAATTACACAGTGAATAATAAAGCGATGCCAAGATTGGATACAAAGTAAATACCAAGAATCCAAAAATCCAGGGGGCAATAAAGAGTAAACCATTTCGCATCTCTCGTTTCTGAAGTTTGCTTACCTTTTTCTTTTTCATTGTGCATACACCCCCTTACCCTTTTACACCTGACATTGAAATGCCCTGAATAAAATACTTCTGCATTACAAAGAACAAAATAAATACCGGAATTACCATAACAACTCCCAGTGTCAGCAACATTGCCCAATTTGGGTTCATCGGTGATTTGAGCATTGACGCTGCCAGTGATAATGTATATAGTTTATCATCACCTAAAAATACAAGTGGTCCAAGGAAGTCATTCCAGTTTCTTGTAAACGCCAAAATACAAACAGATGCAATAACCGGTTTTGAAATTGGCATAATTAATTTTGAATAAATCCCAAATTCATTTGCTCCATCAATTCTTGCTGCCTCTGACATTTCCTTCGGAATTCCTACAAAAAACTGACGGAACAAGAAAATAAAAAATCCATTCCCAAAAAAGCAAGGTACAATCAGCGGAAGGAATGTTCCCACCCATTTCATCTTTGTATACATCAGGTACAGCGGAATCAAAGTTACCTGATACGGAAGTACCATTGTAATCAATACCAAAATAAACACTTTATCTCTTCCCGGCCAGCGCAAACGCGAAAATCCATATGCGATCAATGAACAGGAAGCAACGGAACCTATAATATTACATACTACTATTATCATCGTATTTCTTAAATAACGAAAAAACGGAATCGACGCAAACATTCGCACATAATTATCCAGATTAAATCGATCCGGCAACCATTTAAACGGCACACGGAATAATTCACTTTCTGCCTTAAAGGACCCCATCAGCAGGAAAAACAAGGGCAGTAAAAAAATCATTGCAAATGCTGCGAGCAGAAGATACATAATAAATTTTTTCAGCCATATAGAAAGCCGATATGTTTTGGAATTCACAACAGCACCTCCTCTGTTCTTATTAGCAGAGCGCCTGCAAAATGCAGGCGCCCCTATTATTTGCTATTTCGCATCCATCGTTGCCTGCATTTTATCCTGCAGTGTCTGCAATGCCGCCTTTACATCTGTATCTGTATTATATGTCACCTGTTCTCTTAATGCCTGGAATTCCTGAGACAACTCTGAGGATACCGAACAAAGAGCCGGTATACCACATTCCGGATTATTCGCAATCTCGCGTTCCATTGCATAGATTTCATCCCCATTTTTCGTCAGAGATACATTATCAAACTCTGCATCGATAACCGGAATTGAACGCCATGTACTGAAATTATCTTCATTAATTACGCCCTGCATACAGAATTTGATAAACAATGCTGCAAGATCTGCATTTTCAGAACCTGTTGGAATACCAAACACATTACATCCATAAGATGTTGCATTCGCACGCCCATTTTCTGGAACCGGAACAGCACATACTTTATACGGAACATCCGGCGCATAAATCTTCAGTGCATTTGTAAACCAGTTACCAGTAATTGTCATACCAACTTTTCCTGTCATATATGGATGATCCGGAGAGAACATACCACCCATACCAGAAGTAAAACTGTTAATCTTTTCTGCATCATATTTCTTTGCATACTCACGAATCCATTCCATATATCCAACCATTTGATCAGAAACCATATTTAATTTTCCGGTTTCAGCATCATACGGATCTGCTCCGAAAATATACGGTACCGTAAATGCATCCTCACCACTATCTAACCACGGAATAATACCCATTCTAGAATAAGAGCCATCCTCCTCTTGAACCGTCATTGCTTCACTCCATGCATTTAACTCATCCAGAGTTTTCGGCGGATTTTCAGGATCCAGACCACATTCTTTTGCTACATCCGGATTATAAAACAGCATAATAACGTTACTATCTTGCGGAATCAAATAACAGGTATCATCATAATACATAACGTCTTTCATGCCTTCAAAAAAATTATCAACATCCAGTCCAATCTGAGTCAATGTATCATCCAAAGGCAAAAAACATCCTTCTGCCGCATACTGATAAGCTGATGTCGCATTATCAATAACAACTAAATCGGGAGCTGTTCCGCCTGCAATAGCAGAAAGGAGCTTTCCATTATTCACACCTGCTCCGTCTGGAACAAATTGTACTTCCATCTGAATTCCGAGATCTTTATATGCCTCATTAAATGCATCCACACGCCACTGATCCCATGTCTGAGAATCTCCTGTAAATGCGGACCAGTAGGTAAATGTACCTTCTTTTCCGATATCTGTTACTTCTACTTCCAATTCTTTTCCAGCCACATTAATCGTCTTTGTTGTTGTATTTTCTTCTGCAGATGCGGACATTCCAAGTGCAAGTCCAAGTGCCATTGTAGCAAGTATGACATTTCTTTTCTTCATGATCGTTCCTCCTTTTGTCTAAAATGGATATTATTCGCTTCTTTTCACACGGCCATGTGTTCATTGTGCCTTGATAATAGCATAATAACATCTCCTCTTCTACTCATGCCCCACCCATTCTCTTATCATTTATTGCTATTATTATTTATTTAATATATCGTTTTTTTATATATTTCTAATTAATATGTATTTTTTTAGCTGTTTTGCCAATATTTTTAAATCACAGCAAGATAATACATTGTATTTTCACTATAATACCGTATAATCACTTCATTCTATTGCATATATATTCTTTCACTATAGCAATTATCTATCTTCATATATTGTCAAAACAACACTTTATTCGAAATCAGGAGGAATGCCGTTATGAATCATAATGTATTTTTTGAAGAATCCACACTTTAACTACAACCACTTCATCAACGCTTCCTGAATCAGTGCTCCCACCGCATTTCCTTTGCATTGGCATACCTTTGGCGAGATTATTCTTGCCCAGAAAGATGGCGTACATGTGCAGGTTCAGGGAAAAGAATATTCTCTTCAAAAAAATGACATCCTTTTCATCTGGCCCGGCGAACTGCATGCTACGCTCCATGCTGAACCGCAGGCACAGCTGATCATTCAATATTTTGGCAGTTTACTGACCACATTTCCGGAAATGACATTGCTGCAAAATCAGATTCTTTCTATTCATCACATATCCGCGGCGAAAACCGGTTCGCCTGCAGCAGAAATTGCCGGTCATATGGCAGACATCCGAGACACCTTCCATACAGACAGACGCCTGAATGATATGCGTATGCAGCTTTCCCTCTATCACTTATTGCTTGCGCTTTATGATTACACTACAAATACTTTCCAATCAGATTCAGAAGATGGACAGCAGCTTCGTCTCCATACTATACAGGCAATTACAAAAGCCTGCTGCTATATTACTGAAAACTGTGAAAAAGCTCTGTCACTGGACGATGTCGCCTCTCATGCCGGCATCAGCAAATTTCATTTTTCCAGATGTTTTAAGGAGTATACGCAAACCAGTTCCAGTGATTATCTTGCTACGCAGCGTATACAAAAAGCAATTTTGCTTTTTGAAAATCCGAAAATTTCCATCGCCGAAGCAGCTTTTCAATCAGGTTTCGGAAGTATCGCTTCCTTTAACCGCTCGTTTAAAAAATACAAAAACTGCACGCCTTCCGATTATCGGAATTTAATGCGCCTACCCTAGCAAAATCTCACTACTTTTATAAAAAAATTGCACTAGACGAACATAAATGAACTGTTTATACTGAGTTTAACTGCCGGATCATATCCGGAATAAATTTTAAGCTTTTCAGGGAGGGTATTACATGAAACACGAAGATTTAAAGGCGCTTCTGGCGGACATGTCCTTGCAGGAGAAAATCGACCAGATGCTGCAGATCATGGGCGGCTTCTACCTCGAAGATGCCAATGCTGTCCTCACCGGGCCGAAAGCTCAGCTCGGCATTACCGATGAAGACATCAGCATGGCGGGTTCTATTTTAGGAACATATGGCGCCGAACAGCTGATGGATATCCAAAAAAAATATATGGAAAAACAGCCTCATCATATTCCACTGCTGTTTATGCTGGATGTTATCCACGGTATGAAAACTGTTTTTCCGATGCCTCTTGCTCTCGGCGCAACCTTTGACCCGGAGCTTTCCGGTGCATGCGCGTCTGTTGCCGCAAAAGAAGCAGCAGTCAGTGGTCTGCACGTTACCTTTTCCCCGATGGTCGATCTTGTACGCGATGCCAGATGGGGCCGTGTAATGGAATCCACCGGTGAAGACACTTATTTAAATGGACTTTTCGCGGCAGAACAAGTCAAAGGTTTTCAAGGCGACGATATGAGCCTGCCCGGAAAAGTCTGCGCCTGCATTAAGCACTTCGCCGCATACGGCGGCGCACAGGCCGGACGGGATTATCATACTGTTCAGCTTACTGAACATACCTTACGCGAATATTATCTTCCCGCCTATGAAGCTGGTATTAAAGCTGGAGTCGGCATGGTAATGACCTCTTTCAACACCGTAAACGATATTCCTGCCAGCGGAAATAAATGGCTGATGCGCGATGTACTGCGTAAGGAAATGGGATTTGATGGCGTACTGATCTCCGATTTTTCCGCAATCCGTGAAACAATCGACCACGGCTATGCTGCAGATGAAGCAGATGCTGCCGCAAAATCACTGGAAGCTGGCGTTGACATTGATATGATGACCGGATGCTATGCCGTCAACCTCAAGCACCTTGTAGAAGAAGGAAAAATAGACGAATCACTGATCGATGAAAGTGTACTGCGCATTCTGGAACTAAAAAATAAACTGGGACTTTTTGAAAACCCATATAAAGATGCCGATCCACAAGCTGAAAAAGAAGTAATTCTTTGTGACGAACACCGCGCACTGGCAAGAAAAGCCGCGAACGAATCTTTTGTTCTTCTGAAAAACGAAGATCTGCTGCCGCTTGACCTTTCCAAAAAAATTGCTTTTATCGGACCGTACACAAACAATAATGAAATCATCAGCAGCTGGTCGATTGCCGGCAATACAAATGACTGCGTAACAATTGAAGAAGCTGCAAAAAAAGTATTTGATTTGAGCAAAACCACTTTCTGCCAAGGCTGCACCATTCTTCCTAGCGACTATAAATTAGTCGGATTTGGCGGTATGTATGAAAAAGAAGCCCCAACGGAAGAAAAAACAGATTTAGAAAAGCTTCTTACCGAAGCAATTTCCGCCGCGAAAGAAGCCGATATCGTAGTCATGCCGCTCGGTGAACATTATCTGCAAAGCGGTGAAGCAACCAGCCGCGCAATGATCGATATTCCGGAAATTCAAATGCACTTACTGCGTGAAATTGCAAAAGTAAATAAAAATATTGTTGTCGTTCTCTTTAATGGCAGACCGCTTGATCTGCGCGAAGTCAGCGGACTGGCAAAATCCATTCTGGAAGTCTGGATTCCAGGGACAGAAGGCGGTCATGCAATTACCGACACGCTGATTGGAAAAAATAATCCATCCGGCAAACTGCCGATGACATTCCCATACTGTGTCGGTCAGATTCCGATACACTACAATCAGTTTTCAACGGGACGTCCAAATCTGCCGGGAATGCAGGAACGTTTCCGTTCCAAATATATTGACATCCCAAATGAACCTTTATATCCGTTCGGTTACGGGCAAAGCTATACCTCATTTGAAATTTCTCCGGTTACTTTAAGCAGTCCTGAACTGACTGCCGGTGAAACCATCACCGCAAAAATAACGCTCAAAAACACCGGAAATATTTCTGGTACGGAGGTTGTACAGCTTTATCTGCAGGATGTAACTGCCAGCGTTGTCCGTCCGGTCAGAGAGTTAAAGGGCATTAAGCGTATCACACTTGAACCGGGACAGGAACTCGAAGTTTCCTTCTCTATTGACGAACCGATGCTGCGCTTCTTAAAAGAAAACGGCAGAGTTGAAAGCGAAGCCGGTCTATTCCGCATCTGGATTGGAAATAATAGCCAGACAGAAAATATGGCAGAATTTATCTTAAAATAAATTTTTATCCTCGAGTCCCGAAAGATCAAAATAAAAACGGCCGATATCGTGTATTCATCGCGTATATCGGTCGTCTTTTCAAATACTTGTCATTTTATGCAATTCAAATATATAATTAGTTTTCTAAAACTCGTTTTTTCGTATTCGTTATACTATTTTCCAATATCATATACCCCCGCATCATTCACTGTCAGGCACACCGGAGGCGTTTCTCTTAACCAAAAGTTTTTTCCCGCCTATTAAGCAAAACGCCGCCCAGCTTCAAAGGCCGGACGACGTTTTTACAATTCTTATTCTTTATGGATTCAAAAATTTTTATTTTGTCAGTCTGATTACATTCCAAGATGCTTTATGCAGCATACTTGTCAGTTCTCCATTGTCCATGGTAGTCTGGTCTGTAGACTGCGGTTTCACATTTTCCTGTCCAAACGCGTTTACTACTTTCAGATCAGAACTTTCCAGAACGATATGCTCTGCTACTTTATATCCCTCAAAGCTTCTCACATCTGTTTTTAATACCACGTCTTCTTTCAGGTTACGGTTTACAACAAAAATAGTAACTTCTTCTTTTTCTTCATTATAGACTGCAACAGCTTCCACATCAGAGATTTCACCATGACGGCTTGTCTCATGTTTATCAGAAGCGATTACCGGCTGCAGGGCAACACCGCGTCCATATTTAGATGCATGCATAAACGGATAGAAGATTGTCTGTTTCCAGGAACCGCCGCCGTTTGCATCTGTCATAATCGGAGCGATAACATTTACAAGCTGTGCCAGGCATGCCACTTTTACTCTGTCAGAATGACGAAGCAGAACAATCAGCATCAGGCCGACCAGCAGCGCATCTTCAAAGTTGTAGATATCTTCCAGCATCGGCGGAGCCACCTGCCACGGATGATTTTCTGTGATATCATTATCTGCAGCATTGGAATGATACCATACATTCCACTCGTCAAAGCTAAGATACATATTCTTTTTACTGCGTTTTTTCGCTTTTACATAATCACAGGTAGCGATGACTTCTTTGATGAAATAATCCATATCATCTGATTTAGCCAGGAAATCATTGCTGTCATCCGCACGGTTTCCATAATACTGATGCAGAGAAAGATAATCTACATAATCATACGTATGAGATAATACGGTATCTTCCCATGTTGCAAATGTCGGCATCTCTCTATTGGAGCTTCCGCATACTACAAACTCTACAGACGGATCGATCAGTTTCATCGCTTTTGCTGTTTCTTCTACCAGACGGCCATACTCATCTGCTGTCTTGTGGCCGATCTGCCACGGACCGTCCATTTCATTTCCAAGACACCATGTCTTAAAGTTATACGGCTCTTTCTGACCATGTTTGATACGAAGATCACTGTATTTTGTACCGCTCGGATGGTTGCAATATTCCAGCAGGTTGCAGGCATCAGAAATTCCTCTGGTACCAAGGTTCACTGCCATCATCACCTCAGAATTTGCTTCTTTTGCCCATTTGCTGAATTCATGCAGACCAACTTCATTTTTCTCAAGACTTCTCCATGCCAGTTCCAGACGATGCGGACGCTCGCTCACCGGTCCCACGCTGTCTTCCCAGTAAAAATTAGAAACAAAGTTTCCGCCCGGATAACGTACGATCGGCACATCCAGTTCTTTTACCAGATCAATAACGTCTTTACGGAATCCGTCCGCATTAGAAAGCGGATGTCCCGGCTGATAAATTCCATCATAAACCGCTCTTCCGAGATGTTCGATAAAGGAACCGTAAATTCTTTTGTCAATCGGCGCAATAGAAAACGCCTTGTCCACTACCATTTTTGCATTCTTTGCCATTGCAGTGTCCTCCTTTTATATGTTGATTTTATCATATCAAAAACCGTTCCGGTCTTCAATAGTTTTTTATAATTTTTTTAAAATATTTCATTTTTACCTAAACAATATCACCAAAAAAAGAACCACATTTTGTGCAAAAGGCTATGACCAAATTGGAAATGTCATAGCCTTTTTTCACATTAACCTTTTACAGCACCAGATGTCATACCATCTACCAGATACTTATTAAAGATTAGATAAACAATCAGAA
>CALDMO010000048.1 GCA_937915375.1 uncultured Marvinbryantia sp.
TATCCTTGACATTACTTTTAAGGTGAAGTGTTACCAATCATTGACACCTATACAGGAACGGAGCCGTTGAATGAAGCGCTGGGTTGACAAGCGTACAAAGACTTAGTAAAATAAAATTTCAGGGATGATTTTCCTGATACTATTAAAAAAAGAAAAAAGGGAGAGATACGTCAATGACAAAAGTTGGAATTGTTATGGGAAGTGACTCTGACATGCCGATTATGGCAAAGGCAGCCGGTATTCTCGACAAACTCGGTGTGGAGTATGAGATGAAGATCTTATCTGCGCACAGAGAGCCGGATTTATTTTTTGAGTATGCAAAATCAGCAGAAGCAAAGGGCTGGAAAGTAATTATCGCGGGAGCGGGCATGGCAGCGCATCTGCCAGGCATGTGCGCAGCGATTTTTCCGATGCCGGTTATCGGTATCCCGATGCACACAACGTCGCTTGGCGGAAGAGACTCTCTTTATTCCATTGTACAGATGCCATCGGGAATTCCTGTTGCGACTGTTGCAATCAACGGCGGTGCAAATGCGGGACTTTTGGCAGCAAAGATTCTGGCAACTTCAGATCCGGAACTGCTTGAGCGCCTGAAGGCATATTCCGCAGAATTAAAAGAACAGGTGGAAGCAAAAGATGCACGCCTGCAGGAAGTAGGATATAAGAACTATTAAGCTGATACGAATATCATTATAAAATATGGGAGGATTTTTTATGGATTACAAGAACGCAGGTGTGGATATTGAAGCAGGTTATAAATCAGTAGAGCTGATGAAGGAACATATTAAAAAGACGATGCGTCCGGAAGTTCTTGGCGGCATCGGCGGATTTTCCGGAGCTTTTTCTCTGGAAGCGATCAAAAATATGGAAAAGCCGACACTTGTTTCCGGAACAGACGGTGTAGGTACAAAGCTGCAGCTCGCGTTTATTCTGGATAAACATGATACCATCGGTATCGATTGTGTGGCAATGTGCGTGAACGATATTGTTTGTGCGGGCGGTGAACCGCTGTTTTTCCTGGATTACATTGCGTGCGGCAAAAACTATCCGGAAAAGATTGCTGAGATCGTTGGCGGCGTGGCAGAGGGCTGCGCACAGTCCGGCGCGGCGCTGATCGGCGGTGAGACCGCGGAGCATCCGGGGCTGATGCCGGAAGAAGAATACGATCTGGCAGGATTCGCAGTCGGCGTGGTGGATGAGAAAGATATTATTTCCGGCAAGGATATTAAGGCGGGCGACGTACTGGTCGGCATCGCGTCCTCCGGTGTACACAGCAACGGATTTTCTTTGGTACGTAAGGTATTTAACATGGATAAGGAAACGTTAAATACTTACCATGAGGAACTCGGCAAAACACTTGGCGAGGCACTCCTTGCGCCGACACGCATTTATGCGAAAGCTCTGCGCAGCGTTAAAGAAGCGGGCGTAAAGATCAAAGGCTGCAGCCATATCACAGGCGGCGGTTTCTATGAGAATATTCCGCGTATGTTGCCGGATGGCATCAAAGCGATCGTGAAAAAAGACAGCTATGAAGTACCGGCAATCTTTCGGATGTTGGCAAGAGAAGGCAAGATTGAAGAACAGATGATGTATAACACTTATAATATGGGTGTCGGAATGATTCTGGCGGTTGATCCGGCAGATGCCGAAAAGACAGTAGCGGCTTTGCAGGCAGCAGGCGAGACAGCGTTTATTGTTGGCGAGACTGCTGATGGAGAGGGCGTGGATTTATGCTAAAACTGGTCGTGCTGGTATCCGGGGGCGGTACCAATTTGCAGGCTATTATAGATGCGATTGCTGCTGGAACGATCACTAATACAGAGATTGCGGCAGTCATCAGCAACAATCCAAATGCGTATGCCTTAAAAAGAGCGGAAGCGGCAGGAATCGCAAATGCTTGTGTTTCACCGAAAACGTTTGAAACGCGTGCGCAGTTTAATCAGGCGCTGTTGGCAAAAATCAAATCTTATGATCCGGATCTGATCGTGTTGGCAGGTTGTATGGTGGTGATTCCGCCGGAGATGGTGCAGGCTTATCCGAACAGGATTGTTAACATTCATCCGGCGCTGATCCCGGCATTTTGCGGAACCGGCTATTATGGACTGCGAGTGCATGAAAAGGTACTGGAGCGTGGCGCGAAAGTGACGGGGGCAACGGTGCATTTTGTGGATGAGGGCACGGATACCGGTCCGATTATTTTGCAGAAAGCAGTTGCAGTGCAGGAAGATGATACGCCGGAAATGTTGCAGCGACGCGTGATGGAAGAGGCAGAATGGCAGATCATGCCGCAGGCTATCAACCTGATTGCCAACGGAAAACTGGAAGTGCGAAACGGACGGGTTTACATAGACGGAGGAAACAGATGAAGATATTGATTGTGGGAAGCGGCGGAAGAGAGCATGCAATTGCGTGGAAGATCGCGCAGAGCAGTAAAGCGGAAAAAATTTATTGTGCGCCGGGCAATGCCGGAATTGAAGAATTTGCGGAATGCGTAAATATTGGTGCAATGGAGTTTGAAAAGTTAGCGGCATTCGCAAAGGAAAAAGAAATTGATCTGACGGTGATCGGTATGGATGATCCGTTAGTCGGCGGCATTGTGGATGTATTTGAGGCGCAGGGACTGCGTGTGTTCGGACCGCGCAAAAATGCGGCAATCCTGGAAGGGTCTAAGGCATTTTCTAAAGATCTGATGAAAAAATATCATATTCCAACAGCGGCTTATGAAAATTTTGATAATCCGGAAAAAGCACTGGCTTATTTGGAAACGGCAAAATTTCCGATTGTTTTAAAAGCGGACGGACTGGCACTCGGAAAGGGCGTGCTGATCTGCAATACTTTAGAGGAAGCAAAGGACGGCGTGAAAACAATTATGCTGGATAAGCAGTTTGGAGCTTCCGGCAATTGTATGGTCGTTGAGGAATTTATGACTGGACGGGAGGTTTCCGTACTCTCGTTTGTGGACGGCAAGACGATTAAAACGATGACAAGCGCGCAGGATCATAAACGTGCGGGTGACGGCGATACCGGTCTGAATACCGGCGGCATGGGAACATTTTCACCGAGTCCGTTCTATACAAAGGAAGTTGATGAGTTCTGTCAGAAATATATTTATCAGCCAACAGTGGATGCAATGGCGGCAGAAGGCAGGGAGTTTAAAGGAATTATCTTTTTTGGCCTGATGCTGACGGAGGATGGGCCGAAGGTTCTGGAATATAATGCCAGATTCGGAGATCCGGAAACACAGGTTGTGCTTCCGCGTATGAAAACAGATATCGTAGAGGTATTTGAGGCATGTATCGACGGTACGTTGGCAGACGTTCCGCTGGAATTTGAGGATAATGCGGCGGTTTGCGTTGTCTTGGCGTCTGATGGCTATCCGGTGAAATATGAAAAAGGTTTTGTAATTCATGGTCTGGAGAATTTTGCAGACAAAGACGGTTATTATGTATTTCACGCGGGTTCTAAACGAACAGAAGAAGGTATTGTCACAAATGGCGGTCGTGTTCTCGGCGTGACTGCAAAAGGTGCAGACTTAAAGACTGCACGGGCAAATGCCTACGAGGCGGTTGAGTGGATTACATTTGAAAATAAATATTATCGTCACGATATTGGAAAAGCAATTGATGAAGCGGAAAAATAAAAGAACAAGAGAGGTGTAAGGATGAGAACAGCAGGAAGAAAAATACGCAGTGCGCTTCTGCTTGCGTTGGCGGCGCTCTTTATGACGTGCATGACAGCGACCGCAGAAGAGCTCTCAGGAGATAACTCTCTGTATAGTCTTGGACTGGAAAACGCGACATGCGATCAAGAGTTTGTGTACTCTACTCTGGAATATACGGTTACTGTTCCAGCGGGAACCGAGGAACTTTATCTGTCACCGGTGACTTCTCATGCGGATGCAACGGCAGAAGTAAACGGTACGGTTTTGGAAAACGGCAGCGGTACGGCAACGATCACTGTAACGGCGCCGAACGGTGCGGTGGCAGTTTACACACTGCATGTGATTCCGGATGTGGAAACGCCGGCAACCGAAGCGCTGACTGAGCCGGAGACGCAGTCAAAGGAAGAACGCAAGGCTGAAAAGGCAAAAAAACAGGCGGAGAGTGAAGAACAAGCGCGCATCGAGGCTGAATATAAGGCAAATCAGGAAAAAGTAGTAACTCTGACAGCTCAGAACAATGATTTAAAGGGTCGTATCGATCTGCTTTTAAAGATTATGTACGGACTGATTGGTCTGGCAGTATTACTTCTGTTCTTTATTATCAATCAGAGTTTGAGAAATAAAGACTTGAAGGACGATTTGAAGGATGCCAGAATGCAGGCGGATCAGAACTATGATTTCGCAAGAAAAGATCAGAATCTGCAGAGTGATTTCTATTATGAACCGATAAATAGAATGCCGGGTCAGATGCCGCAGCAGCCGAATCGGATGCCGCAGAGCAGACCGGTGACAGAGGCAACACAGAATGTACAGGCGGCGTTTGGAAATGCGTCTCAGGTACTGCAGTCTCAGCCGATTCCGGGACAGGCAAATGCACCGGTACAGCATATGTCGGCTCCGATGCAGGAAACACCGGTACAGCAGGAAGCGCCGGCACTGTCGAGAAAAGAAATGAAGAAAATGGAAAGAGAAGCCAAAAAGGCGGCACAGCCGCAGCCGGATGGACCAACGGTTGTACAGTCAAACGTTGAGGAGCCGGATGTGAATGTGGACATGATTGATTTATAAAAAGAAAGATACTTAAGATAAGGCAGCATCTCATTTAGGGATGCTGCCTTATTGCGGCTAGGAAAGGCCTCACTTTTCTATGCCGCAAAGATGATCCGCCGCAGGAGGAGAAGACCGCACACAGATTTTTTCCGGGAGAGAGTTTTGCTTTCATAAATTTCCTCTTGTATAATCGTCCGTCTGTGCTATAATTTATATAACAAAAAAGATAGATGGGAGTGATGCCGGATGATCATAGAGATTGATTTTCAGAGTGATGAAGCCATATACATTCAGTTGACAAACCAGATAATTCTCGGTATTGCAACCTCAGCGCTGCAGGAGGGAGACGCGCTTCCGTCTGTGCGGCAGATGGCGGATGATATCGGCATTAATATGCATACGGTAAACAAAGCGTATTCCGTTTTGAAACAGGAAGGATTTCTGCGACTGGATCGGCGCAGGGGCGCGATCATTGCGCTTGACACCGATAAAAGACACGCTATGGATGAAATGAAAGGGGCTTTGCGTGTGCTTCTGGCTAAGGGATGCTGTAAAAATATTTCCGGAGAGGAAATCCACCAAATGATAGATGAGATACTTGACGATATGAAAAATGGAAGGATGTAGATTCATGCAGTATACAGAACAGGCAAATCGTGCTTTGAAATATGCGGAGCAGGCGGCAAAACGATGCGGACAGAGTTATATTGGCTCCGAACATTTGCTGCTTGGACTGCTGAAAGAAGAGCGGGGAATGGCTTCGGTGATTCTGCGCGGTCATAATGTGACGGAAAAAAAAGTAACAGAACTGATCAAAGACCTGATTGTACCGGAAGGGATGACAAAGCTTGCGGGCGGTATGCGGTTTTCACCCCGTGCGGATGAAATTCTTATTCGTACCGAGGATGAGGCGCGTTTCTTTGGACAAAAAGAGATCGGTACGGAGCATATCCTGCTTGCTCTCTTAAAGGATGTGGATTGTGTGGCTATGCGGCTGATGCATACGATGGGCGTCCAGGTGCAGAAACTTTTTATGGAAGTACTGGAATCTGCCGGACTGGATGAGGGACGCTATAAAGAATACGCGCAGCAGGCAAAAGGCGGTATACAGCAGCCGATCGATACACTGGAAAAATACAGCCGCAATCTGACGGAGCAGGCCGCAGAGCATAAGCTTGACCCGGTTGTGGGCAGAGAGCAGGAGATTCAGCGTATTATCCAGATTTTGGGCCGCAGGACAAAAAATAATCCATGTCTGATCGGGGAGCCGGGCGTTGGCAAAACGGCGATTGTTGAAGGATTGGCGCAGCGTATTGTGGCGGGAAATGTTCCGGATACGATTCGCGGAAAACAGATTTATACGCTTGATATGGCAGCGATGGTAGCTGGTTCCAAATATCGGGGCGAATTTGAAGAGCGCATTAAAAAGGTGATCCAGGAGGTCAGCGCGCGCGATGATGTGCTGCTGTTTATTGATGAGCTGCATACTATTATTGGCGCAGGCAGCGCGGAAGGAACCATGGACGCGTCGAATATTTTAAAACCGGCGCTTTCCCGCGGGGAGATGCAGCTGATCGGAGCAACGACGATCACAGAATATCGTAAATATATCGAAAAAGATCCGGCGCTGGAACGACGTTTTCAGTCTGTTTCAGTTGAGGAACCGAAAGAAGGGGATGCAATTGCGATCCTGCAGGGACTACGTGAGAATTATGAAAAGCATCATGGTGTAGTGATTACGGATGAGGCAATTACGGCGGCGGTACAGTATTCAGCGCGCTATATCACGGATCGGTGTCTGCCGGATAAAGCAATTGACCTAATCGATGAAGCGGCTTCCGGTAAGCAGATTTTCCATGCAGCCGTTCCGGGAAATTTGGAAGAAATGCAGGATTCGATTGATGAATTGTCAGAAAAGAAAGAACAGGCAATCATCCACGGAAACTGGGAAGAAGCAGCGGAACTGAACCGTGTGCAGGAAAAGATGATTAAAAAGCTTACGGATACGCGCAGAAGGCTGGAACGCAGAGACGATACGAAAAAGCCGGAGATTACAGAGAGCGATATTGCGGCGATTGTTTCTCTATGGACGAAGATACCAGTACAGAAACTGGAGGTAAAAGAGACGAAACGTCTGCTGAAACTGGAGGAAACGCTGCATAAGCGGGTGATCGGACAGGATGAGGCAGTTACGGCTGTGGCGAAAGCAATCAAACGCGGGCGCGTGGGCTTAAAAGATCCAAACCGTCCGATTGGTTCTTTTCTGTTTCTTGGTCCGACCGGTGTTGGCAAAACAGAATTGTCCAAGGTACTGGCAGATGTGGTATTCGGCAGCGAACAAGCGATGATCCGTATTGATATGTCAGAATATATGGAGAAGCACAGTGTTTCCAGACTGGTAGGTTCTCCGCCGGGATATGTCGGATATGAAGAGGGCGGACAGCTTAGTGAAAAAGTACGCCGTAATCCTTACTCTGTGATTTTGCTTGATGAGATTGAAAAAGCGCACCCGGATGTGTTCAACATTCTTCTGCAGGTGCTGGATGACGGTCATATCACCGATTCGCAGGGGCGCAAGGTTGATTTCAAAAATACGATCATCATCATGACCTCAAACGCTGGAGCACAGGCAATTGTGGAACCGAAAAAGCTCGGTTTCGCTGCAAGCGATGACGAAAAGCAGAATTATCAGCGTATGAAAGGCAGTGTGATGGAAGAAGTGAAGCGCCTTTTCAAGCCGGAATTTTTGAACCGTATTGATGAGGTGATTGTGTTCCATTCATTGAATAAAGAGGAGATTGAACGGATTGTATCGCTGCTGTTCGATGGTTTTGCAGAACGCTGCAGGAAACAGATGGATATTACTTTGAAGGTGCGCAGCAGTGTGAAAAAGTATATTGCCGAAATTGGATTTGATCCGAAATTCGGAGCAAGACCGCTGAAACGGGCTATTCAGACAAAGGTTGAGGATCTGCTGGCGGAAGAGATTCTGGAGGGCAGGATTGCAGCCGGGGACAGTGTGACACTGACGATGGCCAAAGGCAAGATAAAATTTGAGAAAAAGCCGGAGACGGCATAATAACGAAAAAATACGAAAAAGATAAGGGAGGATTTCACAATGGCAGAAATGATTATTCGCAGAGAGGAAGACGGAACGATCAGTTTCGGAAATTATGAGCTGGATCAGAAAACAAAGGTGTCTGATTTTGAGAATGCAGGCGATATTTACAAGGTAAAAACCTTTAAAGAAATCACAAAGATGGAAAAGAATGAGATGTTTGTTTATGAATCGGTTCCGGGTACAGCCGTCAGCCACATGAGCGCTGACGCGGACGGTATGGCATTTCAGGTAGAGGGCGCGCAGGATGCGCAGATTACAGTCGGTCTGGAAGAGGAAACTGTTTACCGGATTTTTGTGGATGGCGAAGACATCGGCACAATGAAAACAAATTTAGGCGGTAAGCTTTCCGTGAATGTGGAACTGGAACCAGGCAAAACTGTTTCCGTGAAGATTGTGAAATAACATATGGCAAAGGGGAAAACAACGGTCTTTTTCTGTCAGAACTGTGGTTACGAGTCATCCAAGTGGCTGGGGCAGTGCCCCGGCTGCAAGGAATGGAATACGTTTACGGAGGAGCCGACAGCGCCGAAAAATGCGGTATCAAAAAGAGTAGGGCAGACAGGGTTGAAAAATCTGACACCGGTCAATCTGTCAAAGGTACAGGCGGATGAGGGACAGAGGATTTCTACCGGGATCGGAGAACTGGACCGAGTACTGGGAGGCGGTATCGTAAAGGGCTCTCTGGTGTTGGTTGGCGGCGATCCGGGAATCGGTAAATCAACGCTTCTTCTGCAGGTCTGTCATAATCTGGTGCAGTCTGATCGGAAAGTATTATATATTTCCGGCGAGGAATCTGCGCAGCAGATTAAGCTACGTGCACAGCGTATCGGTGAGTTTGAAAAGGATATGCAGCTTTACTGTGAAACAAATTTGGAATTGATCCAGACGGTTCTGGAGCAGACACGACCGGAAATTGTTGTGGTTGACTCAATCCAGACGATGTTTAGCGATGAAGTATCTTCTGCTCCCGGTAGCGTTTCGCAGGTACGCGAGTCTACAAATGTATTTATGCAGATTGCGAAAGGACTGGGGATTTCAGTATTCCTGGTTGGTCATGTGACAAAAGAGGGTGTTGTGGCCGGACCGCGTGTGTTAGAGCATATGGTAGATACGGTACTCTATTTTGAAGGAGACCGTCATGCGGCCTACCGTATTCTGCGCGGAGTGAAGAATCGTTTCGGCTCCACAAACGAGATTGGCGTGTTTGAAATGCGCGATATCGGGTTGGTGGAGGTGGAAAACCCGTCGGAATATATGCTCAGCGGACGTCCGGAAAATGCTTCCGGGTCGATTGTGGCATGTTCCATCGAGGGTACGCGTCCGGTGTTGCTTGAGATTCAGGCGCTTGTTTGTCAGAGCAATTTGCCGATGCCGCGCAGGACTACAGCCGGGATTGATTTTAATCGAGTGAATCTGCTTCTGGCAGTACTGGAGAAACGCGCTGGGATGCATCTGTCGGCTTGTGATGTTTATGTGAATATTGCCGGAGGGATTAAGATGAATGAGCCGGCCATCGACTTAGGCTTGATCCTGGCAGTGGTATCCAGCTTTAAGGATATTCCGATTGACGAAAAGATGATCGCTTTTGGTGAGGTTGGCCTTAGCGGGGAGATCCGTGCAATCAGCCAGGTACAGCAGCGGGTACAGGAGGCGAAAAAGCTTGGCTTTCACACGGTATTAATGCCAGAGGTGTCGCTAAAAGCCATTCGGGAGACGGCTGGCATTCATATTGTCGGTCTGAAAACCGTTCGGGAAGCGGTACAGTATTTGCTGGAACATCGCTGATGAAAATTTTGTGTATTTTTAGAAGATTTTTGTAAAATATAGTTGACATTGTTGCGCTCATATGATATAAAAATATGGTGAGCAACACACAGGGGATTGGTCAAATGGTATGACAGAAGTCTCCAAAACTTTTAGCGGGAGTTCGATTCTCTCATCCCCTGCTCGTAGAAAGTCCTAAAACGTTGAGTATTCAATGGTTTTGGGACTTTTGTTTTTTGTTAAAACTAAAAAACGAAAAAGGTAAGGCAACATAATTCAGGAAAGAAATAAGAACATTAAAAAGTGTTGTTTTTTGCCGAAAAGTGATTGCGATTAATAAAGAGAAATGATATAATCCGCTGTGAAAGCAATCGTGTTTACAGGGTGGCTGACCTCTATTCTTACATAGAATGGGGGTGGTGCTGATGAAACATTTTGATTTTAAAGACCTAATGGCTTTTGGAATGTTCATTTTAGCATTACTGACATTCGTTTTTACGTTCTGTCGATGATGATTTAAAGCATAGAAAAACCACCCTAGACTTGGCTGAGACTGGGTGGAATTTCTATATCCAACTAATTAAGGTCAACCACTCTGTGGGCGGTTGCTTTTTCATATATAGTATAGCATTACAGTATAGAAAGTGCAAGATGGAAAATTTTATGGTTGTTAAGGTAAAAGGGCAGGAAGTCTGGTGAACAGATATTGCCCTCTATTTGTTTTACGAAGGATATTTTGCTGTATTGTCAATTGTTCTAATAGAACTTTCCACCTGTTAGTCATTAGCTGCTTTTAGTTGTTCTATGTATGCTTTAAGTTCATCGATTGTTTGAATTTGCAATAAAGAATCAATAATTAATTGACGTTCAAGTTTTGTGGCTAAATCTTTGATTATTTCTCCATGCGTTGGCATATTATTCATTCTTTTCACCGCTTTTCTCATATCATGTATATATTATACGGCGATTTTGATATGGTGTAAAGTTTTATTAAAATGCTTATCCAGTGTGTGTATGCAGTGGATATAAAATGGTATGTAAGACATGGCCCGGCAGTAGAAGCTAGTATGATACAGATATAAAGTTAGAGAGGGAGATACAAATGAGAAAATGGATAATAGATGTAAGCGTAATTTCATACATAAAAATGAATAGTTTCTCCTTGAAAGGTGGTTGAAAATTATACACAATCAGTATATAATCGTTAAGATACAAAAATGAAATAACTTTTGCCGGACACGGCAGAGAATATGTAGGTGAAATATGATATCATTACACAATCCTCGTATTTTTTCAACGTCGCGGATCATTATGCTTGGTTTTTTGGGAGTGATCCTTACGGGTACGCTGCTTTTAATGCTGCCGTTTGCGACAAAGGCGCCTGGCGGCGCTTCCTTTATTGACGCGTTGTTTACAGCAACGTCAGCCACCTGTGTGACAGGGCTGATTGTACAGGATACGGCGACTTACTGGTCGGAATTCGGTCAGGTGGTGATTTTGCTGCTGATTCAGATCGGCGGGCTTGGCGTGGTGACAGTGGCAGTAGCGATCGCTCTTTTTTCTGGTAAGAAGATTGGTTTAATGCAAAGAACAACGCTGCAGGAAGCTATCTCCGCACCGAATGTGGGCGGCATTGTAAAACTGACAGGATTTATCCTGCGGTCGGTAGCAGTGATCGAGCTGACTGGGGCTGTACTTCTGGCAATTCCGTTTGTGCGTGATTACGGTTTGCTGAAAGGGATTTGGTATGGTATTTTTCACTCCATTTCCGCGTTCTGTAATGCCGGTTTTGACCTGATGGGATTTCGGGAAAAATTTTCTTCCCTGACGTATTACAGCGGGGATGTAATTGTGAATTTGGTAATTATGCTGCTGATTATCATCGGAGGCTTAGGCTTTTTGAGCTGGGAAGATATTCGCACGCACCGCTTTCATATTCGGCGTTATCGTATGCAGACCAAGATTGTTTTTTCTGTGACGGCATTTTTGCTGATTGTACCGTTTTTTTATTTTTTGTTTGTAGAATTTTCCGGCGCGCAGTGGGACTCTCTGTCAATCGGAGAAAAAATACTTGCGGCTATGTTTCAGACTGTTTCGCCTCGTACGGCGGGCTTTAACACTGTAGATTTGAACGCGCTGAAGGAGTCCGGACAGGCAGTGACGGTATTGCTGATGCTGATCGGTGGTTCGCCGGGATCAACGGCGGGCGGTATGAAAACAACGACGATTGCAGTGCTGCTGCTGACAGCGTTTGCTGTTTTTAATCGCAAGGATGACGCACAGTGCTTCGGACGGCGTATCGCTAAGGATGTGGTTGTGTCTGCAGCGACCATTTTCATTATGTTTATGTCGCTGGTGTCGCTGGGCGCGATTGTGATCAGTTGTGTGGATGGTGTGCCGATGCTGGATGCGATGTTTGAAACCGCGTCAGCGATTGCGACGGTAGGATTGACGCTGGGGATTACAACAGAACTCAGTATGGTGTCCAGACTTGTGTTGATTGCGCTGATGTTTATTGGGCGTGTCGGTGGACTGACACTGGTTTTTGCAACGATTTCTGCAAAGCAAACGCATTTATCCAAGATGCCGCAGGAAAAAATTACAGTTGGATAGAAGGAGCAGAGAATGAAATCTATTTTGTTAATCGGACTTGGAAGATTTGGAACGAACATTGCGATGAAATTAAATGAACTCGGACATTATATCATGGCGATTGACCGTAAGGAAGAACGTATTGACGCTGTTGTACCGTATGTGACGAAGGCGCTGATCGGGGATACAACGAACGAGGAGTTCCTGCGTTCGCTTGGTATTGGCAATTTTGATCTTTGTTTGGTGACAATCGGAAATGATTTTCAGAGTTCGCTGGAAACGACGTCTCTTCTGAAAGAACTGGGCGCTAAAATGGTGGTTTCCAGGGCAGTACGCGATGTACATGCAAAATTTCTGCTGCGAAATGGCGCGGATGAGATTGTTTATCCGGAGAAGCAGCTGGCCATCTGGACAGCAATCCGTTACAGCTCTGATCACATTTTCGACTACATCGATCTGGGACAGGATTATGCAATCTTTGAGGTGGAAACACCGTCAGAATGGGTTGGCAGAAGTATCGGGGAACTGAATATTCGCCAGAATCACAGCATTAATATTATGGCACTGAAAAAAGACGGCGTGTTGAACATGGATGTTAATTCAAGTACTTTTTTTACAGGAGAAGAAACGGTTCTGGTACTTGGAAGCAATCGCAGTATTCACAAAGTGTTTCATATTTAATAAATTTTATAAATTTAATAAACGAAAAGGAGAAGAAAAATGGCAAAGAATCCAGTCGTAACAATTACAATGGAAAACGGAGACGTGATGAAGGCAGAACTTTACCCGGAAATCGCGCCGAATACCGTAAACAATTTTATCAGTCTGGTGCAGAAAGGTTTTTATGACGGTCTGATTTTTCATCGCGTTATCAATGGCTTTATGATCCAAGGCGGATGCCCGCAGGGCAGCGGTATGGGAGGCCCGGGCTACTCGATCAAAGGGGAATTTACTTCCAACCGTTTTAAAAACGATCTGGAGCATACCGAGGGCGTTCTTTCTATGGCACGCGCGATGCATCCGAATTCCGCAGGCTCTCAGTTCTTCATTATGCATAAGCATTCTCCGCATCTGGACGGACAGTATGCAGCGTTCGGTAAAATCATCGAGGGCATGGATGTAGTAAATAGAATTGCAGAGGAAGATACGGATTATAGTGATCGTCCGCTGAATGAGCAGAAGATGAAAACGGTAACGGTGGACACCTTTGGTGAGACATATCCGGAACCGGAAAAATGTTAAAAACAGAGAAAATTGTTCTGCGCGAACTAAAATCACAGGCGGATCTGCAGCAGGCGCTGCAGATTCCGGTTTCAGCTGCAGATCATCTTTTATATGCGGCAGTTCGCGCGGAGGATGCAAAAGCATTGATCCGGCACGGACTGCCGTGTATTTTTATAGAAAAGGGAGAGCGGGAACCGATATATGGTGCAGATATGATCGTTCAGGAAACGGACGGGTGGGACTGGAAAAACGACAAGCAGTTTTTGACTCGGATCTGGCAGCGTCACTATGGGTTTCCGTGGTCGATTGTCGAGACAGAACGGTTGTTGATCCGCGAATCTGTTCCGGAAGATTTTGCGCAGATTCGCGCGCTTTATGAAGAAGAGGCGCAAAATCCAGATGTAAAACCATTTCCGGCAGCAGAAGCAGAGGCAGCGTTTCTTGCGTATATTCGAGGGCGGTATCCGCTTTTTGGATATGGATTATGGACGGTGGTTGAGAAACAGAGTGATCGGGTGGTAGGGCGCGTAGGTCTTGAGGAGCCGGACGAAGAAGTGTCGAAGCTGTTTGACTTTCCGGAACTGGGCATTATAGTCGGGCGGCCTTTTCGCGGCCGCGGCTATGCGAAAGAGGCGCTTCGGGCAGTCCTTTCCTATGCAGAAGAAGAACTGGAGCTGCCGGGCGTTCTCTACCGCACTTCAAAAAAGAACTTGGCATCGCTTGCGTTGGCGGAAAGCCTTGGATTTACCTCTTTAAACCGATACAACTTGACAAAACCGAAAGACGAGAGTATATATATGGTATGTTTATTCAGATTCTGATGAGAAACTGAAAATAGAAAAAAAGGAGACTTACATTATGAAAAAATTGACAGTAGCCGCAGTGGCGGCAACACTTGTATGTGCATTGGCAGTACCGGCAGCGGCAGAAGGAAAGATTAAAGTGGCGGCATCCCCGACACCGCATGCGGAGATTCTTGCAAAGGCAGAGGAAATGCTTGCAAAAGATGGCTGGGAACTCGAGGTAATCGAATTTACTGATTATGTACAGCCGAATCTTGTGGTAGACAGCGGCGAGATCGATGCAAATTATTTCCAGCACATTCCGTATCTGGAAAGCTTCAATGAGGAACAGGGTACTTCTCTTGTGAACGCGGGCAGCATCCATTATGAGCCGTTCGGTATCTATCCGGGCACAAAGGCAAGCATCGATGAACTGGAAGAAGGCGATGTGATCGCAGTTCCGAACGATACCACAAACGAGGCGAGAGCTCTGCTGCTTCTGCAGGACAATGGTCTTCTTACATTGGCAGAGGGAGCCGGTTTAACAGCGACTGTAAATGATATTGAGGAAAACCCGATGAATCTGGAGATTCTCGAGTTGGAGGCAGCGCAGGTTTCTCGTTATACCAAAGAAGCAGCGCTGGTTGTTTTGAACGGTAACTATGCTCTGGATGCAGGTTATACGGTGGCAGAGGATGCGATTGCGTATGAGGCTTCTGATTCCGAAGCTGCAAAGACGTATGTAAATATCATTGCGGTGAAAGAAGGCAATGAAAACAATGAAGGTGTCGCAGCACTGGTAGAGGCTCTGAAATCTGATGAGATGAAGGATTTTATTAATGAAACTTACAACGGAGCGGTAATTCCGTTTGAGGAAAGCACAGAGGAAGCAGAGACAGAATCTGCCGAAACGGAAGCAGCTGAAACTGAGGCAACGGAGACAGAGGCAGCTGAAACAGAGACAGAGGCAGAGTAATCGGACAAAAACAGAAACAAATTCATGGGCTGTTGTGAGAATTCTATCTTGCAACAGCCTTGTTTTTACGGTATACTTTGGGGTGTTGCAGGCAAGCGCTTTACAGAAGACGGATTGCTTGTACGCAGAATGACTCCGTATGCATAGGGCAGCGGGGTATAATGGAGGTTGCTATGGAACCGATTATTAAAGTAGAACATCTGGGAAAAGAATTTAAATTAAAAAATACAGACGTCCATGCGCTGCGCGACGTTAGTCTGGAGATCAATAAGGGCGATATTTACGGCATTATTGGTATGTCCGGGGCTGGAAAGAGTACGTTGGTGCGCTGTTTGAATTTTCTGGAACGGCCGACATCCGGAAGAGTGATCGTGGACGGTAAAGATCTGGCACAGCTGTCAGAGAAAGAACTGCGCAGGGCGCGTATGGATATCGGCATGATTTTTCAGCATTTTAATTTGCTGATGCAGCGAAACGTGATTGACAATATCTGTTTTCCACTGGAAATCGCCGGCTTAAAAAAGGCGGAAGCGCGCAAAAAAGCGATAGAATATCTGAAGATCGTTGGTCTGGAGGAAAAGGCGAATGCTTATCCGGCACAGCTTTCCGGCGGACAGAAACAGCGTGTGGCGATTGCCCGCGTGCTGGCATCCGATCCGAAGATCCTGCTGTGCGACGAGGCGACCAGTGCGCTCGATCCGCAGACAACCAAGGCGATTCTGCAGTTGATTAAGGAAATCAATCGCAAGTACGGCATTACGGTTGTTGTGATTACGCATGAGATGGCGGTTGTACAGGAAATCTGCAGTCACGTGGCGATCATTGACCAGGGAAATCTGGTGGAGCACGGTACAGTGGAAGAGATTTTTCAGGCGCCGAAATCAAAAGAAGCGAAACGTTTGATCTATCAGGGATACGAAAAAGTGGCGGAGATGAAAGGAAAGCGCTGCGTACGTATTGTATTTTCCGAAAACTCTTCTTTTGAGCCGGTGATCGGTAATATGGTGTTGGCGTTTAAAGCGCCGGTGAACATTCTTTATGCCAACACGCGCGATCTTGACGGCGTGGCAAAGGGTGAGATGGTGCTGCAGCTCCCGGAGGACGAAGAGATTGCGGCAAAGATGATCGCGTATCTGGAAAATGCGAAATTGGGCGTGGAGGTGTTGGAAGACTATGTTGACTAGTAAAGAAATCATGATGATCATAGAGGGAATTGGTGACTCTGTCTGGATGACGCTGGCTTCTACATTTCTCGGTTATATAATCGGTCTGCCGCTCGGAATTGTCCTGACGGTGACGGGGGACGGAGGCATTCGTCCGAACAGTAGTATTTATAGAGTGCTTGATGTGATCATTAATATTTTCCGAAGCGTGCCGTTTCTGATTCTGCTGCTGATCCTGCAGCCGCTGACACGTATGATTATCGGAAAAAGTTATGGAGCGACAGCGACGATCGTGCCGCTGACAATTGCTGCAGCGCCGTATATCGCCCGCATGGTGGAATCTTCCTTAAAGGAAGTTGATCACGGTGTAATTGAGGCGGCGCAGAGCATGGGCGCAAGCTTGATGACGATCGTGCGTAAGGTCTTTATCACAGAGGCGCGTACGTCTCTGGCGATCAACGCGACGATCGTAACGACCACGGTGCTTGGCTATTCCGCAATGGCAGGCGCCTGTGGCGGCGGCGGTCTTGGTGATATTGCCATTCGCTACGGTTATACCCGTTGGCAGCCGAAGATCCTTTGGATCACAGTGATTTTGATTGTTGTGCTGGCACAGATCATCCAGGTGATCGGTATGCGTATCGCCAAAAAGATCGACCGCAGACACATCGGCTAATGAAAACGCAGGATTCGGGGCGCAGCCAGACAGTAACGTCCGGAGGCGCTCCACTTATTTTAGAGAAAAAGAAAAGAGGAATAGGTTATGAAGCGAGCAAGCGGAATTTTACTTCCGATGACGAGTATTCCGTCTCCGTATGGGATCGGGATGTTTTCGAAAAGTGCATATGATTTTGTAGATTTTCTGGCGGAGGCTGGACAGACGTACTGGCAGCTTTTGCCGTTAGGGCCGACCAGTTACGGCGATTCACCGTATCAGTCGTTTTCCACTTTTGCGGGCAACCCGTATTTTATTGATCTGGAGGCGCTTATCGAGGAAGGTGTGCTGACGAAAAAGGAGTGTGCGGACGCAGACTGTACGTCGCATCCGAATTATGTGGAGTACGGCGATCTCTATGAAAAGCGTTATAAACTGCTGCGCAAGGCATATGAGAGAAGCAATATTTCCAAGGATAAGGATTTTTTGAAATTTGTGGATGACAATCAGTCCTGGCTTAAGGACTATGCGCTGTTCATGGCAGTAAAAGATTGTTTCGACGGCGCTTCCTGGCTGGAATGGGCCGACGATATCCGCCTGCGCTGGGATAACGCTTTGGATTATTATTATGCGCAGTATGCGGAAGAAATCGAGTTTTATGAGTATCTCCAGTATAAATTTATGCAGCATTGGATGAAATTAAAGAAATACGCGAACGATAAGGGGATCCGTATCATCGGTGATATTCCGATTTATGTGGCTTTGGACAGCGCCGATGTATGGGCACATCCGGATTTGTTTCAGATGGATGAGGACAGAAAGCCGAAAGCAGTGGCAGGCTGTCCGCCTGACGCGTTTTCCGATACCGGTCAGCTCTGGGGCAATCCGCTGTACCGCTGGGATGTGCATAAAAACCAGCGTTACGACTGGTGGGGAAGACGTATGAAGCACTGTTATGAATTATATGATGTAGTGCGGATTGACCATTTTCGCGGTTTTGATGAATATTTTTCCATTCCGTACGGCGATAAGGATGCGACCGGCGGTCACTGGGAAAAAGGACCGGGGATAGAGCTGTTTGAAAGTTTGGAAAAGCAGATCGGGAAAAAAGATGTCATTGCAGAGGATCTTGGCTTGATCACGCCAACAGTGCGCAAGCTGGTAAAGGACAGTGGCTATCCGAATATGAAGGTGCTCGGTTTTGCTTTTGATGTGGACGGCAAGAGTGAATATCTGCCGCATAATTATGATAAAAACTGTGTGGTCTACACGGGCACACACGACAATGAAACCTTGATGCAGTGGTATGACGGTCTGACGAAAAAGGAACTGGCTTTTGTGACAGATTACATGAACAATGCCCGCACACCGCATGAAGAGATCCACTGGGATTTCATCCGTTTGGCGATGCTCAGCACGGCGGATACCTGTATCATTCCAATGCAGGATTATTTGGCGCTCGGCGCGGAGGCGCGCATGAACTTCCCGTCTACGCTGGGCAACAATTGGAAGTGGCGTCTTTCTTCTAAAATGCTTACGAAAAAACTGGCAAAAGAGATCCTGCATCTCACACGTCTGAGCTGCCGTCTGTAGGATGGGGCGTTTCGATACGGAAAGGAAAAAGAGACCATATATGGGAATCATAAAAGCAGATAAACTGATACATGATTACGAAAAAATCGGAGAAAACGGACAGGTGGAAGCCACCTACCGTGCGGTAAACGGCGTCGATCTTGATGTAGAGCCGGGGCAGTTTATTGCAATCCTGGGACATAACGGAAGCGGAAAATCGACGCTGGCGAAGCATCTGAACGCGATTTTGTTGCCGACACAGGGAAGGGTGACGGTGGACGGCATGGATACCCGTGATATGAAAAAGCTCGATGCGATTCGACAGACGGCGGGAATGGTGTTTCAGAATCCGGACAACCAGATCATTGGTACGGTTGTGGATGAGGATGTGGGCTTTGGCCCGGAAAATATGGGGGTTCCTACGGAGGAGATTATTGACCGGGTGAAAAAAAGCCTCAAAACTGTCGGGATGTGGGAATACCGCAGTCATTCGCCAAACAGACTTTCCGGCGGACAGAAGCAGCGGGTAGCGATTGCCGGAGTGGTGGCAATGGAGCCAAAATGCATCGTGCTCGACGAACCGACCGCGATGCTCGACCCGGTGGGGCGCAGAGAGGTCATTAACGCGGCGCAGAAATTAAACCGTGAAAAGAATGTGACGATCATTCTGATCACGCATTACATGGAAGAAGCGATCGATGCAGATCATGTGATCGTGATGGATCAGGGCAATGTGCTGATGCAGGGAACGCCGCGTGAGGTGTTTTCACGCGTGGAGGAACTAAAAGAACATCGCTTGGATGTACCGCAGGTAACGCTGCTGGCGCACGAACTCAGAAAAGGCGGTTTGGATATTCCGGAAGGCATCCTGCGTATGCGGGAACTGGCGGATGCGCTTGTGCGGATTCAGGCAAAACAGAGGCGAAAGGATGAAAACGATGTCCATTAAAATTGAACATCTAAATTATATTTACGGAGAGGGAACAGCTTATGAAAAGCAGGCCCTGACAGATATTAATCTGGAACTTTTGGACGGGCAGTTTATCGGTATTATCGGTCATACCGGATCGGGAAAATCTACTTTGATCCAACATTTGAACGGTCTGATAAAAGCCACTTCCGGCGCTGTTTATTACAACGGAGAAAATATTTACCGCGAGGGTTATTCTGTCAAAGAACTGCGCAGTAAGGTCGGTCTGGTGTTCCAGTATCCGGAATACCAGCTTTTTGAGGTGGATGTATTTACGGATGTCTGCTTTGGACCGAAAAATCTCGGGCTGCCGAAGGACGAAGTCGAAAGAAGGGCATATGAAGCGCTGAAGCAGGTCGGATTAAAGGAAAAGCATTATAAAAAATCACCGTTTGAGCTCTCGGGCGGTCAAAAAAGACGCGTGGCGATTGCGGGTATTCTGGCTATGCAGCCGGAGGTGCTGATTCTTGATGAGCCTACTGCGGGACTGGATCCGAAGGGTAGGGATGATATTCTTGATCAGATCGCTTTGCTGCATAAAATGCGCGGTATCACGGTTATGCTGGTGTCACACAGCATGGAGGATATTGCCCGGTACGTGGAGCGGATTATTGTGATGGAAAAAGGCCGCGTTCGTTTTGACGATACGCCGCGCAAAGTATTTGAGCATTATAAAGAGCTGGAGGCCATTGGTTTGGCAGCTCCGCAGGTAACGTATGTGATGCAGGAGCTGAAGAGCCGCGGGATCAATGTGGATACGCAGGCGATGACGATTGAGGAGGCTGCGGTAGAAATTTTGGCGAAGATGGCAGGGGGTGAGGCAGGATGATACGTGATATTACGATCGGACAGTATTATCCGGCAAATTCGGTAATCCACCGTCTTGATCCGCGCACGAAGCTGGTCGGCACGCTGGTGTTTCTGATTTCACTGTTTGCGTTCCGTTCCTTCGCGGCCTATGCGGTGGCGACAGTTTTCCTGGCGGCTGTGATCCGGGCGTCCAAGGTACCGTTTAAGTTTATGGTAAAAGGTCTGAAAGCGATCGTGATCCTGATGATGATCACGGTGGTTTTTAATATGTTTATGACGCCGGGCGAACCGCTGTTTTCCATCTGGAAGCTGACAATTACGCGTGAAGGCGTGGTGCAGGCGGCATTTATGGCGATCCGGCTGACGTATCTGATCATCGGCGCATCTATCATGACCTTGACGACAACGCCGAATCAGCTCACAGACGGTCTGGAAAAGGGGCTGCGTCCGCTGAACAAGATCCATGTGCCGGTGCACGACATTGCAATGATGATGTCGATCGCACTGCGTTTTATTCCAATACTTCTGGAAGAGACAGATAAAATTATGAAAGCGCAGATGGCGCGCGGCGCGGACTTTGAGAGCGGCGGTGTAATTCAGAAAGCGAAGAATATGGTGCCGCTGCTGGTGCCGCTGTTTATTTCGGCATTTCGTCGTGCAAATGATCTGGCGATGGCGATGGAGGCCAGGGGCTATCGCGGCGGCGATGGACGCACGAAGATGCATCCGCTGAAATACCAGAGGCGGGATGGAATCGCCTATTTTGTTATGGCGCTCTATCTGTTGGTGATGTTTGCGGCGAAAAAAGCGGTGGGTGTCTGATATGAAGCGTGTGAAATTGACTGTTGCTTATGACGGAACAAATTACTGCGGCTGGCAGGTGCAGCCGAACGGGATTACGGTGGAAGAGGTGTTAAATCAGCATTTATCGGAGCTGTTGCGCGAACCGATCCGGGTCATCGGCGCGAGCCGCACGGATGCGGGCGTGCATGCGCTCGGCAATGTAGCGGTGTTTGATACTACGGCGCGGATGCCGGCGGAAAAAATCTCTTTTGCTTTAAATACACGGCTTCCGCAGGATATCCGTATTCAGGAATCAAGAGAGGTGGCGGCTGATTTCCATCCGCGTTTTTGTAATACGGTGAAGACATATGAATATAAGATTTTGAATCGCCGGTTTGCCGATCCGACAAAAAGGCTGTATTCCCTGTTTTACTATATTCCGCTGGATACCGAACGGATGAAAAAAGCGGCAGCTTATCTGGTGGGGGAGCATGATTTTAAAAGTCTCTGCACGCATAAAGCGGAAGTGGAAAATACAGTTCGTACAATTTATGATGTGGAAATTTTGAAGGATGCAAACGATATGATTACAGTGCGCATCCGCGGCAATGGTTTTCTCTATAATATGGTACGGATCATTGTTGGGACTCTGCTGCGTGTGGGCAGCGGATACTATGAGCCGGATTATATGAAAGAACTTTTGGAAGCGAAAGACCGGCAGGCGGCCGGGGAAACGGCTCCGCCGCAGGGGCTGACACTGGTAAAAATTGAATATCCAGATGAAACATAAAGGGACGTCCGGGAAATCCGGGCGTCCTTTTGCAGGAAAATAGATTAACGCGGAGCTCTTTTTTGGTGTCTGATCCGAAAAAGGGAATACTCCAACAGGTCTGTACGGCCAAGGGGATTCATGGATCGGAAACGCTGCAGCAGCGTCTGCTCATCCGCGGAGTGCGGAAGCGGAAATTGCAGAAAGCTGTCCCGTACCAGATAATCCACAGAAATGCCGTAAAAATCAGCAATTTCGATTAGAAAAGAAATTGGCGGTTCGCGCCGGTCGAGTTCATAATTGGCATAGGCAGAACGCGCCATGTTCATAAGCCGGCTTAGTTCGGCCTGTGTCAGTTCTTTATATTCGCGCAGCATATGCAGTTTTTGACCGATTGTTCTATCCATAAAAACACCTGCTTTCCTGGCCGGCCTAAAACTGATCAGAGGGTAACATCCAATCAGAATTCCATCCGGCTTAAATAACTGTTATGATAGCGGCCGTCTGTGGTCACATCCTCGCCGAACCAGGGCAGGGGAGAAAAGGCGTTTGCCGTCTCTATGTCGGGAAACTCCACTTCCGCCAGTACAAGCGGCGCAAACGGAGGTTCAAAAATATCCAGTTCGATGTTTAAACGATTTTCCAGTGGGATAACATAACGTTTTTTAGAGATGATATGCCCGTCTGTTTTTTCTTTTAAATGTGCATAGGATGCGGCTTTCAGCGGAAGATTGTATTCTTCGCGGCATAAAAGACCACTGCCTTTATAAGTTAAGATGTATTCGTCATCCTGGCGCCGGATGCGCACAACCGGATCGGTGCAGAGATATCCCTGTTCGATGATGTGACAGGGATACGCTGATAAATCTGCCGGGATGTCTTTCACTAAAAATTTCCGTTCAATTTCCATAAAACAACCTCCTACTATATCTTGACGATGAAAGTGATACGATATACAATATCTTTGAAAATATTTTAACAAGCGCATACGGTCGTGTCAAGGTTCAAGTATTCTGCGATACGGCGGGAGCTTATGAAAGTAAAGGAGCATGGAGATGGGCAAAGTATTTGTATTTCTGGCAGATGGATTTGAAGAGATTGAGGGATTGACCGTAGTAGATCTGCTGCGCCGGGCAGAGGCGGAAGTGGTGACAGTATCAATCAATGGGACAGAGCGTGTCTGCGGTTCGCACGGCATAGAGGTAATAGCAGATACTATTTTTGAAAAGACAGATTTTGCGGGGGCAGATTTACTGGTGCTTCCGGGCGGGATGCCAGGTACCAAACATCTGGGCGCGCATGAAGGATTGACCATGCTTTTAAAAGAGACAGATAAAAAGGGCGGCGGCATAGCGGCAATCTGCGCGGCGCCGAGTGTTTTGGGTGATCTGGGACTTTTGAAAGGTAAAAAAGCGGTCTGCTATCCGGGTTTTGAGCAGCGTTTGACGGGCGCGGAGGTTTTGAATGTGCCGGCGGTGACGGACGGCAATATCACGACCGGACGCGGTATGGGAACGGCGATTGACTTCTCGTTGGAATTGACGGCACGACTGTTTGGGGCGCAAAAAGCTGATCAGTTGGCGGAAGCAATCATATATAAAAAGTAAATGTTGTCATTTTGGAAAATTTGTGCTATAGTAGTGCAATGACTGTGAGTATGGGGAAGATTGCCCATTTTCAGAAAGACAAAGGGAATATTTAAGGAGGAACTATCCAAGATGAGTTTAAAAACAGAAAACCTGGAACACAATATGGTAAAGCTTACTATTGAAGTGAGCGCAGAAGAATTTGAAAAAGCAATGCAGGGCGCTTACCTGAAAGCAAAAAATAAAATCAATATCCCGGGCTTCCGTAAAGGAAAAGCACCGCGTGCGATGATTGAAAAAATGTACGGCGCAGGCATTTTTTATGAAGATGCGGCAAACGCGCTGATTCCGGCAGCATACGATAAAGAGATTGCAAATTGTGATCTGGACATCGTTTCCCAGCCGAAAATCGATGTTGTACAGATTGAAAAAGGCAAAGAATTTATCTTTACTGCAGAAGTAGCTGTAAAACCGGAAGTAACTCTGGGCGAATACAAAGGTCTGGAAGTACCGAAGGCAGAGATTGAGGTTACAGAGGAAGAAATTCAGAAAGAAATCGATAAAGAGCGCGAAAACAACGCCAGAACAATTGACGTGGATGACAGAGCAGTTGCGAACGGCGATATGATCAAGCTTGATTTTGACGGTTCTGTTGACGGCGTACCGTTTGCAGGCGGAAAAGCAGAAAACTATGATTTAACTGTCGGCAGCGGCAGCTTCATCCCGGGCTTTGAAGATCAGCTTGTAGGTGCGGAAATCGGTAAGGAACTTGATGTAACCGTTACTTTCCCGGAAGAATACCACGCAAAAGAGCTGGCTGGCAAAGAAGCAGTATTTAAATGTAAAGTAAACGAGATCAAAGTAAAAGAACTTCCGGAAGCAGATGATGAATTCGCACAGGATGTTTCTGAATTTGATACTCTGGCAGAGTACAAAGAAGATCTGAAGAAAAAACTGACAGAGAAAAAAGAAGCGGCAGCAAAGAACGCGAAAGAAACTGCAGCAGTAGAGAAAGCAGTAGAAAACGCAACTATGGATATCCCGGCAGCAATGATCGACAGTCAGGTTCGCAACATGGCGGAAGATTTCGCAAGAAGACTGCAGTCTCAGGGACTTTCCGTTGAACAGTACTTCCAGTTCACAGGTATGACAGCTGAAAAAATGTTGGAACAGATGAGACCGGAAGCAGAAAAACGTATTAAAAACAGTCTGACACTGGAAGCAATCGCAGCAAAAGAAAACTTTGAAATTGCTGATGAGAAAGTAGAAGAAGAACTGCAGAAGATGGCTGATATGTACAAGATGGAAAAAGATAAAGTGAAAGAACTGCTGGGAGAAACAGGAATCGAACAGATGAAGGCTGATCTGAAAATTCAGGCAGCGGTAGATCTGCTTCGTGATTCCGCAAAGGAAGTTTAAGACTTAAGTGAGTAAGGAGGCGGCATAATGAGTTTTGTACCTTATGTCATTGAGCAGACAAGCAGAGGAGAACGTTCCTACGATATTTACTCCCGATTACTGAAAGACCGTATCATTTTTCTCGGCGAGGAAGTGACGGATGTCAGCGCAAATCTGATTGTTGCGCAGCTTCTGTTTCTGGAATCCGAGGATCCGGGTAAGGATATTCAGCTTTATATCAACAGCCCGGGCGGTTCCGTTACCGCTGGTATGGCGATTTACGATACAATGAAGTATATTAAATGTGATGTTTCCACGATCTGCGTGGGACTGGCAGCAAGTATGGGCGCATTCCTGCTGGCTGGCGGAACAAAAGGCAAGCGAATTGCCCTGCCGAATGCACAGATTATGATTCATCAGCCGTCAGGCGGTGCAAAAGGTCAGGCTACGGATATTAAGATTGTCGCAGAAGAAATCCTGAAGACAAGAAAACGTCTGAATGAGTGTCTGGCTGCAAATACCGGTCAGCCGATTGAAGTGATTGAGGCGGATACGGAACGCGATAACTATATGACAGCGGAAGAAGCGAAAGCTTACGGGCTGATTGATATGGTTATTTCGAGCAGATAAAGTGCGGATAAGACTCCTGCGAATTTTGCGGGAGTCTTTGTCGCATTTATGCGCGAGCGTAAAACAGTATTTTTTAATTAAGGTGGATAGAAAATGGCAGGAAGAGTCGGAGAACCGAAAATCAGGTGTTCTTTTTGTAACAAAAGTGAAGATCAGGTAAGAAAATTAATTGCAGGTCCGGGAGGCGTCTATATCTGCGACGACTGTGTAGAGATCTGCGGTGAAATCATAGAAGAAGAACTTGCGGAAGAATACGCTGCCGAGGGTGTGGAGGAAATCAATCTTCTGAAACCAGAGGAAATCAAGGCGGTGCTGGATGATTATGTGATCGGACAGGACAACGCAAAAAAAGCGCTGGCAGTTGCAGTTTATAACCATTATAAACGTATTATGGCGGGAAAGGATCTGGGGGTAGAGCTGCAGAAAAGCAATATTCTGATGCTGGGACCGACCGGTTCCGGAAAGACTTACTTGGCGCAGACACTGGCGCGTCTTTTGAACGTGCCGTTTGCGATTGCGGACGCGACAACACTTACAGAGGCAGGATATGTCGGTGAGGATGTAGAAAATATTCTGCTGAAAATCATTCAGGCGGCAGATTATGATATTGAACGTGCGCAGCATGGCATTATCTATATTGATGAAATTGATAAGATTACCAGAAAATCGGAAAATGCGTCAATTACGCGAGACGTTTCTGGTGAGGGTGTGCAGCAGGCGCTTCTGAAAATCCTTGAGGGGACAGTCGCAAGTGTTCCGCCGCAGGGCGGCAGAAAACATCCGCAGCAGGAACTGATTCCGATTGATACAACTAATATTCTCTTTATCTGCGGCGGTGCTTTTGAAGGGTTGGATAAGATTATCGAAACCCGTATGGATACCAAGACGATGGGCTTTAATCGTACGCTCAGCAGCAAAGAAGAGAAAAATGTTGGAGAGGTTCTGAAACATGTGGTTCCGCAGGACTTTGTGAAGTTTGGTATGATTCCGGAGTTTATCGGACGCGTTCCGGTGGTGGTATCGCTGGACGCTCTCGATGAGGAAACATTGGTACGCATCTTAAAAGAGCCGAAAAATGCGATCATCAAGCAGTATCAGAAATTATTTGAACTGGATGGCGTAAAATTGGAATTTGAAGATGACGCGGTTCTGGAAGTGGCGAAACAGTCTATGGAACGCAAGACAGGCGCAAGAGGATTACGTGCCGTGATGGAAAAATCCATGCAGGATTTGATGTATGTGATTCCGTCAGATGAGACGATTACGGAGTGTACCGTTACGAAAGAACTGGTGAATGGAACTGGAGAAGCAAAGCTGATTCACAGCGAAGAACGGCTGATTCCGGTACAAAATACAAAAAAGAAAGTTGTTATGACACCGGAATCCGCATAGGAGAACGATAGATGACAGATATGATAAAGAATATCCCCGCAGTTGCACTGCGGGGGATGACGATTCTTCCGGCGATGATCGTACATTTCGACATCAGCCGGAAGAAATCAATTAAAGCAGTAGAACAGGCAATGTTAAAGGATCAGCGTCTGTTTGTGGTAGCACAGAAAGATACGCAGGTGGCGGATCCGGTAATGGACGATCTCTATCGCATCGGAACGATTGTAGAAATCAAACAGGTAGTGAAGCTCCCTAAAAATATTTTACGCGTGTTAGCGGAAGGTATCTGCCGCGCAGAGATGGATGATCTGGTAGAGGCGGATGATTATCTGGCTGCTGATGTAATGACGTTTCCGGAAGAAGGAGAAGGGCTTGACGACACCGCAAGGGAGGCGCTTCTGCGTTCTTTAAAAGAAGGATTTGAGACTTACAGCGGTTTTAACGGCAAAATGAGTAAAGAACTGATCCATCAGATCAGTGAGATGGAAGATTTGGAAAAGGCGGCTGGGCAGATCGCTATGAATCTGCCGCTTTACTATGAACAGAAGCAGGCAGTTTTGGAGGCGGTTGATCTGCAGGAGCGCTGCGAACTGCTTCTGACGCTGATGGCGAAGGAAATTGATATTTTGCAGCTGCGCCGGGAATTGCAGGAAAAGGTCCGGGAACGGATCGATAAGAATCAACGTGAATATTTCATGCGCGAGCAGATGAAACTGATCCGAGAGGAATTAAAAGAGGATAACGTCAATGAGGCGGATGTCTTTTTTGAAGAACTTTCGAAAAAGAAGGCTTCTGAGGCGGTAAAAGAAAAAATCCGCAAAGAGATTGAACGGTATCGTAACGTGGGTGCAAATTCCGGTGAAAGCCCGGTGCTACGTGGTTATATTGAGACGCTGCTGGAAATGCCGTGGGATGCGGTTTCAAGAGATAATAAGGATATTAACAACGCCAGAGAAATTCTTGAGGCAGATCACTATGGACTGGAAAAAGTAAAAGAGCGCATTCTGGAATTTTTGGCGGTGCGCGCGCTTACGCAAAAGGGCGACAGCCCGATTTTATGTCTGGTTGGTCCGCCTGGAACCGGTAAAACGTCGATCGCGAAATCTGTGGCCAGAGCGTTGAATAAGAAATATGTGCGCATCAGTCTTGGCGGTGTGCGTGATGAGGCGGAGATCCGTGGACACAGAAGAACATATGTGGGCGCGATGCCGGGGCGTATCGCAAACGCGCTGAAGATGGCAGGGGTAAAAAATCCGCTGATGCTTCTGGATGAGATTGACAAGCTCAGCAGTGATTACAAAGGCGATACCGCTTCCGCAATGCTGGAAGTGCTCGATTCCGAGCAGAATGTGAATTTCCGCGATCATTATGTGGAAATTCCGCTGGATCTGTCGCAGGTGATGTTTATTGCTACGGCAAATGACGTGCAGACGATCCCGCGTCCGCTTTTGGACCGTATGGAACTGATTGAGATTTCCAGCTATACAGAAAATGAAAAGTTCCACATTGCAAAGGAACATCTCTGGAAAAAGCAGGTGGAGCATAATGGTCTGACGCCGGAGCGTATCTCGATTACAGATGATGCGATGCGGTCGGTAATTTCAGGATATACCAGAGAGGCCGGGGTACGTAATTTGGAACGTAAGCTTGGCGAAATCTGTCGTAAGGCGGCCAGAGAGATTCTTGAAAAAGAGAAAAAGTCGATTAAAGTGACTGGTAAAAATCTGGAAAAATATCTTGGCAGGGCCAGATATACCGTACAGGAGTTAAACGAGACAAATGAGATTGGTATCGTACGCGGACTTGCATGGACGAGTGTCGGCGGGGATACCCTGCAGATAGAAGTAAATGTAATGCCGGGACGGGGCGAAATCAGTTTGACCGGTCAGTTGGGCGATGTGATGAAAGAATCGGCCAAGGCAGGACTTAGTTATATCCGTTCGATTGCCGCGAATTATCAAATTTCGGAAGATTACTTCCGTAAACATGATATTCACATTCATATCCCGGAGGGAGCAGTACCGAAAGATGGACCGTCCGCCGGGGTGACGATGGCGACAGCGATGATCTCTGCAATCACGGAGATTCCGGTGCGTGCGGATGTAGCAATGACGGGGGAAATTACCCTGCGCGGCCGTGTACTGCCGATCGGTGGCTTAAAAGAAAAGCTGTTGGCGGCCAGAAACGCGGGAATTAAAACAGTATTTGTGCCGATTAAGAATAAGCCGGATGTAGAGGAAATCTCCGCGGAGATTAAGAAGGGACTGGAAATCTGCTTTGCGGAAACAATGTCCGACATCCTTCCGGGAACTCTGGTGAAGGAATTGCCGGAGAAAAAGGCGAAACATAAAAAGTAGAAACACTGTTTCAAAAAACGAAAAGCCGACATACACAGAAAGGAACGTACATGGTAATAAAAAATATAGCGCTGGAGACAGTGTGCGGTATCACCAGCACACTGCCGAAGCATGATAAAATCGAAGTGGCGTTTGCGGGCAAATCCAATGTGGGAAAATCTTCACTGATCAATGCCCTGATGAACCGCAAATCGCTGGCGCGTACCAGTTCGCAGCCGGGAAAAACACAGACGATCAATTTTTACAACATCAATGACGCCATGTATCTGGTCGATCTGCCAGGTTACGGTTATGCGAAGGTGGCGCAGTCGGAAAAAGAAAAGTGGGGCAGGCTGATCGAACGTTATCTGCAGAAGTCACAGATGTTAAAAGCCGTGTTTCTGCTGGTGGATATCCGCCATGAGCCGTCCGCGAACGACAAGATGATGTATGAGTGGATGACTTACAACGGATATGAACCTTTGATCATTGCCACGAAGCTGGACAAGATTAAACGTAGTCAGATTCAAAAACAGGTAAAACAGATCCGCACCGGTTTGGGAATGAAATCAGGCAGTGTGGTGATCCCGTTCTCCGCAGAGACGAAACAGGGAAGGGAAGAAATCTGGGAGCTGATTGACGGCTGGATCGAGGAGCATGCGGCGCAGGGATGAATGGAAGACAGCGTAAAAACCCTTTGACCGAGATAGCCGATAGACATTGAAAAGACACCGCCCGGCGTGTAATCTGAGGTGACCCCCAAAAGTTAGACTTTTTAAGCGTAGTAGTTTTGATTGCTGCT
>CALDMO010000049.1 GCA_937915375.1 uncultured Marvinbryantia sp.
AGCAATCAAAACTACTACGCTTAAAAAGTCTAACTTTTGGGGGTCACCTCATTTTTATCAGATGCCACCCCTGTATACTCTGTCTATGCAAAAATTTTTCCAAACTGCGTGTAAACAAAAACAAACGATGTACCTTTTTGATATGATCAGCATTTTCATAAATACATTCCCATTCCTGACGGCTCAGACAGAATTCCCGATAATACTGCTCAGATATGCTGTATGTCCAAGCAGAAACCGCAACCGTACATAGACAAAAAAAACTGCACAACCAGGCAACTGTCCATTCTGCCGTGATCACGCTGAGAATCAGCAAAATCGCAGCCCATGTCAACGTCGTATAATTCAGATGCTGAGACATTCCTCGGTAATACTCTCGGAATTTTGCGGCATGCAGTCTGCGCATCTCCTCATCCTCATACATCTCGTTAACACCATCCTCTTCGTAAGGCTTGCAAAAATAATATGTCATATCTTCGGTATGCGTCACCTCCTGCCAGCCCATCTCCTCCGCCAGTAAAACGAACTGCTCCTTTTCTCGGATTTCCTTTAAGGTCGGACTTTTCGGCAGATCAAACCGATCAATCTCATAGACAATTCGCTCTGGAGCGTGCTGCTCAAACGTATAAACCATGCCCATCGTCATATCTGTCAGAAAGTATCCCTGCTGTGCCATCTCCTCCAGCCAGTGCAGTTCCTTGCGCAGACTGCAGAAAAAACGCGTCTTTTTAATCCTGTTTCCCATAAATATCCTCCCCATTTTTCAACTGTTTGCGCAAACGCTCCAGCTCCATTTTCAAAATATCCTCTCCCAGCGGTGTTAAATGATATACCTTTTTACCGTTTTCATTGGACACGATCGTAATCATCCCATCCTCCACCAGTCGCCCCAGCATTGTGTAAAGCGTCCCCGTACCCATGCGGATACGATTTTCTGTAAGTTCACTGACAAACTGCATAATCGCGTATCCATGCCGATCTTCTCTTAGGGACAAGAGCGTATAATAAGTCGTCTCCGTCATCGGAATATATTTTTTCAGAATGTGATCCAAATCTTTTCTCCTATATATCGCTTCTAAACATGTCGCACCTCGACATATCGTTTGTCTATATTATAGAAAAAAGGCATTTCTTTGTCAACAAAATCTTTCAGATAATTTCCAACCGCCAGATGAATCTGCACAAAAAAAGAAAGATAGTTTCTCACTGCAAACCATCTTCCTTTTTTGATATGCTTTAAAAAAAATGCAGAACTATCTATTTCCCACTTCAAAGATATGAATTAGACATTATACATATCAGTTAGATAAATGTTCCCGAAGAAACTTCAAAAATTCTCCTGCGGCTCCTTCCGGTTCTTCTCCTCTGCGTGCGAGATAACCGAAAGTTACCCCCTCCTCCTGTCCCGGAATCGGAAGACCATCGCACGACGGGAGTTCTTCCGTCAAATATCTTCCGCTGATATTGACAAGCGGGCTTTCCCGCAGCATCCGTTCCATAATGTAGTCGCTGTTTGTTACTACCGCCACATCCATATCGGCAAAAATGCGCCCATTTTCCCCTTCTGGAACAGCCGGATCCGCAAATTCATCCTCATAACTCTGGATAAAACGCAGCGGATGCTCTCCCTTAATATCACCGGCATATGCACCGCCGAGGTAAATCCGCGCCTCGATCTGCTGCAGTGCAGTAAATTCCAACGAGCTGCGCGATACCTCATACAAAAAATTCTCCATCTGATGGCGGGCAATGTACACAAAACCGAGATCATCTCTGTAATCACGCACACGCTCCAGAATCCTTCTTACACTGTCCGTATGAATCTGACAGTGATAATTTTTTTCATAATTCGCATTATAAAATTCCGTGAAACGCGCTGCCAGCCATGCGCTTGGATTGCAGGAAATACGCATCCAGCCCGTCTGTCCGCTTTTTGCCAGCTGTTCCAACATATCCATTTCTCTGCGGATCCTGCACACCTGCCGGTAAATCTGTTCTCCCTGTGGAGTCAGACAGATCCCGCGCGGCAAACGTTCAAACAGGCGCATCCCCAACGCTTCTTCCAGCGCCTTTATTACCCTGCTGACATTCGACTGCGTTGTGTACAGACTTCTTGCCGCCTCACTGAATGAGCCGGACTGCGCGCAGACTGTAAAATACTGCATCTGTTTTCCATCCATCCTCTGTTTTCTCCTCTCTTGCCGCACCCCTGTATGCTTTATTTATCAGATTTTCTATTCTGCCCTTACTTTACCAAAATCTTCGTTTCTTCGCAAGCCCTGCCAAAAAATTCTGCAGTATTTTAAAAGCAGTATTTTTTGACATTAATCCAAATTCAGTCTATAATCCATAATTAAATATAACACACTGCTTGCCGTAAATACCGTTGAACGAGTGATGACTATCAATCTAAAAACTCTCCGAACCGGAACGCGCGTTCAAGGCAAACTATTGCGATGTGTAGGAGGTATATTTCATGAAAAATTATCAAATTACCGAATGGTGCCATCATTTTATAAAAGAACATGTAACCACAGGCGATTTCTGCATCGACGCAACCGCAGGGAACGGAAATGATACAGAATTTCTCTGCCGCCTTGTCGGAGGTACCGGAACAGTCCTTGCCTTTGATATCCAGCAGGCTGCCATTGACGCAACACAAAAACGCTTGTCTGATGCAGGACTTTCCCATATCGGCCGTATCATCAAAGACAGCCATGCGAACATGGACCGCTATGCAGAAAAAAACTGCGTCAGCTGCATTGTCTTTAACTTCGGCTATCTTCCTGGAGGCGATCACACCATTGCCACACAAGCTGCTTCCAGCATTGCAGCCATCCAAGCAGGTCTGCCGCTCCTTGTCAAAGGCGGTCTGATGAGCCTTTGCATCTACAGCGGTGGTGACAGTGGCTTTGCGGAGCGCGATGCCCTGCTTTCTTACCTGAAAATACTAGATCCCCACAAATACGTCGTGATTGTTTCCGAATATTATAATCGACCGAATCATCCCCCGATCCCGGTCTTTATTATAAAATTATAGGGTGCGCTACTCGCGCACCCATTTTAAATATTCTTTGATCTTTTTTTCATATCCGTTCTCGGACGGATGATAAAACGTCCTGTCTTTTAGTTCCTCCGGCAAATACTGCTGTCTTGAAAAATGCTTCGGGAAATCATGCGCATACTCATAACCGATGCCGTGTCCTAATTTGGCCGCGCCCTTATAATGAGAATCCTGCAGATACACCGGCACCGTCGCCTTACAATCGCGTACCGCATCCATCGCATCGGCAATCGCGCGTACCGCTGAATTGCTCTTCGGCGCGCTCGCCACATATGTCACTGCCTGTGAAAGAATGATCTGTGCCTCCGGCATCCCCACACGCTCCACTGCCTGCGCAGCCGCTACCGCCACCTGCAATGCCTGCGGATCAGCATTTCCTACATCTTCGGCAGCACAGATTATAATCCTGCGGCTGACAAATGTCACACTTTCCCCTGCATAGAGCATCCGTGCCAAATAATAAACCGCCGCGTCCGGATCAGATCCCCTCATACTCTTAATAAACGCAGAAATAGTATCGTAATGACTGTCACCGTTTTTGTCATAGCGTACTGCCCGTTTCTGAATACATTCCGCCGCCACCTCCAGTGTCAGATGAATTTTTCCATCTGCACTGCGTTCTGTCGTAAGAATTCCCAGTTCCACCGCGTTCAGCGCCGCGCGGGCATCCCCTCCGGCTATATCCGCCAGAAACGCTTTCGCATCTTCATCGATCACAGCATTGTACGCGCCCATACCACGTTCCACATTATAAACCGCGCGTTCGATCAGCATTTCGATATCCTTTTGTCCAAGTGGTTTCAGTTCAAAGATCACTGAGCGGGAAATCAGCGCGCTGTTAACCTCAAAATAAGGATTTTCCGTCGTCGCACCGATCAGAACGATCGTCCCATCCTCGACAAATGGAAGTAGATAATCCTGTTGTCCCTTATTAAAACGATGGATCTCGTCAACAAACAAAATAGTACGCTTTCCATACATTCCGGCATTGTTTTTAGCCGACTGCACCACTTCTTCCATGTCTTTTTTTCCAGCAACTGTGGCGTTTAACTGCACAAATTCCGCACTCGTCGTATTAGCGATCACCTTTGCCAGCGTAGTCTTTCCCGTCCCCGGCGGTCCGTAAAAAATCAGAGAGCTTAACTTATCCGCTTTAATCGCACGATACAGCAGCTTATCTCTGCCAATGATCTCCTGCTGCCCCACCACTTCGTCCAGAGTGCGCGGCCGCAGCCTCGACGCCAGCGGCGACTCCTTTTCCATTGTATTGCTTCTCATATAATCAAATAAATCCATGATATTCCTCCGCTTGTATTCACTCTAAAAGCAGTTCCTCCACAGTCACAAACACAAATCCGCGCGCGCTCAAAATATCAATAATCTGCAGCGCCGCCTCCACTGACGACCGATAATAGTCATGCAACAGAATGATAGCATTATCTTCTGCCTGTGTCACTACCTTTTCTACGATCTCAGATGTGTTTTCCGTAGTCCAATCCAACGGATCAACCGTCCAATTTACCTGAATCATCGATAGACGACTGTCAAGATTTTTATTCCAATTACCGAACGGCGGCCGTACATAGGGTGTTGCGCTGCCGGTGATTTCCTCTACCAGCAGGCTGGTACGCATAAGTTCTTCACAAGCGCGTTCACTGCTCAGTTTACTAATATCCACATGATTGAAGGTATGATTTCCTATTATATGACCATCCTTGTACATTTGCCGAATCAGTTCCTCACGTCCGGCAATATTTTTTCCAATTACAAAAAACGTGGCTTTTACACCACGTTCTTTCAGCCCATCCAAAAGCTGTTTCGTATACTTCGGATGAGGACCGTCGTCAAACGTGAGCGCCACTCGCGGAGCAGTCTCCGACAGGGCATCCATTCCCTGCTTTTCCTCTCTGTCTGCCTTCTCCTGCACAACGAAAACCGCCCGTCTCTCCTGTGCCTTTATGCTAAACAATAACATTACCGCAAATAAACCATAAAAAAATACTTTTCCGCGAATCGCAGTCTCTTTCATACGCGTCCCCACCGCAGCCATTATTTCCAGTTTATTCCGAGGTACTGCCATATATGCCTGTTTTACATATCGTTACCATCACGGCTGTTTCTTTTTTCCGCTCTTTGATGAAACAATTCTCCCAGACGGTTAGCCGCAATGCAGAGCACCGCCATACAGATTCCCAGACGATTGTTTCCCATCCGCGCGTAATGTGCAAACTGCAGGATACCGGCTATGCTCACCAGATTACACAAAATCCATAAAATAAATCTGCCGCATGCCTTGGGGCAAAACTCATTTCCGATAGGTTCACGTTTTTCCATAAACCGTTTCCTTTCTTTTTTATGCTGTCAGTATACAAGAGCATCCTCTTTTTTGTAAACTATTATAGACAATTTTTTTGAAATCCACTATAATATCGGATGGTAAAAAATAAATCGTTTTTCATATGACAGGAGTTTTCAACATGCAGCAAACACAAACAAAAGAAAACAAGATGGGCGTGATGCCTATCCCAAAACTACTGATCACCATGTCGCTGCCAATGATGCTGTCCATGCTGGTACAGGCGCTTTACAACATCGTTGACAGTATTTTTGTGGCCCAAATCGACGAATACGCTCTGACAGCCGTATCACTCGCCTTTCCGCTGCAGAACCTGATGATCGGCGTAGCAACTGGTACCGGTGTCGGTATCAACGCACTGCTCTCCCGTTCTCTCGGAGAGAAAAATGAAAAAGAGGCCAGCCTTGCCGCAAACAACGGTATTTTTCTGGCACTGGTCAGCTATCTGGTATTCGCACTGATCGGTCTGACAGTATCCCGTCCGTTTTTCGCTATGCAGACAAAAATCCCGGAAATCGTGGAATACGGCACAACGTATCTGACGATCATCTGTATCTGCTCCTTCGGACTGTTTATGCAGATCGCCTTCGAGCGTCTTCTGCAGTCTACCGGAAAGACCCTGTATACCATGATCACACAGAGCCTCGGCGCAATCATCAACATTATCATGGACCCGATTCTGATTTTCGGGCTGTTTGGTTTCCCGAAAATGGGCGTTGCCGGCGCAGCCGTAGCAACCGTCTTCGGTCAGATTATCGCAATGACCCTCGCCCTTATTTTTAATCTAAAAGTCAACCATGAAATCCGCCTCGGTATCAAAGGATTTCGTCCAAACATGCGCGTAATCCGCGTAATTTACTCGGTCGGCGTTCCGTCTATCATTATGATGGCGATTGGTTCTGTGATGACATTTGGATTTAATAAAATCCTGCTGATGTTCACCTCGACAGCAACAGCTGTGTTCGGCGTATACTTCAAGCTCAACAGCTTTGCGTTTATGCCGGTATTCGGCCTGAACAACGGTATGATCCCAATTATCGCTTACAACTATGGCGCGCAAAACAAGCAGCGCATCACTGCCACGATCAAAATGAGTATCTGCATCGCAGTCTCTCTGATGCTGATCGGTCTGGCTGTGTTCCAGCTGATTCCGGATAAACTGTTGTTATTATTCAATGCATCCGATCATATGCTGAATATCGGTGTTCCCGCTCTGCGTACGATCAGTCTGAGCTTTTTATTTGCCGGATTCTGTATCGTGGTAGGTTCTGTCTTTCAAGCACTCGGAAACGGTATTTACAGCCTGATCATTTCCATCGCCAGACAGCTGGTCGTATTGCTTCCGGCTGCCTATATCCTCGCACATACGCTGGGACTGAATGCCGTATGGTGGAGCTTTAACATCGCGGAAATCGTTTCCCTTGTGATGAGCGCGGTACTGCTGAAAAAGATTTATAAAGAAAAAATTCAGAGCATGTAAAAAAGGAGCCCGCGGGCTCCTTTTTTATACAAACTTATTCAGCGCTGCGTCATATTCATAATCAATGCCGCACAATTTTTCTATGATCTGCTCCGCATCCACATCCAATCCTTTCGCCAATTCCTCCAGATTCGGATAAAAATCACGTAGCTGTGTGTTCACGTAGCTTAGCAGTATCATCGGATCTTTTGGTATCATCATATTTCCTTTCCCATGAAAAATCCCTTTATTTTACTTTTACACTGAGCTGTCCGTCTGCAGCGTCAATCAAAATCACATCTCCGCCGCGTACTTCGCCTGAGAGGATTTCTCTCGCCACCATGGTTTCCACATTTTTCTGCAGGAACCGTTTCAACGGTCTCGCCCCATACATTGGTTCATAACCGCCTTCAATAATAAACGCTTTTGCAGCTTCTGTCAATTCCAGAGAAATATCCTGTGTTTTCAGACGCTTATTCACATCTGCCATCATCAGATCGATAATGCTTCCGATGCAGGACTTTGTCAACGGCTTAAACATAATGATCTCGTCCAGACGATTCAAAAACTCTGGACGAAAATGGCCGCGCAGGTCCTGCATTACCATAGCTTCCGCATCCTCACGGATCGTGCCGTCCTCCTCGATACCGTCCAGCAAATACTGCGAGCCAATATTAGAGGTCATAATCAGGATGGTATTTTTAAAGTCCACCGTTCTGCCCTGCGAATCCGTGATACGTCCGTCATCCAGCACTTGCAGAAGTACGTTAAATACGTCCGGATGCGCTTTTTCAATCTCATCAAACAGTACAACAGAGTATGGTTTTCTGCGCACGGCCTCTGTCAGCTGACCGCCTTCTTCATAACCGACATATCCCGGAGGCGCTCCGATCAGACGGGACACGGAATATTTCTCCATGTACTCACTCATATCAATACGCACCATATTCTGTTCATCATCAAACAGGCTTTGCGCCAGCGTCTTGGCCAGCTCCGTCTTGCCGACGCCAGTCGGACCCATAAACAAGAAGGAACCGATCGGTTTTGTCGGATCTTTAATCCCAGCTCTGGAACGGATAATGGCATCCGTTACTTTCTGTACTCCATCGTCCTGACCGATTACGCGGCGATGCAGTTCTTCTCCGAGATGCAGTGTCTTGCTGCGTTCGCTTTCTGTCAATTTCGCCACTGGAATACCGGTCCAACGGGAAATGATACGACTGATTTCTTCCTCCGTCACACTCTCATGCACAAGCGACAAATCTTTATTTCTAACTTTTTCTTCCTCTATCTGAAGCTGCTGCTGCAGACGCGGCAGCTCGCCATACTGCAATTCCGCCGCTTTGTTCAAATCATAATTGCGCTGTGCCATCTCAATCTGCTTGTTCATATCCTCGATCTGTTCCCGCAGTTTTGAAAGATTTTCCACAGACGCTTTTTCATTATCCCACTGCGCTTTCATACCGGCAAACTGTTCTTTCAGCTCCGCCAGTTCTTTCTGTAGATTTGCCAGACGATCCTGGCTTAATTTGTCAGTTTCTTTTTTCAGCGCCGCTTCCTCAATCTCCATCTGCATAATACGGCGGGATAATTCATCCAGCTCAGTCGGCATCGAATCCAATTCCGTCTTAATCAGAGCGCAGGCCTCATCCACCAGGTCAATCGCCTTATCCGGCAGGAAACGATCGGAAATATAACGATCGGACAGGGTAGCCGCTGCTACCAGCGCGCTGTCGGTGATTTTCACGCCATGGAACACTTCGTAACGGTCCTTTAATCCACGGAGAATAGAAATCGTATCCTCCACAGTCGGTTCATCCACCAATACCGGCTGGAAACGTCTCTCCAGCGCCGGATCTTTCTCAATATACTGGCGATGCTCGTCTAACGTCGTCGCACCGATACAATGCAGCTCACCGCGTGCCAGCATCGGCTTTAACATATTTCCTGCATCCATCGCGCCGTCTGTTTTACCTGCACCGACAATCAGATGCAGTTCATCCACAAACAGGATAATCTCACCATCGCTCTTTCTTACATCTTCCAGAACCGCTTTCAAACGTTCCTCAAATTCGCCGCGATATTTGGCTCCGGCCACAAGCGCTCCCATATCCAGAGAGAAAATCTTCTTATTTTTCAGTCCTTCCGGTACATCGCCGCGCACAATACGCTGTGCCAATCCCTCGACTACCGCCGTCTTACCGACGCCCGGTTCGCCGATCAGTACCGGATTATTTTTTGTCTTTCGGGAAAGAATACGGATCACATTTCGGATTTCCGTATCTCGTCCGATCACCGGATCCAGTTTTTGCTGTCTGGCCTTTTCCACCAGTTCCTGGCCATATTTTGCCAGCGTATCATAGGTAGCCTCCGGATTATCCGAAGTCACACGCTGATTGCCGCGCACCGTTGACAGCGCCTGCAGGAAGCGTTCTCTGGTGATGCCGAATTCCTGAAACAATGCCTTGACCGCACGGTTCGGATTCTTAATCAGAGAAAGGAACAAATGCTCAACGGACACGTATTCATCTCCCATGGCTTTGGCCTCATCCTCCGCCGTCACCAATACCTTGTTCAAATCATTTCCCACATAGACCTGCCCGCCGGAAACCTTAGTTCTCTTTTCCAGCGCGGAAATAATCGCATTCGCAAAATAATTCGGCTGGATCTCCATCTTTTCAATCAGCTTCATGATCAGGCTGTCTTCCTGATTCATCAGTGCGTATAACAGATGTTCCTGCTCAATTTCCTGATTGCCGTACTCATAAGCAATCTTTTCCAGTTCATTGATCGCCTGCAGCGACTTCTGTGTAAATTTATTAATATTCATCACATTACCTCCTTGCTTCTTGGTACTGTAATTTTCAGAAACAGCCAGTCAAGAGTACACATAGTGTTTATGCATTTCTTGTCTGTTCTATAATTACTATAACACAGATTTTTGAATATGCAAGTACTTTTTTATTATTTTTTTCATGAACAAACATCTCTCTAGTTTTCCTATATTACAAGAAAATACATTGCAAAACTGCCAATATCTGCTATCATAGCTACTGTATGCTTTTTTCCTGCTATTTTTGAATTTTTCATGCAGAAAAAACAGCTGCAGATTTTATTAATTACGGAGGTATTTCTATGGCATCTGTACGCAGTATGACATCCGGCAGGCCCGGAAAAATCATTCTTTCCTTTGCTCTTCCTTTAATGATAGGCAATATTTTTCAACAACTTTATACCGTGACCGACGCCATGATTGTTGGTCAATTTCTCGGTGTAAACGGTATTTCCGCCGTCGGCGCGACCGAATGGATGATCTGGCTGATGATCGGTATGGTGCAAGGCTTCACGCAGGGTTTTGCGATTAAAATGTCACAAGATTTCGGCGCGAAGCGATACAAAGATCTGCGCAGTACCATTTTCAATGCCGCCATCCTGTCACTTTTGATTACCGTAATTCTTGTCGTAATCGGACAGCTGACATCTACCAGTGTCCTAACCATCCTGCACACGCCGGAAGATATTTTTGAGGGTGCGTCTATTTATATGCATACCATGTTCTGGGGAATCCCCTGTATGATGCTGTATAATTTTACTGCATCCGTACTGCGTTCCCTCGGTGACGGAAAGACGCCGCTCTATGCAATGGTCATCGGCGCCATTACTAACATTGTACTGGATCTGATTTTTGTCACTGTATTCCACTGGGGACTTTTCGGCGCTGCTGCCGCTACGGTAACGGCACAATTTTTCACCGGTATTTTCTGCCTGGTGCGTATTGCAAAAATTGATCTGCTGCGTTTTTCAAAAGAAGATATCGTTCTGATTCCGCGCTCTCACATTCATCTAATGAAACTCGGTATCCCGATGGCATTCCAAAACGCCGTAATTTCCGTAGGCGGTATGATCGTACAGGCCGTTGTCAACAAATTCGGTGTCATTTTTATCGCTGGATTCACTGCTACCAACAAGCTTTACGGTCTTCTGGAAGTCGCAGCTACCTCTTATGGCTTCGCCATGACTACTTATACCGGCCAAAATGTTGGTGCCGGAGAGATGAAACGTGTGCGCCAGGGTTACCGCACCGCACTCGGCATTGCTCTGGTAACTTCCCTCCTGATCGCGCTCGTAATGATCTGCGGAGGAAAACTGATTTTAGGATGCTTTATCTCCGGTGATCCACAGACAGTAACAGATACCATGAACATAGCATATCACTATCTGTTTATTATGAGCGTCCTGCTTCCGATACTTTATTATCTGCACATTACCCGCTCGTGTATTCAGGGAATGGGAAATACTGTACTGCCGATGATGTCAGGTGTAGCCGAATTCGTAATGCGTACCGGCGCCGCTATGCTTTTGCCGATGTTAATGGGAGAAGACGGTATCTTCTATGCGGAAATTGCGGCATGGGCAGGCGCAGATATCGTGCTGTTTTTCAGTTATCAATATTGTGTCCGAAAACTGGAAGCCTCACTGAGTTCAAAAGAAACAATGACATCCGAAACTATATAAAGTCCCGTTGTGCGTACAAAAAAATCAAAATTGAAAAACTTTCCTCTGTTATAAAAATGCCCCGGCATCTTCGATGTCGGAGCATTTTCATTTTCCATTATTTTCCTCACGGCAAATCCTCGCCATTACTTTCCAGATAAGCCAGCGCCCGCTTATACTTTGCACACCTTTTCAGATCACGCGTTCCCGGATTTGGAATACGCGAAAGATCCATGTTATGCCGAATATCAGAAATTTTTACGGCTTTTGCCATACGATTTTTCGCCACCCGCGCAATGTATTCTTCGTATGTGCCCGGATCTGTTTTCTTATAGGTCAGTACCTGTACTGCTTCAATAATTTCACACGGAAAACCACTCTTTAAAAGATCCTCCGCCGTCATATCACTATCCTCTAAAACATCATGCAGGATCGCCACCACCTTCAGTTCATCTTCTTCCAACTGTCCAGCTACTGCGATCGGGTGTTCAATATACGGATTACCCCCTTTATCCGTCTGACCTGCATGTGCAAGACTGGCTATCTGCATAGCCCGTGCATACAATACCTCAAAATTTTTCATAGCTCCTGTAAATCTCCCATAACGATTTCTTCTGCTTTTCTGCGAGTTGTACTGCACTTTGATATTCCGGATAGACCCGTACAGAATCTTCCAGATACACTTTTTTTGCTTCCAGTTCCCCTGCCGCTGTCGTCACTGATACTTTTTCTCTTTTTAAAATACTTCTCTTTTCCAAATGTTTACGAATGCCGATCGTGGTCGTATAGGTAAACATCAGCCGTTCCGTCAGCATTTCCTGCTCCGGTTTTATCAGAACAGTCATCCGGTATGCCGGACGATTTTTTTTCATCACAATCGGTGCGAAACTAACGTCAAGCGCCCCCGCCTGCATCAGTCTTTCCATCGCATAGCCCATCATTTCGCCGCTGCAGTCATCCAGATTCGTTTCCAGAACCATAATCTCATCGCTCTGCATCCAGTTTGTATGTTCTTCCTCTGTAAAGCCCTGATAAACCTTTAAAATATTCGGGATCGACAGATTTTTTGTACCGGCTCCCCAGCCGATCCGTTCCGTCTTCATCTCCGGCATCGTGCCAAAACGCTCTGCCAACTCCGCAATAATGGCCGCTCCTGTCGGCGTTACCAGTTCTCCCTCAATGTCGATCTGTTTCATTTTTGCCTCAGATGCTGCAAAAATTTCCGCCGTTGCCGGAACCGGTACAGAAAGCAGCCCATGCTGACACCTCACAAAGCCATGCCCTTCCTGCACGACAGATGCATAAACCGCATCTGGTCTGATCTGATCAATCAAAATCGCGCAGCCCACAATATCCACAATAGAATCTACCGCCCCGACTTCATGAAAATGTACTTCATCCAACGTTTTTCCATGAACTTTTGCTTCCGCCTGCGCGACACGTTTGAAAATACGCAGAGATAACTCTTTTACATTCTCCGACAAATCACTGTGCGCAATGAGCGCGCGGATATCCGCGAAATTACGGTGCGGATGCGCGTGAGTATGCCCGCCTTCATGATGATGCTCATGTTCATGATGATCATGACCGCTATGACCGTGACTGCCGTCCGGTTCCTCTCCTTCCACAACAACCTCCACATGGGTTGCACGAATGCTGTTCTTTTCCGTTTCCGTAATCTGAACCTGATAGCCCTCTACGCCAAGTTTCTCTAATTCCTTCAAAAAGGCCTCACGGTCCGCTCCCAGATCCAGCAGTGCGCCAAGTGTCATATTTCCGCTGATTCCACTGGCACAATCAAAATATAATATTTTTTTCACGTTCCTTCTCCTTATGCTTCCCTTTTCCCTGCCAGACAATTAATACTGTGCGCCATATATCCGGCTCCAAATCCATTGTCAATATTCACTACGCTAATTCCGCTGGCACAGCTGTTCAGCATTGCCAAAAGAGCCGCAAGCCCGTTTAAGCTTGCGCCGTATCCGACCGAAGTCGGCACCGCGATTACCGGTTTATCCGTCAGTCCGCTGACCACAGAAGCCAGCGCCCCCTCCATCCCGGCTACCGCGATTACGACGTTTGCGCTTGTAAGAATATCCATTTTAGAAAGCAGACGGTGAATCCCCGCCACACCCACATCATAAACTTCTTCTACCTCATTTCCAAGAAAACGCGCCGTCAGCGCCGCCTCCCTTGCTACCGGCAGGTCAGAAGTTCCCGCACAGGCAACCACAATTTTTCCTTTATTAAGCGGCGCAGAAAGTTTCCCCATACTAATGATCCGCGCAACCTTGTCATACTCCATATCAGGACAAATTTTTTTTACTTCCTCATATTTTTCACGGTCACATCTGGTTCCGAAAATACACTCCGCTCCGTGTTTCATCATATTCCGCACAATCCCGCAGATTTGTTCCGCCGTCTTTCCCTGACAATAAATCACCTCCGGCACACCGGTACGCACCTCACGGTGATAATCAATCTTCGCATAACCCAAATCATCAAAAGGCTCCATTTTGAGCGCCTTTTCCGCTTCCGCTACGCTAAATTCACCCTTTGAGAGTCTTTCCAGAATTTCTGTTGTATTCATATCCTGTTTCTTCCTTTTTATTTCTGTCAATACTTCTCTTTCAATACCAATCATTCATCCAGATATCTGCTGCGTAAAAGCGCGATTTCCCGCGCATATCCCTCATCGTCATTCGGCGTTTCTAAAATAAACGGCAGATGACGAAGGTTTGGATGATTTATCACCCGTACCAGTGCTTCCAAGCCAATCTTTCCCTCACCGATTTTCGCGTGGCGGTCTTTGTGTGCGCCAAGCTCATTCATACTGTCATTCAAATGAATGGCTTTCAACCGCTCCAGCCCAATCACACGGTCAAATTCGTCCAGCACACCGTCCAGATCATTCACGATGTCATAACCGCCATCCCATACATGACACGTATCAAGACAAACGCCCATCTTTTCCTGCAGTTCTACTTTATCCAGAATCGCACGCAGTTCTTCAAAATTTCGTCCGACCTCACTGCCCTTTCCCGCCATTGTCTCCAAAAGAACTGTCGTATGTATATCGGACGTCAGCACTTCATTAAGCATCTGCGCGATAAACGCAATTCCCACATCCGCCCCCTGCTTTACATGGCTGCCCGGATGAAAATTATAGTAATTACCCGGGGTATACTCCATTCGCCGCAGATCATCCGCAAACGTATTTTTCGCAAACTCACGAAGTCCCTCATCCCCGGAACAAGGATTTAAGGTATAGGGCGCATGCGCGACCAGCGTCGTAAAGTGGTTTTCTTTGGCCAGTTTCAGAAACGCATTGACATCCGCCTCATCGATCGCTTTTGCCTGTCCGCCTCGCGGATTACGAGTAAAAAAAGCAAAGGTATTCGCATTTAATTTCAATGCCATCTTTCCCATTGCATGATAACCTTTAGAAGCGGAAAGATGACTTCCTACTTTTAACATATTTCGCTCCATACTGTCTCCGTCTGCTAAGCAGTTTCCCTTTCTTTTTTATCTAAGGAAGCATTCGCCACCTATAAACAAACGATACTAATAGTATAGCACGGCATAATTATGCGGTGCAAGAAAAAGAAATTAAATGCCACAGCACTCGTATAAAACTGCAAAAAAATATCTATCTAAGCCCACTCGGCTCAGATAGATATTTATAAATAATATTTCTCATTTCATCCCAATAAATCTCACAATTTCCTGGAACATCTCGTCCTGTTCTTCCCCTTCCAGCCCATGATCCAGCTGTGGATACGTGATCTGTGTACAGTCTGCCAGTACATTCTGGTACTCATCAGCGACCTCGCGTCCAATAATCGTATCTCTGCCGCCGCAGATCAAAAGTACCGATTTTTTAAACTGACCAGTCACTTCATAAATTGGCAGCGATTTTGCAATCCGGAAATAATGACCGCCAATTTGATGGCGATTCTGATCCACCGGTACTACCGCCGGAATATGATCCGTATCATAAACCGTTCCAAAACACGTTCCCTTCTGTGCATCCGTTTTTAAAGATGCCGCAGGCGCCAACAGAACCAGCTTAGATACCAGATCCTGATAATACCCGGCTGCCATTCCGCCGACAACCCCTCCCTGCGAATGACCAATCAAGGTAATCTCTGTCACAAACGGCAATTTTCTGACATATTCCAGAACTGCAATCACATCATTGATTTCATTAAAAATATTCATATTGGAAAAGCTGCCTTCACTTTTTCCATGTCCGTTAAAATCGAAACGCAGAACGGATTGCCCTGCAGAAAGAAGCCGCTCCGTCAGTTTCTGATAAATATGTCCCGGAACACAGCCGGTATCTCCTGCAAATCCATGCATCAAAATAACAAGCGGGCCTTTCTCATCCTGACCGCATTTCGCCGGGCGCTCCAAAACTGCATACAGCTTCAGTCCGTCCCTCATAATCGAAAATTCTTTCATGTTGTACCTCCCTGTGTTTTCTTTTTATTTTCAGACTGCCGTTATCCTTTTACCGCTCCGCTTGTAATTCCTGCGATGATATGTTTCTGCATAAGTACATAGAAGATCGTTATCGGTATCATCACGATTACCATCGTGCAAAGCATAACTGTCCAGTTATTTGCAAATTGTCCGACGCCTTTATATACTTCCATAATTAATGTAAATTTTTCTGACGAACCGATAAATAAATACGGCAACATAAAATCATTCCAAATCCACATAACGTCAAAAATCATGATCGTCACCGTTACCGATTTCACCAGCGGAAATACTATTTTCCAAAAAAGCTGCCAGAGATTGCATCCATCTATCATTGCCGCCTCTTCCAGATCCTTTGGTACACCCCCAATAAATCCCTGATACATAAATAACGCAAATCCACACCAGCTTGAATACAAAAAAACAAGTCCAATTCTGGAATTCTGCAATCCCATACCAGATAAAAGTTCAAAAAGCGGTATTAAAGTTGTCTGTGCCGGAACCATAAATCCCAGTAAAAAATAAAGAAATAAAAGTTTTGTAAGACGGTTCTGTCTTCTTGCAATCACATAGGCGGCCATAGAGCCGAACACTATGATAATAATAACAGAAATCACCGTGATAAGCAATGAATTCACAAAGCTTCTCAAAAAATTACTCGATGCAAATGCTTCTGCATAATGTTCCAAAGTAAAGCTTCGAATCGGTAAAGACATCGGTGAAAAAGTAGCTTCCTGGGAAGACTTAAACGTATTTACAAGCAGATAATAAAACGGAATAAAAAATACCGCGCACAGCAATAACATTACTGCTTCTCCCGCTATTTCCCATCCGGAACGTTTTTTCTTACTCATGACTCTACCTCCCTTTTTTTCATTAATTTCAGTTGAATGATGCTGGCGGTCATTATAAATACAAAAAATACCGCTGACATTGCCGTTGCTTTTCCATAATTTTTCTCCACAAATCCTACTTTAATGATAATCTGAGAAATCATTGTAGTAGATGTGCCAGGTCCTCCTTTGGTCAGCGCAAACGGCAAATCATAAATTTTTAACGCATTTACCAGCAACAGCATTACGCTCACAGTCATAGCAGAAGAAAGCATCGGAAATGTAATATATCGAAATTTCTGCCATGCACCCGCTCCATCTATAGTCGCCGCTTCATAATACTCTCCCGGAATGCTTTGCAGCTGCGCAAGATAAATGCAGGCATGCCAGCCTACTGCACTCCATACCCCGACGAGAATAATTGAAAACATCGCCCATTGCGGATCAGCCAGCCACAAAACAGGTTTTATATGAAACCATCCCAAAAATTTATTTATGATTCCAGTATTGGTTGGAGACAAGAGGTACATCCATAAATATCCGAGAATAATGGCGCTCGGTACAGACGGGAAAAAGAAAACTGCTCTCTGAAGATTTCGAGTACGCATTTTTGAATTCAGTACAAGCGACAGCGGTATCGCAAACAGGGTAACGATAAGTGGAAAAACAACTGCATACAAGCAGGTATTTTTCAGAGCATCTTTCATTCCTCTGTCATTAAACAAATTCAAGTAGTTCTCTAATCCTACAAAATCCAGATTCTGCATGGAATATCCGTCCCAGTTTGTAAACGAAAGCCACAAAGTCTGTACCAGCGGATAAACGGTTACTAATGTGTATGCTATAAATGCCGGCAACACAAAAAGAATATATGGCAATTCCTTTTTCCATTTTATTTTTTTCATTTTCCTGTTTCCTCCTATTCCCCTTTTTTCAATGATTGCGTTACAAAACCCTGCCGCTGACGTTTTCTATTCAGCCTGCAGGGTTTCGCAATTATCCTTTATTCATCCATCTCTTTATTTTTTGCATCCAAACGTTTCGGAACATTTTCAATCGCATCTGCTCCTGTGATAACATCCTGAACTGCAGTAAGCATCTCTTTAAATATAGCTCCAGAATTCTTCCATTCTACCTGCGGATAATAGAAAGCTCCATCTACTACATAACCTTTAAATTTATCCAGAACCGGATCTAATTCATACTCAATTCCGTCCACAACCAATGCATTTCCTACTGCCTTCTGCCATTTTTCCAAATTATCATCTCTTGACATAAATTCAATAAATTTTCTGCACTCTTCTTTATGTTCCGAAGAGGAACTGATAGAAAGCCCTACATTCAGAGCACCTGTCAATACCACATTTCCTTCACTGTCCGGTAAAGCAAAAGAGTCAAAATGAAGATCCGGATTTTTTGAACGGTAAACTCCAAGATTCCACGGTCCACTTGTTACCATAGCCACCTGACCGGTTACAAACATATCCGTTACCTGCTCTGCTGAAAGTCCTAACGAGATCTGACTGTAAAGTCCAGATTCTACCATGTCTTTGTGCCATATCTGGAAAGGCTCTGTATAATACTGTTCAAATGTTGCTGTTCCCTCATTAATTTCATGATCTGCTTCCGGATTCTGGCTAATCACCATACTCTGGTACAATGTCTGCGGGATTCCGTTTACATTATTCGCATCATCTAAATATGGTTCTACCCCAATCTCTTTTAATTTCTGACAGCATTCAATAAATTCTTCCCATGTCTCCGGTGTCTTCTCAATACCTGCCTGTTCAAATAAATCAACATTATAGAAAACGCCGCCTACCCAGGCATCTGCAGAAAATGCGTAAATCTTTCCATCTTTACCGTATGTACCGGATACTTTCTCGTCAATGCGGTCAAACACTTCCATATCACTAATGTCTTCCGCAAGTCCTTTTTCTATTACATCTTTTTTCGTTTCTGCCGCTGTGTAAAACAAATCAGGCACCTGATCTGAAGCCGACATTACCATAAATTTGTCTACATACTGCTGTACCGGCGGCACATACTGAAGATCAATTTTGATTCCCGGATTCTCACTTTCAAACGCCTCAATAAACGGACTCATTACTTCTTCATTATTCCAGGAAAGAAAGCTCAGCGTCACTTCTTCCTCAGCGCCTGCCGATAAAACACTAAGACCGGAAACAGCCGTAACCGTCATTGCAGTAATCAACCCTTTTTTCAACCAATGCTTTTTCATATTCACCCATTCCCTCCGTTTCTGACAGTTTTCTGTCATTTGATATTTTTATTATATTTTTTTTCCAAAAAAAGAAAATGTGTATTAATCCGCTTTTTTTGCTTTCTATTACACATTTTCTTTTCTTTTTATCTTTTATTCCTGTTTTTTGCTTTTTGTTCCGATTTCCGATACCGGCTTGGTGTCGTTCCAACCAGCTCCTTAAACTTCCTGGAAAAATGGTATTCACTTTCGTAACCCACCATTCTCGCAATTGTTCCTGCCGTATCGTCCGTGCTCACAAGTAACTTTTTTGCTTTTTCCATTCGCAGATCTGTAACAAAATCCCAGAATCCTAGCTGCATTTTTTCTTTATAGAGAGAAACAAAATAATTTTTACTGATCCCGATTTCCTCCGCCACCTCCTGAACAGAAAAACTATTTTCCCAAAAATGATTTTCCGCGTACTGATTGGCTCTCCTGACAATTACCGTTCCATGGTCTTCTTCTTTCTTGGTATCCTGTATCCTTTCACATAACAGATCAAAAATAGAAAACAGATGTCGTTTCAGAGCCTGCATTTTATCAAGCTCCATAAACTCCTCTGCCGCAATATTGCGGAGCATATAAAATGATTCTTCCAAATAGCATTCCTTCAAAAGCAATTTCAGCAGTACAAGCATATCCATCAATTTGGATTTCAAAACTGACGGATCAAGATGATATTTTTCTGCTCCCAGCAGAATGTTCTCTGTTATCTGATATCCCAGTACCTTATCACCTGTTTCAGCAAACTGCTTTAAACGCTTCACCTCCAAAGCAAAATCAGGCCACTCCTCCATAAACGGTATTTGTGCAGACCAATACACCTTTCCGCTTTCAGAATAGAATCCAGGATTTTCTTCTTCACAGAAATGTTCAAAAAATGCACACAGGCATTCGCCGTGATCTGTTGTATCCACTGCGCAAATGTCTATATTTTCACTTATGGCAAGTCTTTCAAATTTTTCCTTTTTCTCCTCTGAAAAAAACGGTTCGTCCAATAGCAACATGATTCTCCCGTTGTTTTCCACACGCAAAAGATAACAAACCTCTTTTTCCCCGTCCAACTCCTGTACCAAACGCTTTTCAAATTTCTTTGTTCCGGATGAATTTAAATACTCCCCGTTTTCATCAAAACACCGAAAATAAACCGCACAATGAATTTTCTCAAAAAACATCCGATACTCATTTTCTTCCCATAATTTCTTTCTGCTCAAAAGATCTTTGCGAATATTCAGATACTGCAGTTCCAATGCGGATCTGTTCCAAATGCCTTTTTGGTCTTCCTGCTGTTTTTCATCCAGATCCGCTTTTATCTTATCCACCAACTGATTCAATATAATCCTGCTCACTGGCTTTACCAGAAAATCCTGAACTCCATATCGAATTGCCTTTTGCGCATAAGTAAAATCTCCATAGGCGCTCACAATTACAATTTTTATATCGGGATCTTCCTTACGAATCAGCCTTGCGCATTCCAAACCGTCCATCATTGGCATACGGATATCCAAAAAAAGGAAATCCGGTTTTACCGTTTCATACATCTGCAAGGCTTCCACACCATCTGTCGCTGTTCCGGCAATCTCAAATCCTTTTTCCTCCCAGTCAACCAATTTTTCCAGTAACTGATGATTCATAATCTCATCATCCGCAAAACATACTTTATACATTTTTTCCTTCCTCTTTTCGGATGCGGAAAGAGACTTCTGTAAATTCTCCTTCACTGCTCTCTATCTGTATCCCATATGTGGTACCATAAACAAGCTGAAGCCTCATATTCGTATTTTCTATTCCGATGCTTGTACTCATTCCGGTACTGCTCATCTGCGTTTTCAACTGTAACAGTCTTTCTTTTTCTATTCCGTTTCCATTATCATAAACAGTAAATAAAATATCGTTTTCTTTTTCCGAAATTGTAATTTTTATAATCCCTCCGCTTTTCCTGTTACGAAATCCATGTTTAAAACAGTTTTCCACAACCGGCTGCAGTAAAAATTTAATTGTACGATATTCTAATAAACATTCATCACAGACAATCGTATATTCAAACAGATTTGGAAAACGCATTTTATAAAACATCAAATAATCTTTTATGTAAGTAAGTTCCTCACGAATACTGATGGACTCTTTCTTGCGTTCCATACTATAGCGAAGCATGCCGCCAAGTGCCAGAATCATCTCTTCTATTTCCCTGTTATCACACAGCACAGCTTTCGTCTGAATTACCTGCAAAGTATTATATAGAAAATGCGGATTTATCTGATTCGTTAAAGCCCGCAGCTCCATTTCTCTTTTTTTCAGCGTCGCAAGATACACATCGTTAATTAATTTACTGATATTCCCCGCCATTTCTTCAAACTTCATGCGGATTACCATAATCTCCCACGGAACCATTCTGCTTTCTTCAATCTCAATCGGTCCCGAACCATCATATGACACAATACGTTCCACCAATTTGTAAATCTGTTTTTCCAGCGTACGCGACATAAAAAATACAATCACCAAAATCAAAATGATTCCACAAAAAAGAATTGCCCCTACAATCTTCATACTGTATAAAACCGGCGCAATAATTGTATGATATTTGCTCTCTGAAATCACAAACCACTCTGTATTCACAAGCTGCTTTACAATATACTGTTTTTCTTTCAGCCGGAAAACATTCGTTTGTTCTTCCGTAAGTTCCTTTAGTTTTTTCACAAGCTGCAAATCTTCGATATTTCGATCCTTCCGATATGACAAAATCAAATTTCCATTTTTGTCGGTCAGCAAAAGCCCTTCTTCTCCATATCCGTTTCCGTCAAACAGCTCTGCCATCTGATCTAAATCTACTTCGGCAAGAACATATCCCTGAATCATTCCATTTCTTTTTACCGGAAAAATAGCAGTAAAAGAAACCGGAATGTCTGTCGTCAAATGTTCCGAACCATGCAGCGCCGCATACTTGATCAAACTGTCCTGCTGCAGCGCCTCCTGGAACCATGTTTTTTCTTTGAACGCATAATCATAATGTATATAATCTGTAAGAGAATAGCAAAGCTCTCCCTCTTTATTCAGTAATGCGATATCTATGATAAAATCATAAAACATATTTACATTAGAAAGATATGCATCCACATTTCTTATACTTGTCATCCACTCCGATGAATATTTTTTATGATATCCCCGAATCAGTCGGCGCGCCGGTGTATAATCTGCCAGAGATACAAGAGGGACTGTCAGAGCGTCTATCGTTTGATTCAACGTATCTGCCATATTTTCTACCAGCTTTGTCTGATTATCTATCAGGTTTTTCTCCATAGAATGTGCAAATAAACTGCTGATAATACAAAGCATAATTGCTGTAATTACAAAAAATACTACCGATACGCGAACAACTGCCTGCGTGACGATCGAATGTCCTCTTTTTTTATTTTTCATCATTCACCCTGTATATGGAAACCAGCACTCCGTTTTCCGCTCCCTCTACCCGGGCACAAAGATCTGCCGTTTCCCACTCTTTTAGCACCGGACTATCCGTAACGACCTGCGGTCTGCAAATGATTGTCCCGTTTTCCTCACATCCATTATTTTCCACAAACACCCGGCACGAATTTCCCTGGTAATCCGTGCCTTCCAGAAGATATCTGGCAGAAAGAAGAACTTTTCCCGTTTTGGAAATTTTCTGGGTATCCACCCCTTCACCAACTGTTCTGCCCGTAAAATAACGTCCTCTTGCAACTCCTGTAAAAGGAAGCATACAAATTTTGTATGCCTGTCCTTCTACAGTCTGACTCCCTGTCAGCGCTACCTCAATTTCCATAATTTTTTCCATTTCCTATACTCCTGTTTTTCTTTTTCCGATCAAAACAGTTCACGCAATTAATTCTTCCAGCTTCTCCACATACTCCGCGAATACTCTCAGAGCATCCTCCACCGGCTTCGGACTTTCCATATCCACATCACAAATTTTCAAAAGATCGATGCAGTCCATGCTGGAACCACTGCTCAAAAACTTGCGGTATTTTTCAATAATTCCCTTTTCGCCTGCCAGAATTTTGCTGCTGATCGCAATCGCTGCGGAAAATCCGGTTGCATACTGATACACATAAAACGGTGTATAGAAATGCGGAATCCGGCTCCACTCCAGAGAAATCTGCGGATCGCTGACCATCTCCTCGCCAAAATAGAGTTTATTTAAATTATGATAAATCTCACACAGACATTCTGTTGTCAGAGTTTCACCGTTCTGCACTTTTTCGTGCGTGATCTTTTCAAATTCCGCGAACATCGTCTGCCGGAAAATCGTTCCCTTGCACTGATCCAGAAAATGATTTACCAGATATGCCTTTTCTTTTTCATCCACGGCCTGCTCAAGCAGATAATGAATCAACAGCGCCTCGTTACAGGTAGATGCCACCTCCGCCACGAAAATATGATAACCGGCATAAGTGTACGGCAGCGCATGGTCAGAATGATAGCTGTGAATCGCATGTCCCATCTCATGCGCCAGCGTAAATACGTGATCGAGACTACCATTGTAATTCAGAAGCACATACGGATGTGTGCCGTACGCGCCCCAGGAATACGCGCCGCTGCGCTTTCCCTGATTTTCGTAAACATCAATCCAGCCGCCTGAAAATCCTTCTTCCAAAATATTCAAATATTCCTTTCCCAAAGGAGCCAGTCCTTTTCGTACAATTTCTTTTGCCTCTTCAAAGGAATACTTTTTATCGCTCTGTTCCACCAATGGCACATATACATCATACATATGCAGTTCATCAAGACCGAGCGCTTTTTTGCGAAGCGAAACGTACTTATACATCGCAGGAAGGTTTTCATGAACCGCCTCGATCAGCTTATCATAAACCGTCTCCGGAATATGACTGGCATCCAGAGCTGCCGCTCTTGCGGACGGATAGTTGCGCATTTTTGCAAAAAATAACTCCTGCTGCACGTTCGCCTGAAAAATAGCTGCCAGCGTGTTTTTATTTTTCTCATACGCACGATAGTACGTCTCAAACGCCGTTTTACGCAGCTCTCTGTTTTTATTCTCCATAAACTGAATAAATCTGGCATGGCTTAACTGTACTTCATTGCCTTCCTCATCTGTAATGCTCCCGAGATCAATATCCGCATTATTAAACATCTGATAAATCGTCTGCGGCGCGCGGCCAAGTTCACTCGCCTTTGCCAACACCGCTTCCATCTCTTCTGATAAAATGTGATCTTTAGCGCGGAATTTCTCCTCTACAAAACGTCTGTACTGTGCAAGTTCCGTTTTTTCCTCCATGTACTTCTGCACCTGCTCAAACGGAATCGCCAAAAGTTCCGGTTCTACAAAGGATACCGCATCAGCAGTCTGTGTCATAAGCATCTGCGCGCGGCCAAACAGTTCCTGATAAACGGCATTACTCATATCCTCATGGTTTTTCTGGCTGGCATACACGTACACCTTTTCCAACCGTTCACCCAGTTCATCCTGCTTTTTTAAAACCAGATACAGCTGCTCTGCACTCTCTTTCATCGTTCCCTGATATCCGGCTACTTCCTTTGTCAGTTCCTGCACCAGCTGAAAGTCTGCCTCCCAGACATCATCATTCGTATAAAGATCTTCAATCCTCCATTTGTCTTTTTCATTGATCTGTGCGCGTGTCGGCACTTTGTTTTTGTCTGTCATACTAATCTCCTTTTCGGCCATTCGTTTTTGTACACCTCTCATTAAAGCAACATATTCGCAAACTTTATTTTATTATCATCCCATATCCACTCTGTTTTTGCAAGTTTCCAAACAAAATTTCCCTACATAGATTTTTGACGTTTCCGCATACTAGTAATCAGAAGCTTCATTTTCTAACACAGCCAGATATACTTTTCCCCAAAAAGGAGGTTTTTATGAAAAAGAACACGCAGCAAACGATCATCGATGACTACGATTATCTGGGAAATTCCGCTTCCGCGACAGACTGCACCGGGCTGATTCCATTCGCGCCGCGAAACGCATACGAACTGAAATCCTACGAGGATCTTTACCATTACCGCCCGCCGCATATCAAAGCTATCGCCGCCGTCAAAGCCAAACCATAAACTTCACTTTTTGTGCCGCAAATACTGCATATCACACGATTTCCTGCTCTTTTCGCCAGAGCGCATTTTCTGCACAGAACTTCGCAATATCTGCGCAGCGGGCAGCAGAAAAAGAGTTGCGCGTTCCTCCCTCACTGGTATATACTAATAAAATATACAAACGTGTATTTTAACGGCATACACCAGAATTGTTTCGTATTGAGGAGGATAACAAAATGGACAAATCAAAAGTTTATTTTACCAATCTGCGCACGGATTCCAATCACAATCTTCAGCAGAAACTGGAAAAGCTGATCCGCAAAGCCGGCATCGCAGATATTGATTTTGACGGCAAATACACCGCGATCAAAATCCATTTCGGAGAACCCGGCAACCTGGCATACCTGCGCCCAAATTATGCAAAAACTGTTGTTGACATTGTAAAATCTCTGGGCGGCAAATCGTTTCTTACCGACTGCAACACACTCTATGTCGGCGGACGAAAAAATGCGCTTGATCACATGGAAAGCGCATATGTAAATGGATTTTCTCCGTTCTCCACCGGCTGCCACATCATCATTGCCGATGGCCTGAAAGGAACAGACGAAGCGCTCGTTCCGGTAGAAGGCGGCGAATATGTAAAAGAAGCCAAGATCGGCCGTGCCATCATGGATGCGGATATCTTCCTCACTCTGAACCACTTCAAAGGACACGAAGCAACTGGTTTCGGCGGCGCTTTGAAAAATATCGGTATGGGCTGCGGCTCCCGCGCCGGAAAAATGGAAATGCACAGCGCAGGCAAACCATTTGTAAATACAGATAAATGTATCGGCTGCGGTGCCTGCACCAAAATCTGCGCACACAGTGCGGCAATCGTAACAGACAAGAAAGCATCCATCGATCACAATAGGTGTGTCGGCTGCGGAAGATGTATCGGTATTTGCCCGAAAGATGCAGTCTGTGCAGCCAGCGATGAGGCAAACGATATCCTCAATTGCAAAATTGCCGAATACAGCAAGGCAGTCATCGACGGCAGACCGAATTTCCATATCAGCCTTGTTATGGACGTTTCTCCAAACTGCGACTGCCATTCTGAAAACGACCTGCCGATCGTACCGGATGTAGGTATGTTCGCATCCTTCGATCCGGTTGCGCTTGATATGGCCTGTGCAGACGCAGTAAACGCACAGCCGGTAATCAGCGGCAGCATTTTAGATGAGCATGTACATGCACATACAGAAGAAACAGAGCATCACGATCACTTCCACATGAACCATCCGGAAACCAACTGGATTTCCTGCATTGAACATGCGAAAAAAATTGGTATCGGTACCGATGAATATGAATTGATCGTTGTAAAATAAAGAATATTTAAAGCATATTCAGCTTCCCAGCAGTTCCGCTAACGTTTTAGTGGAACTGCTTTTTTGATATGGATTATTTTTTTCCAGATCGCTCAAATACTCCCCGGGATTTTTACCTGTCTCCTCCAGTTTTTTCAGATAGCTTTCCTCATCCTCATAAAAATGCGCGAATACCAGACAGTTTCCGGATATGGACGGCATCTGTTCCAGTTCCCGCATCACAGTTTCCGCCCTTTTCCTATCTGCCAGCAATCTTTCTCCCATCACAATTACCTTTATGTGCCCCAAATCCAAATACTTATCCATATTCTTCTGCGCCTCTTTTTTCAATTCCTCCACGTTATTTCCCCGCACCAGTCCGCCGCCGAAGCCGCCGATCAGTTCCTGTCCTGACAATTCCAGTTCCATCGCCTGCGGAAATGCCCTGTCTTCCAATTCACGCGCTGTACAGCCTGATAAAAACAGTACGCAAAGCATCACAGCAGCCACACCTCTAATAATTCTTATCTTTGCTTGTTCTCTGTTCTTTTTTCTCATATTCTCAGTTTCCTGTTATTTTCTGATTATTATTCCTGCTTTATTTTCCTTTGCCGTTCAGCGTATCTGTGTTTTCCGCCTTCGTTTCATATCGCTGCTTTATGCACTCCACCAGCCACAACAATACCGGCAGCATCAGCATCAAAGGAACCGCGCCTTTCACCGCATACCGGATAAACCAATCTGCCGCCTGCTCATAGCTGCGACTAATAAACACCAACGCCGTCATCACAGCAAAAACCGCCGATAAAACCGAGCGATTCTTTTGCTTCGAAAACAGTTCCTGCATCACCCTCTCTGCATAATGGCAACAGGTACCCGATGCAAAAAACAGAGAAAATAGAAGAAATGCCAAAAACACAGTATCCCACCGCTGCAAAAAATTTCCCGGCAGATTTACATCTCCCATCACTGTCACCACCGGCCATTCCAGTAAAAGCAGACTTTTTTGCCCCAGTATTCCAAGCGCTGTCAAAAATGCCAACATCAGAAAAACAGCTGTTGTTTTTGCGCAATGTCTCAAAACATTTCCCCGTTTTTTCGTGTTCCAGTTGATATAAGGGGCTTCGTACAAAACCATCGTAACAGCTGTAAAAGAAGCAAACACCAGACCACTTTTCTGGACAATCCGCCACGCATCCATATGCGTCTCCGGTCTAAGATTGTCCGCATTTACAGCAAATACAGAAGCAATCAGCATCAGAATAAGCGCTACGCCCACCGGAGCCGCCAGGCATCTGGCCAGTCTGGCTCGTTTCTGTCCGCTCCCTTTCGCCGCCGCGTTCCCCGCCAAAATAACCAACATCGCCAACATCGTCTCCGAAACCTCCGGCAGCAGAAACGTCCGGCAGATACGCGCAGTCATCCGTACCAGATAGGTCTGGTTCAAGAACAGATAGATCAAAAAAATAATCCCTATCACGTAAGAAACCCATTTTCCAAATCTTTCCCGTAAATACTCCGAAAAACTTCTTCGGATTTGTCCGCTCACTTTTCCGAGAAAAAACAGATAAAGAAACATCCAAAAAATACCGAGCGCTACTGCAGCCAGAAAGTTCCATCCAGACAAAGGTCTGCACAGAACAGGCAGCAACAACAGCAGTTTGCCGATCCAATCCAAAAATAACAAACTTTCGACCTGCTGCACGGAAATTTTTTCATTTTCTGCAAACATAAGTTTTCCTCTCACATCCTTATTTTGAACTCTGAAATCATACTTTCTTCTTTTCCTCCTCACGCAGGCGGATTCTCTGCTCCTGCCGTGCAAATACCGGCCGCCGCCGCATTTTCCCCAGCGGAAAACGAACAATACTGTCCCGCATATCCTGATAATCGTTAATCTCCGGCGCGGAAAACGGCATCAGATACGGAATACTATAGCTTTTCAGGCCAGCCAAATGCAATGTCAGCAGATACCATCCCAACACCAGACCAAAGATGCCCAAAAATCCGCCAAGAAAAATATTGCAGTATTTGATCAGCCGCAGTGCTTCCGAAAACTCCTCATTTGGAACAGAAAATGATCCCAGCGCCGTCAGGGCAACCACAACCACCGTCATCGGACTGACCAGATTTGCACTGACTGCCGATTGACCAATGATCAGACCGCCGACAATACCGATTGTATTTCCGATCGCTCCCGGCATCCGAAGCCCCGCTTCCCGAATCAACTCAAAAGATAGCTCTAACAGCAGCACTTCTACAATCGTCGGAAATGGAACGCCCTCCCGCGCTTTTGCCATAGAAAGCACCAGGTTCGTCGGCAGCATCTGTGTGTGAAAACAATTTGCCACCACATAAAGCCCCGGCAGAGAAAATGCCAAAAAGGCTGCCAGATATCGGATGATGCGCAAAAATGTCACCACCTCAAAATGGCGGTAATAGTCATCACTTGTCTGAAACATCGTGTCAAGCGTAGCAGGCAAAAGCAGCGCCTCCGGAGCATGATCAAACAAAATAGCTGCTCGTCCGTCCAAAAGCGCCTGTGCTGTTCGGTCAGGACGTTCGGTTGCCTGATACTGCGGAAACGGCGACCAGATATTCTCCTTTAAAAGCTGTTCTGCCGTACCGCTGTCCATCACACCGTCAATATCAATCGTCTGCAGGCGCTGCCATGCCATATCGGTAATCTCATCATATGCGATATCCTTTAAATAAATCAGCGCTGTCTCTGTCTGCGTGCGTCTGCCAAGCTTAATCTTTTTACAAATAAGTTCTTTATTCTGAATCCGTTGTTCCAAAAGTATCAAATTATCACTTAGATTCTCTGTAAATGCCTCCCTCGATCCTCTAAGGCTTTTCTCTGCTTCCGCCTTTGGTACGTCCATATTGTTTTCCTCCGCTTCACTTTTATTCCACAAAAAAAGGAAAGCCTGCGCTTTCCTTTTACTTTTTCCATTTTCTGTTTTTTTATTCAGACAACAGCTAAAAACGCTATTCATTTCCCCCGGTGATCAACCGTACCATACTGTCTCTCTGATTCTCAATGTGAACACGCATCGCGCTGCCCGCCTTTGAGGCATCGTGTTTTTTCAGCGCGTGACGAATCGTGTCATGCTCCTCCACCAATAGTTTATGCATCCGCCGATCCTTTAAATATTCCAGACGATAACGGTACATCTGCTCACGCAGATTCAAAAGCATCTGCAGCAGACGCTTATTCTGCGCGGCATGGTAAATGATCTCATGAAACGCCATATCCGTCTCCACGCACGCGAGCAGATCATGGTTCTCCAACCCGCGTTTAAATTCATTCGCCGCCTTTTCCATTTCCTCAAGCTGCTCCTCTGTGATGTGCTCACAGGCTCTGCGCACCGCCAGTTCTTCCAACGCCGCGCGCACCTCCAGAACATCCTCAAGATCCTGCACGGTAATTTCCGCCACAATAGCGCCCCGGCGCGGAATCATCAGCACCAAACCTTCCAGTTCCAGCTTCCGTATCGCCTCACGTACCGGTGTACGGCTAACCCCAAGCCGCTGCGCCAGCTGAATTTCCATCAGACGCTCTCCCGGCTTTAATTCGCCCTTGAGGATCGCGTTGCGCAATGTATTAAATACTACATCGCGCAGCGGCAGGTACTCATTCATATCAATCTGAAAATTGTCCATCTTCCGATCTCCTTTTCCTTCGTTAGTTCCTGCACAGATAGACCTGTCTGGTCTCATCACCGCTCTTTAGTACGGCAAATGCTTTTTCCGCCTTCTCTTTGTCCTCAAAAATGCCGAAAACCGTCGGACCGCTGCCGCTCATCAAGGAACCGAGCGCGCCGCACTCCAGCATCGTCTTTTTTATCTCCCCGATCACCGGATAAGCCGGTATCGTCACTGTTTCCAACACATTTCCCATCTCGCGGCAAAGTGTCCTTAAATCGCCTGCTTTTAATGCAGCTATCTGTGCGTCAATATCTGGATGCTCCGTCAGCTCATTTGCTCTTAAATTCCCGTACACAAATTTTGTGGACACGGAAATTTTCGGTTTCGCAATCAGGATATAGCACTGCGGCATGCGCGCAAGCGGTGTCAGCTTTTCTCCGATTCCCTCTGCCAGCGCCGTTCCCCGCATTACGCAATAAGGAACATCTGCGCCGATCTTTACGCCTCTGGCCATTAGATCCTTCTTGGAAAGCCCCAGCTCAAACATACGGTTTACACCCACAAGTACCGCAGCAGCATCAGAACTGCCTCCCGCCATCCCCGCCGCTACCGGGATATGTTTTTCCAGGCGAATATTTAATCCCTGCTCCACCGCAAACTCGTCCATCAGAAGCTTCGCTGCTTTATAAACCAGGTTATCCTCATTCACCGGCAGATACCGTAAATTCGTCTGTATCTGAATCCCCGGTTTCTCTGTCAAACTCAGAGTAATCTTATCGTACAAATGTATCGTCTGCATAATCATTCGTACCTCATGATAACCATCTTCTCTTTTTCTCAATACATCCAGGCCCAGATTAATTTTGGCTCTGGCATGTAATCTCAGTTCTTCCATAAAATACCTCTTTCGTATTTTGTATACAGTTCTACCAGAAATTGTAACACTTTTTTATCATGATTGCAACTAGTGTACGGTTTTCAGAAGGATCAATTTTGTACCCGGAACAATGTCTTTTTCCTCCAAATGGTTGATCCTGCAGATATGCTCCGGTGTTGTTACAAACCGTTTTGAAATTTCCCAGAGACTGTCCTGCGGCTGTACAATATAGCCGACAATCCCCGGCAGATCCTGCAGCCGTCTGGAATCAAACTCCCCTTCCTTAATATCTACAATACATTCTTCTTCATGCACACGCACGACAAATGCATTCAGATTCACACATATTTTTGCCTCAATCTCCTCGCTGTCGATCATCGTCGTAGAGAGCTGCTCCAATTCTGTCTGTAAAGTAAAACGACAGTCCGGTGCAGAAGCGTTGATCTCAATCAGCTGATGAAACGGCACTGCCCCTTCCATCACGGCATAGGGCGTCTTATCATCCGAAGAAACGTATAAAACCGTCACAAAGACCGCGCCCTCCACCTCAATACCGTCTTCCGTAATCTCAGCGCGGTCAATATGTACCTCGCCCTTGCTGCTGCAGGTTTGAAGCATACGCGGCTGATTCGCCTCCAATCGGATGCGTTCACTTGCGCGTACTTTAGAAAAATTTTTCATCAGCAGACTTTCATACGTCTGGTGTTCTCTGACCGGGATCAGATTTTTAACCGGAGAGTAAATATCCGCCAGGATCTGCACCTGTTCCTCCAAAAAGAGTTTAATATCCAGATCAAGCGCCGCTTCCACGTTCAACAACCTGCGCTCACCATCATAATCTTCAAGCACCTCAATGGACGCAGCAGCCAGCATGATATTCACTTGAGATATCATCTCTGATGTACATTCCCGGCACTCGATGCTTCCCTGGAATGGAAGGGAAGTTTCCAACCATTGCCTGGAACGTCCCCCGTCATCACCTTCATACAGCACAAAAACAAACAATTCACCTTTTACGTCAAGCTGACCGTCCAGTACACGACAATCCGCTGCCCGCAGCTGAATATTTTCCCATAATACCTTTACCACATTCGGCTTGTTGGAAGATAACGCAATCTCATCCTTAATGCGCAAAATATCTTTTTTCTGCGTCACCATCTGCAGCAGCTCCAGGTTTTTAGAAATCGTGCTGATTCCGTCCAAACCATGTACTTCCACTGCCGCCTGCGCGTCATAAACTTCTTCTGCAGAGGCCGAAAATGCCAACAGCGCTTTCATACTCAGCTTTCTGGAATTAATCATGGAGACATTAATGTCCTCACTCTCCCATGACAGATGTACATTCTCTCCCGGTGTCACACCCGGCAGCTGCTGTTTTTCCTGAAAAGGAATGGATGCGTCGAGCCGCTGAATCTGGCGCTCCTCTGTTTCCGCCACATAAAGGACAGAAATCTGCAGTGATCCGCTTACGGTGAGCAGATCGCTCCCTACCTGTATATCATCCACTTTTACCGCAGCCTTATTCTGAATGATCCTTCCCACATCCGCCTGCTGTTCCGGCACGTTGCAGTCTTCTTCCAGCGTTACGCGGTTTACCGTTCTTCCTTTCTCCCGCATCATATGTATATTTTTCTTCAATAATTCCAAAAAAATCCCTCCCTGCATCTTCTCTTAGAACTTTATGCAGAGAGGGAAACTCGCAGAACCATTTCTATATAACTTTTATCATTTCCACTTTCGGCAGCGGACTTCCCGCAGCCATATATATCGGAGCCCGATATCAGACCAGATACTTCGCGCAACCGCGCATTCTGTAGAGCATTTTATTTTGTAATCACACGGAAACTGCCGTCTTTTTCTTCCAGCACCGTACTTTCAAAAAATTTTCTTGCAGCTTGAATCATATACGGTGTATCCAACACGCCTGCCGTCTCATACGGTGAATGCATGGCGAGCTGTGCCAGCCCGATATCCACGGTTTTTAAAGCAACCTGCGTCGTGGAAATGTTTCCAAGTGTGGAACCGCCCGCCACATCAGAACGGTTTAAATAAACCTGATACGGCACGCCTGCGAGGCTGCAGATTTCTTTGAAAACTGCAGCTGCCACACCATCTGTGGTGTATTTCTGATTCGCGCTGAACTTGATCACTATTCCGCCATTCAAATGCGGCCGATTCGTCGGGCAGGCTTTTTCCGGATAATTCGGATGCACGCCATGCGCATTATCTGCCGAGAGCATAAAGCTGGATGCCAGCATCCGGCGGTAAACCGATGTGCTGATTCCCATACTGTCGCATACGCGCAGCAAGGTATCCTGAAGGAAAGTCGAGGCTGCGCCCTGTCTGGTGCCGCTGCCTACTTCTTCATTATCAAACACACAGTGAACCGGTATACTCGCGCCGTCCTCCGCTGTCAGAAATGCCTTTAAGGAAGCAAACGCACACTGCAGGTCATCCAGTTTCGCGCTGGAAATAAACTCCTCGTCCGCCCCCCAAATACTGCCCGGCATACGGTTATACAAAAATAAATCATGTCCAACAATCTCTTCCTCTGTAACGCCCGCTGCCGCCCCGATCTGCTTGAAAAAAGTTCCTTTTGCAGTCTCATCTCCATAAAGCGGAAGCATATCCTTCTGCGCGTTATATTTCAATCCGTCATTCGCTTCCCGGTTCATGTGAATGGCAAGATTCGGAATCATCACAAGATCACGGTTTACATTCACAAAAACCGGCCAAATTGCTCCATCTCTTTTTACAAGCAGACGTCCCGCTACAGAAAGCGGACGGTCGAACCACGGTGCGCACAGCATACCGCCGTATTTTTCCACATTTAGTTTGACGTACTGCCCCTCAGCCTCCATTTCCGGATGTTCCTTAATCTTAAAGGTCGGAGCATCACTGTGGCTCGCCATAATTTGAAAACCGGCTGGAAACTGCGCATCTGCATCGCTTTTTTTCGGAATCCGCAAAGCGATCAAAGAAGATCCGTTTCGCACCACATAATACTTTCCGCCATGCTCGATCTTCCAGTCGCAGCTCTCTAAAAGCTGCTCGTAGCCTTCCTTTTCCAGTTCCTTCTTCATATTTTCAATCACATGAAAACAACTCGGACTCTTTTCAATAAAAGAAAACAGTTCTTGCGCTGTCTCTTTGGCTGTTTGTTTTCGCATCGTATTTTGTTCCATTTGTTTTTCCTCCGCAAATAATCTTTATTTTAAAATATTACTGTTCTCTCTCTTCCGCATGCTCTGACTTCCACCGCTTCACCTGCTGCAGGCGCGCCTGCACCCTTGCTTCCTGTCCCTGCGCAGTCGGATGATAATATTCGCGCCCTTGTAAAGATTCCGGCAGACACTTCATATTAGTAAGCTTCTCCTGCGTATCATGCGCATACTGATACCCCCTGCCATAATGCAGCTCTTTCATCAAGTTTGTCGGCGCATTGCAAAGATGCAGCGGTACCGGTTCTGCGCGCAGATTGCGCACATCTTTTTTACAGTCCTCACAGGCTGTATACAGCGCGTTCGATTTCGGCGCCATCGCTAAATAAGTCACCGCATGCGTCAAATGCACATCACACTCCGGCATTCCAAGGAAATGACAGGCCTGATAAGCCGCCACTGCCACCTGCAAAGCCTGACTGTCAGCCATTCCAACATCTTCACTTGCAAAACGCACCAGCCTTCTGGCAATATAGAGCGGATTCTCCCCGCCCTCCAACATACGCATCATCCAATAAATTGCCGCGTCCGGATCACTATTACGCATAGATTTGTGAAGCGCAGAGATCAAATTATAGTGCTCTTCGCCGTTCTTATCATACAGCAAAGATTTACGGCTGATGCACTGTTCCAGATCGTCATCCGTAACTGTAATCCCTTCCGCGCTAATTTCGCCGTTCATTACCGCCATCTCCAGCGTATTCAGCGCTGTACGCGCGTCGCCATTCGCAAATGCCGCTACTGCCTGTATCTGACGTTCCGTCATTTTTACATTGGAATGCAAAAATCCGTCCGGGCTTTTCAGGGCATGCATAAGTAGTTTTACAAGGTCTTTTTTCTCAAGCGCCTTTAATACAAACACACGACACCGTGACAACAGAGCAGCGTTTACCTCAAACGATGGATTTTCGGTTGTTGCCCCGATCAGAGTAATACTCCCTTTTTCCACAAACGGAAGAAAAGCGTCCTGCTGCGCCTTGTTAAACCTGTGAATCTCGTCTACAAATAAAACGGTGCGAAGCCCCATGCGCCTGCTGCTCTCCGCCTGCTGCATCACTTCTTTGATTTCTTTAATTCCGCTGGTAACTGCGCTGAAATTAATAAAGTTTGCCTGCGTTTTTTCCGCGATAATCCCCGCCAGCGTTGTCTTCCCCACACCTGGCGGTCCCCAAAAGATCATTGAGGAAATCTGATCCTCCTGAATCAGTCTTCGCAGCATTTTACTCGGCCCCAAAAGATGTTCCTGCCCCACAAAATCTTCCAGCCTTTTCGGACGCAGACGGCTGGCAAGCGGAACCGTTTTCACATGATCATCAAACAATGTCATCTGTTCCATACGAAACCTCTTTGTTTTCTGTACATTTTTAAATATCTTATGTTCTGCTTCTATGATAGCAAACTTACGTTCGCATGTAAAGATGAAGGAAATAAAGAATACGCCTTAGCGCATTCTCAGAAACGTTTTATAACATCACACAAAAAACAGCCATTAACGAGCGTCCGATTTCCTCTGCCGCACCGTTCCGACTGTTTTTCTTTTCTAAGCTTATTCAAATAAAATCGTCTCTTCCAAGCCTTCTGTTTTAATCACGATATACGGATAAGACGGTTCTTCCTTCATTTTTTCATTACGCGGCGGTCCGATCAGTTCAAATGCCACATGAATACCGTCTTGCGCCAGATAACATTCCTTTACGCTGATGCTGTATCCTCCTGTTTCCTGCTGACCGAATCCTCGGGCTATGTACAAATATCCCTCATTCAGATAGCTAAGCTTCATCTCTGTCTGCTTGTTCTCTTCAATCACATCCGCAAGCGCTTTAGGAACTTCATCATTTTCAATCACAGTAAACTCCAGATCACGGATTTTCCCCTCCGGCTCCGCTTTTTTACACCCGCATGCCAACAGCATCACTGCTGTCAGACAGAATGTCAACATCAGTCCTCTTACGATTCGCTTCATACATTTCCTCATATGCAGCCAGTTCCAGCTGCAATTTAATTCTTTTTATATTTGTATGACGCGCGGATGAAAGATATGCCTTTAGAAACACGTGCAAACATCCTGTATCGTTTGCAATGCTTTCGACATATATTTATTTTTATGTCTGATAAATTGAAAATCTCTGATTACACGAACACCCTTTATCGACAATATAATCAAGCTTCCTTTTTCTGCTTCTTCTTTGACCATCCGTCTTGAAAATATCGCAATACCTCTCCCATGTATCACTGCATTTTTTATTGCTTCTGTATTTGTACTGCAAAAAATTCGTTTCAGCTTAATACCGTTTTGTTCCAATAATTGTTCATACTGGTTTCTTTCCGTACTTCCGCTTTCTCTGCTGACATAATTTTGCCCTTCCAGTTCTTTCAGAACAATACTTTTTTTATCCGCAAGCGGATGTGTGTTTCCGCACACAATGACCAGTTCATCTTTACACATAGGAACAGCTACTATATTTTCATCCGATACCAAGCCTTCAATAATGCCAACATCTATCTGATTTGTTAATAACGCTTTTTCAACTTCTGACGAGTTCGTAACGTTTACTTGAAATTCACATTTCGGAAGCAGTTTTTCAACCTCATCTAAAATATCATTGATAAGACAAGTTCCTACAGAAATACTGCATCCTATTTGTACTTGTGTTTTTTCTACTGCCTGATTCATTGTTTCTTCCATCTGTTTACAGGAATCCAAAATATTCCGTGAAAAAGAAAGTAAAAGTTCGCCTTCTTTTGTCAAATATAGCCTCTGTGAAAGACGCTCAAATAATTTTATTCCATAATGCTGTTCCAACTCGGCTATCGCCTGACTAATATTCGGCTGAGAAAGATGCAGTTTTTTTGCTGCCTTATTCATTCCGCCGGCATCTACAACAGCAGTAAAAATCATTAAATGGCGCAAGGTCATAAAAAAATCCTTTCTTGCTAAACAGCACCTAATAGTACGTAAATCAATGTACCTATCATACCACTTCCCAAAATAATTGCAATGGCACTTGTTTTATATCTTCTTAGAATATATAGGGAACCGGAAAAAATCACCAGCTCCACAAAACGAAGATTGCCAAGCTCGGCATATTTCCATTCTGTCTGAAACAGTCCTAACATTAAAATGGAAGCTCCTGCGGATGCAATTAAAGCTACCACAGCCGGACGCATAGCTCCCAATACGACTTGCACGCCATTTACATTACGGTATTTATAGTAAAAATGAGCCAATAATAAGCAAATACAAAAAGAAGGAATAATACATCCAATGGTACACAGCAGGACTCCCGGAATCCCGGCTATCCGCATTCCCACAAACGTCGCGGAGTTAATAGAAATCGGTCCCGGTGTCATTTCTGCAACGGTAATCAAATCAGAAAATTCGCTTAATGTCATTAACCCATAAATATTTACAATTTGTTCCTGAATCAGTGGAATTGCGGCATAACCTCCACCTACGCTGAACAAACCAACTTGAATAAACGCAATAAAAAGTTTAGCCAATAACATCTCCCATTTCTCCCTTCTTTTTATTTTTTACCGTTTGAACTGTCAGATCTGTCAATCCGATTCCAAGACACACAAAAATGATGAACATGGCGCTGACATCCAATAAATACGTTGCGATAAAAGCAATCACCATCATACCGATGTACAAAATCCGTTTTGTATGAACAACATTTGCGGCCAGGTTAAGCACAACATCAAATATAACAGCCGCAACTCCTGCCCGCATTACCTGCAGCGCTATGTTAATGTACGGATTCGCACGAAATTGTTCATAAAATAATGAAATAACAGAAATGATGATCATCGGCGGAAGGATGGTTCCTAAAATCGCTGTCAAAGAACCTACCACCCCTGCAATACGATATCCTATTATAACAGACGCATTCACCGGCAAAGGACCCGGCGCAGATTGTGTTATCGCTGTTACATCTAACATTTCATCTTCCTCTAACCATTTTAATTCTTCCACATATTTTTTCTTCATCAGAGAAACGATCACAAATCCTCCGCCAAAGGTACAAGCGCTTAATACAAACATCGTTTTAAATAAAATCCATAGTTTACTATACTCTTTTTTCATAATACTATCTGCCCTCCATTTATTTTGATATGAAGATTCTAACATGCGATTAGTTATGTGTAAAATATATAATTATTATAAAACTTATATTAAAAATATATAATTCAGAATCAAAAAAACTGCTGTGTCCCGGAAATGATTCCAGGATACAGCAGTTTGATTTTATTTTAAGAACTATTTAGGAAAGATGTACGGTACCATGACCATCCCCTGTTATACCGAGCTGCGAAGCATGAAGCGTTTTTAAGACAGACAAAACCGATTTGTATAGTATCAGCGTGATACCGAAGTTTCCAATACAATGCAAAATATCGTAGGGGATTCCGGCCGCCCAGTAAGCGAACGCAGCCCCAATACCGCCGCTGATCAAATACGGAATCGCACAGAGCGCTCCGAACATAAGGCCAAAAGCTCCTGCGATCACGGCCCAGATCACGGCAGACTGATTCTTTTTCAGAAGCATTGTGAGAAGCGCCAAAATGCTCCAGATATACAAATAACTCACCCACCAGATGCCAAAACCGTGAATCAAACCTTCTACAAACACAAAGGAGTAGATGATAAAAAATACCTGCCGCCCATAGACCAATGTATAAACGATAATCAAAAACGTCACCGGTTCAATATTAGGCAAAAAAGCCATACCGACCTGTCCGATCAATAAAATGGCGCTTAATAGTCCCATTGTCACAACATATAACGTTCGCTTCTGACGTATTTTCGAATTCACCTTTTTCGCTCCTTTCCATGTTTTGCAGCTGATAACAATCGGTTTAATAGCCGATTGTCAGAGTCAGTTCATACTTATCCCCGTCTGCAATCGGTGTCTGATCAGCAGAAGTATTCACCTGACCACCGTCTTTAGTAAGACACCACCATTCCTGATTGCTTTCATCGGCAACCTCGCCATCGGCAGCCATAATAAACAAACCATAGGGTCCTTCTTCGCCTTCGACAATTTTTTTGTCAGCTAACACTTCGCCGAGAAATTCACGTTCTGTTTTTGCGGTAAACGTTTTCACCGATTCGTCTTTGTGAACAACGTCAATAGTAATTGTTTTCGAACCGGCCGATGTTTTCTCTTTTGTAAACCAATAAACGCTAAAGAGTACTGCGATAACGGCAACAAGCGCAACAACGGAAAGAATTACTTTTTTTGTGTTTTTTGTTTCTGATTTCATTTTTCTCCCTTTCTTTTGGACATGAGAAATGCTGCTTTACAGAAAAAAACTGTCCGTTGCAGACGGACAGTAAAAAAGCAGATTGACATCTTCTGTAATCATGCGGCCATCCCTCGTAACCCATGTGTTTTCCAAACAGGCAGGTCTTCTGACTAAGGGCTCATCGTCCAGTTTTGCCTTCCCGATTTCTCAGTGGCATCTAAAACTGCACTCCTCCTATACAGCGGCGTGACCGTGAAGTGTAACTTGCTTCCCTATTATTCCCAGTGGGAACCTGTTCTTTTATTTTCTATCTCAACATAACACAGAAAAACGTGAAAAACAAGAGAAATTTCCGGAAAAATAGACACAGACGAAAAGCGGCAACAGATTGTAAAGCAAAAAATTGTAGAAATTTCATTTTTTTTCAAAAATTTGATGATTTTTGACACGGCAGGCATTATAATAATATGGGTAATGAGTTTTAGTTGTGCGTTTTTGGCATAAAGCAAGCCGCTTATGCCGAAAATATGGATAATGATCGATGATAAATAGACATATCAATAAATCCTATTTTCTGCACGATTGAAATAAAAGGAAACATTATGAAAAAGGAGAAGCTTGCCATGAAACAGGACATGATTGTAATTTTGGACTTAGGAAGTACCGAAAACACCGTGATCGCTCGCGACATCCGCGCGTTGGGCGTTTACAGTGAGATTCATCCGCATGACATTACGGCAGAGGAACTGAAAGCTCTGGATAATGTAAAGGGTATCGTTTTAAGCGGCGGTGAAAACCGTGTCGTGGACGGAAAAGAGGTAGAAATCAGAGATGAGTTGTATACTCTGGGCTATCCGATGATTTCTATTGATTACCCGGCTTCTAAATGTGAAAAGCAGTTGAAAGAACTGCCGGATACAGAAACACTGAAACAATTTGTTTTTGAAGACTGCAAAGCAGAAGCAAACTGGAACATGAAAAACTTTATTGAGGATCAGGTAGAACTGGTTCGCAAACAGGTTGGCGATAAGAAAGTTCTTCTGGCGCTGTCTGGCGGTGTAGATTCTTCCGTAGTAGCTGCTCTGCTTCTCAAAGCAATCGGACAGCAGCTTGTCTGCGTACATGTAAATCACGGTCTGATGCGTAAAAATGAATCCGAGAGCGTTGTAAAAACGTTTCGTGATGAGCTCCATGCAAATCTGATTTATGTGGATGCAACTGAACGTTTCCTTGGCAAGCTGGAAAATGTAGCTGAACCGGAACAGAAACGTAAGATCATCGGCAGTGAATTTATCCGTGTATTCGAAGAAGAAGCAAGAAAACTGGAAGGTATCGATTTCCTTGGACAGGGAACGATTTATCCGGATATCATCGAAAGCGGAACAAAAACCGCAAAGACAGTAAAATCTCATCACAACGTAGGCGGACTGCCGGAAGATCTGCAGTTTAAACTGGTAGAACCATTGGCGCAGTTATTCAAAGATGAAGTACGTGCCTGTGGTGTAGAACTTGGCTTACCGCACGATATGGTATATCGTCAGCCATTCCCGGGTCCGGGTCTTGGCGTAAGATGCCTTGGCGCAATCACCAGAGAACGTCTGGAAGCGGTTCGTGAATCCGACGCGATCCTTCGTGAAGAATTTGCGAAAGCAGGTCTGGATAAAAAAGTATGGCAGTATTTCACCATCGTTCCGGATTTTAAATCTGTCGGTGTGAAAAACAATGAGCGCTGCTATGAATATCCGGTTATTATCCGTGCAGTCAATACAATTGACGCAATGACCGCTTCTATTGAGCAGATTGACTGGGCAATTCTTCAGAAGATTACAGATCGTATTCTGAACGAAGTGAAGAATGTCAATAGAGTTTGTTATGATATGAGTCCGAAGCCTTGTGCAACAATTGAGTGGGAATAATCGAAAACCTAAGTTAACAAAAAGCCTGTACTGATAGAATATCCGTATAGGCTTTTTTCTTGTCATATGGATGAATTTTTAGTAGATTATCTTATTGATATTAAAAGCGTAAGCGCTTAAATTTCAGCCGTTGATAGAAAATATCCGGCTACTTTTCAGTAACCGGAATACCTTGACAATTCACATATGATT
>CALDMO010000050.1 GCA_937915375.1 uncultured Marvinbryantia sp.
TAGCAGCAATCAAAACTACTACGCTTAAAAAGTCTAACTTTTGGGGGTCACCTCAATGAAGTCCGGTGCATTTTTATTAAACGCTTATAATGCCTGCCTAAACAGTTTTCTACCGACCAAGCACATTCTCCCAGTCCGCCTCTTTAAATCCAACCTTTACAAAGTCTTCCCCAACCAGAATCGGGCGCTTTACCAACATCCCGTCCGTCGCCAAAAGCGCAATCTGCTCTTCCTCAGACATCTGCGGCAGCTTATCCTTTAACTGTAGTTCTTTATATACTAACCCGCTGGTGTTAAAAAACTTTTTCACCGGCAGACCGCTCTTCGCAATCCACGTTTTCAGTTCCTCTTCTGTCGGGCAATCTTCCTTGATATGTCTGCTCTCAAATACAATCTGATGATCGACCAGCCATTTCTGTGCCTTTTTACAGGTAGAACATTTCGGATAACACACAAATAACATCTTTTATCTCCTTTTTCCGCAGACCTTAAAACGTAATGGCAACCTTGAAATCTCCGTATTTTCCAGTCGCGTATTCAAACGCTTCTTCCCATTTCTCGATCGGGAAAGTCCGCTTGATCAGACCATCTGCTTTTAAGGAACCGTCTGTCATATGTTCAATCACGAACGGATAACAGTACGGGCTGATGTGAGAGCCAAGTACATTGAGCTCTTTTCCATCGCCAATCACAGACCAGTCTACGCTTGTTTCCTGTGCAAATACACCGAATTCAACAAAGGTTCCCAGCTTGCGTACCATCGCCAGTCCCTGTTTTACACTTGACGGATGTCCGGTCGCTTCGATATAGATATCACAGCCGTATCCCTCTGTCATTTCCATTACTTTTGCAATCGCATCCTCTTTAGACGGATTGATCACAATATCCGCGCCGAATTCCTTCGCTTTTTCCAGACGCTCGTCAATCATATCAACAACCGCCAGTTTTGCCGGGTTCTTCATTCTTGCATAAGTAATCATGCCCAATCCCAGCGTACCTGCCCCTGCGATTACCACAATATCTTCATTTGTAATACCTGCGCGGTCAACAGCATGCTTTGAGCAGGCATACGGCTCGATCAAAAGCGCTTTCTCACTCGGAAGCTCCTTCGGAACCTTAGAGATCACTGCATTTTTCGGATATCTGACATACTCTGCCATACCGCCGTCGTTGGTGTTCTGATAACCAAACATTTTATGAGGCTGGCACATCCAATAACGTCCGCTCTTACAGAATTTACATTCGCCGCATGGAAGGATCTGGTCAGCTGTTACTCGATCTCCTATCTCAAAACCTTTTACATTTTCGCCCATTTCTACAATAAAACCTAAGAACTCATGTCCCGGAATAAACGGTGGCTCTACCCATGCCTTTTCCATTTCACTTCCCCAATATCTGCCTGCTCCATGGTAGCATTTCACATCACTGACACAAACACCGCATCCTTCTGTCTTAATAATAATGTCATCTGGTCCGCATTTCGGTGTCGGATGGTTCAGATCCAGTTTGTAATTCCCCGGTCCGTAAGCAACTAATGCTTTCATAGTTTCTGGCACATTTCCCATTTCTTGCTACCTCCATATCTTTTGATTTATGTAAAATACTTTACAAAATCATAATATGATTTTACGACTGGTTCGTCAACGGAATTCAGGAATTTTTACAATTGACAAATACGTTTTCCCGTGCTATGGTAATTGCGTATTCGATGAAGCTTCTTGAATCTTGCTAGTGCAGGAGACTGGAAGTGGAGAATCCTCTGGAAAAACTCAGGCATGAGTACCGAAGGTGTAAGGCCCTCTGGGGCTGAATCTCTCAGGTAAAGGAGACAGAGCCAATTGATTTTCCCTTTTTAAACAGGGATATCTTCATTTTGTCTTTTCTCATTCCCATACGTTTTTTCAGAGCAGCGATTGTTACGCTGCTTTTTTATATCATTATTTTACGAATTGAGGAGAGAGAAAAAATGTCTGAAACCTTATTATCTATTGTTCAAACCATCAACAGCTATCTTTCTGATTACATCCTATTTTTCATGCTTATCGCAGTCGGTCTATGGTATTCCGTCAAGACCCGTTTTGTTCAGGTACGCTGCTTTGGAGAGGGTATGCGACGTGTTTTCGGAAATCTGACCCTGCATGGAAAAAAACAGGACAACGGTATGAGTTCCTTTCAGGCGCTTGCTACTGCTATCGCCGCACAGGTCGGTACCGGTAATATCGTCGGCGCCTCCGGCGCTATTTTAGCCGGCGGTCCGGGCGCTATTTTCTGGATGTGGATCATTGCCTTTTTCGGCATGGCTACCATATACGCGGAAGCTACTCTGGCACAGGAAACTCGTATTGTAAACAAAGACGGCTCTATCAAAGGCGGCCCGGTCTACTATATCACGACTGCTTTTAAGGGTTCCTTCGGAAAATTTCTGGCAGGATTTTTTGCAGTCGCTATTACCCTTGCGCTCGGATTTTTTGGCTGTATGGTACAGTCTAACTCCATCGGCTCCACTTGCCAGACTGCATTCGGCATTCCTTCCTGGGTAATGGGCATCGTCCTTATTATCATCTGCGGCTTTATTTTCCTTGGCGGTATTAGACGTCTGGCCTCCGTAACCGAAAAACTCGTTCCGATTATGGCCAGCCTCTTTTTGCTTTGCGGCCTCGCGCTTCTGATCGCGCGTATCCAATATATTCCGGAAACCTTCAGCATGATTTTCAAATATGCCTTCCAGCCGCAGGCGATCATCGGCGGAAGCATGGGTGCCGCTTTGAAAATCGCTCTGACGCAGGGCGCAAAACGAGGACTTTTCTCCAATGAAGCTGGTATGGGTTCTACTCCGCACGCACATGCACTGGCAAATGTAAAAAACCCGCATGAGCAAGGCTGTGTAGCAATGATCGGTGTTTTTATTGATACGTTTGTGGTTCTGACTCTGAACGCGCTGATCGTTATTTCCACCCTTTATACCAGTGATGGAATTCTGGCAAATGGTTACAGTGAAACAGCCATGGCCATCGTAGATAAAACAAATCTTACCCAGACCGCTTTCGGTACAGTATTTGGTACACAGGCCGGCGCTATATTTATCGCCGTAACACTGTTTTTCTTCGCATTTTCCACCATCCTCAGTTGGAATCTGTTTGGAAAAATCAACGTAGCTTACCTTTTCGGTGAAAAATCCACAAAAATTTATACCGTTATCGCACTGGTATTTATTTTCCTTGGTACACTGGCCTCCAATGATCTGGTCTGGGAACTGTCCGATATGTTTAACAATCTGATGGTAATCCCGAACGCACTGGCGTTGTTTGCTCTGACGAAAGTCGTAACCAACGCTATGAAACGCGCAGATAAATTAAAATAAACACATACAAAGACCGTCAGGCAACGATATTTTCAATCATTACCGTTGCCGACGGTCTTTCTTTTTCACGAAACGCTTCCTATTATATTATATAATCCATATTTCTCCTTTTCCAGTTTTTTCCTCTCCTGCATAAAAACCAAAAAAATTTCAAATATTAATTTTAAATTCTTGCGCAGTCACGCATAGTATGCTATTATGCTGAGGTATGTCAAATTTTTAACAACCAGTATTTCATCGCAATTCTAAAAAATTGCAGCAAAAAATAAAGGAGAACAGGAGATGCCAAAGAACAAAAAACATGCCTTTCCCGGCGGCGTACATCCAACAGACGGCTCTGACAAAGCCTTAAGTATGGATACTGCCACACGTTCTTTCCTGCCGGAGACGGTCACAATCCTCTCTGAGCAGTCTTTTGGCGGAACGTGTGAATTTCTCGTCAAACCGGGAGACACTGTAAAAGAAGGCCAGCTTATCGGAACGCCGAAAGCGTTCATGGCTGCCCCGCTTCATGCCAGTGTAAGCGGAAAAGTCCTCGACATCAAAGAAGTAACCAATCAGGGCCGCAAAATTCTTGCCTGCATTATAAAGCAGGAAGAAGGACCGGAATCGGCTGCTCTTTCTTATCAGAAAGAAGCCGCAGATATCCGCGCCATCACAAAAGAAGAAATTCTTGCCGGAATCCGCGACGGCGGACTGACCGGAATGGGCGGCGCCGGTTTCCCGACACACAAAAAATATGAAACTGATAAACCAATCGACGCCCTGCTGATCAACGGCGCCGAATGTGAGCCGTTCCTCACCTGCGATTACCGTCTTATGCTGGAAGACAGTTATGCCGTTATCAACGGCGTACGCCTTCTGCTGAAAGGCTCTGGCGCGAAAAAAGCGTATATCTGCATGGAAGATAACAAACCGGCTGCCGCTGCCCGTCTGAAAGAAATTCTCGAACAGGCAAAATCCGCGAACATTCTGGATGCGGCAGAGGATATCGAAATAAAAATCCTTCCCACACAGTATCCGCAGGGCGGAGAACGCCAATTGATTCAGGCTGTCCTTGACCGTGAGGTTCCGATGGGCGGTCTGCCCGCGGACGTTGGTGTGATCGTTTCCAACATCGGTACTTCCAAAGCCGCTGCTGACATGATCCTCGGGCATATGCCGCTCACTAAGCGAATTGTAACGGTAACAGGACATGTGAAAAATCCGGGCAACTATCGTGTGCCCATCGGAACCTCAGCGCGCGAACTTGTGCAGCTTGCCGGAGGCGTGACAACAAAAAAAAACCGCGTCATTGCCGGCGGTCCGATGACTGGTCCCTGCGTCGCATCCGACTGGGACGGCAAAGAAGAACTCTTCTACGTAACCAAAAATACTTCGGGTATTCTGGTACTTCCGGAATCCTCTTACGCAGAACAGCCTTGTATCCGCTGCGAAGGATGTGCTTCCGTATGCCCGGCAGGTCTGGTACCATACCAAATTGAATTTGCTCTTATGGAGGAAGACTACGATCTGTGTGAAAAGCTTTTCGCAAGCGAATGTATTGCCTGCGGCTGCTGCTCTTATATCTGCCCTGCTAAAAGAGAATTGACCGTACGCACACGTACGGCAAGAGATATTGTAAAACAAAGAATGCGTGAAAGGGCGGTGACGAAATCATGAGTCAGACAAAAGTAATCAACGGACCGCATCTGCGCACAGAGCGGACCACCGGAAAGATTATGCTTCACGTTTCTATTTCCCTGATTCCAGCTCTTTTGGGCGCTGTATACTTTTTCGGAATCCGAGCGCTTTATCTTACCGGACTTTCCATATTTGTGTGTGTACTGACCGAATATCTCTGGCAGAAACTTACGAAAAAGCAGGTGACAATCGGAGATTTCAGCGCCGTTGTTACCGGAATCCTGCTGGCTTTTAACATGCCGGTAACTGCGCCTGCATGGGTAATCGCCGTATGCGCAGTGTTCAGTATTCTAATCGTCAAACAAATGTTCGGCGGAATCGGAAATAACGTGGTAAACCCGGCTTTGATGGGACGTCTCCTCGCTATGGTAGTATGGCCCGGAAGCGTCATGCAGTACGTCGCTCCCCGCACACTGGAAGCAGACGCCGTATCTTCCGCAACTGTTCTTGGAGCGGTAAAAGGCGGCGCCGAGGCAGGTTACAGTTACCTGCAGATGTTCCTTGGCGAAATGCCGGGCGCAATCGGAGAAACCGGCAAGCTCTTTCTGCTGATCGGCTTTGCCTACATGTGCTACATCGGCATCGTAAATATCGAAGCCGCGCTTACTTATATCGCAACGGTTCTTGTCCTGACTTTTGTTTTCGGTCCGGCAGGACTGTTCACCGGAGACATTCTCTTAAATCTTCTCGGCGGCGGTCTGATCATGGGCGGATGCTACATGCTCACTGATTATGTCTTTGTTTCCAGAAGAGGAAAACTGCTCTATGCCGTCACGGCCGGTGTAATCACCGCCGCAATCCGCATTTTCAGCAATTATCCGGAAGGAATCTGTTTCGGAATACTGACAGCAAACTGTCTGGCAGGCGCGCTGTCTATGATCCACAGAAGACATATATATGGAACGAAAAAAGCTTAATGGAGGAATAAATTACCATGAAAAATAAAGAACTCAAAGGAATTCTCGCCCTGGTGGTCGTCACTGCACTCTCCTTCGGCGTGATCGCAGGATCAAAAGTATTATCTCAGAATATGGCTGGCGAAACAGCAGACAATGCCGGAAACGGCGGCGCTGAGATTACCGAAGCATTTGATGTAAATGGAGCGGAAAATATCGACGCAGCCGGAAAAACCGCAGACGGCTATCTGATAACAGTCAGAGAAAAAGGCTACGGCGGCGATATCGTAATGAACGTGGCATTCGACAACAGCGGCAGCAAGATCACAAGCGTGACCGTTGCCGAGCAGACAGAAACAGACGGCGTCGGCTCCAAAATCGCAGACGCGGAATTTTTAAGTCAGTTTGCAGGTATTGAAGCGCCGGTTACTTTCGCAGGCTATGAATCAGCGGATGCCGGAAACGCTGCTCTTGAAGCATTAGAAGGCGCAGCGCTTACAGACGGCACCTATACAGCCTCCACAGGCGCTTACGATGACAGCGGATTTATGGATGAGCTGTCCCTGACCGTAAAAGAAGGTAAGATCACAGAAGTAAACTGGGATGCTGTTACGGAAGACGGAACAAAGAAAAGCGTAATGTCCGAAAACGGCGAATACACCATGACGGAAGACGGTCCTACCTGGAAAGAACAGGCAGAAGCACTCGCCGCTGCTCTTGTAGAAAATCAGTCCTTAGGATTCTTCACAATGGACAATGCTGGAAAAACCGATGCGGTTGCCAGCGTAAGTATTTCCATCGGCGGTTTTGTAAATCTTGCACAGCAGTGTCTGGAACAGGCTGCCGGCATCGAAGCCGCTGAAAGCAGCGCAGACGAATCGCAGACAGGTACGCAGATTGACGCGGTATCCGGGGCAACCATTTCTTCCACCGCAGCTGTAACCGCGATCAACAATGCTTACAGCTTCCTGCAGACAGTGAAATAAGAAAACGGAGGATTCAAGTATGAAGTTAAAATATCCGGCAGAAGCCTTTGCTCTTGGGATTATCCTGTTTTCCGCTGGAATGAAGGAAGCCTTTGCAGCCGGAATCCTCGTGATTCTCTCGGTAACCTTTGCAGAATTCCTCCGGAATCTTCTGATAAAGGCAGTGCCTGACTGGAGCCTTCGCCTCTGTGTATTTATCGCGGCCGGTTCCCTGTGTGCCTCCGTATTTCTGGTAGGCTTCGCGGCGCTCGGCACTGCGCTTTCCACCGGAACATGGATCATGTGCGTTGTGATCGGACTGCTCTGCGCAAGACATGTCCTTAACGGTTCCGTTGATGCGATGTACGGAGAGCTGCTTTTTGAGAGCGCGGTTGCCTGGGGATTCTGGATTCTTTTAGCCATTGTCCGCGAGTTTATGGACAGCGGATCGATATTCGGAAATACGGTAATGAAGGCCTCCTTCCAGTCCAAAGCGTTTCTGGAAAGTACGTTCTCTTTCCTCACCGCAGGACTTACTCTGGCCTTCACAAACGGCGTTCTCAAAAAAGACTGTAAAGGACTCAACAGCCTGTTTGTATTCATTCCGGCAGCCATTCTGGTACGTCCATTTACCCTTGACAGCTTTGGCAAGGTAGTTGGTATCGCCTGGGCGATCCTCGTTCCGGTTGTACTGTTCCTGTCCGCGAAAAAAACGCTGCAGTTTTCCAGAACCGGAAAAGCATACCGCGGATTACCGACAGATATGCTGACAGCAGGATTTATCTATATGATTTTAAGTATTTATTAAAAATAAACCTTTTAATAACAGGCAGGTCTGAATCAACAGACCTGCCTGTTATTTTTTCATAACTTCCGTCTCCTAAGTTCATACATTTCAAACCGAACGATATTAAACGTGCGATTTTATCGACCTTTTTGTGCGATTTATGTATAATATAAATATATAAAACAAAGGAATCATTGATATGATCGTTACTGCAATTCAGTTTAAAGCAAATCTTGGAAAATATCTGGGACTCGCTGTCTCGCAGGATATTTTTGCTACCAAAAACGCGATCCTTTCTTCACAGACTCCGAAATCTTTCTCATTCATTTACATTGTAACTGCGCTTTAACTCGGTGCCGATTCTGCCGGAAATACTATAATGCCCGATGAGAGAAACAATGCCACATAAATTCCTTTCCTGTTTTTAAAACATACTTGTCAATTCAAAAGATTTCATACAGCAGGGCAACCGCATAAAAATATCCATTTAGAGAAATATTTCCCTAGATGGATATTTTTAAATGTTTTCCACAATTTTCTCAAAAATCAATTCCTGCACATATTCTAAATGATAGGTATATAACATACTCATCTTCTTATAGGTCATCTTTTTTTCTTGTCAAATCGTTTATCCAATTTCATAAGATTATAACAGATCTTTCGGATCAGTGACAGGTTTTGCATCGCTTTTTCTGCTTTGATTTTACATGCATCCTCTCGAAAATGAACATCCAGCACCCAATGAAGATTATTTTCAATTCCCCAGTGTCCTCTTACGATACGAGACATCTCTTCAGCGGTCATTTCCTGATCTAAAATATAATACCTCGTTTCAAAACTCCTTTTCTCATCCATTTCCCGGATGCTCTCTACTTTACCGATTGTTTTCAGATTCTTCCACTTTTCTTTTCCCGTAAGGTAGCCAATATCTGAGGAACTCCAATATTTCCGTTTCTCAATCCTCCCATGATTTTTTTCGAGCGTCTCATAAGTACTGAGTTTTTCTGCTTCTTCTTTTTCTGCATAAGAAAAATACTCTTTTATCTCCTCATACAAGATTGCCTGATTTGTTTTTACTGCAAGACAATAATGACCTTTTTAATCTATGATTTGTTTTGCAATCTGTTTTTGGCAGTCTATCGCATCAATTGTTATCACACAATCGGTAATATCCAGTTCTTTTAACAGCTTTGGAATTTCTTTGATTTCATTTGTCTTTTCCCCTACTTTCAGCTGACCAATAGAAAGTCCATAGTTTTCTAAATACGCTGAAATAATATACGGGATATTTCCTCCTTTTACTGCTGCTGCACGGACAGCTTTTCCATCAATGGCAATATGTTGTAGCTCCGATTCATTATTTTTTTGAATTGCAGACAAAATATCCCGAATCCATTGATAAAACATCTGCATAAATTTCTCCGGTTCTATTATTGCAAACACACGGAGTAGAGTATCCGCAGAAGGAACACCGTATTTCAAGTCTAGCATCTTAGAAAAATATGGTTCTTGAAGTTTCATAAAGAATGCCATATTTTCAGCATCCGTATAACCACATAAAACGGCATAAATACTCATAACTACAATATCCACGAGAGTATGTTTCAATCCTCGATTATCTCTGCTATCTACCAAATCTGAAAAATACATTTTCATTTCCAACATAAAAATCACCACTTTTCTTTTAGTATACAAGAAAAGTGATGATTTTTGTATTAATTATTTTTTATGCGGTTGCCCTGATGTTTAGACTACATGGGTCAATTTTGGGATTCATGGTACAGTTATCAGTTCAGATACTGTTCCGTGAATAATCCAGGATTAATTTATTGTCACCCTCATAAAGAACCATCTTACTTCCTTTTACCGTGCCTTCGATAGATTCACCCATACAGTCTAAAGCCTTTTCTCTCAAAGGTTGTACCGCTGATACCGTCATCCGTAAAGTGTCGGAAATTGTCAAATCCATGCTTCTTAGCGTAATCTTCCAAAAGTCGCTTTTGAGACGAGATTTGTCAAGGTGATTTTCTGATAAAAAAACACTTTTTTTAGAAGG